>NC_015577.1:1927835-2570447 GCF_000214355.1 Leadbettera azotonutricia ZAS-9 | reverse complement strand
CTCCCCTCAGGGATTGCCAATACTTTTCCAGTTCGTGTCTGTCCATTTCATACCGGTACTGAAACACTTCAAGATTAAGCAGGAAGGCATACAGATTGTCCCAGTCTTTTAATTCATAGAGCTGAAAAGGGTATTCCCGGTTTCGCCGATCAGGCGGAACTTCTTCCATTTTCATATATGCAGCGATTTTTTTACGGTATGATTCTTCGGCTTCTTTAGTCTTAAGCCATTCACGTTTTATCGCATCCTGCATAAAAGGATGCGTAAGAGTTACTAGACCGTTTTGTACTGAGACATGGCCGCTCAGCGCATTATACATCTGGGACCAGTAAAGGGGCGCTGCTCCGCTCAGATCTAGGATCTCCTGTTCACTAAGGCCGTTGCGGGAAACGCATATAAGAGAAAGAATTTCCTTGGCAATGTTTTTTTTGCTCTTAAAAGCATTTTCCATCCTGCCGAGTATCAGGGTAAAAAAAGCGGGTATGTCAGGGGCTGCAAGATAACGGTCAATTTCTGCATCAAGCTTTTCAAAAACGCCAAAAAGACGGATTTCGTCAAGCAGGGCGCGGAGGACCAGTGGATTTCCGCTTTCATTGTCTTGGGCAATCCGTTCAACCTGGACTGAACTGAGTTTTTTGCCAAAAGACAAGAGATAATCCGCGATTAGGCGTCTGCGGCATTCGATATCAAGGGATGTAATAGCAATGAGGGGATATTCTCTTCTTTTAGAGAAGGTCATAACAGAGCCTGTTTCTAAGGCTGAAAAAATTAATTTAACGTTTTCAGGATATGTGTCAAAACAACTTAACAAGTTGATATTATTTTTTAAAAGTCCATTATCGCCATCCAATTTATCGGCACCGTCAAGAATAACGACTAGTTTTTGTTCTGGCGGAATCGCAAATAAAAGATTTCGCAATATTTTTTTCTGTGTATCTTCAACTTTGTTTTCACCTGAATTTGTAGCACTAGGTATATCTGCCTCATCAGCTTCATTTTTAATCCCATATATATCCCTAACTTCGTTAATTAGCCTTTGGATAATTTTATGACGATCACCTTCGGACTGGGAAGTACCGATAAAATGAAATATAATGGTTACACCTTCCATGGGATTTTTTTGCCGCTTTGCAATCCAGTCCGCTAGAAATGCGCTTTTCCCTATGCCGCTTGGAGCGGTGATAACCAAAGTTCTTTCTTTTCCTCTAATAAAATCATCAAGTTTATTTTCGTAACCGGGGATTGGAATATATACGCTGGTTTTGCTTTTAAGAAAATTCTGCTGTTCAAGCCGTTCTTTTTCCAGTTCCGAAAGAGCGCCTTCTGGAAAGAGGGAATCCACTAGTTCCTTAAAGTCCTTCTCAACAAATTGTCCCAGTTCTTCAATAGAATTATAGTCTTTTACCGAGTACTCTTTTTGTCCCCTGATTCTGTTTTTCAGATTTTGCAATTTTCGCGCAGCTGGGCTTCCGGCATTTTCTCTAAATTCAGCCGGAACTTCCATTTCTGGAGACCTGAGGTAAAAATAGGCATTCACTTTCTTTTCGGACTTCAGTACCCCTTCCTGAATTTCAATCTCCGTGATGCTTGTACCTATTTCTAATTCAGCCCGTACCCAGGGATAATCTTCAAGGACGTTGGTGTTTTGGCTTATAGTTTTCTGTTCATCTTCCGAAGGCACCCAACCATAGCGCTCCCCTAAAAGGCCAATGAAAAAGGGGCGAGTATTCTGGATTTCTTTAAGACAAATGTCCACGACTTTGCCTTGCTTCGATTCTTCTTCGCTGATTCCCCAGCGGAGGTCCAATTCAAAGAGAGTGACATCCCGCTCTTCACAATAACGGCGCAGGGAAGGGAAGACCTTGGTTACGAGGTAATCCCGCTCGTCCATCATATCCCGGAATGTTGACGAGATAAATATGCGGATTTGACGATTTTCGATGAGGACGGAAGTTGGCTGGTTGGTTTCCATGGGGGTATTTTAATTTTCGGGGGATAAATTTACAAGGCATAGTTAAATATCCTTGACCTCCAGCCATCTACGGATTAGAATTAAGCAAGCATAGGAGGCAAAACATGCCCGGCAAATACGAACCTGAGATTGTCCAGGAGGACTGTACCGTTTATTGCAGTACCTGCAATAAAACTATTGAGCTTAAAAAGGGCGAACCCATTCCCCTCTGCTGCGGGAAGCCTATGGAGATCATAGACTAAAATAACCGGCAGCGTAACCATGTCCGGAGAAACTCCGCTTGATACCCTCTATTTATGCTACCGGTTCAAAAATGCTTCCACATCCTTGGCGATCGCCTGGGGTGTTTTATTCGGCCCGTAGCGTTTTACGGCGTTTCCGTTTTTATCAATAAGAAATTTGGTGAAATTCCATTTGATGTTTGAGCCGCAAATGCCTTTAAGCTGTTGTTTTAAATACACATACAGGGGCGAGGCGTTGGCGCCGTTTACCTCTATTTTAGCGAACTGCGGAAAAGTCGTGTGATAATGAGAAACGCGGAATTCGCATATTTCCGCCGCAGTCCCCGGGGCTTGCTTCCCGAATTGATTACAGGGGAAGTCAAGAATTTCAAGACCTTTATCATGAAATTCTTCGTACAATTTTTGCAGCCCTGCATATTGCGGTGTAAATCCGCAATGTGTAGCGCTGTTCACAATTAAAATTACTTTACCCTTGCAGCAGACAAGAGAAACCGGATTTTCTTCACGATCGTTTACGGTAAAGTCATACAAATTCATGCTTGAATTCCTTTACACTCCCTCGAATGCCTTGTCCAGCAGCACCTTTTCAGGGGGCTGGGTAAAGATCGATACTACGGGTACCACAAGAAATGGCACAATAATGGAAATTGAAGCTGCCAAAGGCGATCTGCTTGATCCCAAAATAAAGAAGAGGGCTACCATAACCACCGTTCCTGTGAGGAGTCCCGCATAGGCCCCGGCTTTGGTAACCTTTTTGGAATAGAGGCCCAAAATATACGGCGCGGCGAAGGCGCCTGAAACTACACCCCAGCTCAGCGACATGAGATATACAATGATGCTGATCTGGAAGCGCGAAATAAAATAAGAAATCACAATGAAAATGGCCGAAAGGAAACGCATCATGGCCACGGAACGATCCTTGCCGGTTTTTGCATCTACCTTTGCGGGGTAGAGGTCTATGGCTATCGACGAGGACGAAACCAGCACCAATGACGAGAGGGTGGACATGGAGGCCGACAGCACCAGAAGCATAATCAGGGCCATCAGGGTCTCGGGCAGGTGTTCGGTAAGCAGGGTCGGCACAATGAGATCGTAAAGGATTGCGCCGCTTTCACTTCTGGGCAGGGTTGAAAGATCAAAGAAGAAATGGGAAAAAGCCCCTGTTGAATAGGCTGAAAAACCTATCATCAATGCAAAGACCGTGGTGACTATGGCAGCCTTGGAAATGACCTTTTCGTTTTTAATGGCGTAAAACTTTTGGGTCATCTGGGGAAGGCCCCAGGTACCAAAGCTTGTCATAAACACCAGGGATATGACCGTCAGCGCAGACGGCTGACTTGCGGGGGGTATGTGGGCATTGTAATTTTCCGCGACCTTCCCGATCATCTCAAAGTAACCGCCGCCCTTGCCCGAGAGTACCAGCACCATGACCGCCGCTCCGACGAACATGATGATGCCCTGGATAAAGTCGGTTATGGCAATAGCAAAGTAACCGCCGAGTATAAGGTAGATCCCGGTAAAGGCTATCATGACCAAGAGGGCAACATCGTAAGGTATACCGAATACTTTTTCGAAGAGGTGGCCCAGGCCCTTAAAGACCGAAGCTGAATAGGGGAGAAGGAAGAAGAAGATAATGCTGGCCGCCAGGGGCTTGAGGTGTTTTGCGCCGTAGCGTTCCTGGAGGAATGCCGGCATGGTCATGGTGTCCAGGTTCTGGGTCATGCGCCTTGTGCGCCGGGCCAAAACAAGCCATGCCGCTCCCGCACCTATGACCGCGTTGCCTATGGCTATCCACAGGGCGTTAAGGCCGAATTGCCAGCCCTGGGTGCCTGCAAAGCCGATGAAAATCACCGCAGAAAAATATGAAGTACCGTAAGCCACCGCCGAGACCCAGGGCCCCAGGGTTCTGCCACCCAGGAAAAAGTCCCCCAGGGTTTTGGTTTTCTTCATGCCCCAGATGCCTATGCCCGTCATGAGGGCCAGGAACAATACCAGAAAGACAATGCCGATACTCATTGATTCCATCCTTTTATATATAAGTATTGTATATAAGTATCATAAAACTTGTTTCTATGATAGTATAGGGTTAGAGAATTATATGAAAATTGTCATGTTTACCGATGCCTATTGGCCAAGGGTTAACGGCGTTACCGTGTCGGTGGACTCCTTCTCCAGAGCCCTCATCAAGGAAGGCCACCAGGTACTGATTATCTGCTCCTCCTACCCCGAGTCCTATGATGCCCCGGTATCCCTGGTGCAGGGCGAGGCCAGGGAGGATGATCCCAAGATAGTCAGGGTCCCCTCCATGCCTGCCTTGATTACCAAGGAAGATAGGATAGCGAAATTCCACAAATGGTACTGGGTCTTTAAGCAGGTGGAGCTTTTTAACCCCCAAATCATTCATATCAACACTGAATTCATGATTGCCGAGTTTGGCTTCCAGTATGCCAGGGCGCATAACGTGCCTGCTATCTATACCTTCCATACCATGTGGGAAGATTACAGCCCCAATTACTTTCCCATGTTCCCGCCTTTCCTGGTCAGGTTCGTAACCCGGGGGATACTCAAAAACATCCTGACCCGTTCATACAAGGTGATAGTCCCCACCCCCCAGATTGAAGAAGTGGTGCATAAATACAAGCCGAAAACCGAAACCTTCCTCCTCCCTACCGGGATAGAGCCCGAACTCTTTCACCATGAAAAGGCCGAAATTGAGGTGTTCAGGGAAAAGCTTGAAGACCGTTACCCTGCCTTAAAAGGGAAGCGTATACTTCTCTTTGCCGGCAGGGTGGTGCGGGAAAAGAATATCAGTTTCCTTCTTAAAATAATTCCTGACATAGCTGCGAAATTTCCCGATGTGATACTCCTCATAGTAGGCAACGGGCCGGACCTTGATTACTTCAGGGAAGAAGCGGTGAGTACCGGGGTGGAAAAACTTTGCGTTTTTACGGATTATATGGAAAGGCAGGATCTTGCCCTGGTTTACGCGGTGTCTGAAATTTTTGTATTCCCGTCCCTTACCGACACCCAGGGCCTTGTTACCCTGGAGGCTATGCTTTCGGATAAGCCTGTGGTTGCCATTGGCGCACTGGGTACCCTTATGGTCATGGGGGGGGATAACGGCGGCTTCATGGTGAAGAACGACCCGGCAGAATTTACCGCCAGGGTTTTGGATCTGTTGGGCGATCCTGAGCTTTATAAGAGAAAAGCCGTCGAAGCCAAAGCCCATGCCAAGTCCTGGTCGATTAATGAAATTGCCAAAAAGCTTGTGGGTATTTATCAAACTGTTATAGATACGTACAAGGCCGAATACGGAGAATCCCGTACACCCATGTGGGAAATGCTCATGGACAAACGCTGGTGGAAAGTGAACAACAAGATATTCCGGAAAAAGACCAACCGGAAATGGCGTGAATTTTTTATGAATTTGGCAAACAGAGGGCCTTTTGCAGACTAACACTTTTACTGATTTGGGGGTTTCCCCTCTTTTTATCGAACGCCTTGGGGAACGAGGAATTAACGCCCCCATGGAAATTCAGTCAAAGGTTATACCCCGCCTGGCATCAGGCGGGAGCCTCATTTTCCGTTCGGCTACGGGCACAGGCAAAACCTTCGCCTATCTTCTTCCCCTTTTGGAAAAACTTCTGGGAAGGTGGGATGGAACCCCAGGTTCCACCCTGGGAAGAAACGCTGTGGGGCCTGCTCTCCTTGTCTGCGCCCCGACTTACGAGCTCTGTTCCCAGATCAAGCAGGAGGCGGATTTTCTGCTTCTCAATACAGGGATTAAAACCAACCTTGTCATAGGTTCCGCAGCCATGGGCCGCCAGATAGACGGCCTTAAGAAAGACCGGCCCCAGGTAATAGTGGGGAACCCCGGGAGGCTGCTCATCCTTGCCCAAATGGGAAAATTGAAATTCAGGGATCTGGAATTCCTTGTTCTTGACGAGGGCGATCGCCTGGTAGCTGACGAACTATTTGAAGAAACAAAAACCTTTGTGGCTCTCGTTCATGAAGAATTGAACCGCGAAACCAAGCTCCAAACCATTGTCTGTTCCGCTACTTTTTCCGCCAAAAGCCGCGAACGTCTTCTCTCCCTCATGGGCGAAGCCCAGTCTGAAGAAGCCAATAACGAAGACGTGCTCAAAGAAAAAGTGGAACACTGGGCTATCTATAGCGAATCCCGCCGCAAAGTTAATGCCCTCCGTTCATTTATAGCAGCAGCCGATCCTGGGGGCAAAAAGAAAACTTTCAAAGCCCTGATCTTCACGGGCAGGGGGAGGGATGTGGGAACCATAGTCGCCCAACTCCAGCACCACAAGCTTGCAGCCCTGGGCCTTTGGGGGGACATGGACAAAAAAGACCGCAAGCAGGCACTGGACGATTTCCGCTCCGGCAGTGTCCGCCTGCTTGTTACCAGCGACCTCGCTGCCCGGGGCCTCGACATAAGCGGCATAAGCCATGTGATTGCCCTGGATATCAGCGAGGACAAGGATTCCTACATACACCGCGCGGGCCGCACTGCCAGGGCAGGAAAAAAGGGCATTATGGTTACCATTGGCGATGAAGAAGAAATGCACCGCCTTGCCAAGCTGGAAAAAAAATTGGGCATCACGGTGTACCCCAAAGAGCTTTACATGGGGAAGATAGAAGCGCCCCTGCCTATGGAAGAGGGAGAAGAGTAGCTTCTCCCCTGCACCAAACCGCTTGTACCTGATTAATTATGACGCTCTTTTCCATCATCGCTCTCAAGTTTTGCAATCATCACCTTGTCGATCCTGTTCCCATCCATATCCACAATCTTGAAGCGGTAGCCGTTGTAGTCAAAGAACGCGCCCGTGCGGGGTATCTCGCCTGCAAGATCGAGTATGAAACCTGCCAGGGTATGGTATTCGGCATGGCCGTCCGCCAGGGTGCTGAGGGAGAGGGCGCGGGCCATATCGTCGATGTTGGCTGCACCGTCGGCAAGCCAGGTGCCGTCTTCCTGTTTTAAAATTCCTTCCTCGTCGGAGGCAGCGCCCGAGAGCTGGCCTACGATTTCCTCGATAAGGTTGCGCACCGTGAGTATGCCGGCGAAGCCGCCGTATTCGTCCATTACAAAAAGATAGTTGGCTTCCGCTTTTTTGAATGCTTCAAAGGCTTTGAGGGCCGACATGGTTTCGGGGACAAAATAGGGGGTTCGCATCAATGCTTTTAATCCGGGCCATGGGCCGTTGAGCAGGGCCTGCAATATATCCTGCACCGATACGGCTCCGCTGACCTCGTCCAAATCGCCGTCGGCCACAGGAAAGTACCGCTGATCTCCGCCGCTTTCGGCTGCCTTGCGAGCTTCTTCAGGGCCTGCATCAATGTCGAGCCATTGCACTTCCGAGCGGTGGGTCATAAAAGTCCCCACGGGCCTGTCCCCCAAATAGAAGACGCCCTCCACCATGGTGCGCTCTTCGCTCTCCACAATGCCTGATTTCTCGCCTTCAAGAAGGGCTATGCGGAATTCGTCTTCGGTCATGCCGTGGGAAGAAGCATGGGCAGACAGCATCTTGTGAAAGAGGCCGGAAATACCCGAGTTTGCCATAAGCAGGGGAAAGCCGGGGATGGAGATGACTTTTATAAAAGGGAGAAAGGCGGCGCTTATGGCTTCCGGGGCCGCGATGGCAATCTGCCTGGGGATCACTTCGCCCAGTATGAAAAAGGCAGTCACCGTTAACAGTGTTACTACTAGCACTGACAGTAATTCTGCTAGCGGTACAGTGTTGTTTGATAGTAATACTGTTAATGGTTTTGAAAGCCAAATGCCCCCCATGATGCCTGAGAGTATTTCGAGGAAGATGATGCCTATGCGCAGGGAAGCCTGATAAGGGCCTGACTTTTCAGAGAGCTTCAAAACCCCGGCATAGCTTTTTTTCCCTCCCTCTGCCAAGGAGTGGAGCCGGGGAGTGCGAGCGCAGGCGAGGGCTGTCTTGAGGAGGGATAAGAACCCGCCCGCAAATATGACGGCGAGTATAATAAAAATATAAGGCAAAACACCGCTATCCGGGGGATACTCCATAGGCATTTGCTCAGGCTGATCCGATTTCTTCCCTGGCCAGGGGGCGCACAATAGAAACCCCGTCCTGGGAAGTTTCGAGTATCTTGTTTTTTCCGTCAGGGTTAAGCTCTCCAAAGATCTGCACTATGGGGAAGCGGGGGTTTTCGGGGTTCACATCCACTACCTGCCCTTTCCTTCCGCTGGAGAGCAGCACATAAAGGCCTATGGGGTAAATCGAAAGGGAGAAAACCAGGGCCCGCACTATGGTCTCGTCGTATTGCTTCCCCTCGTTTTTAAGGAGTTCCAGCATGCCCGTATAACCGTCCTTGGCTTCCTTGTGGGGCCGCTGGGTGGAAAGGGCTTCGTAAGAGCAGGCAACGGCGATAATTTTTGCGTAGAGGCTGATCTTGTCCCCCGTAAGTTTCTGCGGATAGCCCGCGCCGTTTTCCCTTTCGTGGTGCTCAAGGGCGGCAAGGTTCACGGTGAGGGGGAAGTCAAAGGACTTAAGGATGTTATAGCCTAAAACAGGATGGGTCAGGATTGCCTTGCGTTCCTGGGGTTGGAGGGACCGCTTGGAAAGATATACCTGGGGGGGGAGCTTAATCATGCCGATTTCGTGGAGCAATGCGGCTACCCCCAATTCGATAAGCCTGTGATTGGGAAGCTTGAGGTAAGACCCAATGATGATGGCAATGATAGTCGATTTTACCGCATGGGAAGCCAGATAATTGTCGTTTGGGGGATTGTTTTTCTGCACCCGTAAAATGAAACGCCTGTCTTCCCTTACTATGTCGCAGGCAGCAATGATCTTTTCCGCCACAGACTTATAGGTAAGCTCGTTCCTGATGGCCACCTGGGTAAAGAGATTCTCCACATATTTTTGGAAGGCTGAATAAAAATTCTCGGCCCTGATGATCTTGTCGCTGTCGGAGAGGAGGGTAGCCTCGGTAAGTTCGGTCTCCTCGCTGGCCTTGGCCTTGTCGGCGGCATAATCCTCGAGGGGTTCGCCGGCGCTGAATATCTCCTTGAATTCCCAATTCCGGAGGGCCTTGATGAGTTTTTCGGTGAAGGGCATTTCAGGGGCAGCCAAAACAAACTGGCTGTCCAGGTATGCGGTTTCCGAGAAAAAACTCCCTGCCGGTATTTCCGCCACAGGATAATTTTTGACTTTCACCTGCTTCTCATCGCTCAAACGCTGCTTCTCCTCTATGATTGCCTTGCCAATTCCCGATTTCTTTACTATCATGTTAAGCTATCATAATTTGAGAATATCCGCAAGGAGAACCATAGCTTGAAATTCAAATCCATCTTCATCCTGTTCAACGTAGTTTTGATCATTTTTCTGGCCGTGCTCTGCCTGACCCCGACCTTTCTTCTTGGCACTGCCTTTGCTTCGGCTTTTTGGCGATCCAACTGGTTTTTGGTGCTGATTCTGGCCGCCATCCTTATGGGTTTTGACAGCTATTTCATCCTGAACCGCCAGCTCTATGCCCTCCTCGAAAAAGAGGACTGGCCCGCCCTGGTCCATTACCTTGAGGACAGGGTGGTGCGTCAGGGCAAGTACAGCCCCAACCTGGTGCGGCTTTTGGCAAATACCTACCTGGTGCTTTCGGATTCCCCCTCGGTGATGAGCCTTGAAAACAAGGCCGCCATTGCCAGGCCCTCCCTGGTGGAGAATAACGCCCTTATCTTCGGGGCTGCCCGTATTTTGGGCCGCGATATACCCGGGGCAGTCCGCTTTTTTGAAACCAGGGTCGCAAGCACCAAGCCTGCCCAGCGGCAATGGGTGCGCTGGTACTATGGTTTTTCCCTGCTCCTCAACAAGCAGTATGAAAAATCAGCCGAAGAATTTTCCCTTCTGGCCCGCTCAGGCAGCGACGGGGTAACCACAGGCCTGGCAGCTTTTTTCCTTAACGATACCCTTGCCAAAGCTTTGCCGGATCAGGCGGAAGATCTTAAGGCCGCTGCAGGGGAAGGAAAAGAACGTGTCCGCAAAACCATGCCCCAGCTGCGGGACTGGGCCAGGGATACCACCAGGATATGCACCGAGATTCACGCCGCTGCCCTTTCCAAATATTTGGATGAGGCCGGGGCTTGGCTTTATAGCGCGTAATTATAGAGGATAACATGAGAAATTTTCCTAAATCATCAAAACTGAACGATGTTTGTTATGATATACGGGGGCCGGTATTAAAAGAAGCCAAACGCCTTGAATCCGAAGGTTTCAGGGTCATCAAGCTCAATATAGGCAACCCGGCGGCTTTTGGCTTCAACGCCCCTGACGAGATACTCCACGATATTATCACCAACCTCCAGAATGCCCAGGGCTACGGGGATTCCCACGGCCTCTTTTCGGCCCGCAAGGCGGTGATGCAGGACTTCCAGTCCAAGGGCGTGCTGGACGTGGAAATGGACGATATCTTCATCGGCAACGGCGTGAGCGAACTTATCATGATCGCCATGCAGGGTCTTTTGGATTCGGGTGACGAAGTCCTTGTCCCCATGCCCGATTATCCCCTCTGGACTGCGGCCGTCACCCTTGCGGGGGGCAGGGCCGTCCACTACCTCTGCGACGAATCCGCGGGCTGGAACCCCGACCTTGACGACATCAAGTCCAAGCTTAGCCCGCGAACCAAGGCTGTCGTGATCATCAATCCCAATAACCCCACCGGGGCGGTGTATGACAAGGCCATCCTCGAAGGCATAGCCGGAATCGCCCGGGAAAACAGCCTCATTGTCTACGCCGACGAAATCTACAGCCGCATCACCTACGACGGGGCAAAGCATATCCCCATGGCCACCATTGCGCCGGACATACTCACCATCAGCTTTGACGGCCTTTCAAAAGCCTGGCGTGCTGCCGGCTTCAGGGCTGCCTGGATGGTTCTGTCGGGGAACAAGAAGTCCGCTGTCGATTATTACGACGGCCTTGAGATGCTTTCCAATATGAGGCTCTGCGCCAACATGCCCTCCCAGTTCGGCATACAGACAGCCCTGGGCGGCTACCAGAGCATCAACGATTTTCTGCTCCCCGGGGGCCGCCTTAAGGAACAGCGGGATACCGCGATTAATATGGTCAATGATATCCCCGGCCTTTCGGTGGTCATGCCTCACGGGGCCCTCTACTGTTTCCCCAAACTGGACATCAAGCGGTTCAATATTACCGATGACGAGAAATTCGTTATGGATCTTCTGCAGGATCAGCATCTGCTTTTGGTCCATGGCACGGGCTTTAACTGGAAAGATCCGGATCATTTCCGCATCGTCTTCCTGCCGGACAAAGAAACCTTGACCGACGCCATGAGGAGGCTGGGGAAATTTCTGGAAACCTATCGGCAGAAGTAGGAAATTACAAGGCTAGGGCATAAAAAAGGCGATGCGCCTGGACGTCGATTGCGCACCGCCTATGTATTAAGGGGGGTTTCCCTCCCGTATAATTTATTATCGGTCAGCGGTTTCGGAACTTTAGAAATCTATTGCATTATTTGTTCAATATAGCCAGGTTATAGCCTGCGGCCTCTGCCAGGGCGTTGTAGAAGCGGGAGGAGAATTCCAGGTGGTTTTGGATAGGTGTGAGGGCAGCAGGGCTTCTTTGGGCTTCCAATTCGTCTATTTCGGGGAAAAGGAAGCCGGCCACCTCTTTAACTTTGCTTGTGGAGAGGGATTTATTAGCATCGTCAAGCTTTTTCAGGGCCCTTTCTTCATCTATGGGCAAGAGGCGGCCTTGTCTGGAGCGGTGGAATGCGGTTTTGGCCGTGTTTGCGGCGTCCTTGGCAAGGGTACTGATGCTGTTTAGACCTTCTATCAGGGTTTTTAGGGCTCCTTCATAGTGGGAAGAGCGGACTTTTTCCGATTCAGAGGAAAAAAAGCCATTATTCAGGTTTGCGAGCACACTCTCCAGCCGTCTTTTTATCTCTTCCCTGCGGGGTGGGAGAGCCAGCAAATCTTCGACAGAGGAAATTTCCAGGCCTTTGATGGCTATGCCTTCCCCTGAGAGGCTCAGGTTCCGGAGCTTGGGGTATAGGCGGAAGCGGTTTTCAAACCAGGCTGCATAGAGGGAAAGGCGCTTGTCTGTAAGCACTGGAAAGCCCAGGCTGTTCTTGGCATTGAAGGGGTGGCCGTCCCGCAGGGCGCGCACGGACCAGGTTTCGCCTGGGACAAAGCGGGTGGATTCGGCGTGGGCCCTGGTCTCGAAAAGGGCGCCTTTAAAGTGGGTTTTCAGTTCCGGAAAGGAGAGATCCAGGCCGGCTATCCAGATAGAAGAGGCGCCCAGAACCCGGGCAAAATCCCAGGCAGTGGTGGCAACGGAGCCCCCCGCCCCGAGGCTGCCCTTGGGATCAAGGCGATCCTCGATAAAGCGCCCCAGGGGGAAGAGGGAGCCGCAGAGGAAGGCGCCCTTAAAGTTTTGCCTCAGGCAGGGTGGATAAACTGCCGACTCAGCCACAAGGTATGCGTTGGGCGAGAGGACCCGGTCAAGGTGGCGGAAATTCCAGTACTGGGGATCCACAGAAACTACGAAATCCGGCTCAACCCCCTGGGAGAGGAGGAAGCGCAGGCTGGTATCCACCGCAATCAC
This sequence comes from Leadbettera azotonutricia ZAS-9, assembly GCF_000214355.1. GTDB lineage: Bacteria > Spirochaetota > Spirochaetia > Treponematales > Breznakiellaceae > Leadbettera > Leadbettera azotonutricia. Next base: position 2,557,635 of record NC_015577.1, on the reverse strand, counting down.
AACGCAGCGTTCGGCGATTTCACTGAGGAAGGGGCCTGTCTTGTCCAGGGTAGGGCCCGCGGCAGCGAGAAACGCGGGGATGTCCATGCCGCCGGTTTCGCCTCCGCCCAGCATGCCCGCCAGATGGGAAATCCCCGGTATATCCCGTATGGCCGAAAGATTCCTCGAAAGGTTCCTCACCCAGCGCTTCCCAAAGCGTTTGAGGGTTGCCCTGTTCACGTCGTCCTTGGAAAGCCATGTGCGTATGTTTGCCTCCACCCCTGTATACCAGTCTTCGTCCAGGTTCATGAGGGCGCGGTTGCGAATAATGTCCGGGGCTGTTTTTTCACCAGGTTTTTCAAACAGGGCGAGGGCTGCGCTTACGCCATAGCCGTCTTTCCCCAATACAAAGATGATTTGGTTACGCGAGAGGAGTTCTCCTAGATCGCGGGTTTCAAGGGCAGCCCGCAAAACCTCTTTGTGTTTTTCCACAATAATGAGAGCCCTGCCTGGGGCGATTCGCGCTGCCGCCTCCGCAGCATAGCCCAATCCAAAACCCAGGATGATGACGGGAGCGCGTACTCCCTCTGTCAAAGCCGCTTCAGCAAGCCGGCTGGCTTCCCTTACAGGGTCTCTGGGGGAATGGACATGAAGAGAGCCGATAACCAGGGTCGGTATGCCTGAACTGGCGTTTTCGATATGAAACCCCGCCGGAGTTTCACCAGACTCAGGGCCGGCTTCGAGGGTTTCGGCAAGGCCGGGGTATTTTTCGCGGATTATAGCGATATTGCTTTCCCAGAAAGCCCTGGACTCCATAACTGCCACATTGGTAAATATAACGGTATGCAAATAGTATGAATACCCGGTACCAGGAACAGGCTCATGTGTGTTTGGGGCAGCGGTTTTAATGGACGCGGTTTTAATTTGACAAATATGGGAAATGCCCTTAAGATAATAATTATACCTTTTTTGGAGGAAAAAATGAAACGCATTTTAGTGATGGTAAGCATACTGCTTATCCTTGGTGTTGCTGCCGGTTTTGTAAGCTGCAGTAAAAAACAAGTCGGACAGGCTTCTGACGGGAGCGTAGTACTCAACTACCCCCATTACGCTGTGGGAACCCACCTGGGCAGGACCACATTTGAAGCTTTTTACAAACGGTTTACCGAAAAGTACAACGGAAAAATCACTCTCAAGATTGAAGAACTCCCCAGCGACACGGTCTACAATGACAAGATGAAGGTTCTGGCAGCTTCCAAGGAACTGCCCGATGTTGTGGACGGGAAAAACGGTCTCAAAGCCCTGGCAATCCAGAACGGACAGGCAGTGAATTTAAAGCCCTTCCTTGATCAGGATCCTGATTTCAGGGATAAGGTCATAGGCCCTGCTGCTCTTGCCGCCAATACCGAGCCGGACGGCAAGATCTACTCCGTAGTTTCCGGCAGCCAGATCATCGGCTATTATTACAACAAGGAAATGTTCCAGAAGGCAGGCATACAGCCTGCGCGAACTTGGGATGAATGGTTCAGCAACTGTGACAAACTTAAAGCTTCAGGAGTTGCGCCCCTGGCCCTGATGACCGGGGAAAATTCCTGGACTACCAATCTGATCCTCTCCGCCATGGTTTCGAGCAGGGGCAGTGCGGGCCAGGCCTTTATGAACACCAAATATCCGAAAACCTACCAGACACCGGAAGTGATCGCCGCTCTGGGGGACATACAGCGCTGTCTGCAAAAGTACACCACCCCCGACGCGCTGGGCGCCCTGTACGCTAACGCCGCCAACAATTTCCTTATGGAACAGGCGGCAATTATTGCCAATGGCCCCTGGATGATCGGGGACTTTTCCAATCTGGAAAAGACCGCTCCCGGATTTGACAAAAGAGTCGGCTGGTCTATGTTTCCCGGCGACGGACTCGTTACCAGCTACCCCGAAGGCCAGGTGCTCTGCAGCCCCCCGGATCGGGTAGAAGCAGGCTGGATCCTCCTTAAGGAACTATGTTCACGGGAATACCAGCTGGATGCCCTTCGGCTTCAGGGAGGACTTCCCACAGCGGTTGACCTGGAGATACCCGAAGACGTAAGGCAGTCGATGCCCCTGGTAGTGGAACACGCCAATTCGGTGAGCCAGATGAAATACCATGGCGATACCTTTGACGTAGTGTCCTACGCCAGCGTGGTAGATGCCTTTGGGCGGTATTACCCCGAATTGGCGGCAGGAACCCTGACTCCTGCGGCTATGGCTGTCCGGCTTGACCAGGCTGCCGCGGCGGCAAACTAAGGTTTTCTCGCTTTAGGGCAAATCAATCAACAGGATACCCATTTTATGGGCATCCTGTATTTTTATGGATTAAGGATCTAAAAGAATGACGATAAAAAAGAGGTGGATTGTTATATTCCTTTTCCCCGGAATCCTGCTGTTTTCCTTTGTCTATCTTGCGTCGATTGTCAATGTTTTCGGCACTTCCTTCACCACCTGGAGGATAACCCAGGCCATCAGTTTTAACGGCGTCGGGAATTATTTTACCCTTTTTGTTTCCGACAAATTCCAGAAGGCCCTGGGCAACAGCCTTATCTGGATCATTCTCCAATCCACAGTCCATGTCGCTATCGGCATTGTTTTTGCCCTGATTACATCCCGCAAAAAATGGTATTCCACATTCAGCAAAACTGTTTTTATGCTGCCCAATATACTTTCCAGCGCCGCATTGGGGATGCTCTTCTATAATGTTTTTAACCCTATGTACGGCCCGGTGAATAAAATAATCCAGTTCTTTGGCAACAAGAATTTCAATGTGAACTGGTATGCCAACGCGGATACCGCCTTTTTTGCGGTAACCATGACTTGGCTGCCCTTTGCCGCTATAATTGCCATTTTGGCAGCTGCGGAACTGGCAGCAATTTCCGATGATATTTTTGAGGCCGCTGTTATAGACGGCGCCAGCGAGTTTCAGATTAACTGGCGGATCAAGCTCCCGCTGCTGAAAAACGCCATCGGCACCGGGACCATCCTGGCCGCCACTTCCATGCTCCAGAAAATGGATATACTTATCATGACCAGCAACGGCGGTCCGGGGAACCAGACCATGAACCTCCCCCTGCTTATATACCTTACCGCCATGCAGGATAATAATTTCGGCCTTGCCAACGCATGCGGGGTAATCCTGATACTTATCGGGCTTGCTTCCATCGGCATCATCAACAAAATCTACCGGATGAACGAAACGGTATAAGGGGGAAGCATGAAAACAAAGAAAAGCCCGGCCTCCCTGCTGCTCATACCGGCGGGAATTTTCCTGGTACTGATAATCCTCATCTCCATAGGCCCCTTCCTCTGGGTCCTCTTGTCGTCGGTTAAAACTAACCGTGAGATCCTCACCTTTAGTTTCCGGTTTACCAACGGGGTCCATTGGCAGAATTATGTCAACGCTTTCAAGATCGCCCCCATTGTGCGCTACTTCCAGAACAGCGTATTTATAACCATCATGGGGGTGCTGCTCAACCTCACCGTTATGAGCATGGCAGCCTATGTGCTGTCCCGTTTCAGCTTCCGTTTAAGGAATTTTATCCGCGCGTTTTTCGCCATGGGGCTGCTTATCCCCGGCGCGGCGCTGTTGCTGCCTCTTTACACTTCGATCAAAGCTGTGGGCCTTTACAATAATGTTTGGGGTCTCATAGTTGTCTATACCGCTTTCGGCATCCCGGTTTCGGTCTTTATCATGTCCAGCTATTTTTTGACTATCCCAAAGGAAATGGAGGAGTCGGCCTATATAGACGGGGCAGGCTTTCTTAAAACCTTTGCAATCATTATCCTGCCCCTGGCGCGTCCGGCCTTTGCCACTGCGGGCATCATGCAGTTCCTGCTCTGCTGGAACGAATTCCAGTTTGCGTTAACTTTGACGACAGGGCATGATGCCCGTACCCTGCCTGTGGCCCTCTATTATTTCAAGAGCGCCTTTGCCAGTGACTATGGCGCCATGTTCGCAGCAATAGTGTTAGTATCATTGCCGAGTATTATTGTGTACAGCTTGCTGCAGAAACAGGTGGTTTCGGGGCTTGCCGCAGGATCGGTTAAGGGATAAATTATCAGGCTTAAGGAGTACATTATGACATCACATGAACGTATTAAGCGCATGTTTGAGCACAGGGATGCCGACAGGGTACCCATCACCGACAGCCCCTGGCAGGGCACTTTGGCCCGTTGGAAGAAAGAGGGCATGCCTGCGGATGCAGACTGGCGGGATTACTTTGATGTGGATAAAATCGAAACCATCGGTGTGGATGTAAGCCCCCGTTACGAAAAGAAGGTGATTGAAGAAACCGCCGATTATGTTATTTCCACTACCGAATACGGCATCACCCTTAAGAATTTCAAAGTGCCCGATTCTACTCCGGAGTTCCTCGAATACAAGGTTAATACCCCGGAAAGATGGGCCGAAGCCAAGGCAAGGATGACTGTTTCACGGGATCGTATTGATTGGGATTTCCTCAAAAAGAATTACCCTGTATGGAAATCCGAGGGCCGGTGGATCGAGGGGCTTTTCTGGTTCGGTTTCGATGTGCTCCATTCCTGGATGGTTGGAACCGAGACTGTCCTTATCGCCATGCTCGAGGAACCTGAGTGGTTTACTGACATGGTTGGCACTTTTCTTGATAACACTATTGCGCTTTACGACATGGTCTGGGATGAGGGGTATCATTTTGACAGCATCTTCTGGTATGACGATATGGGGTACAAAAACCGCACCTTCTTCTCCAATGATCTGTACGCGGATTTGCTGCAGCCCCTGCACAAAAAGGCAATTGACTGGGCCCATAACCACGGTATCAAGGCCCACCTCCATTCCTGCGGCGACGTGATGACCCGTGTGCCACAGCTTGTGGATATTGGCCTGGACGCGCTTAACCCCATCGAGATAAAAGCAGGTATGGATCTTAAGGCGCTTAAAAGGGATTACGGCTCGAAGCTGGTCTTTCACGGCGGGGCAAACGCATTGCTGTTGGACAAGATGGATCAGATCCTCCCCTATATTGACGAGATGGTTCCCATAGTCAAAGAGAACGGCGGCTATATTTTCTCATCGGATCATTCCATTCCCAATGCGGTGTCGCTGGATAATTACAGGCAGATTGTGGAAGCGGTCAAGAGGGTGGGGAAGTATTAAGGCTTCCCGGCAATTCACTCAAACTCCAATACAATCACTGTGTCCGCCGCGAGGGGCGTTCCGGGTGCGGGGCTTTGCCTGGCTACCCAGCCGTCGCCTGAGATCTGGAAGGTGAGGTCGTCCCTCAAGAGGAGGGGGAGAAGCTGCCGCTTTGAGATCCCGGTAAAATCAGGCACGGTTTCGTTCACTGCGGGGTAGGGGACTGCCGGGATGGAAACCGCCCCCGAATGGGCTATCTGGGGGTTGCGCCCCCGGGGTATGCCCAGGTAGTTGATGAGCGCTTCGGCAGCTTCCCGAATTTGGGGGGCCGCTATCCTGCCGCCCAGGATTTCGCCCTGGGGTTTTACTATCACGAGGTAGAGGATTAACGAGGGCGCCTCGGCGGGGAGCAGCGCAACGCAAGAGGCAATGAAGTCCGTGGTAGAATACGAGCCGGTTTGGGGATCGATGATTTCGGCGGTGCCGGTTTTGACCGCCAGGGAAAGATCTTCCACATTGGCCCGCCAGCCTGTGCCTATGCTGGATGTAACGTCTGTCATGTAGCTTCTCATGGCCCGGGCAGTTTCAGCTTTAAGCACCCGGCGGCTTTCGCCTGAGGGATACTCCCTCGATATTTTGCCATCTGCGGAGACTATGCGGGACACGATACGCGGGGGCTTCATGATGCCGTCGTTGGCTACGGCCGAGGCGGCCTGAAGCATCTGCAAAGCCGAGACGCCAATTTCCTGGCCCATGGCTATAGTGGGTTTGGTGCGATCCGACCAGCGTTCCGTAGAACGAAGCAAGCCTGCGGTTTCGCCCGGGAGCCCTATGCCGGTGCGGGCTCCGAAACCGTAATCCTTGAGGAGGGCGTAGAAGGGATCGGTCCCAATGCGGTCGGCTGCATAGGCAGCGCCGGTGTTGCAGGAGTAGACAATGATATCCCGGGCGCTTACCCTGCCGTGCGCGGCAAGGCATCTTATTATGGTGCGTTCGCCCCTGCTCGAAACCCGTTCGTAATGCCCGTTGCAGGTAAAGATGGTATTTCCTGAAATAGCGCCCGAGTCCATCAATGCGGAAAGCGAAAAGACCTTGAATACCGATCCCGGCTCATAGGGCCAGGTGGCAGGATTATTCCTGCGGGTATTTTCGCCGGAGTTCCTGAAATCGTTGGGGTCGAAACCCGGGAGGGAGGCCGAACCGAGTATATCCCCGCTGCGGGGGTCCATCGCCAAAAACATCACCGACTCGGCGCGGCTGTCCTTCATGATTTGGCCCGCTATGCTTTCGAGTATGTGCTGGACATTAATATCAATAGTAAGAAAAACCTGATTGCCGCTGCGCCTTGTCCCGCCTGTAGAGGGCGCAAGTTCATTTTCAAAAGCGAACTCTATGCCCTCAAGGCCCATACCCTCGTCTCCTGTAAAACCTATAATCTGGGCTGCCAAATTCCGCTCCGGGTAGATGCGGCCCACTATGGGCTCTATGCCTACACCCTGAAGCTTTTTTTCGGCTATAGCATCTTCGATGAGGGTTAAAGTAGAGCCCTCGACCCGCTTCTTAAGATAGACAAAATCGGAAGGTGAATTTTCGATACGCTCCCTGATATCCACGGGGGATGTTTCAAGGAGGGGGGCAAGCTCGGTGCTCAATTCTGCGGAATTTTTCATTTCCGGCCGCCAGAGGGTGATGTTGCCAAGCCGGGTTTCGAAGGCAAGAAGCCGTCCGTTCCTGTCCAGTATAGGGCCTCTCCCGGCGTTGATTGCTGTCCGCGCTCCTCCCCCTTCTTCCTCCTTGCCCAGCATGAGGTAGGCATAACGGCCAAGCACGCACAAGGCCAGGGCGCCAAGAACTATGAAAAATACAAGACGCCGCTTGCCGGAAAACCGGTTCTGTTCACTCATTTTACTCCCAATACCTTGCCTATAATGTTATCGGATAAAACAGGGCCGTAGGAGCGGGAATCGTAGGACTGGAGGCTGTTGTCCCCCAGGGCATAGAAATCCTCCCCCGAAACTTCCCCGCAGCGTTTGACAGCAATCTCGCCCAGGGGGGTGTAGAAGACCACAATATCCCCCTTTTTGGGATGGCCCCAGTGCAGAAGGTAGGCCCCTGAACCCGGAATCCTCAAACCATAGGACAGCTTGCAGACCAGCAGCATCTTCCCGGGATTTATGGCTGGGACCATGGAATGGCCTTCGGCTATCATAAAATCAAAAAGGAAAAGTTTCATGAGGATGGCTGCGATGAACGCCCCCAGTATAGCCTTCCCCACGGCCCCGCTCCCCCTCACCTTTCCCATAGATAAAGTATAAACGTTCACCTAAAAAATGTCGATAAACCAAGTAACTATGAATGATTTTCTTTCCAACCAGCATGTAAGGCGCCGCAAATCCCTGGTGAAAAAGCACGAGGGAAAGCCTGCGCCAATGAGCTTTAAGAACCCTCCGCGCGTCAACCGGAATGGGGATTTTTTCCAGCAGGTTAAGCAGAGGCCCCAAAAAGCCCCCCATGCCCGCTATGACAATGCGGAAGGCGAGAAAAAGCCCCGTTTCTCCCGCCGCTTTTCCCTTTCCTTGCCCCTGCTTCCTGCGGCGGGTCTCTTCATGCTTCTTTTGGGGACTGTTTTGGTCATCAACAACCGCCAGGGAGCCTCCCTGAGCTGGATGCACCAGGACGTAGTGTCTGTAAACCCTATAAGCGATGAAGAGCCGGCCTATGATATGGCCCTCTACGCAGGGATAAATCCCGAGACCGGAGTGGCGATAAACCCGGCGGCTTCAGGTTCTGTCGAAGTTATCCCCCCGGGCTCTGCCGGGGTAATGGCAATGGCCGCAGCCCCCTTAGCGGTTCCTGAAACCCCCAAGGCCGAGGCCATCCCTCTGAATCTTGCAGAAACTTTTGCCTGGGAAACTTATAAAGTGAAGAAGGGCGATTCGGTTTCCAAAATCGCCGCTTCCCGGGCCATCTCCATGGATGCTATCATAGCTTCCAATGATATACCCAATGCCCGCATCCTGCCGGAAGGGAAGGTCATCCGCATTCCCAATATGGACGGCATACCCTATAAAGTGAAGAAAGGCGACAGCCTTTCGAAAATCTCCCAGTCCATGGGGGTGCCCCTCGAGGCCATACTCGATGCCAACGATATTCAGCAGGATGTGATTAAGGAAGGGGAGACTATTTTTGTCCCCGGCGCCCGCATGAAGACCGAGGATCTCAAATTGGCCTTGGGCGAGCTTTTCATCTATCCCCTGAAAGGCGCCCGCCTGTCTTCAGCCTTTGGCTGGCGCAACGATCCCATAACCGGGATAAGACGGCACCATGCGGCAGTGGATTTGGCTGCCCCAATAGGCACCCTTGTTAAAGCGGCCTCGGATGGCAAGGTTTCTACAGTAGGGTTCAACTCAACCTTTGGAAAGTTCATCGTCCTGGGCCATGCAAACAGCTTCCAGACTATGTACGCCCACCTCAACGTGGTTTCGGTAAAACAGGGCGATCAGGTGAAGCAGGGAACGAAGATTGGGGAAGTGGGCAACACCGGCTACAGTACCGGCCCTCACCTTCATTTTGCGATATTCAAGAACGAGCGGGCGGTTAACCCCCTTGATTTTCTTGCCCCATAATATATAGTTATAAACGATAACCTGTTTTGGAGGTTTCATGCGAAAGCTTGTTATAATTCTCATTGCCTTTATAGCAGTAGTTACCTTTATCCGGGCCTTTGATAATTCAGGGGATCTGGATATGAATATATCCCCGGGGATTTCCACTACCCTTAAACCATGACTTCTGAAAAAGGCAAACTTACCCTGACGGAAGACTCCCTGTTTGAAGCTGTACTGGACAGTGCTTGTGAGCGTCTTGAAGACAAGCAGGCGGAGTATGCCATACGGCGGCTCCGGGAAATGGACGCCCAACTGGGAATTCTGGAGAAGGAACTGGACGGCCTCGTTCAGTGCGACACCTGCCATGAAAATCCGGCCTAAATCCCTCTTATTCCTTTCTTTTTTGATTTTGTCCTTCCCCCTCTGGGGGAAGGTGAATTTTTCCGCTCTCGATCTGTCTGCTGATAACCGCCTGCTTTTTAAGGCCAATTCGGCTGGCAGCGGGGCAGCGGCCCAAAGCGCCCTTTTTATTGCCCGCCTTCCTGACCCCGCCCTTCAGCAGCTCAGCTCCTTTCCCGAAAAAATGGATCTTATAGACAATGGCAGGATGCTCCAGATACGCAATGCTTTTGGCTGTTCGCGGCTTCCCATATCAGGGGGCCTTCCCCGGCAGATTCCTGGCTTCCCCTCTTTTGCAGGAGGCAGCCCTGCCTCAAGCGGCAGGGTGGAAGACATGGCGGTCTCGGCGGACGGCCGCTTCCTGCTCTATATTGATCCCGTAAGCGCCGCTTACGGGAACCTTGTCATGCTGGACGCAAGCTCCGGGGCCAAGATCACGGTTGCCCTCCATGTGGAGAGGCCGGATCGCATCTTCCCTGCCAGTTGGAGCCCCGATTCAAGGGTCTTTGTGTATGCCCGCGGCGGCAAGCTTTATTACTACACAGTGAATCCTGCCTCAGCCCCTGTGGACGAGAAATTCCGCTTTATTGGCGAGGGAACTGTCAATTCTGTGTATTGGGGCAGGGGGGGCGATTTCTTCTACCTCCGGGCTTCCACGATCTACCGGGTGAGGGCAGCCGAACTTTTTGCCCGCGCCCTCTACGCCGGGTTTTTGGAAATCGGCACAGTGGCTGGAAAAATCCCTTTTGAATTCAGCCCCGGCTTTGACAGCTTCTGGATTGCCCCCGATGCCCGTTCCCTGATTTTGTCGAAGGGGGGAAGGAATATTTTTTATATCCCCCTTGATTTTGATGATTATGAAGGAAGCGGCGATGCATCCCTTCCATACCTTGCGGTACCCCGGGCCTGCCTTAGCCTGCAGGTGCTTTGGCCAAGCGGCGGAGCCATAACAATCCTGGCCTCCTTGCCTGCCCAGAAAACAGGGGAGCCTCCGACCCTTGCATGGCGGCTCCAGGGCCATGCCTTTGTCCCCCTTTCAGCGCCTTTGGGCTCAAGCGCAAGCCTCTCGCCCGACGGCACCAAAGCCCTGGCCTGGGGCTCAGGCGGCATAGCCCTCTACGATTATATCAACTGGAAAATTCTTGACACCATAAGCACTCGGCCTGCATATTCCTGTGTGTGGATAGGTAACGATGATTTTGCAATAGGCGATGATCAGCGCATAGAGCGCATACGCCTGGGTTCAGGGAATTCTGCTTCTACAGCCGGTATTGCCCGCCGCGACTTGATCTGCCTTTCCCAAATAAGCCGTTTCGGTTTTGAGGATAAAGTTTCCGGCGATGCCCAGCCCCGCATCCTTGCCCAAAATGGCAGCAGCTGGTACACCACCGACTGCAGAAGCCCCTGGGCCGAAATTCCAAACCCCCAGCTGAGGGCCGTCTCCCAGGTTTCTTCCCGCTACCGCGTCTACCTCGACAGGCAGAGCGGCGGCCCCTACGAGAACCTCCCCATGATACGGAACATTGCTTCCGTGGGAACAGCCTCTCTTCTCCCTGTTACAGACCGCCAGGGCGGCCTCCGCGAGCTTGGCCTCTGCTTTGACCTGTACGATGACGCCGAAGGCCTCCCCGAAGCCCTGGACGCCCTGAACCGTTTTGGCATTAAAGCTACGTTCTTCCTTGGCGGCGAATTCATACGCCGCTATCCCGCAGCCGCAGCCGACATTGTTGCTTCAGGCCACGAAACCGCCTCCCTCTTCTTTGCGCCCATAGATCTTTCAGACGCCCGCTACCGCATAGGGAGCGATTTTATATCCCGGGGCCTGGCTCGCAACGAAGACGAATTCTATCGCGCTACCGGCTCCGAGCTTGCCCTGCTCTGGCATCCCCCCTATTATGCCGCCTCCCCCGAAGTCTCTTCCGCCGCAGCCCAGGCCGGCTATACCACCATCGTCCGCAGCATAGATCCCCTGGACTGGGTAAGCCGCGAAGACGAGATACGCTTTTCCCTGCCCCAGTATTCAGCCTCCGATATGGTAGATCGCATCATGGAAGCCAAAAAGCCCGGCGCATTAGTACCAATACGCTTAGGACTGCTCCCGGGCGGCCGGGTTGACTATCTCTTTAACCGGTTAAATGTTCTGCTGGACGCATTGATGCAGGAAGGGTATACGGTAGTGAAGGTATCGACCCTGCTGGAACATGGGAAAGAGTAATACAATTTTCGCTTTTAATTAGTTATGCAGAGTACAATGCATCATGAGGATCTTTCTTCATTTTTTCCTGAAAAACAGCCTTATCGAATCCCAAAGTCGTTTGAAAAAGTTCCCCTTTTCAATGTCTTCTGTAGTCAAAAGCGGTATGCGGCGGAGCTCGCCCTGATCGTCGGAGAGTATCAGTTCGCCTGCGGGGCTGCCCGAAGGGAGGGGGGCGATGAGGGGGTCTATTAATTCGGTTTTCCAGTAGAGCCTGTTTGCCCGCTCTTTTAATGAAGTGAAATCCAGGGGCAGGGAGGGCGCAAGGCCTGCAAAGTTGGTTTTGCCTTTCCAGACACGGGCCTGTTCCAGTTCCGGCAATTGGGGGCGGACTGTTTTGTAATGATTGAAAGCCCAGGCTAAAAGGCGGCGGCCGTCCTCGTCTCGTATTCTGTCGCCGCGCCATTCGGCAGGGGCGCCGAGTATTACGGCAATGAAGCGGGTGCCGTCGCGAAGGGCGGTGAGGGCTATGTTGGGGCCTGATTCGTCGATGTAGCCTGTTTTAAGGCCGTCTACGCCTTCAAATTTTTCAACGAAGCGATTGTTTGTATCACGACCCCCGACAAGGAGGCTGTTGTGGTTGGACTGGGTTATAGTGCCGGGGTTTTCACGGAAAATTTCAGCCACATTCTCTGCCCTTGGGTAAGAAAATGTTTCTACTGAGTGGTAATTCTTTAAAGCCTGGGGATATGTTTCCACATAGAAACGACAAAAGGAAGCGAATTCCCTGGCCGTGGTCATATTGTATTCGGAGATGCCCGAAGGCTCGACAAAATGGGTTTTTTCAAGCCCCAGCTTGGAAGCGGCTTCGTTCATCATTGCCACAAAACTGTCTACTGAAGGGGCAAGCTGAAGAGCCACGGCAACGGCGGCATCATTCCCTGATGGAACGGCGAGGCCCAGCATAAGATCATTTATGGTAAGTTCTTGCCCCTCGGCCAGGTGCATAAGGCTTGAACGGGAAGGCTGGTTCCTTGCCCAGCTTTGCCGAGGAGGGGATATTTTTTTGCTGAGCGAAAGCCTCCCTGCTTCGGCTTCGCGGAGCACAAGGTGCATGGTCATAAGTTTGGTTAATGAAGCAGGGGGGATTTCTTCGTCCGGGTTTTTATAAAACAGAAGAGTGCCGGTACTTGAATCCATAAGCACGGCTGCTTTGGATACTATCAGCGGAGCATCATCTGCCTGGGCGTGCAGCATTGCGCTTAATATAAACAAACAGGCGAGTAAAAGTATGCGGCGGTTCATGGATTTTAGAATTCCGCTTGTCCTACAGCCCTGGGATAAGGGATCACGTCCCGTATGTTGGCCATGCCTGTAACATATTGAATAAGCCTCTCGAAACCGAGGCCGAAGCCCGAATGGGGAATGGAGCCGTAACGGCGGAGATCGAGATACCAGGAATAATCCTCTGCCTTCATGCCAAGTTCCGCCATGCGGGCGGCAAGCCTGCCAAGGTTCTCTTCCCTTTCCGATCCGCCTATGATCTCCCCAAGCCGGGGAACCAGCACGTCCATGGCCCTCACAGTTTTACTGTCACTGTTCTGCTTCATGTAGAACGCTTTGATTTCCCTGGGGTAATCGGTAACAATAACCGGACCGTTTGCAATTTTCTCGGTGAGGAATTTTTCATGCTCGCTCTGGAGATCGCAGCCCCAGTAGGGTTTGAATTCGAAAAGGTCCGCTTTTGCGGCAATGGCTTTTTCAAGCTCTTTTACTGCATCGGTATAGGTCATGTGGGTGAATTTGGAAGCGACAACAGAGGAGAGGGTTTCGATAATCCCCTTTTCAATGTGGGAATCAAAAAATGCCAAATCCTCAGAGCAATCCTTTAACACAGTGGTAAAGAGAGCTTTGAGGAAATCCTCGGCCAGGGCCATATTGTCTTCGATGTGGGCAAAGGCAACTTCGGGTTCTACCATCCAGAATTCCGCAAGGTGCCGGGTGGTGTTGGAATTTTCTGCCCTGAAGGTAGGGCCGAAGGTATAGACCCGTGAGAGGGCGGCGGCATAGGTCTCGGCTTCGAGCTGGCCAGAAACAGTAAGGCCGCTCCGTTTGCCAAAAAAGTCCTTTGCATAGTCGGGGGCCTTCCCGGACTTTGCCAGGGCTTCCAAATCCAGGGTCGTAACCTGGAACATCGCCCCCGCGCCTTCCGCGTCGCTGGCAGTGATAATAGGTGTGTGGACATACTGAAAACCCCGGGCCTGGAAAAATTCATGAATAGCAAAAGCCAGACGGTTCCTCACCCTGGCGACTGCGCCAAAGGTGTTTGTCCTTGCCCTCAGGTGGGCAATCTCCCGCAAAAATTCCAGGGAGTGCCGTTTCTTTTGAAGGGGGTAGGGAGGGGTGTCGGGAAGGCTGCCCTCGCCGGGTACAGCCTCTGCCGGAGCTTCGCCGATTACGGTGATGGACTCGGCAGCCGCTTCCACCGCCTGCCCTGAGGCAGGGGAGGGGACGAGCTTCCCCTTGATTTCTACAGCTGCCCCGGTGTTGAGTTTTTCCAGGGCAGCTTCTGTTTCTTTTGTGAAACCGGAGCTTCCCCGATCAAAGGTGCATTGGATGCCCTGAAAACAGGAGCCATCGTTGACTTCCACGAATATCAGGTTCTTCATCTCCCGCTTGGTCCTGACCCAGCCCCGAACCAGAAGGTCCCGGCCGTCAGGGGGAGCGGCAAGCAGTTCCTTGATCAGGGGAAACATGAGCATCAGCCCCCGAATTTCTCGGTAGCAAGAGCCATTCCGCCCAGCACCATGAGGTGGGCGCCAATGCTCCTGAGGAAATCCACAAAGTTTTTCCCGTCAAAGAGGGGGATGATGTCTATAAGGATAATGAAAACTAACCAAACGATCATGAGGATGATGAGGAGGAGTTCGGTAATCGCAACTTCGATGCCAAAAAGGCGCAACAGAATGAAGGCCGCTGCGGCAATGGCGGCGATTGCCAGGACAACTATCAGTATTTCACGAAGATTGCCGCGTTTGAAGATCCCTTCTACCGCCTGGCGAATTTCTCCGCCTGCAATGTTTTTCCAACTTCTCCCGGCGAGGCCGATGATTCCCGTGGCCAGAAGGTAGAGTGCTGTTGCGATGTTCAGCACAAAAACGCCGATACTTTTGTTCATATTTTCCCCTATAAAATGGCTGAATTTTCCGGTAAACCGGAACCATTTCTTTAATTATATACGTTTCGGGCAGAAATAGTAAACTAGGGATATGCTTAAGTTATAATGATAAATATTTAATATCGTAACAAAATCTTTGCCGAAAACCACTGTTTTATGTTATATTGGATATATGAAATTCCTGCTCCATGCCTGCTGCGCCCCCTGCTCTGTCCAATGCGTCCAGGCTTTTAAGGAAGAGGGCCTGACCCCGGACCTCTTTTGGTATAACCCCAATATCCATCCTTATACGGAATACCGTTCCCGCCGGGATACCCTTTCCCGCTTTGCCATGGAGGAAGGCTTAAATCTTTTTGAAGAAGATGAATATGGCCTCCGCCTTTTTTTGGCAGGCCTCTATTGTGGCGGCGATGGCGCGTCAAACCATCCCTGGGAAAGCCCCGCCCGCTGCGTGTTTTGCTATAAATTGAGGCTCGGGAAGGCTGCCGCATATGCTGCTGCCAATGGTTATGATGCTTTTTCCACCACCCTCCTTATCAGCCCCTATCAGAACCATGATCTCATTAAAGAAAACGGCGAAAAATTTGCCGCCCAGTACCGCCTGGAATTCATCTACCGCGATTTCCGCCCCCGTTTTCGTGAGGGCCAGAGGCTGGCAAGGGAACGGGAGTATTATATGCAGAAATACTGCGGCTGTGTTTTTAGCGAAGAAGAACGGTACGCAAAAAACTGATGCTAACCGATGCCCATTGCCATCCCTTTGATCTCAGGGAGCAGATGCCCAATGCAGAAGAAGCCAGACGCGCGCGCAATGCCGCCTGTGCCGCAAGTTCATGGAATCTCCGGCAGTTTGAATTCCACGAGGGCTTGGCCCAAAATGCCAAAGCTGATAATGCCCCGCCTCTGGTGCTTTGCTATGCAGTGCATCCCCAGCTTCCCGCTTCGGTTTTAAATTTGGATGAATATTATTCTACCTTGGAAGAGCTGGCAGCTTCTGGCAGATTGGAGGCAGTAGGGGAGGCAGGTTTTGATCTTTTTGATGAAACTTACAAAACGACAGAAAAGATACAGGACGAAATTTTTGCTGTCCATCTTGAAGCGGCGATGAAACACCATCTGCCCATGGTTGTCCATGGGCGCAAAGCCATGCATAAAATCTTTCCCTTTTCGAAAGAGCTCAAGAAACTTCCCTCGGTGATTTTCCATTCCTGGCCGGGGACTTTGGTTGAAGGGGAGTCCTTGCTGCATAGGGGTGTGAATGTCTTTTTCTCATTCGGGGCAGCCATTGTCAATAACCACCATGAGGCCCAAAGGTGCTGTGCCAGCCTTCCCCTGGATCGCCTCCTTGTTGAAACCGATGCCCCCTATCAACCCTTGCGTGGGAAAGATTTCTCATCCTGGGAAGATCTGCCTGCAATTATTCAAAAAGCAGCAAAACTGCGGAATGATGCTGGCAGCCCTGGCAAGTCCGCGGATGAATTGGAAGAAATAATAGAAAAGAATTTCAGGAGAGCCTTCCAATTCCATGATTAAACTGAGCCGCCCCCTTATACTGTTGATCCTCATCTTCGCCCTGGCGACCGCAGCCCTCACCATTATTTTCTGGCCGTTCATCAAACAGCTTGGCGATCCCGTTTACAGGGAAAGCTTCAGCGCATGGGTCAAGGAATTGGGCATAACCGGCGTGGCAGTGCTTCTGGGTCTGCAAATACTTCAAATAATTGTGGCGGTGATCCCCGGAGGCCCTGTGGAACTTATAGCGGGCGCAGCTTACGGTGCATTTTGCGGCCTCGCAATATGCGCTGCAGGCTGCGTCATTGCTTCATCTTTAGTGTTCCTGGTGGTGAAGAAATTCGGCCTTCCCCTGGTGGTGAAATTTTTCGGTGAGGAGAACATCAAGTCCTGGAAGTTTCTGCAGAATTCCAAAAGAACTGCCCGGGTAGTGTTCGTCATTTTTTTGATCCCCGGAACCCCAAAGGATATGCTCACATGGTTCGCTCCCTTGAGCGGCCTGAGTCTCAAAGCCTTTGTGGCGATTTCAGTTTTTGCGAGGCTCCCCGCCATCTTAAGCACCACCATCATGGGGGATTCCATGATACAGGGGAATTGGGTTATGTTTTTAGTGATTTTTATTATTATTGCTTTGGCTGGTTTTTTTGCCATGTGGTTCAAAGACAAAATAGTGAAGAAGATTTCCAGGGATAATTCACCAAGGGGGAGTATATGAAAAAAGCCCTGACCATTGCAGGTTCGGACTGTTCGGGAGGCGCGGGCATACAGGCGGATTTAAAAACTTTTTCGGCCCATGGGGTGTTCGGCATGAGCGTGATCGTGGCGGTGGTAGCCGAAAATACAAGCCGCGTCATAGACGTGGAAAATGTACGCCCCGATATGGTAGCCAAGCAAATCGATGCCATCTACGAGGACATAGGCACTGACGCCGTCAAAATCGGCATGCTTTCCACAGAGACCCTGATGTGCACGGTAGCCCAGAAACTTGCTGAATACAAACCCGCCAATGTGGTCATAGACCCTGTGATGTACGCGAAGAACGGCGCTCCCCTGATGGATCCTGATGCTACAGACGCACTCATAAAATACATAGTTCCCCTGGCCGATCTCCTTACCCCCAATATCCCGGAAGCTGAAAAAATCGCAGGCATTAAAATCCAAAACGAAAAAGACATGGAAAAGGCAGCGGAGCTGATCCTCAAAATGGGCTGTTCCCAGGTACTTATCAAAGGGGGGCACTCCGAAGGGGCTGCGGTGGATATACTCTTTGACGGCAAAGAATTCCGCCGCTTTGCCTCCCCCCGTATCGCAACCAAAAACACCCACGGCACAGGCTGCACCCTTTCGTCGGCAATTGCCTCAAACCTGGCTCTTGGTTTTTCCATGGCAGAGGCTGTCGAAAGGGCGAAGTGTTACGTTACCGTTGCCATTGAACATTCACTGGCTATAGGGAAGGGGCATGGGCCTACAAATCACTTTTACGAGCTGTATCTGCACGGGCTCAAAACCTAAAACTCCACTCCAACATAGGGCGTGGCAGTAAAGACGCGGTCTTCCCGGTATCGGGAATAATTGCGGTTAAAAAATATGCCCCCTGCAAAGGCGATGTCGCCGTTCAGCCTGAGACGTGATTCCAGGGTTCTTCAGGCTTAACCATAACAGCCTGTACTAAAAGCTGAATCGCTGTTGCAAATATGAATACGAGCCATGAGAATTTAAAGCCGATAAGAAACCCGAGGAGAATAAAGATACCGGCGGCCATTATCCAGATCGCGCCGGAAATCATGCCAAAACGGGCGGCCGTAACAGGATCGTTCCATATCTTGCTTTGAGTTTTTATCATTTCTTCACGTTGTCTTTTAACCCATTCTTTGCTGCGATCTTTTTCGGAGAGTACAAGGAAGGTGAAGATACCGGCACTTGGAAGTACGAAGGCTATGAGAACGCCCAGGGCGCCTATTAAGCCTCTTTCTGAACCGGCTGCTCCTGCATACCACAAGGCCCGTTTTTTGGACATAGGATAATGGGAAGATGTTTCCTGGGTAACTCCCAAAAAGGTAAAACCTGTAACCGAAATGGTGATAAAGAAAAGCAGAATTCCCAATACGCGGATAAGCCTGATGTCGCCTTCATGGGCTTCGGCAAGGGTGGTAAAGTTGGCAATGGAAAAATAGGCTATGGCCGCTACGATAAGGCCGAACAATAATACTGCGCTTTAGGCTTATCTCGTCGGCCAGGGCGGATATATCGCCTAATTCACCGCTTGCTTTTTCAAAAGCTTCATCCTCGCCGGAACCTTTTTTTATAAGGCTTGCGATGCGTTCGTCAAGATTGCCCTGGAGTTATTCCATAAAATCGTTAAGCTGTGCAGTCGCCTCATAATCCCTGAACAGCGACGCTATGTATTCTTTCATATTCATGATTCCCCCTTTACCTGATCTCCATAAGGTCCGCTAAAATTTTTTGGGTAAATTCCCAATTCGCCATGTTTTGCCGGTAAACCGCCCTGCCCCTGGCGGTGAGGTGGTAATACCGCCGCCTGGCCCCCTGGGTTTCGTCCCCCCAGTAGGAGCTGATGCACCTATCCTGTTCCAGCCTTTTGTAGCTGGAGTAGAGGGTAGTCTCCTTTAATTCATATTGCTCGCCGGTACGTTCAAGAATCGTATTGTAGATTTCAAAGCCGTAGGCATCGCCCTTGTGCAGTATCCCCAATACAATGGTGTCCGTATGGCCCCTCAGTAAGTCCGAAGAAAGTTTCGGCCCTGTTGCCGATTCCATGCCTTATATGCCTCCCCAATATATTCATCTGTCATATATAATTGTATATCAAAGTACTACGACTACCAAGTATATTTTGAAAAAAAATAAAAAATCTGCGATAAGCCGGGATATTTTTTGGAATAAGCGACTGGCACCTCCGGGCGGCAGCTAAACTGACCCGCTACAGGCAGGAGGAAGAATTTAACCACGAAGTTTAGGGCGAGCTTGCTGGTTCTTCCACCGGTTCAACTTCTGTAGGCAGTTCCTTGTACTTGAGTTCCTTGAGGGGAAGGCTTTCGATGTATTTGTCCAGTATGTCCTGTTCGTTGTCCTGAAAGGATAAAAATTCCATGGAGACAATGCGTCCCGTGCGGGCAAGACGGCAGACCGGGGAGAGAATGACGCTGCCCGCCCTGAGGGAGCATTCGGTAAGCTCTGTGTTGAGGTTGACGTCCTTCATCAGATTGGCATGGTCGGGCAGGAAAGAAAGGCCCCCTGATGAAATGGTTTTGACTTCGCCGGTAATGAGGATTTGATCCCTGGGATTTGCGAAAATAAAGTTGAAGCGCTGCCAGTTTTCCGCATGGTAACGGCGGGTGCGGCGTTTTTCATCTACCGGCATATAGCGGCTCAGTATGCCCTGGAGGCGGTCCACTTCGGAGGAGTTGTCCAGGGTTTCGGATACGATGCCGCTTACGCCGAGGAAGAAGGCTTTGGATGTTTCTTCCAGGGGGAAGTTGTCGCCCTTCAATATGATGATGGGGCAGGCGTCTTTGGGCCTTTCGCTCCGCACAAACTGGACCATGGTTTTCCAATGCCTGGGAAAGTCCCTTGCGGAAATGATGATGCCTGCGGGGTCTGTTTCATCTATATTGTCCATGGCCTTGAGCACATGGTGGTAGCGTATGAGTTCAAAGCCCAGAGGTTTTACATAGAGGGAGATAAGGTTGTAGGTATCGTCAGAACCAAGCACCAGTAGCAGCTTCATAAGGCCCCTTATTGTGTTCCCAGGTTCACTACCGAGTAGTCCACGATAGTCCAGATATCATTGCTGCGGCGCAGATAATAGGTGTACCGTTTCTTTTCAGTATAGGTTCCTACCTTGAAATATTCCAGTACCGTGACGGTTCCTTCTTCCTGGCCGTAGACAGTGCGCTCAATCGTGAAGTCCTTGGGGATGGTGGCGATATCGCCGTCCACGGTTTCGGACTGGAGTTCCGTGCGGTATCGGGCCAGCATGCGCTGGCGGCCTTCTTCGCCTTCCGCAAGCCACTGGCGGCGGCGGGGGGCGCTGTGGGAGAGCATGGCTTCAAGATCGAGATAAAGGAAGAACTTTTCCCACTGTTCCTTTTGCCGGGCAGTGAGGAGATAGCTTACCACCTCGTCGGGGGGGAGCCTCTCCCTTGCCAGGACGGCGTTGGTTTCAACATCCAGGGCAAGGGGCACGCCATCCGGGCCTGGTATGAGGGGCGGCCGTATATTGAGGGTCAGGCGGTTGGATGCCAGGGGCTGTGAATCGCCGGAAACAGCGCTCGGGTAGTAGAGTTCGGGGTAGATGCGGGCCTGCACCACGTAGGAGCCTGCCTTGTTGAGGAGGGCAAAATCCCTGATGTCCTCCACAAAGGAGAAGGATTCGCCCGCTTCAACGGAAATTTCCCTGAAATAGACCTGCTGGCTCTGGCTCCGCTTCCGTACCAGGATGTCGGCGGCTTCCACAGGGCGGTTTGTGGTGGTTTTCACGTCAAAATCAACTGAAAACACCCGCTCGTCCGCCAGTTTGAACCTGAAGGTTCCGGGGCTATTGTTGGTGAGGGTAACCTGCACCAATATGGGCCCGGTTTCAAGATAGTAAATCCGCTTGTCAAAGTACCGGATGTTTATCCCGATTGCCGCAGGGGGCTGTTCTGCAGCCTGCACCGCCACAAGCCCTGCAAAGAGCAGCGCCAAAAGTATTGCCAAGTTATGCAGTTTCAGTTTCATTCCAAGCCTATTCCTTATCACCCTTTTCCTCTTATATACTATATTAATCGGTACTTTAGCATGAATACCTTATCCTTTCCTGCATTGCAAAAACGAATAACGGCTTCAGGCCCGGCTGCCCACATACTCAAGTTGTGCAGGGAGGGGAAATTCCCTCTTGAGATCGACGCCTGCGAGGGGGCTTTTACTGCCCTCCTCCTGGCCCTTCTCTGCAAAGCCCAAAAGGGGATCTGCCTGGCGGTGGTCTCCTCGGAAGTGGAGGCGGGCCTTCTTGCGCGGGATCTTGAAACCGCGGGCGCCCAGGCAGCCATTCTGCCCTGGTGGGGAACCATGCCTTATAGGGAGATGTCCCCTTTGTCCGCGGTTTTTGGGGAACGCATGGGCATCCTGTCGGCACTGGTCTCCAATTCACCGGGCATACTCATTGTGCCTGAGCGGGCCTTTTTGACTCCCCTACCTCCTCCCGAATACATCAAAAGCCTCCTCCTCAGCTTAAAGCCCGGAGGGGCTATCGACACTACGGTCCTGGCTGAAAAGCTCTCGGACTATGGCTATACCCGTGTGCCCCGTGTGCAGGTTCATGGCGAATTTGCCCTTAGGGGCGAGGTGCTGGATATACTCATGGGCGGGGACGAGGAAGCCTACCGCGTGCTTTTCGATTTTGACAAGGTCGAGTCCATCAAGCGATTCAACCCGGTGGATCAAAGCGGGCAGGAAAAGGTGAACGAGCTCATCATACGGCCCCTCAAAGAAGTGGTTTGGACTGATGATCGCATTGAGGTCTTGAGCAAAAACCTTGAAGCCCTGGCATTTCAGGAGGGCGACAAAGGCCAATGGTTCCTTGAGGAACTTATGGCGCGGAAGAGCGTCCCTGGGGAGGAGATGTTTTTCCCCCTGGCTTTTGCGCAGCCTGCCTCTCTTGTGGACTATCTTGCGCCGGAAGCCTTCTGCTTTTTCCTGGACAGGGAGCGGCTTGAAGGGGCCCAGGAAATTTATGATCGGGAATACAAGAGCCTCTATGCCCATGCCCGGCGTGTCCCCATCAAAGAAATGCCCCTTGCCAAATGCCTCCCGCCGCCTGAAAGGATACTTTTGAATTTTAAAGAAGAATCCAAACGCTGCCCTCGGCGCGTTTCCTTTATGACCCTCAAAGGGGGAGGGGAGGCCGGAGCAGCACGGGTCACCGCGGCCTGCGATCCGCCCCGCAGTTTCTTTGGCAATGTGGATTATTTAAAGGAAGAATTTGCCGCCCTGGTAAAACAAGGCTGGGATCTTGTGGTTGCCGCAGAGTCCGATGTGCAGGCAGCCCGCATTTCGGAATTGCTTAAGGATGAAAAAGCTTCGGTCATCGCGGCGCCTCTTTCGGCAGGCTTTGCCCTGCCTGACATCAAGTTCATGCTCGTCCAGGAGAACGAAATTTTCGGCAGGAGGCGGAGGCAGCCCAAGTCCCTCAAGACAGTGCGCAGCGCCGCTATCGATACCTTCGTGGAACTCAATCCCGGCGACTATGTGGTCCATGTGAATTACGGCATCGGCCTTTTTAAGGGGATAGAGCGCGTCAAGGCAATGGGCCATGAGCGGGATTATATCAAGGTTGAATACCTGGGGGATGAAACAGTTTTTGTCCCCATTGAACAGGTCAATCTGGTTCAGCGTTATATAGGCAATGAAGGTTCCCCGCCCAGGCTGGATATGCTGGGCTCCAAAAGCTGGGAGAACCGCAAGGGCCGGGTCAAGAAGTCGGTGGAGGATATTGCCGAACGTCTTCTCGTGCTCTATTCAAAACGCAAGCAGGCCATGGGCTACGCGTACCCCCGGGACTCTGAATGGCAGACCATGTTCGAGGCGAGCTTTCCTTTTGAAGAAACCGAGGATCAGCTCCGCTGCGTGGAGGAGATCAAAACCGACATGGAAAGCCCCCACCCCATGGACCGG
This sequence comes from Leadbettera azotonutricia ZAS-9, assembly GCF_000214355.1. Classification (GTDB taxonomy): domain Bacteria; phylum Spirochaetota; class Spirochaetia; order Treponematales; family Breznakiellaceae; genus Leadbettera; species Leadbettera azotonutricia. The sequence goes on along the minus strand of NC_015577.1, from coordinate 2,534,947 downwards.
CTGGTCTGCGGCGATGTGGGTTACGGCAAAACCGAAGTGGCGGTGCGGGCCTGCTTCAAAGCCATCATGGGGGGGAAGCAGGTAGCATTCCTCGCGCCTACCACCATCCTTGCGGAACAGCATTTTGAAAATTTCCAGGAACGGTTTTCTAAATTCCCTGTGCGCCTTGCAATGCTTTCCCGGTTTGTGGAACCCAGGCAGGTTCGCAAAACCCTGGAAGGCATAAAAAACGGCGAAGTGGATCTCCTCATTGGCACTCACCGTATAATTCAAAAAGACGTGAATTTCAAAAACCTCGGGTTTATGGTGATAGACGAGGAACAGCGTTTCGGCGTCAAGGACAAGGAGCGGCTCAAGGAGCTTAAAACCAATGTCGACTGCCTCACTCTGAGCGCCACGCCGATCCCCCGTACCCTTCACATGAGCCTCCTCAAAATCCGGGATATGAGCTTGCTTGCGACACCGCCGCAAAACCGCCACCCCATTGAGACTGTCATCGAAGAATGGGACGAGGAGAAAGTGGCGGCCGCCATACGCCGTGAAGCCGAGCGGGGAGGGCAGGTGTTTTTTCTGCACAACAGGGTGGAAAGCCTCAACGAGACGAGGATCAAAATTGAAAAGCTTGTGCCCGAGATGCTTGTGGAAACCGCCCACGGCCAGATGGACGCCCAGGAACTTGAGGACGTGATGCACCGCTTTATCCACGGCGGTTTCCATGTGCTGGTGTCCACCACGATTATCGAGAACGGCATAGACATCCCCAATGTGAATACCATCATCATCGACAGGGCCGATATGTACGGCGTTTCCCAGCTTTACCAGCTCCGGGGCAGGGTGGGCCGCTCGGATCGCGTAGCCTATGCCTACCTTTTCTACCCGAAGGATAAAGCCCTTAGTGAAGTTGCCATGAAGCGGCTCCAGGTGATTTCCGATTTTACCGAATTGGGCTCGGGCTTCAAGATCGCAATGAAGGATATGGAAATACGGGGGGCCGGGAACCTTCTTGGCAGGGAACAGTCCGGGGATATTTATTCTGTCGGTTTTGATCTCTACCTCCGCCTTCTGGATGAAGCAGTGCGGCGCCTTGAAGATTCTTCTTTTGAAGAAGAAACAGAAACGCTGCTGGAGCTTGAGTATTCGGGATTTATCCCCGATTCCTATATAGACGGAGCCCAGGAAAAAATGGAAGTCTACAAGAAGATTGCTTCCATCAGGACCAAGGAGGAACTCGAGCGGGTTTATGCTGAACTCCTCGACCGTTTCGGTCCCCTGCCGGACGAAGCTGCTTCGCTCCTTTCGCTTGCGGAGATACGCATCATTTGCAGGGAATTATCCGTGGCGTCCCTGAAGGACAGGAGCGGCATGGTAAAGGCCGAATTCTCCAAGGTTTCAAAGGTGAAAGCGGACAGGCTGGTGCGGCTTATAAAGGAATCGGGCGGCAAGGTGAAGCTTGACCCCAAGCAGCCTAATGTGATTGTTTTTGCGGCAGGGAATATAGGCCTTAAAGAAAAGAGCGAATTCATTCGAGAAAAACTGGCGGCTCTGGTTTAGAAAGCCGCGAATTTTGAACTGCGCCCATCTCTGCTTTTTTTAATTAAAAACTGCAGAGATAAGCGCAGTTAAAGGAGACTTTAAAAATGCCTGTTAAAGCAGTGGTATTTGATTACGGCAAGGTTATTTCCTTTGCCCCTGATCACGGGGTGATGGACGAGATTGCGGCCATGGCCGGGGTTAAACGCGAAATCCTGGAGCCGGTTGTCTGGAAAATGCGGGGCGAATACGACAGGGGGACTTGTTCGGGCCCCCAGTATTACGGGAAGGTTTTGCAAAGCCTCGGGGTTAATGCGGACGAGACGACGCTTAATAAAATCAACGAAATCGACATGCACAGCTGGAAGCGCATCAATCCCGGCACGTTGAAACTCATGGAGGATCTGAAAAAGGCGGGATACAAAATAGCAATACTCTCCAATATGCCCTATGACTTTCTTTCATGGGCAAGGGAAGCTATTCCTGTATTCAGCCTTCCCCATGTGGGGATTTTTTCCTGCGAAGTAAAAGCCATAAAGCCCGAGGAGGCAATTTACCGCAAGCTCCTTTCGGAGCTGGGGTGCAAGAGCGGCGAAACAGTTTTCTTTGACGATATACTTGTGAATGTTGAAAAAGCAAAGGAGCTTAAAATTAATGCCTTTTTATGGCAGAATCCGGAAATAGCCAAAATCCAGCTGGCAGGACTGGGTGTAACAGTTTAGGGGGTATTGATGATTAGAACAATTTTGGTATTTGCCGCGACAGGTTTCATCATGATTTGTTTTATCCCATTCGGTATAGTGGCTTTTATCCTGAGCCTTGTGGGGCTTCGCAAGCCCATGTCCTGGGTGATCTACAAAATAGCCCAGCTTTGGGCTTATTGGATCATTGCCCTCACAGGCTGCGAAATCACTGTATCCGGCAGGGAAAACATCCCCAGGAAAGGCGGGGTCTGCTTTGTGAGCAATCATGTCGGCATCTTCGATATCATGCTTGCCCTTGCCTATATAGGGCGGCCCTTTGGTTTTATAGCCAAGAAAGAACTTATCCTTATCCCCTTTATTGATATGTGGATCTTTTTGCTGGGCGGGCTTTTTATTGATAGGAAACAGCCCCGCAAAGCGCTAAAAACCATCAATGAAGGAATAAAGCGGCTCAAAAACGGGGCCAATATGCTCGTTTTCCCCGAAGGCCACCGTTCAAGGGGAAAAGGGCTTCAGCCTTTCCGTCCGGGGGCTTTTAAGCTTGCCACATCCTCGGGGGTTTCCATTGTTCCCATGGCCATTGCGGGGAGCTATGAAGTGTTCGAAGAAAAAGGCAGGGTCAGGCCTGTTCCGGTGCATATTGTTTTTAATGAACCCATTGCCACTGAGGGCATGCCCCACGCCGAAAGAAAAACCATTTTGGCTGATCAGGTGCACAAAGTTATTGAAGCAGCTCTTGAATCCACGCTTTACAGGGGATCAGAACAGAAAGATTAAGCCTGGGTACAGCCCATTTCCCGAGAGGCTTTAAGGCTGATTTCCTTGAGGAAGCGGACGATAGCCTCTGTTTTTTCCTTGTCCAACCGGGTAATTGGCGCGGAAACACTGATCCCCGCCACAACCTGGTTTTGGAAGTTTTTTACCGGCACCGCAATGCACTTCACCCCGACTTCACATTCTTCGTTATCAAACGCATAGCCTGCTTTTCGTATCCAGGTAATTTCTTTTTTAAGGGCTTCAAGCGTAGTTATGGTATGGGCGGTATATTTTTGAAGCCCACGTTTTTTTTCAAGCTCCCCAAGCTGGGCCTCTGAATAATTGAGTAAATGGAGTTTCCCCACTCCTGTGGCATGCATAGGTGCAATATGCCCGATCCGGTGCAGGGTCTGGAGCATACGCCCCGGCCCCTCTTCGGTAGCAATATAGAGCATCTGCATGTCTTTTTCGATGCAGAGGGAAGCGGATTCATTAAAGGTATGGGCCGCCTGTTTAACGTATTTGGTAAGGGAACTCTGGAAGGGAAAGTTTTCCTGGGTTCGCAACCCCAGATCGGCCAATTTCAGGGTAAGGTAATAGCAGGAAGTAGCGGGATCCTGCTCCATATAGTCAAAATCAATAAAGGTATTAAGGAAACGCAGCAGGGTACTCTGGGGCATTTTGAGGCTTTTGGCAATATCCTGAAGCCGGGCCGGGGTTTGAATCTTGGTCATGCCCTCCAGAATTTGCAGGGCCTTGCGAAGAGACTGGTTCTTTTTGATACCCTCACTGGTTTGTTTTGATTTTGTTTTATCCATTAGAGGATATTCTATATGTTTTTCCTGTTTTTAGCAATTGTTACAGCCATAGCTATAGCATCAAGAAGGCTTTCCTCGTTGGCTTCGTTTTTGCCGGCCTTGTCAAAGGCAGTACCATGATCCACGGAAGTCCTGATGATGGGAAGGCCGATAGTGGTATTAATACCGCTGACCTGGGAAAAGCGCCCCGTAACAGGATCCATTTTAAATCCGTAAAGCTTCAGGGGGATATGGCTCTGGTCATGGTACATGGCTACAACTATATCGAAAGCTCCTCCCAGAGTTTTTACAAAAACCGTATCCGGAGGCACAGGGCCTGTAACATCAAGGCCTTCTTCTTTGGCTTTCTTAATTGCAGGAATAATGCTTTCCTCTTCCTTTCTCCCAAAAAGTCCGTTTTCGGAAGCGTGGGCATTAAGGCCCGCCACCGCAATCCGGGGCCTTTCTTTACCCATCATTTTTAAAGCTTCGTCTGCAAGGCGTATCACCCTGAGAACGCGTTTCTCGGTGATCAGATCACAGGCCTGGCGCATGGAAACATGGGTGGTAACGTGAATTACATTGAGACCCGTACTGCCCCCGGCGCTGAGGAGCATGCCGTAATCTTCAGTGTTGGTATAATGGGCAAGAATTTCCGTGTGTCCTGCAAAGTCATGACCCGCAAGGTGTATTGCTTCCTTGTTGATGGGATTAGTAACAATAGCTGCGATTTCACCTTTCAGGGCAAGATCGATCCCTTTAATTACATATTGAAAGGCAGCTTCTCCTGATTTTTTACCCAGAGCCCCAAAAGCATAGTCGCCCTTTTGGATAATAATACCGCATGGGTAATAATCCACTGTGCCTGGTTTGCTCTGAGTCCCATTTATTGATGAAATTTTATTAAGTGTAAATGTTATATTTGTTACTTTTAGTGCATCTTCGATTACCGGAGTGTCCCCAATAAGCACAGGAATGCACTTATCGTAAATATCATTATGAGAAAGGGCTTTAATGGCAATTTCAAGCCCTATGCCTGTGGGATCTCCCAGGGTAATGCCTATATAAGGTCTTGGATTATTGCTGTTTACCATAAATTACCATCCTTGTCAAAAGAACATGCCTCGGGAGGGGAGAGAATTTCAAGATGAGGATTTTTTTCCGCTTCTTCTTTCATCCCTTCGGAGATCCAAATTTCGTGGGTATGAACGCGGTCGGCAACACGGACAATGCGGGGCTGCTGTTTATCGATACCGTTACAGGTTCTTACCGCAAGCTGGATAGCCTCGCGGTCAGTGTCCAGAATTAAGGGTATGCGCACAAAGTCCAGCACCGTGCAGGTAATTGCATTGATGTACGTGGCTTCGTAATCAATTTTGTTAAAGAGGCGTCTTGTGATGGTGTGGGTAGCCCCGATGCCGAAGGCAGCTCCATGGGTTGCAGTAGTCAGATCAAGGATGACCGTACGCTGAGCCTTGATGCCCCCGGTGATATGGGGGGAACAGGGGCTTGCCCCGGTTATATTGGGATCCATACCATCACCGGAAATATCTTTACCTATGCGGTCTACCACGAGTACGTCAGTTGAATCAAACTGGATAATGGGCAGGTGGGACCTGGCCTCTTCGAGCAGGATGGGTTCCTGTGCTTCGAATTCTTCAGGTTCGAGGGCCGTTATTTTGCAGGTTTCGTAATAGGCATTTTCCATGATCCCCAGACCCAGGGCTATGGGGGCATTTTTAAGTATGCAGCGGGCAAAGAGGGGTACCATGTGATGCATGTGACCAAAACCCTTTTCGTGGCAAATATCGGCACCTTCCCTTTTTCCGAGACCTATGGTCATCATCTTCATGAGACCGCTTTCGTAAGTTCCCCTGAAATCCGTATGGGGTTTTATTCTGCCCGACACGATAATAGCATCGGCCTCCGCAGCATTGCGGTCTATGCGCACCTCGTGGCCTTCTTCGCTTTTTCCTATGACCACGGTTTCCATGGATGAGACAATGGGGCAGCCCACAAAGCCTTCGGTAACGCTGTAACCTTCGATGAGGGCTCTTTGGCCTTCGGCAGTAGCCCCTCCATGACTCCCCATGGCCGGAATGATAAAAAGATAGGCACCCTTCGATTTTACAAAATCCACAATATTTTTTGTGATAAGGGCAATGTTGCTGATTCCCTGGCTGCCGCAGGTAATGGCAACTTTCATACCCGGCTTAATACGAGCTGCAATACAGGGTTGGGATAATTCAGTAAAAATAGCCTCGGGGATGCGGTTTACATCGATCTTGTAAGGATCAAAAAGCTGCAAAGACAACAGTGCCATGGATATCATTGGTAATTTGCTGGGAACAGAAGGTCTCCTCAAAGCAAGCGCGGGCTGCGCCGGGTTTGCCCGGGAACTCATATCGCTGCTGCCCCTTGCCAGCAGTGAGGGTTTTGATATACGCAGCCTCATCCCAAATCTGCCACTGCTTGCAATCTCCGGAAGCCTCCACCCTGTTTCAGTTGGACAAATTGAAAAGGCTGCTTCAAGTGGTATACTCCTCGAAAAAATTTCTTCCACTAAACTTATTAATTCCTGGGCTGATACAAAGGAAGCCAAAGAATTGGTACTGAAAGTACGAACCCATTTGAAAAATGATAAATCCTGCATAGTCTGTACTAATGGGGGTCTCCCCAGGGAAAAAGCCGATGCATCTGCCGGCAAAATAGCCAGAGGCCTAGCTCAATTTGCAGCTTCAATAATGGAAGGTCAGGGCGAACTCAATGTTTCCATTTTTGGAGGCGACACCCTCCTTTCGCTCATGGATATGCTCAGCCTGGATCACCTCGTTCCCCTTACCGAGATAGAACCGGGCATAGTATTAGCCAATGCTGAAGGCAAGGGCAAAAAAGATGACATTTGTTACCAAATCAGGGGCCTTCGGCTCTGAAAACAGTCTGGTTAATATTATTTCTTATCTTGCTGCTTCAAAGGGGTAATTCTACTGCAGCAAATTCGCCAAGGGCAGGAACTTTAATATATGCAGTAAAACAAAAAACGGCTACCTACCAAAGGAGACTATTGAAACATGGTTCCGTTTAACCTTCAAAACTCCATGAACAATTTTACTGCATATATACTTAAGGGGTAACCATTTCTGCCCTTTGTGTATTTCATTTTTTAGTAACTGAGAGTTTTAACCTTGACATTTCACTAATAAAAGATATTCTTGACATATTAATTCTAAAGAGATGTAAACTACGGTCGAAATGACCCAACAGTCCGGTCCATGTGATCCACGAGCACGGAAAAAGATGATCCAGGTCTCCGGGATGAGATCCACCCCGGAGACCATTTTAAATCGCGAATTATTAAATGACACTCTTGCGTTTACGCATAGATTTTTCTCCCCGGATATTGACGGTATAAGAATTATGAACTGTCCGGTCGAGAATAGCGTCAGCAATGGGAACAGAGCCAATCTTTCCATGCCAGCCGCCTGGTTCTACCTGGCTTGTGAATATGGTGGAATTATTGGAACAGCGGGACTCAACTACTTCAAGAAGGTCCCGGCTTTCAGTTTCAGAAAGGGGGGTCAACAGCCATTTGTCCAGAATGAGCAGGTCGTTTTTTTTATAAACCTGTATTATTTTGGGAAACACCCCTTCGCCCCGCGCAACGGCAAGGTCATCCAGCAATTCAGGCAAGCGGATGTACTTCACGGAATAGAAACTACGGCCTATGGACGCAAGTCATATTTTAGGATGGTCGTTTTTGCTTGCGGATCACTTTCCGTATAGGTGGATCATTTTGGGCCGGACTGCTGGATCACTTGCGCCGGATCGGTGGGTCTAAATCGCCGTTGTTTACAAGAGAGACAAAAATGATAATTGATCTGATCGGAAATATGAGAAAGTATATTCCTCTTGTTCCAGGTCTAAAAAAGGTTGTCGAAATCCTCGAAAGCGTAACCTTAAAGGAAATAATCCCCAGAGCATACACCACCAGCGATCCTTCTGTCAGGTAAATGTAAAGTCTTATACTACAAAGATTGAAAAGGCCGATGAATATGAAATATACCGCAAAGAAATAGATGTTCAAGTCCTCTTAAAAGGTTCAGAACGAATAGAATTGATCCTGTCCGAACCTCTTAAGATTACCCTGGAATACAATGCCGATATTGATTGTGCTTTTGTTTCAGGCGAAAAGCCCATTATCTATCATGCATCGGAAAATACTTTTGCGGTCTTCTTCCCCGGTGAAGCCCATGCCCCAAACTTAAAAGATGACAACCCATCAGAAGTTTTCAAAGTGATATTTAAAATTTTAGCGTAGAGTTCTGACAAAATCAGATTGCATGTATACTTAAGGGTTACTTAAAATTCTCCCATTCCACTTTGACAATCTCCTCTACCTTGGGGGTGGAAGGGCCGTTTTTGAATTCCAGTTTGACCCATTCTCTAAGTATAGCCTTAGCCAGTTCCGTTCCGATAACCCTTTCTCCGAAACAGGCAATATTACCGTTGTTACTCAGAATGGACCTTTGAGCAGAATAAATATCGTGGCATACTGCCGCTCGTATTCCCCGGAATTTATTGGCGGCTATACACATCCCTATGCCGGTACCGCAGATAAGGATTCCCCGTTTTGTATACCCCGATGCGATAATTTTCTTACAGACCGCAGAGGCTACCAGAGGATAGGCGGTCTTGTCCTCATCATTTCTAACCCCCACATCCTCTACAGAAATATTCATTTCCTGCAGCAGTTTTATAAAGATCCTCTTCAGATTTACCGCAGCTTCATCGCAGCCTATCACTATTTCGTGCATCAATGTTCCTTCTTTACCTTGCCACTTCCAGAATCCCATCCGCCATGGCTTTCAGGATAATCTTACAGGACGTGGCCCCGGCATCATATACTCCCCTGGATCGTTCCCCTAGGCGGCTTGAGCGGCCGAACCTAGCCTCCATATCCTTGGTGGATTCCCAGCCACTGGCTGCTGCTGTCTTCATCCTCTCCAAGGCGGCAACAAGGTTCATCTTCTCTTCCGCATCCTTGTCCATGGCATCGCAGGCTGGGGCAAGGGTATCCACCAAGGTCTTGTCCCCTGGCCGGGCCTCTACGATATCATAAAGGGCCAAAAGACCTGAACGTAGCATAGCGGCAAGTTCCAAGGTTCCTATGGCGTCATAGCCTTCACCGGTTTCCGCCATTTGCATAAAAACGGTTCCGTATATAGGTCCCATAGAGCCCCCTATTTTGCTAAACAGAAGGTTTCCTAATTCATCAAGCCCTTTTGTAAAACTAACATCCTTCCCTGCAATACTATCGGCGAACAGAGTAAAACCTTTGTTCATATTCATTCCGTGATCCCCATCCCCGATAAGACCATCTACCTCGGATAGATAGTCCTTGTTATCCTGTACCGCCTTCACTATACGCAGTAATACTGTTTTTCCGTCTTTATTATAAAACATCATCCTTCCCCTGTTCCCTATGCCTGCTTCAAGCCCACACTATAACAGGGCATATCCATGAGTTCTTTCAGTTCCCCGTCCAGTTTCATCACCGTTAAGGTGGCACCCATCATCTCCAGGGAGGTAAAATAGTTCCCCACATAGGACCGATATACGGAAATACCCTTCTTGGAGATTATTTTTTCAATTTCATCATAAAGAACGTAGAGTTCCATTACTGGAGTAGCCCCTAGGCCTGAAACGAGAACCACTACCTCATCTCCAGCTGCTAAGGGATAATCGGGCAGGACTATGCCGGTCATCCGATGGGCAATTCCCTCCGCCTTTTCCAAGGGGCAGATCTCTATCCCAGGTTCACCGTGATGACCTATGCCCACCTCCATGGTTTCCGGTTTTATTTCGAAGTTGGGATGCCCCACTGCCGGTAGAGTACAGGGGGTCAACCCTATGCCTATGCTACGAGTATTATCAATGGCCTTTTGAGCCGCGACGATCACCTCATTCAGACTTGCGCCCTGGGCTGCTTTAGCACCACCAGCCTTCCACATCAATACCTCGCCCGCCACCCCCCGGCGTTTACCTGCCTGATCCTTGGGAGCGGAGGCGGCATCGTCATTAGCTACCACGGTTCTGACCTCAATACCCTCTTTGGCCGCCATCTTGACAGCCATCTTGACATTCATGTTATCCCCAGAATAGTTGCCGTAGAGGCAAGCTACCCCCTTGCCCTGGTCCGCCGCTCGAAAGGCGTCCAAAAAGGCTATCGCACTGGGACTGGTGCAGATTTCCCCTACTGCTACGGCATCACAGAGATTCTTTCCGATATAGCCGATGAAGGCGGGCTTGTGGCCGCTCCCCCCTCCGGTCACTACTCCTACATGATCCGCAGGCATATCCACTCGTTTCAGTACCCGTGGATTATCTGTAACGGCAACAATATCCCTGTGGACCTTCACAAAACCCTTGAGCATCTCATCCACAATATCATCAGGATTATTTAGTATACGTTGCATTTCAACTCCCTATTTTATAGTATATCCGCCGTCGACCAGCAGATTGTGACCAGTAATCATTGCCGCCGCATCACTACACAGGAAACCGATGATAGCGGCAATTTCTTCAGGCTCGGCAAAACGTTCTGCAGGGATTTCTTTTTTAAATGCCTCCCCCACAGGCCCATCCCATGCCTTATGCCCCAGTTCGGTCAGTACCACCGTGGGGGACACCGCGTTCACCCGGATGCCGTATTTACCCCATTCCAAAGCCAAAGTCTTGGTCATGGCAATAACGCCCCCTTTGCTGGCGCAGTAAGCCGCATGCCGGTCCAGGGCAATAACCCCCGCTTGGGAGGCCATGTTGACGATACAGCCGGGCCGCTTACTTTCGATAAGCTGTGTGCCGAAGGACTGGGCCATCATGAAACTAGCGGTAAGATTGATGGCGATGGTTTTTTCCCAATAGTCCTCGCTTAGAATTTCCGCCTTTTCCAGAGCCACAATACCGGCGCTGTTCACTAGGATATCCGCCCCCCCAAAGGCCCTTATCGCGGCCTCCATTACATGCTTCCGGTAAGACTTATCGCAGACATTACCTCTGACCCCAATATTTTCCGGTCCCAGCTTTTTCGCGACAACCTCCGCTTCGGGGCTGAGATCCGCGATAAGGAGCCGAACCCCTTTTTGCGCGAAAAATTCCGCCGTAGCCAGTCCTATTCCAGCCGCTCCTCCGGTAATAATGGCAACCTTACCTTCCAAGGAAAAATCGGCCTTTATACCGTTGTAGGATATCATAATATACCTCCTGATTAGGGAATTATTGCAACTTTCAATGAATTATCCGCACCGGAAGCCGCCATATCAAAAGCCTTTTTCCATTCGTCCAGGCAAAACTTGTGGGTAACTACTCCTGTAGTAGGCAGGGTACCATCCAGAATCCACTCAATAACCGACGGATAGCAATTAGGGCTCAAATGAGAACCTAGAAGGTCTAGTTCTTTCCGATCGCTGATGATACTCCAATCCACAGTAACCAAATCCTTAAAGACGCTGAATTCAACAAACCGTCCCAATTTACGGATCATTTCAAGGCCTTGCCCTACACTGGAAGGATGACCGCTGGCTTCAATATAGATATCACAGCCATATCCTTCAGTCATTTCCTTGATTTTTTTAACTACATTTTCCTTGCCGGGGTTTAGGATAATATCGGCTCCAAATTCCTTTGCTTTGGCAAGCCGTATTTCATTCATATCCAGCACCACAAAGGTTGCAGGATTTTGTTTTCGGATGGCCCCTACCATACCAAGTCCAAGGGTTCCGGCTCCGCTCAGTACCACAAAATCTTCACGTGAAATACTTGCCCGGTCTACACAATGCTTAGAACATCCATAGGGTTCGATTAAGAGGGCTTGTTCCAGGGGCATATTATCGGGGATCTTGTATTTTCGTCCTTCGTGAGGATAACGCATGTATTCTGCCATACCTCCATTTACATTATTTTGAAACCCGTATAGATCATGCTTCTGACACATCCAATAACGTCCAGTCCGACAGAATTTGCAGGTCCCGCAGGGGACGATCTGTTCCGAAACTACTCGGTCGCCAATTTTGAATTCCTTCTGTTCTGGTCCTATTTCTACGACCCTGCCTGCAAATTCATGGCCAGGAACCATAGGAGCCTTGATATAAGGGGGACTACCATCACCTCCCCAAAAGCTCGGAGCGCCTGCAAAAGCCTTGGTGTCTCCTGCACAAACCCCACAGCCCTCCACTTTAACAATCACGTCATCTCCCTTCGCCCGGGGGGTAGGAATTGTTTCAAGGCGATAATCCCCTGGCCCATAGGCAACCAAGGCTTTCATTTTTTCTGGAATTTGAGACATTGTTTAGTACCTCCCAATTAATAAAATACCCATATAACCCATGAAAAGAGTTATAAGCAAACTTAAATCCAAGGTAGATATTCCAAAATTTAACATTTTGGAAAAATCTAGACTAATAAAAAATCGTCTTTCAAGGACAATTTTCTAAATCCTATCTCTTAATATTAATTCCTAAGAAAATGATTTTGTCAACTAAAAAATGAAATTTAATTGCAAATTTTAGAAATAAAGATAAAATTATTCAGCTACCAAGGTGGAAGTAAATCATTAATTCGTTATGCTATAAAGAATTAACAAATTTTATTGACTAATTACAAATTCTAACGAAAAAAGAAGAAAAACAAAGAATTTTGTTGACAAATAATGAAAAATGTAGCTATAATATCTTATCTTAAAAATTGGAATTGATTTCCATTTATTAAGATGTGAAGATAGGGAGGGTTGGAATGGCAGAATTTATTCTAGAACCGTGTCGAGAAATTTCTGTGTTGTTGGAAGTGGATGTAGTAGTAGTTGGTGGTGGCCCTGCGGGTATAGCGGCTTCGGTCGGATCGGCTAGGACTGGTGCAAAAACGGTAGTGGTGGAACAGTACGGTTGTCTTGGGGGGCTTCTTTCTCTGGCCGCTATGGAACCTCCCAGTTGGTGGCGAAATGAGAGATCCTATATGCCGGGTGGTGTAGTAGAGGATCTCGATCAGAAAATGCTGTCCATGGGCGCTACAACCAAGTCTTTATTTAAGCCGAGTATTGCCTTGGCATACGATACGGAAATGTTTAAATATGTGGCAGATGAATATATTAAAGAGAATGGGGTAATTCCGGTTCTTCACTGTCAGGGAGTTATGCCTCTTATGGAAGGTAATATTTTATTTGGAGTAATTACAGAAAGTAAATCCGGCAGAACCGCTATTAAGGCCAAGCGGGTAATTGATTGTACGGGAGATGCTGATATCGCTTATCGGGCCGGAGTGGAATGTTGTATATTGGATGGTCCCAATGGTCGCCTTCCTCCTGGATATCTCCAGGAGGGAACTTTAATTTATGGCCTTACTGATGTTGACGTGGAGGCAGTAGAAGAAGATGCGGATTCGGATCCCGCCCAACGTCACCCCATCATGCATAAGCGGATGTACCATGGGTGGCAAGATGCCATTGCCGCCGGTGAGGTTTTCCCTGAAAGTACAAATCGGGGTTATATCTATAACAGGACCACAAAGCATGAGCTTACCGCATTGAATCATTCTTTCCTTGAAGTGGACGGAACAGATGTACTCAGCCTGACCAGGGCAGAAATTCAAAGCCGTAAAGATATAATAGATACTATTCCCCTCCTTCGTAAATATTACAAAGGTTTGCAGAACGCAAAACTTCGAAATTTTGCAATGAGTATTGGTATTCGCGAAACTCGTAGAATTAAAGGAGAGTATCAGATTACTTTTAAAGAAATATTTGATGAAGCTAGGTTTGAAGATTCTGTAGGGGTGTATCCTCTTTGTCTTGATGGCCCTGAAGGGGCTATGCCTGCATTTACAGAGGCACATTTCCAGGTTCCCTTCCGTCTTACAGTACCTCTCAAGATTGAAAATCTATTGGTTGCCGGACGCTGTGTTTCTGCGGAGCGGCGGTCCACCTCGGTAACACGGATGGTTGATTTTGCTATGGTTACTGGACAAGCTGCTGGAGCAGCGTCAGCTCTTTCAATCAAACAAGATGTACCCCCCCGTAAGGTGGATATTAAGGCATTGCAACAGGAGTTACGGAATCAGCGAGTACATATAGAATAAAATCACTAATTAATTTTTAGATAAGGAGTAGTAATTTCACTATGAAAAATACAATACTAGAAAAAGGACGACAGATAGAGGTCCTCCTGAAATGTGATGTGGTGGTAGTCGGTGGTGGTCCTGCCGGCATAGCAGCAGCGGCTGGTGCTGCAAAAGTTGGGGTACAGGTTGTTCTTGTAGAGAGATATTCCTGTCTTGGGGGAAATGTAACCATTGCTGCGGTTGAACCTCCCTCTTGGTATAAGCAGGAAAAGACAACTATGCCCGGCGGCGTACAGAAAGAGATAGAAGACCGGATGATAGCACTTGATGCCGTTAGGCCCTGTTCATTCCGTCCTTCCATAGGATTAAGCTATGATACTGAAATGTATAAATATATGGCTGATTGCTATATAAAGGATCTTGGGATTACTCCGGTCTACCATTGTATCGGTACCGTTCCCTATATGGAGGGAAATGTAGTCAAGGGGGTAATTACTGAATCTAAATCGGGTCGTAAGGTTATTCTTGCTAAACGAGTGATAGATACTACCGGTGATGCTGATTTGGTTTACCGGTCCGGTGCACCTGTTTTAAAGGGAGATCCCCAAACTGGTAAACTTGGGGCAGGTACTTTGAAATTTTTTGCCTCCGATGTGGATATTCTCAAGCTAGAAGCGGCCATGAGTGCAGACCCCGAAAGCCGGGATCCTTATGTGCATAAGCTCCTTTACAAACCTTTTATTAAAGCCGAAGAGGCCGGGGAGCCTCCCCTGCAGAATTCCTTAAATAAAATTTATTATACTGCAGTTTCTAATGATTCAATCAATATTAATTTGGCTACTTATGACAGGGAGCTAGATGGTACTGACGTTCTAAGCTTAACTGCTAGTGAAATCAAACTGCGGAAAGAAGTGCTGGAAGTGCTCCGTCGGCTCAGAAAATATGGTACTGATGCCGGTTTTGCCGATGCCAAACTGCGTTATTTTGCTATGGCTGTAGGTGTTCGGGAAACTCGTCGGATTGTGGGTAATTACACCCTTACCTTTGATGATATTTTTAAACGTGGTCGATTTGATGATACTATTGGTGTATTTCCGGTTTATGCGGATGGTATAGATATCAAGGAAATTCCCTATACCGATGCCTATTTTCAGGTACCCTTTCGTATACTTACGCCCCAAAAGGTAGAAAATATTTTGGCTGCGGGGCGTTGTATTTCCGGTGAACGTTCAGCAGTTCCTACAACCCGACAAATGGATTTCTGTATGGTTACTGGTCAGGCGGCTGGAACTGCTAGTGCCTTGTCCATCAAACAGGATGTGGTTACTCGTAATGTGGATATCAAACTCGTCCAGCTGGAACTGCGGCGTCAGGGTTTGCGAGTGGATTAGCAGTTTTCTTGGATAAATATTCCCAAATAAAAAGGAGGATCTAAATAATTCAGGTTGTTGTAGAATCGGAAAAGTAATATTTGTTCTTATGGAAACTGATGCGACATAAGTAATTTTAAAGATGGCAATTTTTAATTTTGTGTTGGTTTTATAGTTTTTTACTTGACAATTGTTATGAATGGATTTATTATACTTTAAATTATTAAAATCATATTCCAAATTAGAATATTTTTTTAATTTGGAATATTAAGGAGGGCTTAATTGATAGAATACATAAATGAACCCAGTCGAGAAATACCAATTTTACTTGATGTCGATGTGTTGGTGGTTGGTGGAGGTCCTGCGGGTATTGCATCTTCAGTCGGCGCGGCTCGTACGGGCGCTAAAACAGTGGTGGTAGAACAATATGGCTGTCTTGGTGGACTTATATCCATTGCATCTATGGAAACTCCCAGCTGGTGGAGAAACGAAAAGACAATTATGCCCGGTGGTGTCGCAGAAGATCTTGATCAAAAAATGTTGGCAATTGGTGCTGCTAAAAGAACTATGTTCAGACCCGGTACCGGTTATGCCTATGATACGGAAATATTCAAATATGTAGCAGATGAATATATCCAAGAGAATGGTGTCATTCCAATACTTCATTGCCAGGGGGTTATGCCTCTTCTGGAAGGTAATACTATTATTGGTATTATTACAGAAAGCAAATCGGGAAGAACTGTAATCAAGGCTAAGCGAGTTATAGATTGTACAGGTGATGCTGATATTGCATACCGTGCAGGGGTAGAGTGCTGTGTAAAGGATGGTCCTAATGGTCCAAGCCTTCCGCCAGATAAATTTCAGCAGGGCACGGTTATATACAGCTTGACGGATGTTGATGTTAAAGCGGTTGAGGAAGAAATGGATTCAGATCCAGCTCAACGTAATCCTATTATGCACAGGGGTAATTATCACTGGTGGAAAGCTGCAATTGATGCTGGGGAAATTTTTCCCGAAAGTACCAATCGGCGTTTTATATATAATCGATTCACTGATCATGAATTGACTGCATTGAATCATTCTTTTGTCTGGGTGGATGGTACAGATGTATTAAGCTTAACAAAAGCTGAAATTCAAAGCCGTAAAGATATTGTAAATACCATCCCGATTATGCGTAAATATGCTAAAGGTCTTGAAAACGCCAAGCTACGTCATTTCGCGATGAGTATCGGTATTAGGGAAACACGCCGGATTAAGGGGGAATATCAGATTACTTTTAAAGAAATCTTCGATGAGGCAAAATTCAAAGATTCTATCGGAGTTTATCCAATTTGTCTAGATGGTCCTGAAGGTGTTATGCCCGCTCTAACAGAGGCGCATTTTCAGGTTCCATATCGTCTTACTGTACCTTTAAAGATTGAAAATCTTTTAGTTGCTGGTCGATGTGTTTCTGCTGAGAGGCGATCAACTTCGATTACAAGGCATATGAATTTTGCTATGGTAACAGGCCAAGCTGCGGGGGTAGCAAGTTCCTTATCCATAAAACAAGATGTTTATTCCCGACAAGTTGATATTAAAGCTCTTCAGCAGGAGTTGCGGAATCAACATGTTCGTATTGAATAGTACATACCTGCGGTTAGATTAATGTCTTTATTTCCAGTGATTTATTACTGGATTAAAAGAATATCATTTGGAGGTTAATAATGAGAAAGTGTTTTGGAAAAAGCAAGAATGTTAAAAGTGTGTGTCTCTTGTTGCTCACGGTTTTCTTTATTGGTTGTTCGAAAAATACAACGAAATCTGGAGAAGTACCCACTTCAGCCGGACCGCAAAAACTCTTGCTTTACACATGGACCAATACAGATGTCATTCAGCCGTTACTAGATGGTTTTAACAGAGATTATGCAGGCAAGTGGGAAGTAGAACACATAAGGCTTGCAAATGCCTTGACTATGACAATCAATACCGCTCTTGCTTCGGGTGAACAGGTTGATGTTATGACCCAGGGTAGTCCTATAGATCTTCGTCAGCGTTATGATGATGGTATTTATCTTGGTATGAAGCAGTTCCTTGTAAAGGATGGCCTGACATATGAAGGGGTATTTGGGGAATCTACCGAGAAAGTCTATAATTTTGATGGTGATTATTATGCCATCCCATATGGCCTTCAGAGGGCTGTAGTTTTTTTCAACAAAAAGATGTTTGATGAGATCGGTGTTCCCTATCCAGATCCTAATTGGACTTGGGCCGATTTTCGCGAACTTGCCAAAAAGTTGACTAAAGGTAACGGTGCTAATAAAGTATATGGTGCAATGTATAATCTTAATCCCTATTGGGATCATATCGCCAGTCAAAGACTCGGGCCCTTTTATTATTACAGCCCGGATCATCAGTCTACCCGTTTTGATGCTCCTGAAATCAGGGAAGATCTACAGTTTTTCTATGATATGTTTATGGTTGATAAAACCGTTATGCCCTATGATGAATATATGACCCTCCAGTTACAGGATGCTGCAAATGGTATGAAAGCTCTTTATTCCGGTCGATATGCCATGTGGATTGCTGACGATGGAAATAACCTATTCCTAGACGATAGTTACACTGGTGGTAAACTTCCTTCAGGGACAGATATTGGTATGGTGGGTTTCCCTCGTCCGGTTGGATATAACGGTCTAGTTACCATTACCCATGGTTCTACTACCAGTATTCCTGCTAGTACAAAGTATCCTGATGGTGCTTGGGCTCTTGCTAAATATCAGTGTATCGATCATGCGGATCTTTTCGCAGGTCCTAAGGCTATGCATCCAGGTTACGAGTTAAAGACAGATGCTGAAAAGCTTATATTCTATTCTATGCTTTTCAAAGGTCGCCCTGGTCTTGACTATAATATGGCAATGGAAGTAACTACCCGGCCCTATACACTGATCAACCGAGACAATACCATTGTTCAGGGCCAACAAAAGATTAATGATCTAATACTTGCCAATGTGTCTCGCCTTTTTAACGGTGAATTGACTGTTGATGCTGTACTTAGTGATTTAAAAACTAAGGGCGATCAGTATATCGCCGATGACATGAAGAAATAGTTTTTTTGTCAGTTAAAAATATGGATTTTCACCAAGATGATTGAGTTCATAATTGTCTTGGTGAAAAATATTTATATGAGTGAAAACACAATGGAGGGGAAGTGAGTAATATTTTTGTCTCTTCAGTATTTGGCATAAAAAGTAAGAAAAAACCCTCAACCCTAGTACGTAATGAGAATTTTTTTGGTTTTGCTTTTCTTAGCATAAATTTTGTAGGCTATGTTATTTTTAGATTAGTACCTATTTTACTTGCGTTAGTGCTTAGTTTTTCGAAATGGAATTTTATTCAAGGCGTTCGTGGAATAAAGATAATTGGGTTAGACCATTATAAAAATCTTTTAACGGATCCTATTTTTATCGTTTCTCTTATTAATACGATTGTTTATGCTATTGCATTGGTACCTATTTCTATTTTTCTCGCACTTATTCTCGGGGTAATTTTGAACGAATATGTTTTTGGTAAGGGGCTTTTGCGATTGGCCTTTTATATACCTTATGTATCATCCATGGTAGCGGTTTCAATGGTGTGGATGATTTTATTTTTACCTTCCTATGGTCCTATCAATAATTTTTTTAGGACAATAGGCATTACTGATCCCCCCCGATGGCTTAATTCATCAAATACTTCATTACTTTCAATAATTATTGTAGGTGTATGGCAGTCTCTTGGGTATAATATCATTATAGTTTTAGCAGGTTTGCAAGGTATATCTCGCTCGCTTTATGAATCTGCAGATATTGACGGAGCTAATATAATTCAGAAATTTTTTAGAATAACGGTACCTTCTCTGTCTAGCACGATGTTTTTCCTTGTAATGATTTGTTTTATTCGATCCTTTCAAGTTTTCACGCCTGTTCAGGTCATGACGCAGGGTGGACCAGGCAATTCATCATCGGTGCTTGTCTACTATATTTATCGGACAGCCTTTCTGCACAACAATATTGGTTATGCTAGTGCGATGTCATGGGTATTGTTTTTGCTGGTGTTTGTATTTACAGTAATGCGTAATTTTGTAATGGATCGCAATAAAAAAAGCAAAAAAGAGGACTGAACCATGGGTTTTACAAGAAGAAAATTGACCATTAAGATCATACTTACTGCGTTTGTAGCAATATTATCAATTTCAATGCTTATACCCTTTGTTTGGATGATATCAGCCTCCTTTAAAATAGAATCGGATGTGTTCAATGTCCCAGTCGACTGGATACCAAAAATTCCAACATTAGATAATTACAAAATGGTTTGGGGCTCTAGCGTACCTTTCTCTAAATTTTTGTTAAATTCGATTAAGGTAACCCTGTGGTGTGTTATTGGAGAGCTTGTTACGAGTGCTTTAGCTGGTTATGCTTTTGCGAAGATCAAGTTCCGAGGTAGAGAGATAATGTTCTGGCTTTATGTGGCTACGTTAATTTTTCCAGGGCAGATGATGCTTATTCCTCGTTTTGTGCTCTTTCGTCTTACAGGTCTTTATAATACTCATTGGACGCTGATTCTGCCTGGTATGTTTACAGCATTCGGAACCTTTATGTTGCGTCAGTTTTTTATGACAATACCAGATGAATTGAGTGAAGCAGCTAAAATTGATGGAGCGAATCATTTCTCGGTATTCGTAAAGATTGTATTACCCTTATCAACTGCGGCACTTAGTGCATTAGTTATTTTTCAATTTGTAGGTGTATGGAACGACTACGAAGCCCCATTGGTGTATATAAGGTCAAAGGAGCTCGCCACTATCCCGTTGGGATTGGAATTTTTCAGGGATGAAAATTCTACGAGTTATGGCGCTATAATGGCTGCTTCAGTCTGTTCATTAATCCCGATCTTTGTGGTATTTTTGACATTTCAAAGGCAATTTGTGGCAGGTATAGCTACCTCCGGAATGAAGGAATGACGCCTCCTTCATTGTTTATGCATAGAGTAAAATTAAATTAGAATCAACAACCCCGAGGTATGTTATTCATAAAAGGTATTTATATTTAGGGACTTAATATTTTTTAACTGAGGCAGGCCTCGGAGTATTAAGTATTCTCAATACAAATAAAATAATGGTTTTATTAAGAGGAAAAAATGCAAGCATCAGAAGCAATTGTCAAAATTTTGGAAAAAGAAGGTATCACCGATGCCTTCGGGATTCCCGGTGCGGGGATTAATTGTCTGTATAAGTACCTTGAGAAGGCACCGATAAAGCATTACCTTATGCGCCATGAGGAAGCAGCTGTTCACGCAGCCGACGGCTATTACCGCGCCGCAGGGAAACCGGCGCTGGCGATTTGCACCTCAGGGCCGGGGGCGACAAACTTTGTCACCGGTTTGTACACGGCCTGGCAGGATTCCATTCCCCTCATCGCCATCACCGGCCAGGCGGTTACCGCCCAGCTGGGTAAAGGGGCTTTTCAATGCGTTAACATTGCAGAGATCGTAAAAACGGTCTGCAAGAAATCCTGGTGTGTTACCAATGCCAACACTATTCCTACGGTTTTTCGGGAGGCCTTTGAGACCGCCCTGTCAGGCAGGCCTGGGCCGGTACTTATCGACCTCCCCCTGGATGTGCAGATGGCCAATATTGAGTTTGACATTAACGAGTATACACTATCGAAGATAAAGACCACCAAGCCTTCAAAAGCCTCCATTGAAAAAACAGTAAAATTGTTGGACGAAGCCAAGAACCCGGTGATCATTATGGGCGGCGGCGTAATACTGGCACATGCGGAAAAAGAACTGGTACAATTTGCTGAATACATGGGTATTCCAGTGATCACTACCTATATGGCCAAGGGAGGCATTCCTGTCGATCATCCTCTTAATGCTGGACAGGCGGGCATCCAGGTGGGGGCTGCTTCCAGCGGCAACGAAGTTTTCTTGGGCGCCGATGTGGTTTTGGGAATAGGATGCCGTTTCACCGATCGTCATACAGGGAATTCGGTGATCTACCAGGGTGAACGTAAATTCATCCATATTGATATTGATCCAAATGAACTTGGCAAAATTATTAAGACCGAATTGGGGATCATTGCTGACGCTGCCGATGCGGTACCTATGCTGTTGGAAGCCGCTAGGACCGCCGGGAAAGTACGGACCCGGCAGCATCCTTCTTTTGCGGAAATGCGGAAGAAATTCATCCACTATCCGGATTCCAATAAAAAGGTAATGGATCCAAGAGAAGTGTTCGAGGTAATAAATCAAGCCTTCGATGATGAAACTCAGTATACCACAGGCTGCGGCATCACCCAAATTTGGAGCGGCCAATATCAGCGGATCAACAAGCCCCGTAAATATTTCCCTTCAGGTGGTGCTGGTACTTTGGGTTATGACATTCCTGCAGCCATCGGAGCTGTGGCGGGAAGCAAGGGTAAGAAAACTGCGTGCCTCATCGGGGACTTTGGCTTTACCTTCCTGGTAGAAGAAATTGCGGTGGCAGCGGTGTATAAGATGCCCGTGATAGTGCTTATCATTAATAACGCTTATCTGGGGCTTATCCGCCAGAACCAGAACAAAGCCTTTAACTACGAATATGAAGTGCGGATGGAATACAACAAGGGTGTTATGGATTATGTAAAGGTGGCCGAAGGTTTTGCTTGCAAGGCGGAACGGGTCTTTACCTATCCTGAACTTGAGAAAGCCCTGAAGAACGCGATTGCTGCTCAGGGGCCCTATGTGATAGACATTGTAGTGGAAGATACAACTTACTGCGATATGGGGAATGATATTGCCCATATCAATCATTTTTAATACGGAGCGTATAACTTATGAATGAATTATTTGAAAAATCCCGAAATTTGCTTTCTCGATGGAAAGGGGATAAATATATTTTCGGCCGGGGAGTTCTTCCTCAGCTTGGAAAAGTGGCGGCTCAATTCGGCAAAAATGCTTTAGTAATCTGCAATACCACCTATATGAAGCCTGTGGCGGATCAGGTGACGGCAGCCCTCAAGGGTGCTGGTGTTGAACTTGCCGGAGGGACCATAGTTCCCGATGCGGGTCCCAATGCCCCCCGGGCCGATGTGTACCGTATTGAGACGTGGATACTTCATTATAAGCCAGATGTGATTATCGCGGTAGGCGGGGGATCCACCATTGACGCCTGCAAAGCTGCCAACTTTTTAGCAACTCTGGGCAAAGATATTACCCCCGAGGTAGACCACTGGTTCGGTACTGGTATTGTGAGCGAGGCCCTGAAGAAAACCGGCAAAAAGCTCTACCCCCTGATCGCGGTGGAAACTTCCGCCAGTTCCGGTGCCCATCTCACCAAGTATTCCAATATCACGGATCCGGCAGTGGGGCAGAAAAAACTTGTAGTAGATGAAGGGATTGTACCCGCCTACGCAGTTTTCGATTATGACGTGACTGCCTCCATGCCTGTCCCGGTTACCATCGACGGCGCTCTGGATTCCATTGCCCACTGTTTCGAGGTGTTCACAGGTTTGCCCGCTTCTGTACCTCAGGAAAAACAGGATCTCTGCGCGTCCATTTGCGAAGCGGCCGTGGAACTTACGGTACAGTACGCACCCCGGGTTATCAAAAACCCAAAGGACATGGAAGCCCGGGAAGCCATTGGCATGAGCACCGACCTTGGCGGCTATGCCATCATGGTGGGAGGTACCCACGGCCCCCACATGACCAGTTTTTCTTTGGTGAATCTGACAGGTCACGGAACGGCCTGCGGGATCATGAATCCTTACTATGCGGTTTTTTTCTCACCGGCGATCGAAAAGCAGCTGCGTATTGTAGGCAGGATTTTCAAAAAATACGGACACTTGAGCGAAGACCTTGAAGCTCTCAAAGGCAAAGACCTGGGTATTGCAGTCGCCAGGGGTATGATAGCGTTCGGTAGGAGTATTAATGCGCCGACAACCCTCAAGGATTTGCCCAAGTGGGATGACTCCTATGTGTCCAAGATCCTGGAAGCGGCAAAAGATCCGCAGCTGGACATGAAGCTCAAGAATATGCCTGTACCCCTCACCGCCGCCAAGATTGATGAGTACATGGGCCCGGTTATCCGCGCTGCCGTGACAGGCGATCTTGCCGGTATTAAAGTGATGGTGTAGAACGATACGTATGCCGGTGATTCAATTTCCTTTTGGAAAAGAATTCTGTAGTTATGCTATTCCTGAATCGCGGTTTAAGGGTGAGCTTGTCTCGCAAATGCATCAGTTCAAGGCTGCAAAAAGCCAGGAAGAGCTGGTGGACGACAGTCTCGCTCACCCCATTGGAACCCCCGCGTTACAGGTAATGGCTGAGGGCAAAAAAAGATTGTTCTTATTGCTAGCGATCATACCCGGCCTGTGCCGAGCAGGATTATTGTGCCAAGAATGCTGGCTGAGATCCGCAGGGGCAATCCCAAAGCTGATGTAACCATCCTGATCGCAACGGGGTGCCACCGGGAAACCACCAGGGCTGAACTGGAAGATAAATTCGGTCCGGAGATCCTGAAAAATGAAAAAATCATAATTCATGACTGCGACTCCCTTGACATGATTTACCTGGGAAAGCTGCCCTCAGGCGGCGATCTCATCATCAATAAGTTGGCGGCGGAAGCGGATCTCCTGATAGCGGAAGGATTTATTGAACCCCACTTTTTTGCCGGTTTTTCAGGAGGCCGCAAGAGCGTGCTTCCTGGCATTGCCGGCCGCAAGACGGTGGTTTACAACCATAACGCCGAATTTATCGCTCATCCCCAGGCGCGCACCGGTATCGTAGAGGGCAATCCCATACACATCGATATGCTCTATGCCGCCCGGAAGGCCCGTCTCGATTTCATCTGCAATGTGGTTATCAATGCCCGTAAAGAAGTGATCTACGCCGCTTCCGGCGACTGTGACCTGGCCCACAAGGCGGGTAGGGAATTCCTTGTTGGTAAATGCCAGGTAAGGGCCGCCGATCCTCCTGTGGATATCGTCATCGTTACCAACGGCGGCTATCCCCTGGATCAGAATATCTATCAGGCGGTTAAGGGCATGACCGCAGCGGAAACCACAGTACGTAAAGGCGGGGTCATCATCCAATTGGCAGCCTCCGGCGATGGTCATGGGGCGTCCGAGTTCTACAAAACCTTTGCGGAAGAAAAAGACCTGGATCGTATGTTGGACACCTTCATGCGGACTCCCAGGGAAACTACCCGTGTGGATCAATGGCAGTCCCAGATATTCGCCCGTGTTTTAAAACACGCCAGGGTGATTTATGTCTCCGAAGCGCCCGACGAGATGGTTCAGGATTTGCACATGACGCCGGCCCATTCAATTGAGGAGGCGGTCAAAATGGCGGAGGAATACCTGGGCAATAAAAACGCATCTATAGCCGTCATACCTGATGGGGTCGCGGTGATAGTCAGGAACTAAAAAGCCCAAAACGGCAGCAAAGTACCCATTTCCCCGAATGCCTCCGTTCAGGGGTTCCCAAAAAGCAAAAATTGTACTATTTTAAGGATCTTCACATTCTTATACGCCTATGCGCAGGAGGCTTGTTTTATGAAGATTTCATCAATGAAAAATAAGGTTCTGTTTTTTTCTATTATTGTGTACCTTTTGATTCTTGGGGGAAGTATACTGGCCCTCCTGGTTACTGCCCGTCATATTGTAGGCGCTTCGGTGAGTCAGCAATTGGTGCAGGCGGGGGAGACAAAGAAGCTCGGCCTCCAGTCGTCGGTGAATAGTGAAATGACCCTGGCTATGAAGATGGCTGATTCTCCCATTATAAAGCGCCATTTTCTAAATCCCCATGATGAGGAGGTAAAGGCCCTGGCCTTTGAGGAGATTGCAGGTTACCGCCGCGCTTTTGCCAGCAATTCTACTTTCTGGGCCAGCGATGCCGACAAGGACTTTTATTCCGATGATGCCTATTCCTATACCGTAAACCCCGATGATCCCGCGGACTATTGGTATAAGATGACCCTCTACGAAACTGATAAGTACAATTTCAATATCAATTACAATGACAACCTGAAAAAGACCATGCTCTGGGTAAATGCCCCGGTCTTTAACGGCACTGGTACAAACAAAACGCCCATAGGGTTGGTAGGAACCGGTATTGTGTTAAGCGATTTTGTGGATTCACAATTTTCGGGCCTTGATTCCGGGATAACCATGTATTTCTACAATAGTGCTTTTGAGATCACCGGCAGTACCGATCAGAACCTGATCATTAACAAGAAAAAGATTACGGATCAAGATCCCGAAATCGCTTCCCAGCTTGATTCGTTTAAAGGAAAAATTTCAGGAGGTGAGTATAAAATCTTTTCTGTCGGAAACACCGAATATTTTATTACCCATGTGGATATGCTCGACTGGGACATGGTGCTTTCCATGCCTGTCAGCTCCGCCATGCTATTGGAAAGCCCCATTACTTCCCTTGCGATAATAATGCTGGCGGTAATACTGGCTGTTTTTGTAATCTGCAATGTGTATGTCAGGTTTATGCTTAATCCTCTGGGTGATTTGCGCCAGTATATGGCGGTTATCGCCGAAGGCGATTTTACCCGCAGCTTCCCCTACAAAAAAGATGATGAAATCGGCGACCTTGTCCATTATTTCAATGAACTGGTAGAAAAAATACGCAGCCTCGTGGGTGCCATCAAGCAGCAGGTCGGCGCCCTTCGCAGCATAAGCGATGAGCTCTCCACCCGCATGGGGCAGACTGCCGCGGCAATCAATGAGATTACCGCTACCATCGGGAGCATAAAGGACAGGGTGATAAACCAGTCTGCCAGCGTTACCGAAACCAATGCAACCATGGGGCAGATCAGCGGTAATATCGCCAAGCTTAACGGTCATGTTGAAAAGCAAACCGAAAGTGTTTCCCAATCATCGTCGGCTATTGAAGAGATGCTCGCCAACATAGAATCTGTTACGAGGACTCTGGTAAAGAACGCCGAAAACGTAACAAGCCTGGCCGAGGCATCCGAAGTGGGCAGAGGCGGACTTCAGGAAGTTGCGGCCGATATTCAGGAAATCGCAAAAGAATCGGAAGGCATCCTCGAAATCAACGGAGTGATGGAAAACATCGCAAGCCAGACCAATCTTCTCTCCATGAATGCCGCCATCGAAGCAGCCCACGCAGGCGAAGCGGGCAAGGGCTTTGCGGTGGTGGCCGACGAGATCCGCAAGCTGGCGGAAAATTCCTCCGAGCAGTCAAAGACTATCTCCGGTGTGCTCAAGAAGATGAAGGCTGCCATCGAGAAAATCACTGGTTCTACCGATGCGGTATTGAACAAATTCGAAGCCATAGATACGCAGGTTAAGACCGTATCGGATCAGGAAGGGAACATACGCAACGCCATGGAAGAGCAGAGTGCGGGGAGCAAGCAGATCCTCGACGCTATTAGCAAGCTGCATGAACTCACCCAGTTGGTCAAAGGCGGTTCCGAAGAAATGCTTACCGGTTCCGGGGAGATCATCAAGGAAGGGGTAAATCTCGAAAAGGCAAGTTCAGAAATCTCCGGCGGCATGAATGAAATGGCTTCGGGCGCTGATCTTATCAATACCGCAGTAATCGATGTTAATCAAATATCAGGGAAGAACAAGGAAAGCATAGAGGTTCTAGTCAAGGAGATTTCCTGGTTCAAGGTGGAATAGGCATGAGACAAACAGCGAAGATAATCGGCATAAACGGCAGCCCCCGGAAGGGCTGGAGCACCCATGTTTTGGTAGAGGAAGCCCTGAAGGGGGCCGCCACAGAGGGCGCGGAAACGGAACTGGTGAACCTCTACGATTTGCAGTTCAAGGGCTGCATCAGCTGCTTTGAATGCAAGCGGAAGGCCGGACCCAGCCTGGGCCGCTGCGCCGTAAAAGACGATATAAAGCCCCTTCTGGACAGAATCGACGCTTGCGACGGCCTCATCCTGGGGTCTCCCATCTATGTCGGCGAAGTAACTGCCTCCGTCCGGGCCTTTATTGAACGCCTTACCTTCCAGTACATAACCTACCGCAAAGACAGGAAAAGCTTTTTCCCCCGGCGCATTCCGGTAAAGCTCATCTACACCATGAATATCCCCGCATCAGCAGTGGAACCCAACGGCTACGGGGTCAAATTCCGCTTTTATGAGGATCTTTTTGCCCGGCTTATCGGCCCTGCCGAAACCCTGCTCTCCACCGAAACCTGGCAGACCACGGACTACGGTAAATATGAAATGACCATGTTCGATGGGGATGAGCGGAAGAAGCGCCGGGAAACAGTCTTCCCCGAGGACAAGCGCAAGGCTTTTGAAATGGGGGCGGGGATTCTGGGGCGTTGATTGCCCCCCGACTTTCAGGCTATTCTTCCATATTATGGATAAACTCGTCATCAAGGGCGCCAGGGAGCATAATCTCAAGAATATAGACCTGGAACTGCCAAGAGATAAACTCATCGTCATTTCGGGCCTTTCGGGGTCGGGGAAGAGTTCCCTGGCCTTTGATACCATCTTTGCGGAGGGCCAGCGCCGCTATGTGGAGAGCCTTTCGGCCTATGCTCGCCAATTTTTGGGGCGCATGGACAAGCCCGACCTGGATTATATCGAGGGCCTGTCGCCGGCTATTTCTATAGAACAAAAAACCACCCACCGCAATCCCCGGTCTATCGTGGGAACTGTCACGGAGATTTACGATTACTACCGTCTCCTCTACGCCCGCATAGGCATACCCCACTGCCCCGAATGCGGCAGGGAGATACGGGAACAGCCTGTGGATCAGATCATCGATTCTATCATGGCCATGGGCGAAGGGGCCAAGATTCAGCTTTTGGCGCCGGTAATCAGGGGGAAGAAAGGGGAGCATCAAAAGATAGTCGAGGATGCCAGGAAGGCGGGCTTTGCCCGGGCCCGCATCGACGGGGTGCCGGTGAACCTGGACGAGAAGATCACCCTTGATAAGCAGAAGAAGCATACCATAGAAATCGTGGTGGACCGCATGGTCATTGCGCCGGAGATACGTTCGCGCCTTGCGGAATCTACGGAGGCCGCCCTCGAAGCCGCCGATGGCATTATGCTGGTGCTTTGCCAGCAGGCAGGGGACAAGTCGGTTCCGTCGGAGCATTTCTTCAGCCAGAAGAACGCCTGCCCTGACTGCGGCATTTCCATTCCCGAACTTCAGCCCCGGCTCTTTTCGTTTAACAATCCCTTCGGGGCCTGCCCTTCATGTTCGGGCCTGGGGATCAAAATGGAGTTCGACCCCAATCTGGTGATACCCGATTCTTCCCTTTCGTTTAACGAAGGGGGCTGTGTTCCCTATAACCCCGATTCGGCCTGGTATAGGGCGCGTTTTGAAAGTCTTGCGAAGCATTACAAATTCAGTCTTGATGCTCCTTTTAAAGATCTTCCCAAAAAAGCCATGGACGCCATACTGTACGGAAGCAAGGACGACATCGAGATCCACTATAAAAATAAAGAGGGAACCAACCACTTCGATTACAACACCAAGTTCCAGGGCATACTCGAAGATCTGCGCCGCCGTTACCTTGAGACCCAGTCGCCGGGCATAAAAGAATGGCTCGAGAAATTCATGAGCCAGAAGCCCTGCGAAGAATGCGGCGGAAGGCGGCTCAAGGGCGAAGTGTTGGGCGTTACCGTGGGGGGCAGGAACATCTGGGATCTCACGAGCCTTTCTGTTACTGATTCGCTTAAATTTTTTGAGACTATCAAATTCAACAAGACTGAAAAAAAGATAGCCTATCAGATCTTAAAAGAGATAAACGCCCGCCTGGGGTTCATGAAAAACGTGGGCCTCGACTATCTTACCCTTGAGCGTAAAGCTGCGACTCTTTCGGGCGGCGAGGCCCAGCGCATACGGCTTGCAACCCAAATCGGGTCGAGCCTTGTGGGGGTTCTTTACATTCTTGACGAACCGAGCATTGGCCTCCACCAGCGGGACAATCAGCGCCTTATCGACACGCTTCTCTACCTCCGCAATTTGGGGAACACCCTCATCGTGGTGGAGCATGACGAGCAGACCCTGCGTACTGCCGACCACATCGTCGACCTCGGCCCCGGCGCGGGCGTTCACGGCGGCAAGGTGGTGGCTCAGGGTACGCCCGCCGAGGTGATGAAGGTTGAAGAAAGTCTCACGGGCCAGTACCTAGCGGGAACCCTCATCATGGATGTTCCTGAAAAGCGGCGTCAGGGGAACGGAAACTTCCTGCGCCTCTACGGCGTTAAGGAACACAATTTAAAGAACATTGACGTGGAAATTCCCTTGGGGATTTTTACCTGCATCACCGGCGTTTCAGGTTCCGGCAAGTCCACGCTTCTTTCGGATGTGCTCTATCCTGTTCTTGCAAATGAGATCAACAACACAAACCGCCCGGAAGGG
Source organism: Leadbettera azotonutricia ZAS-9 (assembly GCF_000214355.1). Taxonomy (GTDB): domain Bacteria; phylum Spirochaetota; class Spirochaetia; order Treponematales; family Breznakiellaceae; genus Leadbettera; species Leadbettera azotonutricia. The sequence continues at coordinate 2,505,317 of NC_015577.1, read as the reverse complement.
GAGTGCGATAAAATCGAGGGAACCGAGTTCATCGACAAGGTTATCGACATCGATCAGAGTCCCATAGGGCGTACTCCCCGGTCCAACCCCGCAACCTATGTGGGCGTTTTTACCGCTATACGGGATCTGTTTGCCAGCCTCCCCGACGCCAAAGCCCGGGGTTACAAGCCCGGACGTTTCTCCTTCAACGTGAGGGGAGGGCGTTGCGAAAATTGCGAGGGCGACGGCACCATCAGGATAGAAATGAATTTCCTCCCCGATGTGTATGTTACCTGCGATGTATGCCATGGACAGCGTTTCAACAAGGAAACCCTTGAGATACGCTACAAGGGTAAAAACATCGCCGATGTGCTGGACATGACCATCGAAGAAGCGGCGAAGTTTTTTGAGTTCATTCCCCAGATTGCCCGGAAAATGGACACCCTCCTTTCAGTGGGCCTTGGGTATGTGAAGCTCGGCCAGAGCGCGCTGACACTGTCGGGCGGCGAGGCCCAGCGGGTCAAGCTGGCCCTGGAACTTTCCAAACGTTCCACGGGAAAAACCCTCTATATACTGGACGAACCCACCACGGGCCTCCACTTTGCAGACGTGAAGCAGCTTATGGAAGTGATACAGCGCCTTGTGAACCAGGGGAACACGGTGGTCATGATCGAGCATAACCTCGATGTGCTCCTCCAGGCGGATTACCTCATCGACCTGGGGCCCGAAGGCGGCGACAAGGGAGGGGAGCTTGTGGTTTCGGGAACGCCCGAAAAGGTGGCCCAACACGGCCCTTCTTACACGGGCCAATATTTAAAAGAGATGCTGGAACAGAGATCAAAAAGATCTCAGCGTGTCAGGAAAGTTTCATCAAAGAAATGAAGTTATTCCGGGTTCTCTTTTTTCTTTTCCTCATAATGGGCTTTGCAGCATTTCCTGTATTGGCCCAGGAAGAGCCGGCAGGCGCGGCTGCACCCGCAGCAGAAGCCCCGGTCGCTGCAGAAGCTGGCGCAGCTCCAATAGAAGAAAAAGACCCCAACGCTGAAATTCTCGAACTGGATATTAAAACTTCTACGCTTATGGAATTGGCTTCCTGGTGCAGAAGCCTTGGCCTCTCCGAAGGGGGAACCAAGGATGACCTTGCGAACAGGCTTCGAAGCTATTTTAAACTCCCTGCGGTAGGGGGCACTGTTTCTGCCCAGGCCAAGATCATCACCATCGAGTCTGCCAGGACCACCGAATATTTCACCCTCGATGTGGTGGACGAGGAATATGCGCGCCTCAGGGGGGACGTGGTCATCTCTTTAAAGGACGGGGAGGCGGTGCACCGGGTTAAAGCCTGGGAGATACTCTACAACCGCACGAGAAATGTAATGACGGCGACCGGCGGCGTGGAATATGTCAAAGAAGAAGGGGATACCATCGAGACCTTCAAGGGCGAATCCATTACTGTCAACCTTGATAACTGGTCAAGCATTTTTATGGATGGCATTTCCGAGCGTTCCATAGCAGGCAATAATACTGCATACCGTTTTGCAGGAACCGTGATTTCCCGCAACAGCGAAGAAGTTACTGTCCTTACCCATGCCGAGATTACCAATGGCAGCAATCCTGAGGCTCTCTGGTCACTTAACGCTTCCAAGCTTTGGCTGCTTCCCGGATCTGACTGGGGCATATTAAACGCGGTACTTAAAGTGGGGAATATACCGGTATTATGGCTGCCCTTCTTTTATTATCCCTCCGATGAAATTGTGTTCCATCCGGTATTGGGCTACCGTACCCGGGAGGGGACTTTTGTGCAGACCACTACCTATATTTTGGGGCGGCCAAAAACTTCAGGCACTTCTGAAAATTCAATAACAAAGATATTCGGTTCCAGTTCAGATATGGAAAAAGAGAGGGAAGGCGTTTTTCTCCGCAGCACCGGGAAAAAATACCGTGATGCCAACGACACACGCCTTTCGGTGCTCTTTGATGCGTATGCAAATCTTGGCTTTTACCTGGGCACTGAATTGGCCCTGCCCAGGAAAGGCGCTTTTGGCGCTTTTGATCTTTCCTTCGGCCTGGGCTTAACCAGGAATATTTACGCCATGGGTTCGGGGAGTACGCCCTTCCCGAATTATGACGGTTCCAGTGAATGGAATGATTCACGGTTTTTTTCGTTTGATTTTCCCCTTCGTTACCGTTTTAATATGAACGGCTCTTTTTCCGGGACTTATGGAAGTGTTTCCTGGGGAGTCCCGCTTTATTCCGATCCTTATGTAAACAGGGATTTTTTAAACCGCTCGGAAGAGCTTGATTGGCTTTCCATGCTCCGAGAGGGGGCCACTGCGGAGTCGCAAGTAGCAGAAGATACCTATATTAGTTCTTATGAATGGAGATTAAGCGGTTCCCTCTCACCAAAAGTAACAGCCCTCAATCCTTATATTTCCTCCCTTTCAATTAGCAGTATTACAAGCAGCATGGCGTTTACCACCCGCAATTCCACGAAACCTATGACGTTTGCCCCCATAAGCAATCCAGGGCGCATGTTCTATATCCCCAATAAATTTACCATTATGTCCATTACCGCTTCGGTTTCGGGAACCCCGTATACGTCCGGGGCGCAAGCTTCGGCCTCTCCAACAGCGGGCGGAGGAGTAACGCAAGCGCCGGGGGATTCCATGCTTCCGGGATTGCCCATTTCGCCATGGGAAACCGGGGCGGAAACTGCGGCGGCAGTTGCCAAAACCCAGGGGGATGCGTTTACCCTGACCCCGCCGATCCTGGGCCAGCGTTTCGATCTTGCCCGAATCGGCGGTCCCAGGCTTGTTTTTGATTATCAAGTAAGCCCGTCTTTTGCTTCCGAGCTTCAGTTCAGGACATCCCCTGACAACTGGAAAGAATCGGAGGATGTTGACTGGAGCGAGATTTCTTCAGCCCTGTCAAGGATAAGCGCTTCGGGCAGCATGGGCCTGAGCTTAAGCCAGACATCAGGGGGTATTTATTCGGGGTCTTTCAGGATCTCTTCTACCAGCGCCTGGCAGGATTACAATTACCTTAATGAAAATGCCGAAGAATATACAACCGCCGGGGTGACCGATGATGCGAAAATTGTTTCGGCCAGGAAGCGCGCCTATTCCCAGACCAACGTAAATTCTTCATGGGAATTCAGGACATCCTTAAGGCCTTTTTATAACAGTCCTGTTTGGAGCAATTCCAATATCACCTACAATGTTAAAGGGCTTCTCGCAAAAACCGTTTTTGACGATGCCAGCGTTCTGAACCCTGATGACGCCCCCGATTGGGATTGGGAATTCGGCGAATGGACCAAGGAAAAACTGGACACCCATTCCATAGCTGTTAATCTTGCAGCCAATGTAATGGATAAAAGCCAGACCTTTTCTATCACTTCTGTTCTCCCCCCCGAAGATTCCTCCCTTGCGGCAAACGCCGTTGCCAGGGTATGGATCTCGGAGACCAGCGCTTCTACTTCAATCTTTGAGCCTTATGACAATGACAAAAGGAAATGGAGGCCCATCAATGTGACCGAGACTTTGAGGTTCGGTACTTTGGGTTCATTCCAGCAGTACGTGGTGTTTGATCCCGAGATACAGGAATACACAACCTTGAATTCCACCCTCAATCTGGGAGGCTTTTCTGCTGCCTTCAAAGTTGCCTATGCCATACCCTATTTGTTGAACCACAATGGTTCTGTTGATCCCGCAAGGCCCAATGGATGGATACAGGTAGGCGATAAGGAGCTGGAGCCTCAGCAGCTAAGCTTTAACTATGCCAAGTCCTTTAGAAAAGAAAACCTTTGGGGCAAGCGGCTTTCGTTTTCGGTAAACCTGAGTTCCGGCCTCTCGTTTGACCTCCAGCGCTATACCTATTCTTCGCTGGACTTTTCCCTGGGCCTCGGCTTTGGGATAGCGAATTTTCTGGACATAACCCTTTCTGCCAGGTCGAGCAATTCCCAAATTTACCGTTATTTCCAAAACCTGCCTTTCTTCACAGTACCCGTAGAATTGCCCCCAGGAGTGGAGACCAACTTCTTTGTGGATCTTTTCAATTCCTTCCGGTTCGATGATATCGAAAAGAGGCGCAGTTCGGGCTTCAAGCTGAAATCTTTCAGTCTTGATTTGGTCCACCATTTGGGGGATTGGAATGCCAAACTTGGGGTGGCCCTTGTCCCCTATCTTAATAGTACAGCGGGATCTGTGCCGGTTTGGAAATTCAACAGCCAGATCTCATTCCTGGTCCAGTGGGTACCCATTGAAGAAATAAAGGTCGATATGGCTTATGACAAAGAACAGCTCACCTTCAAATAGGCCATGCAGAGAGAGCTTGACTACCATGGGCCAGGGCCATAAACTTTAAGGGAGAGGTATATTTGGACGATAGTATTACCATTGTGCTGGACAACCGGGATATTCTATCCGGGGTTTGCGGCGCCAACGACGGGAACCTCAAGGTTATCGAAGGTTCCCTTGGGGGGCGCATTGCCACCAGAGGCAATGAGATTCGCCTTGAAGGCGCCGGGGATGCCGGGGTACAGCGGTTCAAAACGGTAATGGATACCCTCATTGCCCGGGTGCGGGAGGGGAATTATCCTTCTCCCGATTATGTCAGGGCCCTTGCAGGGGAAGAAGCCCCTGCTGATGAAGAAGAAGCTGTCATCCATATTCCTCATGGCTTTAGCCGGGTGTACCCCCGCAGCAAGAACCAGGCTGCCTATATACGGGGCATGCGCTCCGCCGATATAAGTTTCGGTGTAGGCCCTGCGGGTACAGGCAAGACCTACCTCGCCATAGCCGAAGCCCTGCGGCTGGTGCTCTCCAAAAAGCAGCGCAAGCTTGTGCTCACCCGCCCTGTGGTGGAAGCCGGCGAGAGCCTCGGCTTCCTGCCTGGGGATCTGGCGCAGAAGATAAACCCTTACCTAAGGCCCCTTTACGACGCCATGGAATCCCTCGTACCCTATGAAGTCATACACCGTATGGAAGAAACCAGGGCTATAGAAATAGCCCCCCTGGCTTATATGAGGGGGAGAAGCCTCAACGACTGCGTGGTCATACTGGACGAAGCCCAGAACACCACCAAAGAGCAGATGAAGATGTTCCTGACCCGCATAGGCCAGGGCGCCAGGGCGATGATCACCGGCGACACTACCCAGATAGACCTCCCCAAGCGGGTGGACTCGGGGCTCCTTCACGCAGTCTCTCTCCTGAGCAATGTGGAGGGCCTCAATTTCTCCTGGCTCCATACAGGGGACGTAGTGCGAAACCCACTCATCAAGAAGATTATTCAAGCATATGACAATGAAGAAAAAAAATGAGCCTCCGGACTTTTTGTCCCTTGTCAACAAACTGATCCCCAAATCCTTCCGCACCGGCCCTGGGCTTGCCGCTGTCGGCGCCTTCCTTTTATCCCTCATCGTGATACTGGCAAACATGGATTCCAGCCGGGGCGGCGTGGGAGACCCGGAAGATTTCGAAGTGGGCAAGGTTGCGGACCGGGATGTCATCGCCGAACAGGCTTTGACTTACGAGGACGAAAAGGCCACACGCTTAGCCCTGGAAGCCCAGGAACGCCAGGTGCCTGCGGTTTTCCATTTTTCCGACAAGGCTTCCGAAGAGATGTTGAACAGGTGGAAAGAGTTTGCTGCCTTCGCCGAGGCCCATTCGGCCAAGGGCTCTACCCAGGAAGAATTTGTCCGGGCAATTCACGAAAGGTTTCCCGGCGATTTTTCCGATGACACCCTGGGCATCTTTTTCCATATTGCCAATCATAGGGAAGTGCTTAACCAGGCGGAAACCGTGCTGAACGGGGTTCTGGAGAAGGGGGTCTTTTCCCTTGCCCAGGCAGGGCTCGGAAAATTCAACCAGGATGTAGTGGAACTCATACGCCAGAACGGCGGCCGCACCGAAAGGGAAAGGGTTCCTGTGGGCAGTATTGTTACCAAGGATATGGCTGCCGAAGCAGTTGAACGCCAGACAGCCCTGGGCGCATACAGCTCTGTCCTGGCCCAGATTGCGCCGCAGCTCATAACGCCCTTTATATGGGAAAACATTTTTTATTCCCCTGAAGAAACAGTGCAGCGCCTTATCGAAACAAGATCCAAAACAGAGCCTGTGATAAAATATATTGAAAGGGGCAAGCGGGTAATAAGGAAAGGCTTCATCATAACCGAAGAGGATATGGCCGGCTTCAGGGCCCTCAATTTATCCCTCCCAGGCAATGACGCGCGAAACATAATAGCCCAGATCCTGTTCCTCTTTTTGGTTTTTATTCTTTTGTCCTTTTACTGCTCCAAGGGAGTGTTGGGAAGGAAGCTGACCCACAGCGAGGCATACCTCATCTGTGCCCTCTCGGTTCTTTATATCGCGGGAACAGCATTAATACGAAACCTCTCGTTTGGTTCGGATTCGATAATTGTATCTCTGGTGGTGCCTACCGCATTGGTAATAATGCTGCCTTCGATTTTGATAAGTCCCAGGCTCGGCCTGCTCCTGGCTATGACCCTGCCGCTGGGCGCTTTTATGGCAGGATCGTTTGACATGCCCTCGTATATTTTCGCCGTTGTTTCGGGGGTGGTCGGCTCCTTTGTCCTCCAGGGTGCGGACAAGCGCATGGATCTTATCAAGGCGGGGCTCATCATTGCTGCCGCCAATTGTGTCGCCATGACAGCAATACTGCTAAACCAGCGGGCAGCCGCAGGAAACTACCCCGGCGTGCTTTTTTGGGCAGCCTTTAACGGCCTGGGTTCGGGCATGCTGGTTCTCGGCTTTCTGCCCCCGTTGGAACATGCCCTCAACGCTTCGACCGCATTCAGGCTGATAGAGCTTTCGGATCTCAACGCGCCAATACTGCGGCGGCTCTTTACCGCCGCCCCCGGCACTTACAGCCATTCCATCATGGTTGCCAATTTGGCGGAAACAGCCTGCCAGGATATAGGCGCCAACGCCCTCCTCGCAAGGGTTGGCGCCTATTACCACGATTTAGGGAAGATGGAAAACCCCGATTACTTTGTGGAGAACCAGACAGATCATAACAAGCACGATGACATGGCCCCAAGGCTTTCGGCCACAGTGATACGCAGCCATGTGAAGCTTGGGCTTGAGAAGGCCCGACAGCTCGGGCTGCCCCGGGAAGTAACGGATATAATCGGCGAACACCACGGCAATTCGGTTATCACCTGGTTTTACAATAAAGCCCTCAAGCTGGAGGGCCAGGTAAATATGGAAGATTTCACCTATCCCGGCATGCCCCCCCGCTCCAGGGAGAGCGCAGTGGTGATGCTGGCCGATATGACCGAGGCCGCAGTCCGCACCCTGGACAAACCCACAGTCGCGCGGCTGGAAAAATTCATTCAGGAGCTTTTTAACGCCAAGGTGGAGCATGGGCAGCTTTCGCGGTCGGAACTCACTTTCCAGGATCTTGAAACAATCAAAAACGCTTTTGTCAGGGTTTTGGTCAGTTATTACCATTCACGCATTGAATACCCCAAACTCCCGGGGGAAGCCCAGGGTACTGAAAAATGAACAAAGTCGCCTTCAGCGCCGAAGAAGTTCCCCTGCCTGCATGGAAACCTGAAGCCAAAAGTTTTATACTCAAAACGCTGAAGAAACTGGATATACGCAATTGGGATTTATCGGTGCTGTTCTGCGGGGACAATTGCATTAAAACACTTAATTCCCAATACAGGAACAGGAACGAAGCTACCGATGTGCTTTCTTTTGAACTTGGAGAAACATTCGACGATGGCAAGGGCGGTGTCCGTTGCCTGCCCGGGGATATTGTCATCTCCCTTGAAACCCTCGAAAAGAATGCGGCATATTTCAAGGTGAGCAAAGACGAAGAATTGAAACGCCTGTTAGTCCATGGGATCCTGCATCTGAAGGGCATGGATCATAAAACCAACGAGCCTGGCGAGGCCATGCTCAAGTTGCAGGAGAATATATTGGCCTCTTTGGCCGGAGAACGGATCTTATGAACGCATCATCCTTTAAGCGGGGCTTTTTCAAAAAAGGCTCGGGCGACATAGACAAAAAAACCTACGACTCCCTCGAAGCGGATCAGCAGGAAATGATACAGGGCGTAGTGGAACTGTCGGATACCACCGTCAAGGAAGTCATGCTTCCCCGCATCGACACGGTGTTTTTATCGGCCGATGCTTCCCGGGAGGAGCTCCTCACCCTTATCAGCGAAAGCGGGCATTCCCGTTTCCCTGTTTACAAGGAAACCATAGACAATGTGGTGGGCGTCCTCTATGTGAAAGATGTGCTCAAGGCCCTGGTGCGGAACGATCCTTTCGAAGTGGAAAAACTCGTGCGTAAGCCCTTCTTTGTCCCCGAATCCAAGCATATTGATGAGCTCTTAAAAGAGCTGCGCCGCAGGAAGGTTCATATAGCGGTGGTGGTGGATGAGTACGGCGGGGTCTCGGGCATTGTATGCATGGAAGATATTATAGAAGAAATCATCGGCGATATCCAGGACGAGTTTGATAACGAAACCGAGGATATACTTGATTTAGGCGGCGGGGCATGGCTCTGCGATGCCAGGGTAAACCTCGAAGATCTGGCAGAGGCAATACAGGTGGATCTGCCCATAGAGGGCTTTGACACCCTTGGCGGCTTTGTCTTCGATCTTTTCGGGAAGATACCGGTCAAGTTTGAAAAGGCCGCCTGGGAGGGCATTGATTTTATCGTGCAGGAGATGGAGGGGCATAAGATCAACACGGTAAAGATAGTCCTCCGCCAGGAAGGGAATAGCTGATGATTATTGCCGGTAAGCTGAACGCTGTTAAGCGCACTGCTGTGTTATTAGTACTATTACTCCTGGTAGCTGGCACTGTGTCTGCCCAGAACACCAATCCGTCATGGTGGTACGAAAGGGGCAGCGCGAGCATGAATGCTGAGGACTGGTATGCCGCTGCCGAATCCTTTATCGAATGTATACGCTTAAACCCCGCCCATGCCGAAGGCAACGCCGCCCTTGCGGAGTGTTACTACGAGCTGGGAGAATTTGACGAGGCCCTCCTCTGGGTACGCAAGGCCCGTTCCCTTGCAAGGGGCAGCATGGCGCTTGCAAACCTTGAAGCTTCTGTCCAAATTGCCCTGGGCAATCTTGAGGAAGCCTCCAAAGTTATCAACGATATCCTCTCCCGCGAGCCTTACAACAAAGAAGCCCTCTTTACAGCGGCAGAGCTGGACATAGCCCGGGGCAGGGCAGGGGACGCGGTCATACGTTTCAGGGAGGCGGTGCGCCGTTTCCCCGACGATAGGCGCCTTCTTGTCTCTTTGGCCCTGGTCCTGGGTTCCCTTGGCGACGAGGACGCCGCCCGTTCCTATATAGAGCGCGCCCTGGTCCAGCACCCTGACGATTACCGGGTCTATTATTACGCTTCGTATTTGGCTGCCCGGAGGAACAATATCGCCCAGGCCCTTGCCTATGCCGAGCAGTCCCTCTTTTACCGCCCCGGCTATGCCCCGGCCGGTTCCCTCCTCGCATCCCTTCGCTACCGCGCGGGCCAATACGAAGAAGCAGCCAGGCTTGCCGATGAACTCATAGCCAGGAAGCGGGAAAATGCCCATGCCTGGTATCTTAAAGGCATGGCTTATGTCAGGCTCGGACGCAACGCGGAGGCCATCTCCGTATTGTCCACTGCAGCCGCAGTTGCCCCGGAAGACGAATTCATACGCTCCAGCCTGGAAGAGCTTCTCATCACAGGCACCAAAGTCGAAGACCCCCAGAGAAGCCGCTGGGCTTCCTGGCATTTTGCCCGGGCCAGGGATTACCGTTCCCGGAACCTTCTGGAGCAAGCCCTCTTTGAATACCGCCGGGGCTTGAGGCTCAACCCCTACGCCAGGGATCGCCGCGAATACGCGGACCTCTTGCGGCTGCAGGGCTTTCCCGCCCGCTACCTAGAGGAACTCAAGTTCATGCAGAACCTTGGGCTGGCTGACAAGACCCTGAATGACGCCGTCGAATCCTACACCGCCCTGCTGGGGAACGCGCTCTTCCGTCGCTGGGAAGTTGACCCAGTAGCCATCTCCAAACCCCATTGGAAAGTAGCGGTGTTTTCCGTGGCAAACCAGTCCGCCTTTTTCCACGCCGATGCAGGGGCCGCAGGCTCCGCCTATATAAAGGATCTTTTGGTCCACGAGCGGAACCTTGGTTCCATGGATCTGGATCTGCGCCAAAGCTCCTTCTCCCAGGCCTTCCGCACGGCCCGTGAAAACAACGCCGATTATTTCCTCGTCGTCTCGGTCGCCGAGAACGAGCGGGATATTTCGATTACCGGAGAACTCTTCGTAGCCCGTACGGGGGCCGCAGCGGCGGTATTCAGTACCTACCGCACAGGCCGGGACAGGCTGCGCGACGCCAGCAGGGGCATTGTGGAGCAGCTTTCCAAAGCCCTCCCATTCAGGGCCGAACTCATACGCCGCCGCCAGGGCCAGGGCCTCATCGACAAGGGCCGCGCCGACGGCGTCAAAGACGGCGATGCTTTCGACGTAGTCCGCCAGGGCAGCGCCGGCATACTCAGCCAGGGCATTGGCCTGGTCTATGCCCCCGACGATGTCATAGGTAAATTCATCGTGGAAAAAGCCGACGAAGAAGTCTCCGCCGGCCTTCTGGAACGGACAGGCTTCTTTGACCGCATAGTCCAGGGCGACGAAATATTCATCATCCCCAAAAAGGAAGAAGGCGCAGCAGCTCCTTCGCCAAGCGTGGCCGATCCGGAACTGCGGGGTCTGCTGCGGACTTTGAGGTAGGACAAGAGTTTGCCGGCAGTTAACTTGTGTGGGCATTGGCGGAAAATTCAAGGTATATTTGACAAATATCCTACTTTAGCTATAATATAAGGTATAATCGATATATCCTACTTTTGTAAAATGTAGGAGGAGGCTATTTTGAGCGAAGTTATGGTTGTTTCTACAAAGGGGCAAATTACCCTACCGGCGAGGGTACGTACCCAATTTGGCATTAAGAGCGGGGACAGAATAGTCGGAGAATATTTAAATGATGGTTTTGTTATCAGGAAACCCCGCGATTTTTCTTCCCTGCAGGGTAGCCTTTCGGGGGGAAAAATGCCCGATGATGAGGAGGATCTCCTCACGCGCGAAGCGGGCAAAAGGATGATTGAGCGGCGATGAAACAATATTTTGTGGACAGTAACGTCTTTCTCAGGTATTTCAATAAAGATGAACCAAAACATTCCGCTGCTGCTGCTGACCTTTTTAAGAAGGCTAAAGATGGAAAGGTTTGCCTCTTTTGCGGGCCGCCGGTATTTTTTGAAATCGCCTGGGTTTTACGTTCGTTCTATAAGCAGGCTAATAATGATATTTTGGACACCCTGGAGTCAATCCTTTCGATCCAGGGCCTGAAGATATTTGATATCGAATATGTCAGCGCGGCAATTGCCCTGGCACGGGAAAAAAACCGAGGCTTTGCCGACAGTTACATTGCAGTTACCGCGCTGAATAAAAACATGGGTATCGCCACCTTTAACGGGAAGCATTTTTCGGCCTTTGGAACGGAGCTGTATCCCTTATGTTGACTTTTTCAATTTTTTGTGTTATTTTAAAATTTAAGTTGGCTTGGAAGTTTTGACCCCCGGGATAAACCGGTTTTTACGTTTCAAAAAGGTAGGTAAAATGACACGTAATTCCTTGTATCATATAGACTTACCCCCCCCCCCCCCCCCCCCCCCCCCCCCCCCCCCCCCCCCCCCCGAAAAATTTAGTCCATTTTTAGTATCTCCGTATAATAATTCATCAATTACACAAAACCATTCTCAATTAAGGAGGACTCTGTGATAAGGAAATCCATCCAGTCTTGTTTGGCGGTTTTTTTGCTCCTGTTTTTCTTTGGCTGCGAAAATCCTTCAGGCAGTGAAAATCCCTCAGGTACCACCACCAACCCGGAAATTACCGGTTTTAGTTTTATCCCGACAGCGAATTTGCAGGAAGGTGAAACGAACGCTCTCGCCGGAGCAGTAGCCGGTACTCTGGGCAGTGTCCAGGGCGGAACAGGGCCGTTTAGCTATGCCCTCGTTTCAGGCCAAGGAGATATTCATAACGATTATTTTGTCGTTGATAACGCAAGTCTCAGGATAGGCGGAACTGCGCTGCCTACGGGACCATGGGCAGCTAGTACCGACACCGCCTTGACCCCGGGAACCGCCTTGACTGCAGGAAACTATTCGGTACGGGTGCGGGTAAGTGATACCAAGGGTAAAACTTTTGCCAAAGCCATAACCATTATCGTAACGGCGCCGGGGTCCGGCAGTGCCGATTCGGAAATTACGGGTTTTGGTTTTACCCCGACGGTGAATTTACGGGAAGGTGAGAACGTTTTCGCCGGAGTGTCGGTGGGAACTCTGGGTCTTGTTTGGGGTGGAACCGGGCCGTATACCTACGCGCTGGTTTCAGGAAGCGGCGATGCTAACAACAACCGCTTTTTTATATACTATGACTATCTTTATATTTTCAATACCGCTTTGACCGCAGGAACTTATTCGGTGCGGGTACAGGTAAGGGATAGCAAAGGCAAAACTTTTGCCAAATCCATAACTATTACTGTAGCGGTTCCGGAAAGCTCGGAAGCGCCGACTATTATTTCGGAAGACAATATCACCGTACTAAGCGGCACAGGCGGGATGCACCAAGTTTGGGCCATCGGTACATCGCCGATAAGCTACTCCCTGAGCGGAACCGTACCAAACGGTGTGACGATTAACGCCGCCACCGGGCTTATCACGATTGAGGCGTGGACCACCGTAGGGGAGTACTACTTCACCTTAATGGTGGCAAATAGCGCGGGCAGCAATGCGGTAGGATTCGTCTTGACGGTGAATGCCGTGCCTGTTGCACCAACTATCAGCTCGGCAAACAACAAAACCGTTACCTATGGTACGGGCGGGACGCATCAAGTCATTGCCGACGGTACATCGCCGATAAGCTACTCCCTGAGCGGAGCACCGACCGGTGTGACGATTGGCACGGGAACCGGATTTATCACCATTGCCGGGACAAGCGCCGTGGGTTTGCACAGTTTCACGATTACCGCATCGAACGGTACAAGCCCAGACGCAACGCAGACCTTCAGCCTAACGGTGGACAAGCTGACCCTTACCGCTTTGGCGACGGCGGCCAACCGCGTCTATAACGGCTCGGATGAGATTGATGTAACCATCACCCCGACAAACATGGTCGGCACTGACACAGTTACCCTGATGGCGACGGGGACCGTGCATGATGCTAATGTGGGTGATTACAAGACCGTTACCATTGGTAGTATAAGTTTGTCGGGCACGGATTCAGGTAACTACAATGCGCCGATGGGTGTCTTGAACGACCCGACGGTTACTATCACCAAGGCCCCAATCTTCCCGTCCGTGTCGATTGCGTCGCTTGTTGCGCCGGCTGCTCCCAGTCCGTCCTATACCGGCACAAATCCGGGTGATGGCGCGGTGTCGTATACCTATTCCACGGCGGAAAACGGCTGGTATAGCTCGACGGTTCCGACAAGCGAGGGGACCTATTGGGTGAAGGCGACCGTAAGCGAAACAAGCAATTACCAGGGCGGCACGAGCGCGGCAGTATCGTTTACGATTTCCTCTAACGCCCAAGCCCCGCATATTAACAATCAGCTCCAGAATGCGACTTACGCCAGGGGCATTACAGCCACGGCCCTCTCCGTATCGGCATATTCACAGGACGGCGGAACCCTCTCCTATGAGTGGTACAGGAACGCCACGAACAGCACAGCCGGGGGAACCCTGGTAGGTACAAATGCTAGCTATACGCCTTCCACTGCAGAGGAGGGAACCCTGTATTATTACGTGATTGTTACCAACAACAAGAACGGTGGGAGCAGCGCTACAAACGCCTCGGCAACCAGCAATGTTGCGGCCATTACCGTTACCGTTAGGGGTACTATCAGCCTGATTTTCCCGGAGAAAGCGGGCGATGCCTTGCCGGAAGACGCGATTGTCATTTCACAAACCGGTAATGGCAGTCATACCCTTACGGTAAGCGGAACCTACTTCGGCTACCAATGGCGAGTGGATAATAAGGACACAGGAAACAGTACAAACACCCTTCCCCTGCTGGCGGCATCCTATACTCTGGGGACTCATCGGGTAACCGTGGTAGTAACAAGCGCAAGCGGCCATGCCTACTCAAAGACCATCACTTTTAAGGTGGAGGAATAATCATGAAAGGAACGAAAAAAACAATGCCGGCGCTGTTGGCGCTGATCATAGGGCTTTTGATCTTTGGGGGATGTGAGAATCTATCCCTGGAAACGAAACAGGTCCCCACGGCGGGAAAAGGACTGGTACAAGTAAGCCTCGGAAGCCCCGGCACCCGTACCTTGCTGCCCGGTGCGAAGGGCTTATACTACCGGCTGGTATTTACCGCTTTGGATAAAACCACGGTAAACGTGTATATAAACATCAACGCCGCTACTGCGGAGGTGGAACTGACAGAGGGGATTTGGGACCTGGAGGTTAAGGGTTATGCTACATCCAGTTCCACACCGGTACTGATAACGGGTACCAAAACGGGTATCCAGGTAATCCCAGGGGAAACCCTTTCTGTTGAAGTGGAACTGGGCGTACCCACCGTGATGGGTACGGCACACGGAACCCTGGATTATACGATAAGCTTCCCCGCTAATGTAAGCACCGGAACCATCGCCATTAGCGCCATAAACGGCGGTGCTCCCCTGGTAATTAATCTGCTTACCCAGGGAATCATCACTGAAAGTGATGGGATCAAAATCAGCAGCGGCAATACTTCTGTCCTCTCGGGCTACTACTGGATAGCGGTTGAACTGACCGGCCCGGCGGGCAAGGTTGGACAAAGCGAGATTGCCCATATTTATCAGCAACTGACCACCCGGGCGGAGTATACCTTTACGGAGGATGATTTTTCCCGGTTGCCGGAGGTTAAAAGTATTGCGGTAAGTCCACAAACGGTGAGTGTGGGAAAAGGGGAAGATCAGCAGTTCGGTGCTGTGGTAACTGTTACTGGGGATGCGGTGCAAACGGTTACCTGGGGAATTGTGGGATCCTCTGTCTCGGGAACCACGATCAACGGGGATGGACTTTTAACCATTGATGCCGGTGAAACTGCGACAACCCTGACGGTTAAGGCTATTTCTACCCATGACACCAGCAAGTTCGCCACCGCCGAGATTACTGTTATCGTCAACGCCAAAGTCCCGGAAATAAGCGGTCAACCCACAGGCGCGGATTATTCCGTGGGCGCAGCGGCAACGGCCCTCTCTGTAACGGCAAGCGTAACGGACAGCGGAACCCTCTCCTATCAGTGGTACAGCAACGCCACGAACAGTATGATCGGGGGAACCCCGGTAGGCACAGACTCGGCAAGTTATATACCTTCTTCCACCGCAACGGCGGGAACCCTGTACTATTACGTGATAGTTACCAATACTAACAACAGCGTAAATGGCAATACAAGTGTTGCAGCAGCCAGCAATATTGCGGCCGTTACTGTTTATGCGGGTTGCTATGTTCTAGAAGAAGACGGGATACCGGGATCGATATATGAGGCTAATACCTTTACAGATATTCTTGACTGGTTCGGGACTCCAGGCAATACCACAGTAAACACGGGCTATACCATCACACTGAACGCCGACGCTACTATTGCCCCTTTCACTCTTAATGCGGCAAATCTGGTACAAGGCGGCGTTACCATCACCCTGAGAGGGGAAGGCAGGCTGAGGGAAATAAACCTGATCACAACCGGAAGTCTTTTCACCATCGAGAGCGGCTATACCCTGGCGCTGGATAATAATATCACCCTGAAAGGGCGTACGGATAATACTGTGTCGCTGGTGCGTGTAAATAATTACGGTAACTTGCACATGAAGCATGGCGCCCGTATCACTGGCAATACCGCCACCGCCACCCCTTCTGGCGCTTACAGCAATAGTATCATCCATGGCGGTGGGGTGTATGTTGCCGATTATGGAACCTTTACCATGGATGGCGGCGAGATCTCCGACAATGCCGCCGTCACCACCGATAACGGCGGTCACAGCAGTCTCGTCAGCCTCGGCGGTGGGGTGTATGTTGCTAACCATGGAACCTTTACCATGATTAGCGGCAAAATCTCCGGCAATACTGCCAGCAGTAACCCTGAAGATACTAGTGATAGCCACAGCACCGGCGGCGGGATATTTGTTGCTGTTAACGGAACCTTTGTCATGGAAAGCGGCGAAATCTCCAGCAATACCGCCAGCTGCAGCGCCAGTTTCTCCAGTAGTACCAACGATAGCTACGGTGGCGGGGTGTATGCCGACGGAGCCTTTACTATGAAAAACGGTAAAATCGTCGGTAATACCGCCGCCACCCCCTCCAGCAACAGCTACGGCGGTGGGGTGTATGTCTGCCTAGGAACCTTTACTATGAAAAACGGCGAAATTTTCGATAATACTGCCAACAGCGGTGGTGGGGCGTATGTATACACTGATGGGACCTTTTTCATGGAGGATGGCAAAATTGTCGGCAACAGCAATGGTGTGGAAACCAGCGGAACCTTTACTATGAAAAACGGCGAAATCTCCGGCAACAGATTCACTGGGGTATATGTTGACGATCACGGAACCTTTACCATGAAAAGCGGCGAAATCTCTGGCAATACCCATGGAGTGTCTGTTCACTACGGAGCCTTTGCCATGGAGGATGGTAGAATCTCTGGCAATACCCATGGGGGGGTATATGTCAGCTATGGGATCTTTACCATGGGGGACGGCGAAATTTTCGGTAATACAGCCGACTTGGGCGACTCTTATGGCGGCGGCGGCGGGGTGAATGTTACCCACGGAACTTTTACCATGAAAAACGGTGAAATCTTCGGCAATACCGTCATCATTACGGTGCCTTACTACTCTGGAGGGGGCGGCGGGGTGTGTGTCTACTACGGAACCTTTAATATGGAGGGCGGTAAAATCTCCGGCAATACCGTCAACTTACTCGACACTATTGGAGGGGGCGGCGGGGTGTATGTCTTCCGCTCAACTTTTGCCATGAAAGGTGGCGAAATCTCCGGCAATACCGTCACTGGTGTCTACAGTAGAGGTGGTGGGGTATATGTTGACTGGGAACAGACATCCTTTACCAAGACAGGTGGAATTATTTACGGTTATACGGCAAATACAGCATCTCCCGACTACTCCAAGAACAATATGACCAAAGCTTTAGACGGTGCGATACGGAGCTCTCAGGGACATGCGGTGATTTCGTATTATGCGTTGAACAGCACTAGAAGGCGTGAAACCACGGTAACGCCTGCCCAGAACTTGGACAGCACCTTAAGCGGTTCAGCCGGGGGCTGGATAGAATGAGGCTACATCAGGGTTTCTGATTTACTTTCTGAAGAGATATAGTCCGGTTCAAGGGCGGCGGTAAAATGCCGCTTAGGGCTGGTTTTTTCCCCCATTGTATTCAGAATAATTGACCGCGAAAATGAGCTCCGTTGCCAAAGAACGGATTATCAGCATCATAATTATGAATGACCTCCGATAATAGTATTTTATCACAATATTATTTCCTTAAGGAAAGAGCGCTTTGCAAAAGAACAATGCAACATACGGATTAATGACTAGTGAAGGGTAGTTTTCAGACGGAATATTACGCCGACACAGCTCATTGGCGAAATGGTACGGGAGCGGGCTACATCATAGGGTGAAGTAGCGGTCCACACAGCGGCTTCAAGCGCTGCATACAGGGCTGCCTCCAGCAGAGTGTAAATCAACTCCTTCCCCGTTGTACGGTGTTCTTTACCGTTACGACCGTTATCCATTCCGGTAAATCAAGTCCGTATTCGATGGCTATTTCTGGCGTAACCGTTACGGTTCCGAATAACGAGTGAAGAATGTCAAGAAGGTTGTTATTGGTAAGGCCGATTAGGCAGCTTGCATCAGCCCTTTCAGGGCTGTGTGGCAAGGAATATGGTTATACATCGCCGCCAAAGGTGGCGTGTGCATCAGCAATTATGAGTGATGGCAAAGCGTTTGGCATTGGCTATATCCGACTGCAATTCGGCGGTAGTAAGGGTAAAAACCGGGCTTCAAGCGCGGAAACGGCTGTCATATCGGTAGCCTCATTCTTCACCAGCGCGTTCCAATGCCCTTCGGTATAGCGCCGGGGTAATTCGTACCGTAGATTGCTGCAATAATTCAATGCACGGCTTTATCCGGGGTAAAAACCCTTCCTGTTTAGCTTTTAAGAGCAGCCCAATCGTACCAATTATTTTAACATCATAGTATTCCGCGACCTTCCGGCCCTTCTTCTCATCAATCAAAAGCAAGTCGGCGGATTTTTCTTTGTATAGGGTAATCGCTTCCGCCTCACCTTTATGCAGGGATAACTTTATGGAGCGACAAAGCTCAATATCGGTAATTTCAACAACCTTACCCTGCGCCCATTCAGCAATTTTATCTGCATGTGGTTTACCTGGTACGGCTGCTTCCTGATAAACCGCCTCCGGGATCAATACTTCATCGTAGAGTTTTTCAGGCAAATCAAGGTGACCGCATACCGTCAGGGCAAAGAGCGGGGCAGAATCGCAGACAATAATCATTCTACACCGATGCTTGCAAGCTCCCGGTCTAAATCTTCGATTTCATAATTGATAACCGGAATATCCTGAACAGCAAGGAGAGCGGTAAAGTCATAGAGGCATATTCCGCAGAATTCCGCCCCCTGTCCAAGGGTCAGCTTGCCCTGCTGATACATCTTTGTAGCGTATTCTTTCCGCATGGAGGAAACAAGCTCACCCACGGACATATTCAACGAGAGCAATAAATCATCGGAAAACGATATGGCTGCCTGCTGCATACCGAACCTCCCCTATTAAGTATAACGTAAATTTATCATGTTTTGTCCCAGGTTGCAAGGCGCACGAGAGGATAAAAAAATGGTACCGGTTCACGCATTGACGATCCAAAGCTCTGGACGCATTTTTGCATTCCTATTAAACTTAAGCCATGACTTCCCCGAGAGCCCTTTGGCTCGTCCTGCTTATGGCCGCCCTTTCCATCTCCCTTTCCGCACAGAATGTGACCGGACTTCAGGGGGAGGCAAAGAACAACCTCCTGCGCTTAACCTGGGTTGATTCTGTTGATGCCAGGGGGCCGGTGTATATTTACCGGTCGGTTTCGCCTTTTGAACCCGGTACAGACCTTTCCATTTTGGGGAGGCTCATCAAAGTGCCCTATGGGGTTCAGTCTTATATCGACGAAGTTGAATTTCCGGGAACCTGGTACTATTTCGTTGCGGCAAGCGATACCGAGGGGCAGCGTTTTGAACTGCCTCTGCCTCCTGACAACAGCATCGGTATAGAGATTTTGGAATCTTCGGATAGGCTTGCCGTGAGTCCCGCGGCGCCTCCGGCGGAGATTGCGCATGGCGGCGAACCTGGCGTCAACAGTCTGTCGGCTGCGGTCGAGGGTGATAGCGTCATCGTCACGTTCAGAGCCGAAGACAGAGGCAGGGCTGTGGTGCTCTACAGGAGCGCCCGGCCCTTGAAGCAGGCCCGGGACCTTGTGGGGGCTGTAATCGTGCAGCCTGATATTGCCTCGCCTTTTATAGATTATCCTGTGCCGGGGATTCCCTACTATTATGCGGTTATTTTCGAGGATGATTTGACCCGGGGGACAGCGGCATTGTATCCCGGCAGAAACGCCACGGTCGAAGCTGTCGAGGTTCCCCAGGGATCGGACGGGGTAGGGTTGTCTTCCTCTGCCAGCATACGCTCGTTGCCGCTGCCCATGATTTCCCTGGCCGCGGCTGTGCCGGGAATGAATGCCTTTGATGAAACCCCGTCCCCGGTTGAGCTCAGCCCGGAAGCATCCAAAGCCCTGGAGGATCTTGAACCGGTGCAGAGAAAATCGAGCCTTGCCAAAAGCCCCAGGGCTTTCAGCCAGGATCTTGAAGCCCCTGGGGGCGGCGAGGAGTATGCCCTCTATTCCATAATGCAGGATTTTTTTCTGAAAAAAGACTGGGATGGCTGCCGGAATGCCCTCGCAGGCTATCTTGGCCTCCCCCGGAGCAGCGCGTCGGAAGCCCGGGCCCGTTTTTACCTGGGCCAGTGCTACTACTTCCTTGGGCAGCCCCGGGAAAGCCTCTTCGAATTTCTCTCTGCCCAGCCGGCCTACCCCGACGAATCCGCCGAATGGATACAGGCATCACTGGCAGCATTGGTCAAATAAAGGTGTGTTTTAGGGTTTACAATTTCTTCATTTTTACCTAAATTATAATCATGTTTGTATCAATTGCGGTTGATCCCGGTTCCGAAGGGAGGGCCAAAGAGCTGGCCGACCTGCTGGGTCAATACGGGTTTGAAATAGTGCAGAGGGGGCTCTGGGAGTCGGCCTTTGTTTCCGCCGATACCCTGGGCAGGCTCAAGAGGGATTTGGACAAGGCTACTGATGCTTTTGACAGGCTCCGGCTCTTTCAATTTCCCCTGGATGGCGCCCTGGTGCTCACTTCCCTAAAAGAAAAGAAATGGCGGCGTATTGTGGCAAGAAACAGTGTGGCGGCGCCGAAGCCGGCGCCTGCGGCAAAGAAAAGGAGATAACATGCAATTGACTGAACTGGGAGCGCCTATTGGGGAGTTAAAAGCCCAAATCAATAATACCTGGAGGCGTCTTTGAAGACGCCAACTTTTCACAGCGCATAGCTGATCTCGAAGCCAAGACCGGGGCGGCCGATTTCTGGAGCGACAGTTCCAGGGCCGAAAAGGTCATGGGGGAACTCAAGGCGCTTAAAAACCGTTATGAACCCTGGCGGGAACTCAGGAGCGAGATGGAGGATCTTGAAACTCTTTTCGGGCTTTCCCAGGACGAGAAAGACGAATCCCAAAGCAAAGAAATAGAAGCCGCCTTAAAAAACATGAAAGGCCGTTATGAGAAGCAGAATATCCTGGAGCTCATGAGCGGCGAGGTGGACAAGAACGGCTGCTTCCTCACGGTGCATTCGGGCGCGGGGGGTACCGAAGCCTGCGACTGGTCCCAGATGCTCTACCGCATGTACCTCCGCTGGGCCGAGCGCAGGGGCTTTACCCTTACCGAGGTTGATCGCCTCGAGGCCGAGGGGGGAATCAAGTCCGCCACGGTCAAGATCGAAGGGGACTACGCGTATGGCTACCTGAAGGGGGAGTCGGGGGTGCACAGGCTGGTGCGCATTTCTCCCTTTGACGCCAACGCGAGGCGGCACACTTCTTTTGCTTCTGTGTACCTCTTCCCGGTGCTGGACGATACCATCGAGGTCGATATACGGCCCGAGGATCTCAGGGTGGATACCTACCGTTCAGGCGGCGCAGGGGGCCAGCATGTCAACAAGACCGACAGTGCCGTGCGTTTCACCCACCTTCCTACAGGCATTGTGGTCGCCTGCCAGAGCGAACGGAGCCAGACCATGAACCGCGCCATAGGCATGAGCATGCTCAGGGCCCGGCTTTATGAATACTACAGGCTGGAAAAAGAAAAGGACAACGAAAAGTTCGCCCAGGAAAAAAAGGATATTTCCTGGGGGAACCAGATACGCTCCTATGTTTTCCAGCCCTATACCATGGTGAAGGATTACCGTACCAAAGCGGAGGCCGGAAATATCCAGGCTGTCATGGACGGGGATATCGATCTCTTTATCGAAGAATACCTGCGTTTTGCCTGGAACAATGCCCATGTATAAACGGTTTTTCCTGGCCGGGGTATTGGCGCTTTTTTTGCTCTCCCCGTTGTTCAGCAGGGGAGAACCGGAGGCAAAGCCTGATCCCTTAAATCCCAACTGGACGCTCTGTGTAACCGCTTTTGATGCATCGGCCCTCCCTGCTTCACGGAAGATCATGGGGGATATTTTGATCCGCGACCTTACCGATGCCCTTAAAGCTGTAGAAATACGTTACCGCAGCGGCGACGAAGCGGAATACTACCAGGATTACGCCTGGACAAAGTCTGTCTCTGCCGCCGCAAAAGCCCTTGCGACAAAACGCAACGAGCGGGATCTTCTGCTCTACCAGGGCACGGCAGGCTGGAAGTATCGGAAGGATCTTAAAACCAAAGAAGCTGAAATTGTAAAGCTTGAAGAAAATCTAAAGGAGCTGGAATCGGAGATTCCGGAAATTGCTTCTGTTCCAAAATTCCAGTTTACTGAAGATAATAAAAAGGGCGTGTGGCCCGCAGCCCCGAAGGCCGGGGCTGAATACCGGTTCTGCAAAAGCCAGAATGTAGATGCTTTCATTACCGGGATCGTGTCGGAATACCATGGCAGGATTTTATTGAATCTTGAGATGTATACCATTCATACCCGCTCGTTTAGCTATGAAGACAGCATCATATTTTCTCCCGAAGATATCAACATCGCTGTGGATGAACTCTCGACACGGCTTGCGCTTGCGGTTTCGGAAACCCTGCCTGCCGCCATTGCAGTCCATGCAGGGCCAGAAGATGCCATGGTCGTCATCAACGGATCTTATGCCGGCAGTGGCGAAGTCCCCCGAAAGGATCGCTCCCCAGGGGAGGTTGAAGTTACCATTCATGCGGATAATTACAATTCTGTGGTTGTGCCTATGGAATTAATTGCAGGGGAAATCGCGGAGCTTTACATTAATCTTGCGCCCTTGAGCCTTAGCAGTTTTACTGTCGATGTGCCTCAAAGCCCTGGATCATCAGTTTACCTGGGCGGCCTTTATATGGGCACTGCCCCGCTTACCCTGGAATTGCCGAGGGATCAATTTGCCTATATCAGCGTGGAGACTCCTTCGGGCGAAACTGGATCTGCGGTTTACCGCAGTGATGCTGTCATCAGGGGAAGCGCGGAATTCACGGGGCCAGGGCGCGATGGTGGGGAAAATTTAAACTACGAAACCAGGGTGCCTGTCTCCCCGGAAGAAAAGCGGGTGAATACGGCGAGGAAGAAATTCTACGGCGCCTACGGCCGCCTTTGGGTTGCCCTGCCCCTTTCCATGGTTGCCATTGGCATGGCGGGTAATTATATAAATGCGTACAATTATGGGGCTGCAACCAAAGGTCCTGCAGAACAGCAGGAAATGTACGACAAGGCGGTACGGGCTGGCTATGTCCAAACCGGCGCTTATATAGTGATAGGCCTCGCTGCTGCGGAAACTGTCTATCGCATTATACGGTATCTCTATACTTCAGGGGCGGATTCCGCCCCCATTGCTCGGTTCCCTTCCCAGGAGAATAAATAGATGAGTGTTTTCTCTGATAAAATCAAGAACTTTTTCGGAATTGGCAAAACCCTTTCCGGAGAAGTCTTTGAGGATCTTACAGATCTCCTGGTAGAAGGCGATTTCGGCGCTGCCGGGGCTTACCGCCTTGCGGACGAACTCAAAGATGCCTGCAAGAAGGAAAAAGTAGCGGACGGAGAGGGGGCAAGGAAGATTCTGGCGAAATTGCTCGAGGCTATGCTCCTCAAGGCAAAGAAAGCCGTACCGCCTGAAGGCGGCGGCCTCGCTATTATTCTTCTCCTTGGGGTAAATGGAGTTGGCAAGACTACTACTGCGGCCAAGCTTGCCGACAAGATGCGCGGTGAAGGGAAAAAACCCATACTGGCGGCAGGGGATACTTTCAGGGCTGCCGCCATTGATCAGCTCAAGATACATGGCGAGCGTCTTGGCGTGCGGGTAGTGGCCCATCAGCATGGCGGAGACCCTGCGGCTGTGGTGTATGATGCTGTCGAAGCTGCCCAGGCCGGCGGCGGGGATGTGATCATTGCGGATACAGCAGGGAGGATGCACACCAAATCGGCCCTTGTGGAAGAGCTGAAGAAAATCGACCGCATTGTGGAATCCAAAGCAAAAGACGCCAGGTATATAAAATACCTCGTGCTGGATGCTACCACCGGCAGGAATGCCCTTGCCCAGGCAGAGATTTTCCATCAGGCAGTTTCCATTGACGGGGTCATACTTACCAAATTCGACTCCAGCGCAAAGGGCGGGGTGGTATTTTCCCTGGCCGAAGATCTTGCCCTCCCTGTAATCTTCCTCTGCACCGGCGAGAAATACGGAGATATAAAACCTTTTGATTCAAAAACGTATGCTGAAGAATTTTCCGGCCTTGTCTAAGCCCCGGCTCATTATTATTGTTTGTCTCCTTGCACTGGGAAATATTCTCGCCGCCCAGGAACAGTCTCTATGGTATCGTTCCAATGCTTCGGGCCTGGCTATAGAATTGATCCCCTCGGCTTTCGCCGCATTACGGAACGAATACAGCCTTGAAATACGGAAAAGCCCTGAAGCCCCAAGTCTGCTTCTTTCTTATTACAGTGACGAGTTTTCCATAGAAAACAGGCGCCTCTATGAAAAAGGGGAACTGTTGAAGCAGCAGTGGATTTTCAGGGACGAAAAAGGGATAACCAGACTCAATGCCTCGGTTGCGGAGGAAGGGGAAGCCAGAACAGGTTTTATCGAACTATTCGACAAGGATCGTTTTATTACCGAAGAGCACCAGTTTCTGGCTGACGGCACCGAATCAATTTTCCGGTTCTTTTACAGTCAGGGAACTTTAATAAGGGCAGAAACATGGCTTAAAAAAGAGGAGGTTCAGGTTGAAGAGGCCGGAGAGGTCCCGCCTGAAAATGAACCGCTATTGGCAGAAGGTGAAGCGAGCCCTGGTCTGAACGCTGCGCCCGAGCCCGCTGCTCCTGAGCTTGTTCTCCTGACAACCGATTATTACCGCTATACCCGATCCCATTCGCTCAGGGCTATAGAGCGGGTATACCATTCAGATATTGCGGAGGGTGAAAAAGCAAAGATCGGGTTTCCGGGCATCAGTCCGGGTTTTTCCAAGGGTGTAGAGTTTGTGAATCCGGGATTTGCCTACAGCAGCGAATTCTTCAACGACATACTTATTACTGCGGGGACGAAAGTATCATATACCACCGATGACCGGGGCAGGATACTCAGCGAAACCCGAAGGGACGAAGAGGGAGAATTAATCGGGGAAATCAAAAACACCTGGACAGGGGACAGGCTCGATTCAGTGTTCTGGAAATCAGGGGATGACGAAAGAACCACCCAATATGAATATGATTCCGAAGGGAACCGGATCATGGAAAAGGACTATCGCGGCGAAACCCTGGAACGGACAGTGCGTTCCCAGGGGAATCGGGAAGTTGAGGAGCTTTACATGAACGGCTCAGTAATACTGCGGGCTGTCTGGGAAGACGGGCGGAAAATAAGCGAAGAGCGGGTTCGTCCCCAGGCAAAAAAATGAATATCAAAGCCGCGTCCTGGATAGGCTTTATTGCTGCCCGCTATGTCTCAAGGGGGAGGCGCAATTCGCCTGCAACTGTTTTTTCTGTTCTTGGCATAGCAACAGGTGTGCTTGCCCTCATCGTGATTATTGCGGTGATGAACGGCTTTCAGATGGGTTTTATCGAGAGTATACTCGAGATTTCTTCGGGCCATCTGAGGGTAGAGAATTTTCCCGCAGCTGAAGCAGGCGAAGATCTGCAGAATCGCATCAGGGCCTTGCCTGGGGTGCTTTCCGCGGTTCCCTTTAGGGAAACCAATGTGCTTATGCGCGGGAGGCTTGCAAGCTCCCGGGGCGCGGTGCTGAGGGGGCTTCCCCCTGATGCCCTTGAAAATGATTTAACCCTGGCAGCAAAACTGGAAATCGAGGATGGCTATTTTGATCTTGATTATCCCAATGGCATAGTTCTGGGAGCTGAGCTTGCGCGGTATCTTTCTGTCAAGGCCGGGGATCAGGTTACCATCCTTTCAATTTCCGGCGGCTTCTCGTCTTTCAGCGATGAAGAAGGCGGAAGCCTTCAGTATACTGTAACGGGGATATTCCGCTGCGGTTATTATGAATACGATTTGGGCTGGGCTTATATCAATATAGACAAGGCCGCCGAATTAGCCCCCGAGGGAAACAAGCCCATACTGGAGATAAAGCTCAAGGACCGCTGGCAGGACAGGCGAAGCATGGATTCCATTAATGGGCTTCTTGAAAGGACTACTCCCTGGGGTGGCGAAGAAATTCCTGTTGTAGTTTCCTGGCGTGATTATAACCGTGCTTTTTTTGGCGCTTTAAGGACAGAAAAGCTCATGATGTTTATTCTGGTAGGTCTCATCTTTATCGTGGTGGGTCTCAATATATTCCAGGCCCAGCGGCGTACTGTACTCGAGAAGCGCGAGGAGATAGGGCTGCTCCGGGCATTGGGCGCTTCGGAACTTGCAGTGCGGCTCATTTTTGTGTGGGACGGCCTCATCATCGGCTTTGCGGGGGCGGGGCTTGGCCTTGTTCTCGGCCTTTTTGTAGCTTTCCATATTCCGGCCTTTTTCACCTTTCTTGAAACCCTGGTGAATCTTTTTATAGGCGCCGCCAATGGCATAGCTTCACTTTTAGGAAATGATCCGTCCGGGTCAGGGGAATTCTCTGTTTTTTCGCCCCAGGTTTTTTATATCAAGGAAATACCCTCAAGGATCGTACCCCACGAGGTGATCCTGATTTTCTTTTTCGGGTTTTTATCGGCCCTTGTGGCGGCGTGGTTTGCGTCCCTTAAGGCATCCCGTACAAGGCCTGCGGAGGTTTTGCGTTATGAATAGCAATTGGGACAAGACAGTAGTCCGTGTCGAAGGTCTCTCCAAGAATTTTATTTCCGGTGCGGAAACCCTGCATATCCTGAAAGGCATAGATTTCGAAGCCGGGCAGGGAAGCTCTGTGGCGGTTACGGGCCAGAGCGGCAGCGGGAAAAGCACCTTCCTCAATATTATAGGGGGCCTGGATCGTTCCGACGAAGGCCATGTATATGTTTCGGGGAAAGACATTTCAGGCCTTTCCGAAAGCGGCCTTTCTTCCTACAGGCAGAAGAGCATTGGTTTTATATTTCAGTTTCATTATCTTTTAAAAGATTTTACAGCCCTGGAGAATGTGATGCTCCCTGCGTATATGGCGGGGATGAAGAAAAAGGCCGCCATTGAAAAGGCAAAAGCTCTTCTCTCCGATGTGAACTTGAGCGACAGGGCAGGTCATTACCCTTCCCAGCTTTCTGGGGGGGAACGCCAGCGGGTGGCGGCTGCCAGGGCTATGATAAACGATCCCGACATGATCCTTGCTGACGAGCCCACCGGAAACCTTGATCCCCAGAACAGCGCCATGGTTGCGGAACTCCTTTACGCCGGGGCGGAAAAATGGGGCAAGACCCTCATCGTGGTAACCCATGATGAAACAGTGGCCCGTCGGGCTATGGTGCGTTATACTCTGGAAAACGGCAGGCTTTCGCTTAATGGAGGGCAGGCTTAAGTGAAAGCCGGGGCTGCTTTTTTTATTGCCCTCCGCTATCTCCTGGGCAGGGCCCGGGAAGGGGGCCGTTACCTTAGGGGGGCTGCAGGGGGTATAGCCTTAAGCCTTATCCCCATTGTTGTAACCCTCATCGTGGCTGACGGCATGATACGGGGCATAACTGACCGTTATATAGAACTTGGGACAGGGCATTTGCAGATTTACAATTACGCCCACCCTTTGGATCCTGAAGAGCCTTCAAGCCTGATAAAAAACACTGCAGGCATCAAGGGCGCCTGGGCGGAGAAGCACGGGCTCGGGGTGCTGGTGGGGAACAAGGGTTCCCGGGGCGCTACCATCAGGGCAGTGGATAATTCTTTTTGGGAAGACGAGGGAAGCCAAAAGTATTTGGAAACCATTTCCGGGGAGAGCCGCATTTCTGACGACAAGGATGTGCTTTTGGGGGAGGAGCTTGCAAAATCCATAGGCGCCGAGGCCGGGAGCACTGTGCGGATTATGACCATCAGGGTTACAGCTGACGGGAGGAACATGCCCAGGGTTACGGTCTTTACGGTGAGGGGCATTATTTCCTCCGGCTACCGCGACCTTGATTCTCTTTGGTGCGTCATGAATACCGAGGCAGGGCAGCGCATACTCCCGGATACTTCGGCTTCTTACCTTATGCTTAAAATCGACGATCCCTATAATGGCGCTGACTCTATGGCCGCGCTTTTAAGCCGAACCCTTGGATCAGGCTACGGCATCTATACCTGGAAACAGCTTCAGCGTTCCCAATACAGTTCCTACGAATCCACACGGCAGCTTCTTCTCTTTATCATGGCGTTAATTGTAATGGTAGCAGCAGTAAATGTGTCATCGGCTACGTCAATGCTTGCCATAGAAAGGCAGCGGGACATTGCGGTTCTCAAAGCTTCCGGGGCAAATCCTGGTTTTACCAGCGGCATATTCCTTTGGGGTGCTTTCCTTACGGGCCTCGCGGGTTCTGTTATAGGAATTGCCGCCGGCCTTCTTATAGGAGCCTCGGTCAATGAGCTCGTGAGGGGGCTTGAATCATTCTTGAGCTTTTTCTCAAGATTCATTAACGGAGAGCCGGTGAAGATTTTGGATTCCGGTTATTATCTTGAAAAAATTCCCATCATCATAGACAGGGCTTCGGTTTTTCTTATCGGGCTTTTTACTGTTTTGAGTTCAGTGCTGGCGTCATGGATACCTGCGCGGAGAGCGGGGAAATTAAAGCCTATTGAAATTATGCGGAAGTATTAATTTAGGCTGCGTAACTCTCGAAGCGCTGCTGGCCTGACATAAAAAGATCCACCAGTACCGGATCAAAGTGGGTGTCCCTGCCCTCGGCAATAATGCGGACAGCTTCCTTGTGGGAGTAGGCCTTCTTGTAAGGGCGTTCCGAAATGAGGGCGTCATATACATCCACGATTGCCATGAGGCGGCCCTGGAGGGGTATTTCCCTGCCCTTGAGGCCGTAGGGGTAGCCTGAACCATCCCACCATTCATGGTGGGTTCCTATGAAAATCTTGGCATATTGCAGAAAAAGGTCAGCTGCGGAGGTCTCCATTTTTTCTATCATACGAAGGCCAGAGAGGGTGTGGGTTTTCATCTCTTCAAATTCATCTTCTGTGAGCTTCCCGGGTTTTAAGAGAATGCTGTCGGGGATAAAAAATTTGCCAAGGTCATGGAGCAGCGAAGAGCGGAGAAAATATTCGCGGTTCCAGGTGCTGATTTCCTCATTATAATAACCGGCGCTTTCGAGCATTTCGAGGAGGAGCTCTATGTACCTGCGGGTTCTTCCGAGGTGGCCATTGGTGATGCCCCCGGGGTGTTCCATATAATCCGCCATGGATCGTAAAACTGAGTTTTGAATATCCTCCACCCTGCTAACCCCCGGCTTTTCTAAATTATCGGCATTTTAGCCGGACCCTTTACCAGAGAATGAGGCGCCCCCGGTCGGAAACGAAGCCCATTTCTTTTAGCAAAGCCCCATAATCGCCGGAAGCCGCGTTTTTTCCATTGATTTTTTCAATGATAATCTTGGTTTCAGGGCTTATAGCCCTGGTTCTGGAGATCCTGGCGAATTCCAAGACTTCTGGCAGACTGGGATCATCGGGGGGTATACATATTTTGATATCCTTGCCCCCCCGGTTTGATACTGCCAAAAGCTCCGAACCCCTGTAGCAGAGCCTTGAGGATGCTATGCGTGAGGGAAGGTTCCCGCCGGCTTCGATCCCGGAAACCGCCAGGCCTGCGGGGCTTGCAGGATCTGCGGCGTTCATCCAATAGATATCCTTTAAGGTTTCGGCTTTTTCCAGTTCCTGCCCAATTGCAGGGGAAGCGAATTGCAGCGAATTGATGCCTGCAAAAAAGCGGCCTGCTGTAAGCTCCCCCGCAAGCTCCATGCGCCGTATGCTGGGAAGAAGGCGGGACCAGGAGAAACAGGGCGCTTCCCTTTCAAGGAGGGGCCTCGAAAGCACGCCCCAGCGGCCCAGGAGTATCCTCACCCTGTCCTTGTTAAGCTCATCTTCTTCAAGGGGATCAAATTCTTCGGGGGAGGGGCCCTCGTCTTCTGCAAGGGAAAACCAGCTTCCCAGTACCGGCGGCCCTGAACGCCACCTTTCCCTCAGCGCCCTGGGAATACGGCGCATGCCCCGGGGATAAGTTTCCAAAGCAGGGGCTTCTTCCCCGGTTTGGGCTGAAGCAAAACCCTGGGCTAAAGCCCTGCGCAGGGGTTCCCATGAATCAGAGGAGAGGCAGCCTTTCCACACCGATTTCCAAAGGGCTTCGGCGCAAGCCTCCATGTTGAGGCCGGAGGCATTCTTTATTTCCCAGAAACTTCGGGGAATATTGAAAAAATCCCTGGGCAGTATTTCTGCGAAATCATCAGTATTAGTGTTAATTTGCGCAAGATCCAAATCCCGGGGTTCGCAGAAACCGACTTTTTCTTTGCCTCCTCCGTACCACAAAGCCTCCCGTCCCTGATTTCCTGATCCAGTATTTCACCCCGGTATGTTTTTGCCCGTGCAGGGAAGATTTCAGTTTCCCATAATTTGGCAGCCAGAATAAATCCTGAAAGTTTCTCCCAGGGTGGTGTTTTTTCTGAATGTGACAGCAGTCCCTGCCGCAGGGCAAGGAAAGGCACAAGCAGGGGGGCTGCCCTTTCCTTTATTTCAGGCCGCCGCTTCCTTCGTGATAAACGCAGAAGAAGTTCGAGGTTTTCCCTGTCGCAGATCAAGGCAGAACCGGCAAAGCAGGAGGGGGCTGTGGTTTCCCCAATGACAGTAACACCCTGCGCAAGCTCTCCGGCCTCTTCCAGTGCCAGCGCCGCTTCTTCTGCTTTTTTTTGGGAGAGGCCGAAAACTTCGCTGATTCGTGCTAGGGGCAGAGGGCCTTCATAGCGAAGCCACTGCCCAAGCCCCGGGAATGGGTTTTTCTCCAGGCGTTTTTCCCATTCACGATGGACTATAAGGGAAATGTCCGCCTTCTTTTTTAAAACAAGGCGCCCTCCAAGGGTAGGATCATTTTTCCATTCTTCTTTCAATTCAGGGGGAATCAAGCCCAGCAACGCTTCCCATTCTTCGTTGTTATTATTTGAGGGAATCGCCACCCGCTCTTTAACCCATTCGCAGAGGGTGAGGGCATCATCGGGAGCCCAGCCGGGCAGTTCGCGTTTCAGCCTGGCCGAAAAGTTCTTGACTATACCAGAGGCGAGGGGAGGGCGCAGAGACGCGTTTCCCATGGCTTCTGTAATAACCTGATCCGAAAGGGAGGGTCCGGCAGCGTTTTTATTCCCTGACGGTGGCCCCATAAGATCGGGCCGTTCATCATATTCGTACATGAGGGTATTGGTCTCTGCCCAGGCAAGCTCCCGGGAAAAGGGGCTTGGCTGGCGGGTCCTGAAACAATCAACAGTAATAGTATTAGTCTTTATGTCTTCGAGAAAGGATCTAAAACCATTCATATCAAATTGTTCGTTAAGGCAGACCCGCCAGGCTTCAGCGGCAGCGGGAAAATCCCGGTAAGAGGAAACCGCGTCAAAGAGGCGCTTGGATCTTTGCCGTATTACCCAGAGGGGTATGCGTTTTCCGAATGGGGAGCGGGGGAGGAGGAGAGAACGTTCAGCTGCTTCCCTGAATGCCGCGCCGAAAACACCGGAGGACTCAAGGCGTTCCATAAAACGTTTTTCGCCTGCCTCGCCCCGGCAGAGCCGCTTCAAGGCTTCTGCAGTGATAGCTCCGGGATCGCCCCCTATGGATCTGGGCAGCCTTAAGAGTATGGCGTTGTCGTCAGGCACGGCTTCTACCCTTACCGTGAATTCGGCTTCCAGTTCCCTGGCCAATGCCATGGAGAGGGGATAGTTGATTGCCCCGCCCCTGAAGGTATGGAGGATAACGGAATAGGCATCACCCCTTCCTGTAGGATCATCAATGATTTCTATGGGGAAGAAATTGGGCCCCGGCAGCGGGATCTTCCCCTGGAAGGATTTTTGGCTGGCAAGGAAATTATCAAGCCCGTCCATGGCTTCCCGGGAAAAGCCTGAAATATCCTCTAAAGGCCCGGAATTGCGCTGTTCAAGAATTTCCATAGAACGCCGAGCCAGCACAGGACTGCGGTAGACTGAATCGGCTTTCCAGAAGGGGGCATAATCGGCGCCGTGGGGCAGGGGAACGGCTTCGACTGCTTCCGCTCCAATGGCGGTTATCTTCCAGGACGAATTGCCGAAGTCAAATACATCGCCCAGCCGCCGTTCCCAGACAAATTCCTCATCCAGTTCGCCGATTTTCGTGCCGGCCCCTTCAGTCCCTGGGGCAAGCCTTAATGAATAATAGCCCCTGCTTGCAATAACACCGCCGGAAGAGTAGAGCAGGAGCAGGGCGCCTGGGGCAGCAGCAAGCATTCCGGTTTCATCATCACGGAAGATACGCCGCTTCAATTCCCTTAAACGGGTTTCCTCATAAGCCCCGGTAAGCATTTTTACTACACTGTCATAGCTGGATCGGGAAAGGCTGCGGTACACATAAAAACCACGGAGGAGATCGTACAATTCATCCTCGTTCCAGTCTTTTTCAGTGCATAAAGAAAGTATGATCTGGGCCAGAAGATCCAGGGGGTTTTCAATGCTTTTGGTATCTTCAAGTTCCCGCTCCTCTACAGCCCCGCTAATCGCGGCTGCCTGGAGCAGATCCAACCCATGAAAGGGAATGAGGCAGCCCTTGCTGGTCATACCCACACCGTGACCGGACCTTCCAATGCGCTGCAATGCAGTGGATGACGCGCCCGGGCTGCCTGCCAAAATCACCTCATCCACATTTCCTATATCTATGCCCAACTCCAGGGAGCCTGTGGCAACAACGCAGGGAATAGTCCCTTCTGTAAGCCCCTTTTCAACCGCCCTGCGTACTTCCTTTGAAAGGCTCCCATGATGGGTAAAAGCCAGGGTTTCTCCCGCATCCTGGTTTATCAAAAAGCTTATCCGCTCCGCCCTCCGCCTGGAATCGGTAAACACCAATACTGCGCGGGAAACTTCGTTGCAAAAAGCTCCCTTGTCGGAACGGTGTGTGCGTATCCTTTGTATAAGAAAATGAATCAACGCGGTATAGCGCCTTCCGTAACGCTGGGCTTTGGTTTCATCAATGACCTCGGGTTCGTCAGGGAAGATGACCGAGAAATCAATTCGCTTGTCTGTTTTGGGGGCAACAATGTGAACTTTCCTCGGCTCATAGCGCCCCGGTTTCACTGCCTTAAGGCCGCCAGCAAATGCCGCTGCTACTTCGGGAGGCTTAACCGTTGCCGAAAGCCCCACCCTCTGGAATTCTCCGGCGCTCATGGCAAGCCTGTCGATCTGGCATGAGAGGAAACAGCCCCGCTTGGTCCCTATGGCTGTATGTATCTCGTCGAGGATTACATAGCGGACATTGGAAAGTATATTTCTGCCCTTCGGATTGAGGAGGAGGATACCCAGGCTTTCAGGCGTGAGGGCCAGGATTGAAGGAGGCCGCAAAAGAAAACGCCGCCTCTCGGATTGGGGAGTATCGCCCGAACGGGTCTCGACCCTGACCGCAGGGAAAGTCTCCCCTGCTTTTTCAAAATACGTCTTAATCCCCTCAAGGGGCTCGGTAAGATTGCGCCGTATATCCTCGTTCAGAGCCTTGAGGGGCGACACATAAAGGACTGACAGTTTATCTGCGGGGTATATGCCTTCTGCAAAACGGGAGATAGCCGCCAGGAACCCGGTGAGGGTTTTCCCGCTCCCTGTGGGCGCAAGAGCAAGCACATGTTCGCCACTTGCAATGAGGGGCCACGCCTCGGTCTGCACCGCTGTGGGCTTGCCATAGGTATCAGTGAACCAGGAGTTGATTAGAGGGTGGAAGGGCAGCATTATTACTCCTTGGGCCCGCAGTGGAAGTTCCCTGTATCAAACTTTAAAACAGCGGCACAGATGAGAAGGGCTTATTTCTTTAAGTTCAGGGTGTTCATTAAAACACATGGCGTCCGCCCTGGAACACCGTGAAGCAAAAGCACAGCCCTGCGCTTCTTTGGTAAGGGGAATCACTTCGCCGGTAACGGCTTTTGGCTTCTCCGGCGAAGGGACAGTAGGACCCTGAACCGGGCCGTCTTTTCCGGCGGCCACCGACGAAAAAAGCAGCTCCGTGTAGGGGTGAATCCCCGAGCGGTAGAGCTCTGCTGCAGGGGCTTCTTCCATAAGTTCGCCCCGGTACATGACGCCGATGCGGTCGCAGAAATAGCAGGCTACTTTTAGATCGTGAGCTATGAAAAGGAAGGAAAGATCCCGCTTGCTGCGTATGTCCAGCAAAAGATTGAGTATCTGCCCCTGTATGGAAACATCCAGGGCAGAAACCACTTCGTCGCAAATGAGGAGATCCGGCCGCATGAGGAGGCCACGGGCGATGGAAATACGCTGTCTCTGGCCCCCCGAAAATTCCGCAGGCCGCCTTTCAAGATCAGCTGCCGATAGGCCGACTTCTTCAAGAATCGCAGCCGCTTCTTCCCATAGTGCGTTCTTGTCACGGGTACCCACTGTCCAGCGGGGCCCAGAAGTCAATACATCGAAGATCCTCATCCTGGGGTTGAGGGATCTTGCAGGGTCCTGAAACACATATTTTACACGCTGGCGGTATAACCTGAGCTGTTTGCCTTTAAGAGCGCGCACATTTACTGCGTTTTCATCATCACCGATAAAAGTGATGGCGCCTTCGTCAGCTTCATACATGCGCACCAGGAGCCGCGCAGTGGTAGTCTTGCCGCAGCCCGATTCGCCTACGAGGCCGTAGGTTTCGTTTTTGCCTATAGAGAAAGACACATCGTTGACTGCGTACACAAAACGCCCAAAATGGGCAAAAAAGCCCGCTTCAAGGTTGAAACGCTTTCGTAAACCTGATACAGAGATCACAGGATGGGTCACGAGGTAGCCTCCTGGTTGTCAATGCAGACACAGCGAACTTCATGCCCTTCTTCCTTCAAAGCAAGAGGAGGTATGCCGCTGGTACATTCGGGCTTTGCCTTTGTGCAACGGGGGGCAAAAGGGCATCCCGGCTCAGGGTTTGAAGGATCGGTAACCCTGCCCGGTATTGCAAGCAGCCTTGACTTTGAATAATGGCTGCCAAAGGAAGGGGAGGCTGCAAGGAGGGCCTTGGTATAAGGATGCAAAGCCGCGCCGCCGGAAATTGTTCCTGAACCGCCTGCCTCCATGATAAGGCCGCCGTACATTACAAGGATACGGTCGGAAATATCCGCTACCAAATCGATATCATGGCTGATGAAGATAATGGAAATCCGCCTTGTTTTGCGCAATGCCCTAAGGAGTTCTATTATCTGCTTCTGAATCGTTACATCCAGGGCTGTGGTAGGTTCATCGGCGACCAGGAGTTCGCAGCCCTGAGCCAATGCCAGCGCAATGCCGATGCGCTGGAGCTGGCCTCCCGAGAACTGATGGGGGAAATTCGAAAGCCGCTCCCTGCTGTTGTCAAGGCCCGTCTCTTTTAAGAGAGCTTCTGCTTTTTCCATTGCAGCATCGCGGGTAATATAAGGATCGCTGTTATGGAAGGTTTCAAAAAACACGCTGCCCATATTTTGCAGGGGATCATAGGATCTTCCGGGTTCCTGGAAGATCATGCCTATCTTTTTGCCCCGGTATAGCCTCAAATCGTTTATAGCAAGACCGGTGAGTTCTTTCCCCTCGTACAAAATTGAGCCCTGTACGGAAGCGTTCTTCGGAAGCAGATCAGGTATAGCCTGGGTAGTAACGCTTTTTCCTGAGCCGCTTTCGCCTACTATGCCGAGAATTTCCCCTTTTGCCAAATCGAATGAAACCCCGCGTACCGCCTGTACCTTGATGTGCTCCTTGCCTCGGAGCACCGAGAAATCAACAGTAACATCATGCAATTCGAGCAAAGGTGTATTAGCAGCAATACTGTCATAATTAGCAGTATTACTGTTCATGTTAACACTTTTACTGTCCGGAGGATTCTCATTTTTCTTCTTCCTGAAAAAAGGCGGGAATTTGAAAAACACCGTATGATAGGGATCGTAATAATCCCTAAGGGCGTCTCCCAGAAAATTAAAAGCCAGTGTTACCCCCAGGAGGAACCAGACGGGGTTTAAAAGCCAGGGGTAATTTTTAAGGTTGTTCAGTGTGGAAATATCCCGCTTGATCATGGAGCCCCAGCTTACTGCGGGATCAACGATGCCCAGGCCGAGGTAAGAGAGGGTGGTCTCGGTCATGATGAATCCGGGAATGGAGAGGGCTATGCTTACGATGAGGAGGCTTGAAATTTGGGGGATGATGTCCCTGGTGATGATCAACGTGGAAGGTATCATTTCAAGCTGGGAATTCATGACAAATTCTTCACGCTTGATGGCATGCACCATGCCCCGTATTGTCCGGGCTGAACCAGGCCAGCCCACAAGGGAGAGTATTACAGTGATCATCATGTAAGCCTGGCCTGAATCCATATTGGACGAAAGGAGTGATCGCAGAAAAAGTATGAGGTAGAGGCCGGGGATGAGCATGAAGAATTCGCAAATCCTCATAATGGACCAGTCGGTAGCCCCGCCATAGTAGCCCGCAAGCCCGCCGAAGAGCACAGCAAGGGCAAGGGATATGGCAGTAGCCACAAAGCCAATGGTCAGTGAAATCCGGGAACCGTGTATGATCCGGGAAAAAATATCCCGCCCCAAATTGTCGGCGCCCATCAGGAAGATCGGGTATGCGCCCCTGGCTGTGGTAAAAAGGTGCCGCTCCATGGGGATAAGGCCCAAGAGCTTGTAAGGCGTGCCCTTGCCGAGGAACCGCACTTTTTCATAGCTGTCCCGTATGCGGGCATATTTCCACGCGACCGTGCTGGTTACCCGGAATTCCTGGGCCTGGAAAGTGCCGTTATAAAAACGGCCGTTGGGCGGATGGTAGCTCATTTCCCCGAAGGTAGTGGCTGCAGGGTAAGGCGCGATAAACTCCGCGAAGATCATGCAGAGGTAGAGGAGGCAGAGGAGAACAAGGGAAATAAAGCCCAGAGGCCGGCTTTTAACATACACAAGGAATTTTTTCATCAGTTTTTTCCGTACCGTATCCGGGGATCGACCAGGGCCAGCAGTATGTCTGCCAGAACCATGCCCAGGAGCACCAGAAACGAAATGAACATGATGTTGGAGAGCACCAGGTTAATGTCCTCCTGCAGCACCGCCTCGTACATAAGCCGCCCTATGCCGGGATAGGCAAAAATAATTTCGAGGATCAAGGAGCCGGAAAAAAGACCCGCCAGAAGATTGGCACTTCCGGTGATATAGGGGTTAAGGGTGTTTCGGAAGGCATGGAAAAAATAAACTTTCCATTCCGCAATGCCCCTGCTCCGCAGGCTTGTGATATAGGGCTGTCCAAGCTGATCCAGCATAGTTGCCCGTATCATCCTGAGGGTACCCCCAATGCCCCCCAAAAAAGATGCCAAAAGGGGGAGGAAAACATGGTGCGCATAAGAGAATACAAATTTACCCGGCGCTTCCGAAAAAGGGAAAGAGGGATAGGCGGTTACGGGGAAAAGATTTGTAACCGAGGCGAAAAGCTGCAACAATATCAGTAACAGTATGCCCGGAAAGGCGTGGAGCACCAGGGCAAAAAAAGTCACTGCCAGATCGGTCCTTGTTCCTGCTTTGGCAGAAAAGTAAACCCCCAGGATAAAAGAAAAAACCGTGATTAACACTAATGATATTAAATTGAGCAGTAGGGAGTTAAAGAGCCGTGAAGCTATCAGGAACGAAACAGGCGCCCGTGAAATAAGGCTTACTCCCAGATCGTGGTAGACTACTACCCGGTTAATCCAGCGGAAGTACTGGATATAAAAGGGCTGGTCCAGGCCCAGGTAGGCCCTTTGGGCTTCGTACTGTTCCATGTTTACCGTCTCGTTGGTTCTGCTGCTGCCCCGACTCTGGTTCTCGCTGAAAAGCTGCTGAATCATGATCTGGTCTACAATGTCTCCCGGGGCAAGTTCCATAAGCCCGAATACGGCGAAACCCAGAAGGAAGAGCATCGCGGCCATGATGATAAAACGCCCGATGATGTAGGATAAAAGGGGAAAGCTTCTGCGCAGGGAATGTATCGGCGAAAACAGTGTCCTTGCGATGCCTGACAATTTCTGCAGCAATGCTTTCATCTGTCTGCTTACTGCTTCAAAAATATGTGGGAAGTTTCTGCGCCTCTGAGGTTGTCATAATAGACATTGGCGTGATCCCAGCGGTTCCCCAGCGCCCAAAAACCTTTGGGCCGCACCAGATAAATCAGGGGGCTTTGCTCTAGAATAATCGTCTGGAATTCATCCCAAATAACCTTGGCTTTCTCCTCGTCTACTGTATAGGCGCCCTCGTTATAAAGGTAGTCTACCCTGGCCTCCCATTCTGTGGCGGGGCTTTCCTGATTGGGGTTCCATAAATGGAGATTTCCATCGGAAGCCCATACGTTGCTCCCCTGGCTGGGGAAGGTGTTGTCCCCCGAAAGCCCCATGATAAGGGATTCCCAGTCAAAGGTCCGGGTAAGCTGTTCCACCAGTTTCTGAAAATCGAGAACCCGAATGTTTATCTTGATTCCGACCTTGGAAAGTTCATCGGCAATAATCGAAGCAATATCGTTAGTGACAGAATTGTCCGAGGCGATGGTCAGATTGAATTCAATGGCTCTGTTTTCCCTGTCCCGCATGATCCCCTGTTCGTCCTGTTTGATGCCGATGGACGAAAAAAGCTCTATTGCTTTTTTCGTGTCGTACAAAAACGCGAGCTTTATCTTTTCGTCAAAATAGCGGTTTGTCTCGGGGAAGAAGTAGAGCTTGGGGGACGCCAGCCCCCGGTACACCTGGTTGATAATCCGATCCCGGTTCAGGAGGCTGCTCATGGCCTGGCGGAATTCTTTTTGGA
The DNA here is from genome assembly GCF_000214355.1 of Leadbettera azotonutricia ZAS-9. Lineage (GTDB taxonomy): Bacteria > Spirochaetota > Spirochaetia > Treponematales > Breznakiellaceae > Leadbettera > Leadbettera azotonutricia. The sequence goes on along the minus strand of NC_015577.1, from coordinate 2,466,626 downwards.
CGAACCAGGAATACTGGGGCGTTTTTGCGTTTACCGGGTTCTGGTTAAAAGCCCAGAAGCTTGCCGAAAGGGCGCCGTCGTTATTGTAAACTGTATAATCGGGGTTGGGCTTGTTTAAAAGTTCATCCATGTCTTCAGGACGGAGGCCCCAGCTCTCGGTCTCTCCCTGTTTGAAAAGAAGGAACCGGGTGTTTTCGTCGGGGATAATGCGCACTACTTCTTCTTCGTAATAGGGAATGGAAACGTTATTGCTGTCCTTTTCCCAATAGTTGGGATTGCGTTTATACACAAGCCTTTGGCCGGGTATGTATTCGACCAGATACCACTGTCCGCAGGAGGGGATATTTTTCGGGTCTGTGTTCACGGAAAAAATATCCATCACCCCCTGGGCGCCGCCGTTTTTCTTGGCTTCTTCATAATTGATTCTGGGCGCGATATCCATATTGGTTGCCAAAAGGGGCTCGGCAACAATGCGGGGAAAGTGGAACACAAAGCGGCGATCATCGATTTTTTCTATTTCGATATGGGCATCGCTGCCATCTTCCATGGTGAGGAACTGCTGGTAGTACCCTGAACTCTGGCACTCCGGATCTCCCCGAATTTCGTTATACCAGAAAACGATGTCGTCGCTGGTAACTTTTATTTTGCGGTCCGAGTTGTACCAGGTCCAGTAAAGATCATCCCTCAGGGTATAGATCACGTCAAGTTTGTCCGCCGCTTCATCGGCAATAATTTCAAAAGAAGCCCCGTGGGGTATCCATTCCCGTTTGACCCTGTCGTAATCAACGAGGTAATCCAGCATCATGTCCGTAACGCCTGCGGTCTGGGAGTCTGTCTCGGCAATGAGAAGGTTAAAACTTTTGGGGTCCTGGATCATAACGCTGTTCCAGGTTCCCCCCAGTTTGCCGGAGACAAAGTCCTGGCCCTTATAGGGCTTGGCCGTGGTTTTTGCGACCATTTCGTCCACACCGCCCCCGGCCATTGCTTCAGCTTCTTCAATGGATATTTCATCGCTTTTGGAGCAGGAAAAAAGGGCTGCTGCGAGGACAGCCCCAAGAATCAATGCCATCTTATTCATGGCTTCATACTATAGATAGCTTAATAGGGTGTCAATTATGAAAAAATTTTCCCCTGGTTGAGGGGGGGCCTTGCGGCGAAACGCACATACTTGGGTTTCCCTTCAAATTCCAGGGCAATGACCGCGACCCCCGCAATCTTGTCCTGGGGCTCTTTGGGAACTCCGCTGAAAATGATGCGGTACTTTTCCTGGGTGAATTTAAGGCTTGCCCCGGTTCCTAAAATTTTTGCCGATTTGAGTTTGGTCGTAAAGCCGCCCACAACAAAGTCGCCGCTCTTTGACCAGATCCAGTTCCACAGGTATGCAGTATTGCCTTTAATGCTGACAGAACAGATGCCTGAACCATAGCCCCAGGTCTCGGTGACCTTATTCATTTTGCCATAAGCGCACTCGCCGTATTTGGCAAGCCATTTGCCCACAGTGGCAAGAGGCCCAATTGCCTCCGGGGGAACCGAGCCGTCGGGGGCAGGGCCGATGTTTAGGAGAAGGTTCCCGCCGCCATGGGCGCAGGTCGCAAGCATCCTTAAAATGCGCTGGGCATTGTAGCTGTATGGCTCAACCTGAGCAGCGTCTACATAACCCCATGAAAGACCATTGAAGGTCATGCAGGCTTCCCAATCCCTGTCTTTCTCGGCAGTCACATGCTCTTCGGGGGTGCCGAAATCCTCGTCCAGACGGCTTCTGTTGTCGATGATGAGGCCGGGCTGCAATTTCCGCAGCCGCTGGTTCATTTCCAGGGAATTCCAGCCTTCCCAGTTATTCATGGGCTCGGGCACATCGTACCAGAGTATGTCGATTTTCCCATACTGGGTGAGGAGCTCTTCGTTAAGCGCATAGATGTAATCGTTAAAGCGTTTTCTTGCCGCGCTATCGTACGCGGCGGCCCCGCCGTCGGGATGGTGCCAGTCCATACAGGAAGAATAGAAACCAATACGGAGGCCCTGCTCCCTACAGGCTTCTACGAATTCTTTTACGATGTCCCGTTTGGGTCCGTAGTTGACGCTGTTATAGGGATTGGCTTTGGAATCCCAGAGGGAGAAGCCTTCGTGGTGCCTGGTGGTCAGCACCATGTACTTCATGCCCGCGGCTTTTGCAAGCCTGGCCCATTCTTTGGGCGCTCCGGGTTTGGGGAGGAATTTATCCGCCAGTTTTTCATATTCCTGTACCGGCCAGTTTTCGATGGCCATTGCCCATTCATGCCTGCCCAATACAGTGTAAAGACCGAAGTGGACAAACATGCCGAAGCGCGCTTCGCGCCACCATGCCATCCTCTTGTCCCGGCTCTTTGCAGTAGATGCTTCGTATTCAGGTTTTGAAAGCAGCTTTGCCATGATTTTCTCCCTTATATTTGACTGAATTTAATATCTCAGCTATTATATATATAAGGAGTACAGATTGGCAATTCCTGCAGAACGAGGAAAGATATCCCTTCTGGAAGAGATAATCCCACAATTTGCCATTTACGGGGAACTCGAAAACCTCAAACCTTTTGGCAAGGGGCATATTAACGATACATTTCTTTCAACATGGAACCAGGCGGGGGCCAGGGTGCGCTATACCCACCAGCGCATCAATGATCATGTTTTTGCCAAACCCGATGAAGTGATGGATAATATATTGCGGGTAGCGAATCATATTGCCAAAAAGCTTTCAGACCAGGAGATACCTGACAGAAGTCGCCGTGCTTTGACAGTAATACTCTCAAGGGACGGAAAGCCCTGGGTGAAGGATGCTGATGGCGGTTGGTGGCGCAGCTATTGTTTTATCGAAAATGCCCATGCCCGGGAACTTGCAGAGTCCCCTGAGGAGGCGAAGCTTCTTGGCCAGAGTGCCGGCCTTTTTCAGAAACAGCTTGCGGATCTTGGCGGCCCCCGCCTCTTTGAAGCCATCCCCAATTTCCACAATATGGAAACCCGCTATACCCGCTTTCACGAAGCCCTTGATAAGGATGAGCATAAGCGGGCTAAAACCAGCGAAAAGGAAACTGCCTTTCTTCTTGAGAATGAAAAGCGCGGAGGTGTTCTCATACGTTCCATGAGGGAAGGCCGTATCCCCGAACGCATTTGCCACAACGATACCAAGATGAATAATATACTCCTGGACGATGCAGGGGGCGGCAGCCTCTGCGTTATTGATCTTGATACAGTCATGCCCGGCTCAAGCCTCTTTGACTGGGGGGATCTTGTCCGCACTGTTACTACCAGGGCCGAAGAAGACGAACGGGATCTTTCGAAGGTGATATTTGACACCGCATATTTCAGGGCGCTTCTTGAAGGCTATCTTTCTGAAGCCCGGGACTTCCTTATTCCCGAAGAACTCAAACTCCTTGTCGAAGCAGGCAGGAACATCACCCAGATTATGGGACTCCGCTTCCTCACCGACTACCTTGAGGGCGACCATTACTATCATATTGCCAGGCCTGATCATAACCTTGACCGCTGCCGCAATCAGCTTGCCCTCATCCATTCCATGGATAATCAATGGGATGAGGCCGAGAGGATAGTAAAGGAATTGACAATAGCCTAAGTATGCCCTGTTATCAAGCCGGCTTCCTCCAAATCCAGCATATTGGCCGCATACTGCTTTAAAAGCAGCTCCGGCGGGAGGAGGTAATCGTATTTATCAGTGTAGGGGATTCTTGCGGAGTCCAGCATTTCTTCAGGATTTTTTACTGTATTAATAATGCCCAGCAAGATTTCTTCAAACATATCAATACCAAGTTTCGAGCTGATGCTTAAAGCATATTCATTTTTGCGTTCAATAAACGTTATTCCCAGATCTTTCCGGTATATTTGTTTTTGCAAGGCAAGGTAGAGAGTCCTCATGCCCCGGCTCCCCAGCCAAGGGAGGAGTATGAAGTTATGGCTTGAATCATCTTCGCTGATGGGAATAAAATCAGTATTCCTTATATTCATTGCTTCTGCGTATTGCCTGGCTTCATTCATTCTTTCTGCAGCGGAGGCAGATAAATAGGGGTAGCGTACTTTTTCCAAAAGAGCCTGTTTCATGCGGCGGGCTATGCGGAGGTGGACATTTCCAAGGCCGCCCTGCCATATTTTTGAGACTTCTCCTGAACCGGGGCTGACATTTATTTCCCGGGATTTTAAATTAACATAGGTAACTTTCCAGCTCTTGCCAGCAAGAACAAGGCCGCTGCCCTCGGGAGGGATAAAATTCACTTTTCCTATTTCCCTGCCGCCAAAGCACACCCGGAATTCTTCTTCGTCCGGGAAGACAGAATAAAACGAATAATGGTTGACTATCCTTTCGCCTTCAAGGCCTATGATAAGTTTTCCCCCCTCAATAACATCGATGAAGCCATTTGTTATGAGATACCGCAAGAGGGTTGCATAATCTTCTTCGCCAATGCCGCGAAAAGGCGGAAGGGCAAGGAGCTGGTTTGAAAGATCCCCAAAGCTGTGTTCCCCAAGAGAAGCCAGGACGCTGAAGGTCTGGTGGCAGAGGAGACTGAATGGCAGGGGCTTGGGACGCGAATCTTCGATCCATCTTTCCTCGAGGTAGAGTTGAATGACCGCGATAGTTTTAAGGAGCTCCCAGGGGATGTTCCCCAGGATATTGAAAGCGTTTTCCGGGTATTCCCGGGAGCTAAAGTACATCTGGGATACACCGCTCCTCCTACCTGAACGGCCTAGGCGCTGCACAAATGATGAAACCCCCATGGGGGCCCCTATTTGAATGATGCGATCAAGCTGGCCTATATCTATTCCCAGTTCCAGAGTTGCGGTAGCCGCAATAGTTTGGGCTCCGCTTTCTTTAAGCTTCTGCTCGGCCTCTGCCCTGAGGCTCGCAGCGATACTGCCATGGTGCACATGGTAATGATCCTCTTCGTTTCTCTCTCTTGCTATTGCCTTAAGATTCGCGGTAGTTTCTTCTGCTTCGACCCGGCTGTTTGTAAAGATGATGCACTTCCTGAAAGGAACTCCAGAATCGCCCTGGCATTGGTCATAAAGCGCGGGGTAGAAACGCGAATCTTTGTAAAAATCCACCGCCAGGCTTATTTTTCTTCTTGGCAGTTTTTTCGCAGTGTTACTGTCAATACCCTCAGAAATAATGACAGTATTCCTGTCAGATCCGGCTTTGAGCCATTCAAGGGCAGATGAATAATCTCCCAGGGTTGCCGAAAGCCCGACCCTGCGGGGATCGCACCCGGATATGCCTTTGATACGCTCCAGCAGGCAGATGAGCTGGGCACCCCTGTCTTCTCCTAAAAAAGCGTGGACTTCATCAATGATCGCAAATTTCAGGTCATTAAAAAGCAGCTTAATTTTTTGAGGCTGCCTCAGAAGCAGAGCTTCCAGGGATTCCGGGGTGATTTGCAGTATCCCGCCGGGGTTTTCAAGAAGCTTGTGTTTATGCCCCTGGGCTACATCGCCATGCCATCGCCAAAGAGGGATTTCTGCCCTTTCCAAAAGAGGGGAGAGGCGTTCAAATTGATCGTTTATCAATGCCTTTAGAGGGCCTATGTAGAGGACATTGATGCCCCCGGTGTATGATTTGCTTTCTTTTTCAATCAGGGTGAGTATGGGGAAAAAACACGCCTCGGTTTTACCTGCCGCTGTCCCTGCCGCAATGAGTACATGGGAATCAGTATCCAGAATAACCTTGATGGCGTCTTCCTGTATTTCCTTGATAGACTGCCATTTTTTATCGTAGATGTACTCCCTGATAAACGGGGCCAGCCTAGAGCTCGAAGTCTGCATAGAGATTGTCCGTGTCGTGCCCTGCCGAGGTATGGATTATATTTTCCCGTTTAATCAAAACATCAAAATCCGCGTTTGGATCATCGTGGAGTATATTGAGAAGGCCCAGGAAATCCCTGGTGATTTCCCTGGGGGTGATAAATTCTTCCGCACCGGGAACAGAGAATGCCAGTTCAAGAAAAGCAAGCAGCTCCCTTTCCCCAAGATGCACGGAGTAATCGTAATGCTGTGCATGGATGTTCGTGAGGCGTTCAAGAAGCACATATATTTCTTCCCTGCTTAGCTGGTCAAGGCGTATCACGGGGCTGCCTGAATCGGCATAGCCCTCGCGGGCAAAGCGGCTCTCCGCAAGACGGCTTTTTAGGGCGGCATAGCTTGCAAGGCCTCTGCGTTCGTCTTCGATAAACTGGGGAGTGCCCGCCATGTAGATACCCAGATTTGCGGCCTTGCCCTGCATCACATCGTTGAACATTGCCAGGACTTTTTCGTAGTTGTTTTCCCTGGATTGCCTGTTGCTTATTTTATAGAGATTGACACATTCATCAATAAAGATGAGAAAGCCCCTGTACCCAATGCGGGCGCAAAAGGCCGCAAAGAGCCTGATATATTCATACCAATTTTCGTCGGTGATGACTTCCCCCACCGGGAGAAAAGCCCTTGCTTCGGTCTTTGTGGCAAATTCGCCCCGCAGCCAGCGCAGGGCGGCATTGCGTTTTTCTTCATCCCCCTGGACATAGGCATGGTAATAAGTTGAGACAGCAGCGGCAAAATCGTAGCCGTGGGCGTAATCCTGCATTTCGTTAATAGTTTCAAATATCTTTATTTCCACCTGGGAATCGAAATTCTCGTCAGAGGGGGCAAGGCCTTCCTTGATTAGCTCGGTCTTAACCCTGGCAATCCATTTTTGCAGCATGGACTCAAGGGCGCCGCCCTCGGGGCGAACCTTGGTGCTCAGCCTTTCCATGAGTTCACGGTAGGTTTCGAGACCCTGGTTGCCCGAACCGGACAGGCGTTTCTCCGGGGAAAGGTCGGCGTCGGCAGCGAGAAAATCTTTTTCCAGGGCAAAATTCCGCAGAGCCTGAAGGAAAAAGCTTTTGCCCGAACCGTATGATCCTGAAACAAAACGGAAGGCAGCCGCCCCCTGGCTGATGTTTTCGAGATCCCTGAGGACGGTTTCAATTTCCCGCTTCCGGCCCACTGCCACATATTCAAGACCCACCCGGGGCACTACACCCCCCTGGAGGGAATTGAGAATGGCGGCGCTCAGTCTTTTTGGAATGTTAGGGCCCATAAAACCTCATCCCTGTATTCTGCTTGAATAAGCGGCTTTTCGTCTAGCGTATTCTCAATCAAGAGGTCCCCTTTCTCTTCTATAAAGTGTTCGTTTATCCCATCAATAATGACTTCCGCCATGGTACCCCAACCCAGGGCAAGCTCTTCAATATCTTTTTGAGAAGCCCCTGCGGATATAAGTTCAAGGCATGCCTTGTCGGCTTCCCCCAGGGTTTCGATAAAAGCAGGCATGGAAAAATTGTTTTTAACCCCAGCCTCTGTTTCGTCCCCGAGAAGGATTGCGGAAGAGAGGGTCTCAAAATTTTCCATCCTATACTCGGAATAATCCAGGGGATTTTCCACTTTGAGCAGCTCCATGACCGCATTCGATTCTTCCCTGAGGCGCTTGATTTTTTCCGATTCCAGTTCAATCCGTACAATTGAATCTTCTGCCTTAGGTTCCTGTCCCAGACCTGAAAGGTAACCCCAGAGCGGATCAAGCATTGGCGTGTTTTCAGAGGGCCCAAAATCCTTTTCCTTCCGGAGCCGGTGTTCAATCCAGACAGAGAGGGCGCCCAGAAATGCTTTCAGGGGCTTGTGATGGCTAAAAGAAATCCATTCAGCTGTATAAACATTTTTCCCCATACCGTCTATTTTTTCAAAGGCCCTGAAGCTTTCTTTTCTTGCCGGAAGGGGATAAAAGAATTCCAAAAGTTTCTTTCCATAATTTGAACGGAGCATTCTGTCAGCTGTGTTGACAGCCGATTCAATGGCTTCGTCAAGGAGATGTCCGTCATCGCTTCTGCGGAAAGCGCCGACGAGGATTTTTTGGGGGATGAGAAAGCTAAAATCCTTAAACTTAAGGATATTGTTTTCTTCAATATATTTTTTATGCAGATAAAGATCCCGCAGAATCGGAGGGGTATTTTCAAATCCCAAAAAGTCTTTTAAATCTGCCAGAGGGCATTTATATATAACTGCGAAATCCAGCAGCCATTGGGGGAGGTATTTTTTTAATTCCTTTTGTTTGCTTTGAGCTTTAATCAGGAATTGCCCAAGCTCGGCCATGGCTTCCTCGGGTTTTCTGCCCCCCATGCAGAGGATGATATCCCTGAGCTTTTTGTCTGATGCTTCCGAAACAAAGTGATAAGGAATATTCTGAAACCGGGATTCAATAATGAAGCGGCCGCTTCCAATAACAAAGCAATTATCCGGCAGTTTCTGGTCCTTACCCCAGGGACTTGGAGGCCTTAAAATATTTATGCCCCCATATTCAAAGCCTTGGGGAACAGAAAGAAAATCGCCGCATTCGCGGATTAAGTATTTCTCGAATTCCGTTAAATTGCCCCTGATGCCAAAAAAAGCCTTAAGGGTTTTTGAATTATTGACTTTGTAAATTTCCGCAGGGCTGAAGAAGACCCCCAGCCTGAGCCGGGCTGGTATTTGGCAAATAGCCTGATAAAGATCGTCCCTGAATCCTGTTTCCCCTGCAAGGGCTTCTTCCATTCCTATGGGGACAATAATATCCCAGGGTACGGTGTTTTTGTGTTTGGAAATCTCGCTGTAAAAGGCAACCCCTATGCCCCTGAAGGCCGGGTCCCATACTGCTGCCGCGCTGTCATGACGCTCAAAAAAAAGCCGGGGCAGCTCTTTTTTGAGCCAGTGATCCCAAAAACTTTTTGGCACTATGAGTAACACTCTTTGTTTGCTTGTTTCGCCTTCAATGGATCTGAGCCATTCGGCAGTGTAGGATGCAGTTTTTTCCCTGCCCCCCGAAACTATTCCGCCTTGTATGCCCCAGACTCTGAGGAATTCCAAATGGCTGCAAAATATTTCATTTTCGCTTCCATACCGGACCCAGCGATCCTTGTCCCATTCAAAACCCTGCCAAAGTCCCTGGGTCTTTTCGCTTCCCCTCTGAATGATTTCTTTTGGCTTGACTTTGAATGGCGAGAGGGCTTCCCCGGAAATGTACCTGCCCAAAGGGCCAATGCCTATGCTTTCCAGGGCTTCCCGCCTTACCCACTGGTTATCAAGTGCCATGTACCTTTGCCGGAACTTTTTTGACAAGACCTGGGGCGAGTAGAGCTTTTTCCCATATTTTAATGCAGGAGAAGCCATAGCCCTGCCCACGCCATTTTCCATTACAGGGGCACAGCGAAGAATGAGGGAAATTTTTGCCCCGTCCACAAAAAGATTGTTCTGGGAAAGGAAGCTATAGAGTTTTTCTTCCGCAAATACATAGATGAGCTTTGCATAATCATCCGCAAAAGCCGGTATCTCCTCATCCTTTAAAACAAGGGCGGAACGGCTGCCGTCAGGCCGCAGCGGAAAAAGCCGGGATAAGGCGTCGTCAGGGATAACTTCGTAAATTTTATTGTCATAGAACCTGTAATTGGGAAGCCCTTCAAGGGGCAGCCACTTGGCCTGGGGGATTTTTTCCTGCCAGATGATGCAGAGTTCTGCCTCTTGGGGAAGTTTCCGGATATCGACCCTGGCGCCGGGACGCATTTTTTTGCCCAGCGCCGGGAGGCCGCCATTTATCCCCAATTCCATAAGACGGTCGCCCCGTTCAGCCATGCTCGGCCCTGTCTTAATCAGCGGGTTATACCCCCTCCTGGCAAGGGCCGCCGCATCCCTGGCATTGATAATCTTGCTTTCAAAAATCTGATATTCCCCGGCATGATCTTCAGGCAGCCTGAAGGATTCTCCATCCCGCCTAAACTTTCCTCCGCCCAGATCTTCGGCATTACGGGGGATGTTCCGCGCAAAGCATGCCTTTTCCGGATCATACTGGATAGAGAAAAACGGTTCTGAAAGGAGAGACGCAAAGCCAGCCATCACCTGAATATACTATAAGAATGATTGATTTTATAGTTCACTAAAACAGTGTTAGCATCATCCTGCAAACACATCGCTTAAAGTAAGTCCCCTGGGTCAGGTCAATGTCTTGGCAATCCTCAGCATAGCTTCTACAGTCTCAGGATTTACATCGGCCTGGATGATGTGGGCCGGGGCCATGAGGTAACCGCCGTTTTTGCCCAAGGTTTCCGCATAGCGGCGCATTTCCTTTTCGATGGCTGCAATGTTGCCTGCGGGGAGTAGGCCCTGCTGGTCTATACCGCCGAAGAAATTGATGCGGCCTCCGTATTTTTGAGCCAGCTCTGCGGGGTCGGAACCGGGGACATTGGGCTGCACGGGGTTAAAGACCCCTATGCCCATTTCGATAAAGTCGTCCAGAAGGGGAGCTACCGCGCCGTCGCTGTGCATGATGATGATGATACCGGGATTAATGGCTTTGAGTTTTTTAATGAGCCGTTCATAGCGGGGCCGGAAGAATTGGCGCCACATAGACGGGGATATGAGGGTTGAGACCTGGCTGCCTAAATCTTCGCCGAGCCAGATGGCATCGACCCCTGCTTTTACCAGTTCTTCGCAGATGCCTGTTGAAAACTGCTCGACTTTGTCATTCAGGGCTTCGACCCAGTCCTCTTCGCCCGCAAGGCCCATCATGTAATTTTCAAGCCCCGTGAGGTGCCATGCCATTTCGAAGAGGGAGATTTCGCAGTCCCCTATGACAAAATAATCTTTGCCGAAACGGGCAATGTCCCTCTTGGCTTTTTCAAAACGCCCCGGGGCGCGGGGATTGGGAAGATTGTAGGCTTCTACATCTTTTGCATCCTCCACGCCGTCAAGGGGGCATTTAACTACTTCTACATAGAGAGAGGTAGGCATCATGTGCATTCCAAGTTCATTGGTAGCAACATTGTCGCGGATTTTTTGAGATGTAAAATCGCTTGCCACCTCTCCACCCACAACAATGCAATCGCTTCCCATTTTTGTACGGAGTTCGTTTGCAGAAATCCTGTAACTCAAATCTTCGTAATAGGAAATCGAATAATCACTTTCGATTCCGTACTGTTTGCTGAAGTGCTCGATTAAGCTCTTGCACAGGTCAAACTGAATGGGCACGCGATCGGGCTTGCCGGCCATTTTGCCGAAAGCCCGTAAAACTCTTTCCCTGGAAGTCATGATGCCTTAAACCCTTTTTAGTAATTGAACTTATCTACGTTGGCAGCGTCAAACACGAGGGCCGGGCCGAGGACTACCATTTTATTGGCGATGTCTTTTGCGCCCAGGCGGCCTGCGGTAACCGATGCTGAAGAACCGGTAATGGTTCCTTTTGACATCTGATATCCGCTCTGAATGGCCAGGTAACCGAGATCCATGCAATTCCAAAGCACGCCGGCATCAAGAGGATTGCTTGAACTCTTGATATAGCTCTTGATGGCATTGGGGGTTGCAAGACCGGTGATAGCCACTTTGGTGGGATCGGGTTTCTGGGAAGCCGCTTCGTACTGTGAGCCGAGGGCCGGGACCGACATGGAGGTGAGGCCGATGGCGCCCTGAATCTGGTCTGCTCCGGGGCCCATGCGCCCGATGACGGTGCCGCTCTGGGTCAGGTTGTTGGTCTCATCCGGGCCGGGATAGTATACATCGGTGTCTTCGTTCCTGATGACCATCCAGCTGTACTGGCTGGAGGCCAGAAGCTTTTTTACTTCCGCCAGCCATTCCTGCTGGTTGGCGTCTGTCTTGGCAGAAGATACTATAGCAAGGTTGGCGGTTTTGCTGGGGCCGTAACCTTTGGCCTGGAGTTTGTCAGCCATACTCTTTACAAGACCCTGGGCAACGCCTGCAGAGACTACCTGGTTTACAAAGAGGTCGCGGGCATCTGCCTGGGCGTCCGCATCGTAGGTGAGCACTTTGATTCCCTGTGACTGAGCCCTCTTGAGAGTGGGCGCAATAGCGGTGGGATCATTGGGGGATACGATGATGACACTTACTTTCTGGGCAATCCAGCCCTCGAGAATGTCAACCTGTTTCTGGTTGGTGGCCTGATCCTGGGTGGGGCCGTCATAAAGGAACTGGATTCCGGCTCCGCCCTTGTTGAGCTCGTCAACCGCTTCCTGGGCTCCGACTTTTACGGCGTCAAAATAGTTTTCGCCTTTGAACTTGGGCAGCATGGCAATTTTTAAACCGCTTGAGGCACTGGAGCCGGAAGCAAATGCCAGGCTTGAACACACCGCCAGCAGTATCAGTGCTGACCCGAAAATCTTCTTCATAATCATCCTCCTGAGACAAATTTGAACTTTTTACAAAGTTCATATCAAGCGGCAGTGCCGCGGGATACCAATTTCTTCGGGGCCGATATAGCCCGGCCTGCTTTATCATTCAGTACGCTGTAGCTGATTAAGCTGATAACCAGGATCATGCCGTGCACGATGGTCTGTGTTGTGATGGGGATATTCAATACCGTAAGGCCGCTGTTAAGAACCGCGATAATAAAAGTTGCAAGTATGGTGCTTTTCATGTCCCCGACGCCGCCCAATATGCTTGTTCCACCTAACACTATTACTGTTACCACTTTTAAGCCGAGGCTGGTACCTGCGTCATATTTGATGCTCGTGAACCTTCCGAGCCAGACAATGCTTGCAAAGGCGCACATGAGGCCGCTGAGAAGATAGGTGATCATTTTAACACGATCCGTGTTGACGCCGCTGTAATACGTGGCATTTTCATTGAGGCCTATACCGAAAAGGCTGCGTCCCAATATTGTTTTTGAGAGGATGAACCAGAAAATAAATGCCAGTACGATGTAGAAAACTATCTGCAAAGGAAAGCTTCCACCTATGTAGGTGGTTCCCATAGCCTGGCTTGCAGGATAGGTATACACCGAGTCGCCTTTGGAGAGGCTCCGGGCCAGGCCCATGAAGAGATACATGGTCGCCAAAGTTGTAACCATGGGGGATATTTTTATTTTGGCGATAAGAAAACCATTAAAGAGGCCGCAGCCGGCTCCGGTTAACAGGGTCGCAATGATGCCGCCCGCGCTTCCGAAAGTTACTGCCGCCATACCGCCCACCATGGCGCTCAATACCAGGGTTGAACCCATGGAAAGATCTATGCCCCCGGTTATGACAATGAGGGTTCCCGGCAGCGCCAGGAGGCCGATTTCGACTATGTTCCTCAGCATAATGCCTGCCAGATAACCGAACGAAAGGAACACGCTGTTAATTGCGGAAATGGTGATAAAAAGGATCACCAGTATAGCTGCCAGAATCCAGTTAAAAGTGAATTTGAATTTGCTTTTTTGTTCATTATCCATGGCGGACTTCCTTTCTCAATGCGCTCACGATGACCGCCACAATAATGATGGCGCCCATAATAGCGTCAGACCAGTCTGAGCTTATGCCCAGGTAGTTAGTGGCAGGGGAAATTACCGAAAGAACCGCAGTACCGAAAATGGTCCCCAGAATTTTTCCGCTGCCCCCCGCTACGCTGGTACCGCCCAGGACCACAGCGGCTATAAAGGTCATTTCAAGGCCTGTTCCCATGGTAGTAGTTACCCGCTGGCCCGCAGTGGCGATGATGGTTCCGGTAATGCCGAATAGACAGCCTGCAATAACATAGGCAATGATGACGACTTTGTTTACGTCGATGCCCGCAAGGCGCGCAGCCTCAGGGTTGTTGCCCACAGCGTATATTTTTTTGGAGAGCCTCGAATAATTCATAAAAACAAGGGCTGCAATTGCGATGATGAACATGAGCAAAACACTGGCAGGAAAAATCCCGAATATTTTTGCTTCAAATGCAAGCCAGGTAAAACTCGCGGGCAGGTCGTAAAGTGAGCCTTCCACCACGAGGGGTAAAATACCCGAAAACAATTGGGCAGTCGCCAAAGTCGCCACAATGGCAGGAATCCTGAACTTGGTGATAAACACTGCGTTTATCAGGCTGAGTAAGCCGCCTGTGATAATTGCCGCAGGGAGAAGCACCGGGAGGCCCAGGCCGAGTTTGCCGAGGGCCGCCAGGACAAGGCAGACCACGGAAATCAGGGCGCCTGCGGACACATCGATATTGGACGTAATGATGATGAGGTTCATGCCGATAGCAGCTATGAGCACATAGCTGAAACGGTTGAGCATGCTCATCACATTGTTTATGGAAAAGAAGCCCTTGGTAAAAACAGCCAGCAGCAAAAGTATTGCCAGGAGGAAAAGCCCAAGGTAAGCTTCGGCGGTTAAAATCTTCTTTGTGTTCATAATGTGTGTTACGCAACCGTTGCAAGGGCAACGTGTAATATTTCCTCCTGGGAGAATTCGCTGCGGTTAAACGAGCCCGCAATGGTTCCGTCTTTCATCACATAGATCCTGTCGCACATGCCGATAAGCTCGGGCAGCTCGCTTGATATCATCATGATGGTAAGGCCCGAGGCCGCCATATTGCTTATGATGCGGTGTATTTCCGCCTTGGCGTTTACATCCACCCCCCGGGTGGGCTCGTCAAGGAGGAGCAGTTTGGGGTTCAATGCCAGGGCTTTGCTGACAGAGACTTTCTGCTGATTCCCACCGGAAAGGTTGTTCACCGGGAAGTTGGTGTTTGGCGCCTTAATGCCCACTTCGTTTCGCATTTTTTCCGCTACCGCGTATTCTTCAATAGTGTTTATCACCCCGAGGCGGGAAATTTTATCAAGCTGGGGCATGACGATATTGTCCTTGACGCTCATCCTGAGTATGACCCCGTACTTACCCCGATCTTCCGATACATAGACAAGGCCGTTCTGCATGGCCTGTTTATAAGAAGTAAGGCGCACATTTTTTCCTTCAAGCCTGATATCCCCTGATTCTATGGGCGTAAAGCCGCAGAGTGCCTGGGCAAGTTCGGTCCTCCCGGAACCGGCAAGGCCGGCAAAGCCCAGAATCTCGCCCTTGCGCACATTAAAATCGATATTGTGGAGAAGCTCTTTGCAATTAAGGCCCTTAACCGAAAGAAGCTCCCCACCGATTTCAACATTTGTTTTTGGATAATAATTATCCATACTGCGGCCTACCATGTCAGCCACAAGCTCGTCCTTGTTGGTTTTGGAAACTTCACGGGTGGAGATATAACGGCCATCCCGAATAACTGTAACCCTGTCGCAGAGGGTAAAAATTTCTTCCAGCCTGTGGCTGATGTATACGATGCTCACGCCTTTGCTGCGAAGATCCCGAATCACATTGAAAAGGGAGTCAACTTCCTGCTGGGTAAGGCTCGCGGTAGGCTCATCGAGAATAAGGATTCTTGATTTAAAGGTGAGGGCCTTGGCGATTTCTACCATCTGCTTCTGTGCCATGCCGAGGTGTTTGATTTTTTCGTCCGGCGAAAGGGTCATGCCCAGGGTTTTGAAAATCTCCTCCACCTGGGCAGCCATGGCTTTGTAATCCAGGATGGAAAAAGGGCCAGCTTTTTTGACAATCTCGCGGCCCAGAAAAAGGTTCTCCAGAACCGTCATGGCTTCGAAAAGGCTTGTCTCCTGGTAAATGATACCTACCCCCTTGGACAGGGCATCCAGAGGGCCTTTAATGGTGACTTCCTTGCCGAAAAGGAAAATCTTTCCCGTATCGGGCTCATAGACCCCCGAAACTACCTTCATAAGGGTGGACTTCCCGGCGCCGTTCTCGCCACAGATGGCGTGAATCTCCCCTGCTTTAAGCTCGAAGTTCATGTTCTCCAGGGCAATGACGCCGGGAAAGGTTTTTACTATTGATTCAAGACGCATGGCCAATTCTTGCACGGCTTTTTCCTTATTTGTGATAAAAAACCTGTTCCAGTGCGTAGTGGGTGCCCGTGGCGGGATCTTTCTCCATTACCATTACATCCTTCATGTACTCGTTCCACTTGTCCACCAGGGGGCTTTCTGCCTGGGTACTGGAGGCGAAAGCGATTCCTTTCTCAGCCTCGTAGTAGCCAATCAGTTCGTCGCCTGCCCGCCAGATGGTATAATTGTGAATTCCCGCCTTGTTGAGGAGTTCGGTCATTTCCGGCCATATTTCATCGTGGCGGCGTATGTATTCTTCGCGCTTCCCCGGAAGGAGCCGGGCTTTCCAAACAAACCGTTCCATAATCACCCCATAAATAGACTAGCTTAATTATCAGGGGGATTTTCTGATCCGTAAATGTTTATTTCTATTGAGAAAATGTCTAAAACAAGCTATAGTCTGGGCATGAAAGGCCAGGGCAGCGAAAATAAACTCTCATTTCTCCATTATATCCCTTCCAGCAGCGAGGATGCCAAGCTGGGCATGTTCTGCGTTTCAGCAGGCAGTGTCGAAACCAGGCCCAATACGCCGTACCCGCCCAACAGGGGGAACCATCCGGCCATTTACCGCTCTGTAGCGGAAGGCCGTTCCCTTCCGGATTTCAATTTTGTCTATATCACAAAAGGGGAGGGGACTTTCGAGGCTGAGGGCAAAACCTACCATATCTTGCCCGGCAGCATGATACTCCTCCTTCCGGGCTTGAAGCATAAGTATAAGCCTGCCCCCGAAACGGGCTGGCATGAATATTGGGTTGGATTTAACGGGGATTTTTTCAAGCGCTTTCTGGATCAGGGACTGCTTTCAAAGGATCATTTTTTTATCAATTTAGGATTAAAGGACTACATCATTTCCCTCTATAACCGGATTTTGGACGAGGTAAAAGCCCAGCAGCCCCTTTTTCAGATCAAGGCCTGCGCCTGCATTCTGGATATCATCTCCGAAATCCTAACCTACGAGCGGCGCAGGGATCAGCCCAATTATTACCAGAAAATTGTAGAAAAAGCTAAAAGCCTGATGATTGCCAATGTCTACGGTTCGATTAATTTGACTGCCATTGCGGACCAAATAGGCATCAGCACTTCATGGCTTAACGAGGTGTTCAAAACCTACACGTCCATGACGCCCTATCAATATTATATCCATATCAAAATTCAGAAGGCGCAGAGCCTACTGGAGCAGGAAGGGGTTACGATTCAAAGCGCAGCCCTGGATCTGGGGTTTGAAGATCCCTATCATTTTTCGCATCTTTTTAAAAATAAAACCGGCATGTCCCCCTCAGCATGGCGTAAAAACGCGCTGAGGGAGAACAATATCAATTAGAAATATCTCTTGAGAAGGCCTGTGAAGCCGGCGCAGTGGCGGGCTTCGTCCCGGGCCATTTCGTGGACTGTGTCGTGGATGGCGTCATAGCCTTTTTCCTTGGCGCGCTTGGCAATGTCGGTCTTGCCGGCGCAGGCGCCGTGTTCGGCTTCCACCCGGAGTTCCAGGTTCTTCTTGGTGCTGTCGGTGATGACTTCGCCCAGGAGTTCCGCAAACTTGGCCGCGTGTTCGGCCTCTTCGAAGGCATAGCGTTTGTAGGCTTCCGCTACTTCGGGATAGCCCTCGCGTTCCGCAACCCTGCTCATGGCAAGGTACATGCCCACTTCCGAGCATTCGCCGTTAAAGTGAGCCCTGAGGTCGTCGGCGATGTCTTTCTCAACGCCTTTCGCTACGCCGACTACATGCTCTGCGGCAAAACCGCCTGTGGCGGTCTGCTCCTTGAATTTGGAAGCAGGCGCCTTGCACTGGGGGCAGGCCTCAGGGGGCTGATCGCCGGTAAAAACATAACCACATACTGTACATACCCATTTCTTCATAACTCTCCGTCCTTAAAAATAAAATATGCTAACGGCCTAGGGCCGCAGTTTCCTCGTTGCACTCCATGCATATACCATAAAACACGGTATTGCGCTTATCAATAGAAAAACCCGGAATATTTACCGAAAAATTCCGGATTAACTCCGCCTGTACTTCTTCGGAGAGGTCTGTGACCTTTCCGCACTTTTTGCACACCGCATGGGGGTGGGGGGAAGTGTCCGCATCGAAACGCTCCTCGCCCGAAACCACACCCACAGATTCCACAAGCCCTTCTTCCTTAAAAATGGCTATGTTCCGGTACACTGTGCCAAGGGACAGATCCGGAATGGATGGCTTAAGCTGGTCATAGACCCACTGCGCCCCGGGATGGGTCTCTGTGGCGCGTATCAGCCCGAGTATGGCATCCCGCTTCTTGCTGTGCTTTCTTGATCCTAAAATCAAATTTACCTCTTGATTTTAATAATGATAACTGTTATTATAATACTGAAAGCTAGGTAAATTGTCAAGCGAATTTTGAAAAAAATTTGGAAAAAGGAGAATTTTTTAGTGTTTTAGATAGATGAGTGAAAGTTTGGATATAGCGGCTGGATTTCAGCAAACCCCTGCGCTTGCAACAGGCAGGACAAAACGCTATTATATTGAGCAAATTAGGCAGGAATGTCAGGGAAAGAGGTACTATGCAATCTTTAGGTATTAACATAGGTTCCACAAGCCTTAAAATGGTCTTGGCGGAAGATGGTAAAGTAAAATGGAGCGCCGCAGTTCCCCACGAGGGCGATTTCGCTGCCGCTACCCGCAAGCTTATTGCGGACGGAAATATCCCCCAGGGCATACCCGCCCTGGTTACCGGTAACGAAGGCCGGTTTATGTTCGACGCAGCAGGCACCCTTGAGCCCCTCTGCGTGGAATCGGCCCTCAAGGCCCTCAATTTGAGCGCCGACGCCGTGGTGAGTATGGGCGGCGAAGATCTCGTGGTCTACTCCCTCGACAAGAACGGAAAGATCATCAACAACTTCTCGGGGAACAAGTGCGCCTCGGGCACTGGCGAATTCCTCAAGCAGCAGCTTGCCCGTATGGACATGAAGCTCGAAGATATCGACAAGGTGCCTGACACCGCCAAGGTCTATCCCCTTTCGACCCGCTGCTCGGTCTTTATGAAAAGCGATTGTACCCACAGGCTCAACAAGCGGGAAGCCACCAAGGACGATATAGTCCTTTCCCTTTCGGACGTTATGGCGGTCAAGGTCATCGACTTTTTGAAGCGCGCCAAAGTTACCTCAGGCAGGGTAGTGCTGGCAGGGGGTATCACCCTGAACAGGCACATCATCCGCTTTATCAGGGACAAGGCCCCGCATATTGAATTTATCATTCCCGACGCGGCTTCGGTCTTTGAAGCCCTGGGCGCCGCAGTCCTGGCCCCCCAGTCGGGCAGCCCCCTTCCCCCGGTGGACAAGCTCCTCAAACCCAACGCCATACGTTTCGGCTCCCTGGGGGCCCTCAAGGACTGGACGGGAAAAGTAAAGAGTTTTGATAAAGCCGACGGCAAAGTTCAGGCGGGCAGAAAATACATACTCGGCGTTGACGGCGGTTCCACTACGACCAAGGCCTGCCTTGTGGATATGGAAACAGACGAGATCGTGGCAAGCCACTATGGCCGCACCCACGGCGACCCCGTCAAAGCCCTTAAAGAATGTCTTTCTATTATACAGGACAAAGTCGTGGCAGACACGGGCAGCAAGCAGATCGATATACGCCTTGTGTCCACCACCGGTTCCAGCCGCGAAATCCTCGGCGTGTTTTTGGAGACCCCCGGCGTCTATAACGAGATTATCGCCCACGCCGTGGGTACCACCTACTTCGATCCCGGCGTCGAGACCATCTTCGAAATAGGCGGTCAGGACGCCAAGTACGTGCTCCTCAAAAACGGCGTGCCCATCGACTACGCCATGAACGAAGCCTGCTCTGCCGGTACCGGTTCCTTCCTTGAGGAATCAGCCTCCGGCGACCTTTCCATACACAGCGCCAAGGACATTGGCCCCATTGCCCTCAACGCCACGGCCCCCCTCAAATTCGGGGAACATTGCTCTGCCTTTATCAACAGCGATATACGCAAGGCAGTCCAGCAGGGCGCAACAAGGGAAAACATCACTGCGGGCATTGCCTGTTCCATCGTGGCCAATTATTTAAACCGCGTGGTGGGGAACCGCACCATAGGGGGGAAGATTTTCCTCCAGGGCGGGGTCGCCAAAAATCCCGCAGTGCCTTTGGCCTTTGCCATGATGCTGGACAAGGAAATCCTCGTGCCCCCTTCGCCGGAACTCATGGGCTGTTTCGGCGTGGCCCTTCTTGCAAAACGCAAGAGCGCCGACGGCCTCCTCGAAGAAAAAGCCGTGGTCATCGACGATGTCATCAAAAGCGAAATCGGCTATGAGCGGGTCTTTACCTGCCAGTCCTGCGAAAACCATTGCCCCATTCAGGTGCTCAACGTTAACAGCCACAAGTACATGTTCGGCGGACGTTGCAACAAGTACACCAATATGCGTAAATCTGTTAAAGATGTGCCGGTCTTCGACTATGTTGAAAAACGGCAGAAGATGATCTTTGAAGAATACGCCGCTCCCTCCGCAACTATTGTTGACGAGAAAGTGGGAACCAGCGTTCCGCAGAATTCAGGAAAGCCCAAACGCGATTACATAGTCGGTATTCCCCGGGCCTTCTCGGTGCATACCCTGTACCCATTGTACAGTTGGTTCTTCCACGAACTGGGGATCAAAACCTTCCTCTCCACAGAAGTGGCCCACGCCGGCGTTGCCCGGGCCGAATCCACCTACTGCTTCCCTGCGGAAATTGCCCATGGTGCAGTGCAGGATTGCCTGGACAAGGGCGCCGACTTTGTGCTGCTTCCCCATTTCCGCGACATGCCCAGTTATGAGGAAAAAGTCCACGCCAATTTCTGCCCCATTACCCAGAGCCTTCCCTATTATATAGAAAAGGCCTTCCCGGACATCGACAAGAAGCGTTGGCTGCCTTTGGT
This sequence comes from Leadbettera azotonutricia ZAS-9, assembly GCF_000214355.1. GTDB lineage: Bacteria > Spirochaetota > Spirochaetia > Treponematales > Breznakiellaceae > Leadbettera > Leadbettera azotonutricia. Next base: position 2,446,025 of record NC_015577.1, on the reverse strand, counting down.
GGTGAGTTTTAAATTCGGCGATGGCAAGGCCCTCGAACTTTTCCAGGTGATGAGCGACCGTATGGGCATCAGCGCCGAAGAAACCCAGGCCGCCTTTGACAAGGCCCTGGCAAAACAGAACGAGTATTTTGCGGCTGTCAAAAAACTCGGCCAGGAAGCCCTGACCGAAGCGCGCAAGGCCAACCGTCCGGTGATCGCCCTCTTGGGCCGCCCCTACAACGCCTTTACCCCCGAAGCCAACATGGGTATTCCCCGCAAATTTACCACCCGTGGTTTTTCCATTGTTCCCTTTGATATACTTCCCTTTGAAGGTGAAGAGATCTTCCCCAATATGTACTGGTACTACGGTCAGCAGGATGTAAAGTCTGCAAACCTCCTTAAAAAAGAGGATAACATTTACCTCACCTACATCACAAACTTTTCCTGCGCGCCGGATTCGTTTATCCTCCATTATATTAAATGGGCCATGGGCCAGAAGCCCTTCCTCGTTTTGGAACTGGACTCCCACTCTGCGGATGCGGGCGTTGATACCCGCGTCGAAGCCTTCCTCGACATCATCGACGGTTACAGGGCCAAGAAAACTGAAATTGAAGGGGAGCGTTACAATAACGGCTGGAAGTTCGTGGCCGAGAAACAAGGGAAGAATTTCGACCTCCGCATTGATAATACAAAAACCGGCGAACGGGTACCCATAAAGGGGAACAAGCGGGTAAAAGTACTCCTCTCCAGCATGGGCGCCATTTCCACCGAGTACATGAGCGCCGCCGTGAACCACATGGGGATCAACGCCATACCCCTGCCGGTGGCTACCAGTAAGACCATTCAGATAGCCCGGGGCCATGCGTCGGGCAAGGAATGTGTTCCCAGCCATTTGGTGTTGGGCAGTGCCCTGCAATTCTTCTTTGGCGATCAATACCGCAAGGACGAACTTTATCTTCTCTTTGTGCCCATTACGACCGGTCCCTGCAGAACCGGACAGTATTACGTGTACTACGAAAACCTCTTTAAGGATCTGCGCCTCGAAAACGTAGTGATTTTTATTCTGTCTGCGGATAATTCCTACGGCGAACTGGGCGGCGACTTTGTCAAGGAAATGTGGCGGGGCTTTGTGCTGGCCGATTACCTCAAGGATATTCAAAACGCCCTTAAAACCACCGCTGCCAATCCTGTTACCGCCATTGCAGAATTTGAAAAATCATGGCGCAGGCTTATGCATGTGGTGGAACACAACCCCAAAAACACCTACAAAGAATTGAAGAATGTCGCCAAGGACGTAAAGAAAATCCCCTTAAAGCGCAAGCTTGTCGACTGCCCCAAGGTACTGGTGGTGGGCGAAATCTACGTGCGCCGTGACGACTTTGCAGTGGGCGAACTTACAGACCTTATGAGCGAGCGGGGCATAGTAGTAAAAGTGGCAGGTATTTCCGAATGGATACACTACCTGGACTTTGTGCGCGAATACGCCCTCAAAAAACTACATCAAGCTGCAAAAGCCCGGCAAGCGTTTCCTCTCCAAACCCTGGAAGGATCTCAAAGTTCTGGGTATTGAAGAATGGTGGAAACACTCGGTTGAAAAAAAGGTGCTGTCCATACTCGAACCCACAGGCCTCATCCCCGAAACCCCCCACGACATGCACGAGATCATGAAGTACACCCAGGAACACTTTGTGAACCTGGAACTCAACTCCGAGATCGCTGTTTCGTCGGGCAGCGCCGCCGCCGCCATGAGTTCAGGCTATTCGGGGATTGTGAATATTTCGCCCTTTGCCTGCCTCATAGGCCGGGTCATCGAGGGCCTCTTTACCCCCTGGGCCAGGGAACGGAATTATCCGACCCTCTCGGTCGAGGTAGACGGCAACCTTCTCCCCCCCAATATTGTGAACAAGCTCAATATCTTTATGGTGAATGTATTGCGCTTCCGGGGCGGCACAGACCTTTCGAGCCTTGTGGACAAGGCAGGCAGCCACAACTCCGCCTTTGACCATATCGAGAAAGCGGACGTGAAGGCAAAGAAAGAAAAAGAACCCGCCGTTGTTTAGCGGCAAGCCGAAGGAGGATTCCTGTGCGGCATCTTGATAAGAGTATCGAAGCTTTAACCGAGTCCTATACCACATACGGCCTCGTGAATTTCTCAGGCGGTGAACTGCTCCCTTCAACACAGGGAGTTGCGACTATAGTCTCAGGTTTTGAGGAACTCGTTTTCCCCGGCTTCAGGGAAGACGAGGCCGTAGACCGCGACAATCTCCTGCTTGCCACTTCCGAAAAGGTCTATCGCGTAGCGCGGGAACTTATAAAGGAAGTGGAAAAGAGCCTCGCCTTTGCCGCCAAAAGCGGAAACAGCCTCTGGTCAGGAAAAGACAGCTGCCACGAAGACGCAGAGATTATTGTAGAAAATTTCTTCGATGAACTCCCCCAGCTCAGGGTGCTGCTGGCCGACGACATCAGCGCCGCCTTCAGGGGCGATCCCGCAGCCAAAAGCATCGAAGAGGTGATAGTCTCCTACCCCGGCTTTGAAGCCATAGCCGTCCACCGTTTTGCCAACTTCTTCTGGAAAGCCGGTGTCCCCCTTATCCCCCGGATGATGAGCGAGCTTGTCCACAGCCAAACCGGCATAGACATACACCCGGGCGCCGAAATCGGCGAATCCTTCTTCATCGATCACGGTACGGGCATAGTCATAGGCGAAACCACCATCATCGGCAAAAACGTCAAACTCTACCAGGGCGTTACCCTGGGCGCCCTGTCGGTCAAAAAAATCGAAGCCAACCACAAACGCCACCCCACCATCGAAGACGACGTAACTATCTACGCCAACGCCACCATTCTGGGGGGCGAGACCGTCATAGGCCGGGGTTCCATCATAGGCGGCTCGGTCTGGATCACCGAATCAGTACCCCCGGATTCCACGGTTTATCTGAAAACCGGGGAGCAGGTGGTGAGGCCGAAGAAGTAGGGGAGAGGGCTGTACGCCTATTTCTGCTTCAGCTTGGCGCGGATTTGCTCGGCGGTGTAGCCCTGGTCCATCAGGGAGAGGATATCCTCACGGCCTTCTTCTATCCCGCTTTGCCTAGCGCCATACATGCCTGACCGGTAGTCTAAATCGGCCTTTTCGCGGAATAGGGCGCGGGCCCATTGTTCATAGTCCCGGTTCATCTTCTTTATTGCCTGTTCTGCACGCATGCTTCCTACCTCCTAGAACTGGACCTTTCCGGGAAATACGTAAAATTAAAGAAGAAAATCTGGTAGACCCGTTTCATACTCCGGTAATAATGGCCTTTATATCCCTGGTCCGAAACAAGGCGGGAGGCGTAGAAAATGGCGCGGTTTTTAAGGTCTTCGCCGGAATTATTCATCTGCATCTCAATGTCCGCCTGTTCGTTGTTGTTAAAGGTAACATGGACATCAAGCATGGCTGTTTTGCCTTCGAGGAACTCGGGGAGTATCTCGGGGTTTTGAACTTTTGCATCCTTTACGGGCCTGTGGATGCAGCTTGAGAGGAGGGACTGCCGGGCCAGGCGGCTGTCTTCGTTATCCCCTGAAAGGAGTGCTTTAAACACCACGTCCAAAGTAACATCCAGGAGTTTGCCTTCGGCGGCGTTGGCTTTGGCCTGCCGCATGATTTCCGGGTCGTACCGGACTTTGTGAAAGAATGGTTTCATGCGTCACTGCGCTCCGTTTACCTATATATGGCATTGGGATGCATGGCGCTTCATTTTTTCTGCGTTTTTTTTAAAAAGCTTAAAAAAAGTGATAATCAGGCCCAGGGATTTTGACAGGCCAGCCCTTTTATATCAGCAAAATCCTTTACGTTTCTTGTTAGTAACGTGAAGTGATAATTCAGGCAAGTTGCGGCTATGAGGGAATCCAGTACCGGCAGCGTCCTGTTATGGGAACCGGCCAGGCGCCCCCATTCAGTAAAAATTGGTTGATCAAGGTTTATGATATTTCCATCGAACCAATGGCAAATTTTTTCAGACCAAGCGGATAATTGATTTTTTTTGTTAATGTCAGATGCCATCTCAATGCCTTTTGCAATTTCGCCAAGGGAAACAACACTGATGTAAAGCGATGACTGGGTCAATGAATTCATAAATGTAACAACGCCGGGATTTGGCAGTTTTTTTCCGAGTTCGGAAAGCACATTGGTATCAACCAGGTAATTCAAGACGCGTTCCCCGTTCTTCTGTTGTTTTATCGCGTATAAAATCGGGCGCATTGCCGTCATCAAGGGAACCGCAAAGAAACCCGGCAAGGTTCGTTTTGGGCGCCGTAAGTTTTTGGTATTCCCGGCATGACAGAATGACGACCGTCTCTTTCCCGCGAACCGTAATGGTTTGCGGCGTATTCCCGGCGCGTTCTACGATGTGGCTCAATTTATTTTTGGCAGTGTAAAGCTGCCATGTATCCGTTTCTTTCATCTAGACAGTCTAGCCTGTTAGCGGAAAAATGTCAAGTTCGCGGACGTTGATTTTTTCTTAAACCGCCTGATTTCTCACTTTTACAGCAGCAAGATACTCACCGAACAACTTAAACGCGGCGAAAGCTGGAGCAGGGCGGAACGGGTAATCAGTATTATTATTATGGATGACATACTGGTTCCGAGGAGGGAAATTATTATAATAGATATGGATTATATAACCGGGAAAGCGGAAAGCAGTTTACGAACCTGGTCGAAATCAATATTTTGGAGCTGCCGAAACTGCCCAAAAGTGATAGCGGGTTTTTATATCCATTTTCTCCAAATTTTGACGATCTATATCTAACTATATGAGCTTTCCTGGATTCACGCCGGGACTTATTCATTCCTAAAGTACCTCAAAACCCGGGTTTTAAGAGGCCGATAATAAAAGGGGAATCTCTGGCAAAGGCTCAAAATTTACCCTTTTCCCTGGAGGAGTAGGGTTTTTTCTCTATATTTGATATACTATAGGTAAGTGATGGAAAGAATAATGAAGAAGTCTGGGATATTTACTGTTATACTCATGTTTTGCGCTGCCGCTATTGGTTCCGGTATTGATAGTACTTTAGCAGGGACACTTCCCCAGCCATATTTTATACAGGATATGTTTAGATGAAGAAACTCTGGATTGCCGTTGTATTTGGTATATTTTTCGCGAATTTCGCCTTGTGGGGAGTCGATTTTGAATGGAGAGGAACCACAGACGATGTTTGGGCTACCCCAGGTAATTGGTACGGCGGCATCGCTTATACGGCAGCAGATGGCAATAACTTAATAATTAACACTACTAGCGGCACAGGTACGAATCCAAATGTACCTTCATCTCTTGTCGTCAACGGCAATCTGACAATAAGCGCCGGAGTGCTAAGCGTGGCTAATCTGACAGTCAGCGGGGATTTGATTAACTCTGTGGGCTCCGGAGGGCTTGTGGTGTCTACGCTATTAACCCTGAACGGTACCGGAGCGCAGAACATAACCCTCAGTGGTACAACAGACATTATGAATGTGACGGTAAACAAGACGGGCAGTACCATAGCGACGCTTATGACCGATCTCACTGTTACAGGAACTGTATTATTGCTAAATACAAATGACGGGGCGCTTGGCATTGGGGTTCACAAGGTTTCCGGCACAAATATCATTCAGGACGGCGGGGTTATTACTAGCGCGGGGGGAACCTTGAGCGCTGCCACTGCTGTAACTCAGAGCAACAGCGCTTACATTAGCGGAGGCGATGTCACTATTGATGTCGGCAGCGACGGGATAGTGTTGGAGGGATATGGTATCGTAGGGAATACGGTGGTACTTAAAAGCGCAGGGCCTGTAACACAAAGCGGCACTGGGGCCATTGCCGCAGTCACGCTGGAACTTGGGGGCGGCGGAGACTTTACCCTTGAACTTACAGACAACGATATAACTACTCTGCAAACATCGGGAACAGCGCCAAGTGCGATAAGCTATACCGATATAGGCGGGTTTGAGATAGGAAGCGCGCTAAGCTCATTAGGAAGTATAGTCCTGACCACTGGCGGGGCGTTAACGCAGAGCGGAATAATAAGCGGGACGACACTAACGGTAAACGCGCAGGACGGAATAACACTGAGCGGGAATAATACGATAACAGTGAGCGCGGAACTGAATAATACCGAGGGAACACCCACGGGGGATATAGAATTTACGAATGCGTCGGGGGGAGCCCTGTCTCTTACTGCGGTCAATGAAACCAGCGGTGGGGCCGTAGAGGTAACGGAGAGCGGGACCCTGTCTGTAACGGGAGTAACGTCTGATGCCGGGACGGTAACGCTGACAGGGGACGACGGGATAAGCGGGAACGGGGATATTACAGCAGCAGGAGCGCCTATAGAGCTGACCTCAAGCGGAGGCGCGGTACACGAGACAGGAATAATAAGCGGGACGACACTAACGGTAAACGCGCAGGACGGAATAACACTGAGCGGGAATAATACGATAACAGTGAGCGCGGAACTGAATAATACCGAGGGAACACCCACGGGGGATATAGAATTTACGAATGCGTCGGGGGGAGCCCTGTCTCTTACTGCGGTCAATGAAACCAGCGGTGGGGCCGTAGAGGTAACGGAGAGCGGGACCCTGTCTGTAACGGGAGTAACGTCTGATGCCGGGACGGTAACGCTGACAGGGGACGACGGGATAAGCGGGAACGGGGATATTACAGCAGCAGGAGCGCCTATAGAGCTGACCTCAAGCGGAGGCGCGGTACACGAGAGCGGAATAATAAGCGGGACGACACTAACGGTAAACGCGCAGGACGGAATAACACTGAGCGGGAATAATACGATAACAGTGAGCGCGGAACTGAATAATACCGAGGGAACACCCACGGGGGATATAGAATTTACGAATGCGTCGGGGGGAGCCCTGTCTCTTACTGCGGTCAATGAAACCAGCGGTGGGGCCGTAGAGGTAACGGAGAGCGGGACCCTGTCTGTAACGGGAGTAACGTCTGATGCCGGGACGGTAACGCTGACAGGGGACGACGGGATAAGCGGGAACGGGGATATTACAGCAGCAGGAGCGCCTATAGAGCTGACCTCAAGCGGAGGCGCGGTACACGAGACAGGAATAATAAGCGGGACGACACTAACGGTAAACGCGCAGGACGGAATAACACTGAGCGGGAATAATACGATAACAGTGAGCGCGGAACTGAATAATACCGAGGGAACACCCACGGGGGATATAGAATTTACGAATGCGTCGGGGGGAGCCCTGTCTCTTACTGCGGTCAATGAAACCAGCGGTGGGGCCGTAGAGGTAACGGAGAGCGGGACCCTGTCTGTAACGGGAGTAACGTCTGATGCCGGGACGGTAACGCTGACAGGGGACGACGGGATAAGCGGGAACGGGGATATTACAGCAGCAGGAGCGCCTATAGAGCTGACCTCAAGCGGAGGCGCGGTACACGAGACAGGAATAATAAGCGGGACGACACTAACGGTAAACGCGCAGGACGGAATAACACTGAGCGGGAATAATACGATAACAGTGAGCGCGGAACTGAATAATACCGAGGGAACACCCACGGGGGATATAGAATTTACGAATGCGTCGGGGGGAGCCCTGTCTCTTACTGCGGTCAATGAAACCAGCGGTGGGGCCGTAGAGGTAACGGAGAGCGGGACCCTGTCTGTAACGGGAGTAACGTCTGATGCCGGGACGGTAACGCTGACAGGGGACGACGGGATAAGCGGGAACGGGGATATTACAGCAGCAGGAGCGCCTATAGAGCTGACCTCAAGCGGAGGCGCGGTACACGAGAGCGGAATAATAAGCGGGACGACACTAACGGTAAACGCGCAGGACGGAATAACACTGAGCGGGAATAATACGATAACAGTGAGCGCGGAACTGAATAATACCGAGGGAACACCCACGGGGGATATAGAATTTACGAATGCGTCGGGGGGAGCCCTGTCTCTTACTGCGGTCAATGAAACCAGCGGTGGGGCCGTAGAGGTAACGGAGAGCGGGACCCTGTCTGTAACGGGAGTAACGTCTGATGCCGGGACGGTAACGCTGACAGGGGACGACGGGATAAGCGGGAACGGTATAATAACTGGTATGAATCTGACGGTAGATTCCGCAGGTGCGATAGATCTGGATAATACCACAAACGAAGTAGATACATTTACGGTAACCGGGGCAGGCGGAGATGTAGACTTCAAGAACGGCCAGGCGTTAGCTATAGGCGGTGTAAGTGCGGTAGGATCACTAAATGTAAATGCAAGTGGAACAATAACGGTAAACGGTGCAATAGGAACCAGTGGCGCGCGTGTAGGAAATGTTACTCTAATTGCAACAAATAACGGTGAAGTGACAATAAGTTCCGGTGGTATAGCAAGCAACGGGACAGTGGATATAACCGCAAACGGACCAATATCGGTAAGTGCGGACATAAATACCAACTACACAGGATCAGTCCGGGCAGTAAAAATAGAAACAAATAATGCTGCTCCTCTTAATAATGCTATTATATTTTCCAATGGTGCCCTGGCAGCCGAAACCTTGACTATTATCGCCGGGCCGGATAGTGGAAGCGGTGATCTAACAATAGGTCCGAGTTCAACGATAGCTGTTACTGGTATAGCAGATGAATCAATAGTAATTCAAGCGAATAATGTGAGTGGAACCGGAAGTACTCATGCCACCGCCGGGAATATCTATTTGGAGCTGGATGATCTTACAGGTAGTTATGCCGCTATGTCCGCTACAGGACCAGCCCCCGGGGGACATATTTATATTAGTTCCCGGGGAGCAAGGGATATAATTTATTATTCCGGAACATTCCCCTCAGCGGATACCCATCTTCCCGGTTCTGCCGCTAAAATTAATTCAGCAGCAACGGGAGCGCAGGTTTTCTTAAAGACCAAGAGTAATAAAAGTATCTATTTTGTAAATGTTTCAGATGCCACAGCCAAGACGCTGGAGGCGGATAGTACTTTAGGAACCGGCGGCTTTATAGAATTTTACAATTCTTTTAGCTATACCGGTCCTACTGTCAACCATCTTACTTTAAAACCCGGTTCGGGTAATGTTCGTTTCTGGGCGCTACTCGATGTCTCGGGCACAGCCACAATCAATATGGGGGATGCTGCATACTTTACTACGACATCCCCGTTAACAATTCTACGGGGAAGTGGAAACATCACTGCCGCCGGGATTAATCTTGTTTCTGTTGAGGGGACCGCCGGACAAAATAATGATTTAACCCTGGATTCCAAAAATACCAGTACCAGTTTGCATATAAACGTGAACGGTGATATGGGAACCACCTCTCTCGGTCTGGGTGATATAACAGTTAGTAATGCAGCTGATGCAGCTTTCGAAAACGCTGTTTACGCCGCCAGCTTTACCCAAGCCGCAGGATCAGGTGCAACAACCTTTAATAGTACTCAGAATTATGGCGGCTCCTTTGCGTTTACCGGAACGGATCTTTCGGTTAATAATACAATGACGGCCGGGACAACGATAACGATTCCCAATGCCGTGAATGTGACCTTTGGCGTCAGTGCGGCGGTTGCTGCCGTCAGCTTTACCCAAGCTGCGGGAACTGGAACAACGGCCTTTAACGGAATACAGAATTATACCGGCGACTTTGCGTTTACCGGTAACGATTTGACCTTGAATAATACTCTGACCACCACAGGTTCAATAACTCTTGACAATAGTGGTACCCTCAGTGTAAATACAGGAGCGACTATTAGTTCCGGGGACGTTTTTTCCCAAATCAATTCCGGAGGAACCAATCAGATAGGGGCAAATATCACTACGACAAATGTTGTATCCGCAAAAGCCGAAATCACTTTTGCCGCTCCTTTAACTTTAATTGATAATGTTATCTTGAATTCTGCAGGCAGCGGAGGAAGTATTAGCTTACAGACAGTGGATGATGTTGTACCAGGAGGAAATCTTGGACTTACCAATGGTGCAGGAACCATTACACTGAACGGGAATATTGTTATAAACGGTACCTTTACCCAGACCGGCGCAGGGCCTATTGCGCTGGCAAACACTGCTGCCAATATTATCACTGCCGCCGGTATTACTATCGAAGGACCAATTACCGGTGCGGGCAAAAATCTGATCCTTGATACCGGCGCCGCAGGAGATATTGTCGTATTCGGTGCGATAGGTGGAACCGGCGTGAGCCGGCTTGGAGCCATTACCGTTTCCAACGCAGAAGATGTTACATTTAACGCGGGGGTAAGGGCTGAAAGTTTCGCCCAGACCATCGGAACGGGAATGACGACGTTCGAGGGAACTCAGGATTATTCCGGGAGTTTTGTTTTTGGAACAGCATCAACTAGCGGGGTAAACCTAACAGTAAACAATACCCTGATAACCGGTACCACTATTTATATTAAAGATACCGGAACTTTTGCAGTGGGTAATTACGGTGATATTCAGCCCGGTACTACCTTGACCATTAGCGGAACCACCACAAATACCGGGACCATTACAGCAGGAGAAACAGGCATTTATACAGAGGTAATCATCTTTAATGGCAATTATTCAGGAGCCGCTGGTTATCTGAATGGTAATAACCGTGTGCCTCTCACTGGCGACCCTGAAGATGCCATCGTCTTTAATGGCCAGATTGCTGATCTGGGTATTTTTTACCACCGTCATAATACCATTGTACTCCGTGGTGACTATATTGTTCCTATGAGTGAAATACAAACATTCCAGCATAACGTAGCATCCCCCCTGGGCAATGTTATTATCGAAAATAGAAGCGAACCGACAGCGCCAGCCACTACACATCCAAATATTGTTCAGCTTACCGGTGATGTAATTCAGATGGATGCTATGACTTTGGAAATAAAGCCTGAAACCCTTACGAGTCCGGCTAACGAACTTCATCTTTCTATCGGAACCGCATCCCCATCGCCTTCTTTTTCCTGGCAGATGGGTGGAACTGTTATTACGGCTCCTGCAACAACGCCTGCTTTTTCAAAAGGATTTATAGGGCTCAATGGAACATTGATTATGGATAAAGGCGCTATACTCCAAACTGAGGATTTTTATAATGCTCCTGCTGCCAATCATAAAATTGAAATAAATGAAGCAAATAAAATAATAGCTAGGGGTAATGTTTTTATAAATTATGACTTTGATACAGGCGCTTCGCCTAATGGAATAAAAGACCTTACCCTTGTCATGAATAGCACTGCCGCAAAACAATTACGGGTACGCGAAAATATCGCCTCTCCATTTATACCCCAGGTTACCTTAGGCAATCTTGTTGTTGAAGATGATTCAAAAGCAATTATTTTTACCAATACGGTCTTTAAGGGCAGTATAACCATAGGGAATAATGCAGAGCTTGGGACCAATTCCGTAATCCCCCCGCTTCCTTATTCTGCAGCTTATTACCCCCGCATTATTGTCAACGAAAACTGGATCCAAAAATCCGGGGGAAAATTTAATTACAATAAAAGCATGGTAGAAATTGGAGATTCTTCATATACCGGAGCCGCTGTAAGCCATACAATCAGCGGAGACACAACCTGGTGGATTCTTGCCTGCCATGAGAACAAGGCAATACTAAAATTTTCAAACTGGGTAGATGCTGCTACAGCCGGACATACTATTTATGGCGGCCTCTTTATAGCACCCAATACAATGGATCTATTTCCAGATCACAGTACAGCCATTACCTTGACCAGGGAAAATGACAAAAATGAGGCCAATACAGGGGTTTATCCAAATTCACCTCAATGGCTTCCGCCTAATGACGCCAATGAACATTTCTGGCTTTTTTCATTAAACCCAAGCGCGGAAATGATAATAAACCATCTTGAGATTTTTTATAGTTATTCGGCTACTAAAATCCCGGTGCCCTCCGAATCCGATGGCTCCGGAAATTATTATATTTCCGCCTTCCCATATGTATTGATAGATAAAATCAATATAGGCAATGACCCTGTGCTTATAGATCCTCTTGAGCCTGATCCTGCCAAAAGAAATTATGCCCACCTTACTGCGCCTGACAACCGTTTTAATGTTAACTGGTTTATAATTAATAATTTCTTTTATTCCTTTACTGAAGATTCAAACCATAATGGAAGAATAGACAGGATACGCCTACAGTCCGCATTTGATCTTAACGGGGATTTTTCTGACTTTGAAATAAATGTCAGAAACAAGCATACCGGTGAGCCGTATAAAGTTAAAGCCAATGGATACCGGAGGGTAGAAGAGTATATTACTTCTTCTCCTGACCATGATTTGGATTCTATCTATGTGTTTTTGGAAGAAAAACCTTATACAGACTCGGACGTAACTCTTGAATGGGAAATTGTACGCAATACTTCCTTAAAGGATCTTGCTACAGGATATACAATAATTGGAAACCCGCCTCCGCAAAAAGCAAGCGATCCGGCTCAGGATAAAGGGATTACTACGGATACTGCAGCGCCGCGTATAAGTTATGCCCTCGCGATACCGGAACATCCGGAACTATTCTTCCAATTATCCGAAAAGCTTGATTCAAGCGCGGTCCTTTCCGTAAGTGTGAACAGTCCCGCTTCTTCGGGGACTCTTGAATCGCTTGACGCAGATGAATACCGTGAATTCCGCATGGATTTGACTACGGGGTATAGTGTTTCAGACCTTGCCGCAGAAATGCAATATTTTACGCTTCATAATGCAGTAGATCTGGCTGTGCGGGTAGAAGATCTATGCACTCCATCCTCAACGCGGCCTTACTATTTTATGTATCCTCATCCTAAGTATCCTCAAAATTATAATTATGAAGTCAATGGCGGAGCATTCCAGCCTTATAAAATCGTAATAGATACCGACAACCCCGCCGGCATAGTTTATCCGCCTAACAAAACCTATGATATTTCTTCCGGTATTCCGGGTTATGCAACCCATCGTGTTACCGATGTGCTCATTTCCGTGCCCCCTTCGAATGGTACTGATACCCGGTATTTTGTATGGCCTGTATGGGCAAGGTACGATCAGTCCTCCAATGCGAATATTCCTTCGCTAGACGCCGATTCGTTCTGGGGCCAGGATGGTTCGGATACAGGGCTTATTTGGGAATTCACAGGGAAGAAATACCTTGAAGAGCGGGATTCTGTGCTTCAGGCAAGGCTGAACGATAACCTTGCTTCAAGTTCCATAGTTCCGAAAATTGTTTATGATTATAGTGTCAATCAGACTTATAGGACTCAGGGCTTTAACCGGTTGGATCACGGTCTTTGGTTGCCCCGGGATATAGCAATTCCTCCTTCTCCGCCGAATACTGAAACCAATCCTTATTTTACCAATATAGTTCCTTACTTCTGGTTCAACCCTCCTGCCAGATCGCCTGACGGGAATGCGGGAAGCATTCTTTTTCAGTACAAGTTTAGCAAAGATGAACCAAATTATGACAGCGGCAAAATTCTGGACTTCTTTTTCCATCTTTCAGGTTCTCCGGATGATCTTTTTGCAGGCCGTCTCGACATTGCTCCTAAGGCGGCTATCCCCGCCAACTGGTACCGTCTGGTACGCCCCTTTGGTTTTGAGATCCACGATATTACCTTGCAGCGAAGCGGTGTCACTGTTTTGAACAATGTGATAAATCCGAATAACGGTGAATCCGCCTATGTGCAGTACCACCTTGCAAAGGGTGGACAAGTGACTATTCAGGTATTTACTATGGACGGAACCATGGTGGATATCCTCTACCGAGGTTATCGTGAGGCGGGTGAATACCGGGCGGCCTGGAAAGGCACCAACAGGGGAGGCCGCGCTGTTGCCCGGGGTATGTACTTTATCCGTGTGGTGGGTCCGGACATCGACGAAATTCGTAAGGTTATGGTTGTAAAATAATTATGGAAGATAAAAAGAAGTCGGCCTTTGTAGCCGTGGTTGGAAGGCCGTCGGTGGGCAAGTCCACCCTGGTCAATCTGCTGTGCGGCGCAAAGGTTGCCATAGTCAGCTCTGTTCCCCAAACGACAAGGAATGCCATTCGGGGAATTGTCTCAAAACCCGATGGACAGCTTGTCTTTGTGGATACCCCAGGCCGTCATACTTCGGAACGCAAACTCAATAAAAAACTCATGGAAGTTTCTGACCGTGCAGTAGGCGATTCCGAGCTTATCCTTTATGTGCTGGATGCTTCCCGTGCCCCGGGCTCTGAGGAAGAAGCGGTCGCTGAAATGATTAAACCCCTGATCGGCAAAACTATTGTTGCCATTAATAAAATGGATATGCAGGGCGCAAATGCTGAAAAGGCAATAGTGTTTTTACAGGAACAGCTTCCCGATCTTCCCCGTGAACATATTTTCAATATCTCCTGCTTAAAAAAAGAAGGCATTGAACCGCTTTTGGCCTGTCTCTTTGAAATGGCGGAGCCTGGCGATCCTTTTTATCCCGAAGAATATTACACCGATCAGGATATACCTTTCCGCATTGCCGAGATCATCCGTGAAAAGGCCATGAACCGTCTCAGGGATGAGCTGCCTCATTCGCTTTATGTCGAGGTCGCCGACACGGAGTTAAAAGACACAGTAAAAGAAAGCGGGGAGATAGTACAGAAGCTTTGGGTCAGGGCTTTTATCATCACAGAAAGGGAATCCCAAAAAGGCATGGTAGTGGGGAAGGGCGGCGAAATGATCAAGGCAATCCGCCAGGCAGCCCAGAAGGAGCTTAATTCAATATTCGACTGGAAAGTGGAATTGGATCTCAGGGTAAAAACCGGCAAAGATTGGCGTCATAATGACCATGTGCTTCACCGCATTATAGATCGCCAATAATTATTTTTCCAGAAAATTATCAATCTGGCTCAATAGATCATCGTAAATATCAACACAGGGTATGTGGGGATAATCGTCCCGTATTTTTTGCGGCGCCCTGAATAGACAGCCGCCGTCGGATTCCTGTATCATTGCCAAATCGTTAAAAGAATCGCCGGCCGCAAAGACTTCCATATTGAGGGTTTTAAGGGCAGCTACTGCGTGTTTCTTCCCTTCCTTCTGCCTGAGCTTATAACCGGTAATACTGCCGTCTTTTCCGGCTTCGAGGCTATTGCAGAAAAGGGTAGGGTAGCCAAGTTTGGCCATAAGGGGTTTTGCAAACTGCTCAAAGGTGTCCGACAGAATGATGAGCTGGGTTTTTTCCCTGAGGGCCTTGGCAAAGTCAATTGCCCCCGGCAGGGGATCCATAGCGCCTATCACTTTTTGAATATCAGGCAGCTTTAGCTTGTTTTTTTCAAGCAAATCCAGCCTGAATCGCATAAGCTTATCATAATCGGGTTCATCCCGTGTGGTTCGCCGCAGCTCGGGAATTCCCACAGCTTCTGAAAAAGCGATCCATATTTCGGGGACCAATACGCCTTCAAGATCCAAGCACACTATCCGCATAAGATAAACATAGCACAGGGGGAGCTAAGGAAGCAAGTAATGTGGTACAATGCCTTATGATTCAGCTTGATCTGCAAAACCCCTTTGGGGCGCCGGTCTATTTTGAAGAAACTCTCCCAAGTACCATGGATGTGTCCCGCGTTTTGGCTGCCCGGGGCGAACCCCACGGCACGGTTATCGCTGCGGATTTTCAGGAAAAAGGCAGGGGCCGAATTCCCGGACGCCCCTGGAAAATGGACAAGGGCGTCAGCCTTTCGTTTACTTTGTTCTTCGCGTTTAAGGATTTTTTCGCCATTCCCCGGGCCCTTACTCTCCGGACGGGCCTTGCAATATCCCTTGCAATAGAAGATTTTGCCCCTTCCCTTGCAGCAAGGGTTCAGGTCAAATGGCCCAATGATATAATGGTGGATTCCAAAAAGGTTGCGGGTATACTCACCGAAGGGGATGGCAAAAATGTGTTCATCGGCATTGGAGTGAATGTAGGGCAGAAGGAATTTCCCGAAGCCTTGCGGGGTAAGGCGGTGAGTATTTTTCAGGCGCTGGGCGATCAAGAGATACCGGAACGGTTTGATCTGTTAGAGAAGATACTTAAGCATTTATACCTGGAATTAAATAATGCGGCGCCTCCATGGCGGAGCAGCCTTGAAGCTCGCCTTTACAGGAAGGGTGAAATGATCCGCTTTATTGACGGAGCCGCAGAATCAGGGCGGGTGGTGGAAGGCCTGCTTTCCGGCATCGGCCGGGACGGCGAGCTTCTTATAAAGCCCGACGGGGAAAAAGATCCCAGGGCTTTTGTAACCGGGGAATTGGATGTGTATTAATGCAGGAGCTTTTCCAGGGCCAGGGGCGAGAGGCTCTCGCAGATTTGCTCTACCATACATAAATATTCCGGCGTTCCGCCGGCTATGCCGTTTTTGAGAAGCAGGGGGTCAAGATCCTGTTCTTTGGCGCCACGGTATGTTGAAAGCACACAGTATTCGGCGCAGTAGCCTGAGATTATTGGAGTATCGACTTTTTCGAGCTTGAGGAATTCAGCAAGATCCGTTTTGATAAAGCTGTTTTCATAGTGTTTTACTATCTTCTTTTCTGAATCCAGAGGGATGAGGGAATCGAGAAGCTTGAATTTTTCAGTGCCCTGTATTGCATCTGTGCCGTTGTCCTGCTGTATCCATACTACGGCCAGGCCCTTTTTCCTGAAAAGGGCGGCGGCCTTGTTAATGACTTCCGCCGCCTTATCCATGGAAGCAGATGACGGGCCGAAATAGGATGCTTTTTGCATGTCAATGACGAGTAATGCAGGTTTCATAAATCCCCTTATGCTAGACTATAGCTCCTCTTAAGGATACAATAAATCATCATGTTAGACTATCGTTTTATTGTGGACAACCTGGATGCAGTCAAGAAAAATATAGAATCCAGGTATATGAAAGCCGATGCCGATGCTGTGGTCCGCCTTTTTAACCGCCGCACCGAGCTTACAACCAGCCTCCAGGGCCTCCAGCAGCAGCGCAATGCCAATGCCGCAGCCATGAAAGGCAAACTTGAACCTGATGCCCGCAATGCGCTCATCGAAGAAGGCAAGAAGCTCAAGGAAAGCATTGCCGCTTCGGAGGCTGAGCTTTCCGGTGTTGAATCCAGCCTTGAAACCGAGGCCAGGAAGATCCCCAATATGGCCCATCCCGAAGCCCCTCTGGGCAAGGAAGACAAGGATAACCTCGAGGTCAAGCGGGTGGGGGAGCCTACCAAATTTGATTTTGAACCTGCCGATCATGTCAAGCTGGGTCAGGATCTGGACATTATCGATTTTGATTCGGGCACCAAAGTTTCGGGCACCAAGTTTTATTACCTCAAGAATGAAGGGGTCTTCCTCGAACTTGGCCTGGTGCGTTATGCCCTGGATATTTTGCAGAAGAATGGCTTTACCCCCTTTATTACTCCCGATGTTGCCAAAGAGGAGATTCTCGAAGGCATTGGCTTTAACCCCCGGGGGGCTGAGTCCAATGTATACACCATTGAAGGCGAGGATTCCTGTCTCGTGGGTACTGCCGAAATCACTCTCGGGGGCTATTATTCCAATATGATACTCCCCAAAGAAAAACTCCCCCTGCGCATGGCAGGCCTTTCCCATTGTTTCCGCAGGGAAGCGGGGGCAGCCGGCCAGTTCTCCAAGGGTCTTTATCGGGTACATCAATTCACCAAGCTCGAAATGTTTGTCTACTGCCTCCCCGAAGAGTCCGGCAAATTCCACGAGGAACTCCGGGGTGTGGAGGAAGAAATTTTCTCGGGGTTGGAAATTCCCTTCAGGGTAGTGGATACCTGCACAGGCGACCTTGGCGCCCCCGCATACCGCAAATGGGATCTTGAAGCCTGGATGCCCGGACGGGCAAATCCGCCCTCGCGCAACGGCGGCGAATGGGGGGAGGTTACTTCCACTTCCAATTGCACCGATTACCAGGCGCGGCGGCTCAATATCAAGTACAAGGATGATGAAGGCAAAAACAAATTCGTCCACATGCTCAACGGGACTGCCATTGCCATTTCCCGGGGCATTATCGCAGTGCTTGAAAATTTCCAGCAGGCCGATGGCTCGGTGAAACTGCCTAAAGCCCTGGTTCCCTACTGCGGCTTTGATGTTATCAAAAAGAAATAGAGGATAAAATGCAGACAAGAAAAAGTGTAATAATGCTTCTTGCAGCTCTTCTGGGGTTGTCTGTTTTTTCCTGCCAGTCCCTAAGCGGAATACTGCAGGAGCCAAAACTTTCAGTCAAATCCGTTGATCTTGCAGGCATTAGTCTTAAGGGTGTAGACCTTATCTGCCGTATTAATGTGGAGAACCCCAATGGCTTTGATATTCCCTTCCCCAAGATTGACTGGAAAGTGTTTGTCAATGAAGCTTCCTTTGTAAACGGAATTCTGAACCAGGGTACGAAAATAACAAAACGCAATACTGTTACAGTTGATGTCCCCTTTAGCGTTACTTACGAGGGTCTCTATAAAACCTTTACGAGCCTGTGGGAAACCAAAGAGGCCGCTTATAATATAGCCCTGGGCATAAGCTTTCCTCTTCCCGTATTGCAGGATAAAGTTTATAACCTTGATTTTTCAGGGGTTCTGCCCCTTTTGCAGCTGCCTAAACTCAGCCCGGGCTCTATCCGTATCGGGAAGATTGATTTTTCAGGCATTGAACTTGCCTGCGGTTTCAATGTTGACAACCCCAATAATTTCCCCATACCCTTCCCCAAGGTGGACTGGGAATACGGGGTCAATGGCGCAACCCTGCTCACGAGCAGTATTGTTGCGGGCAAAGAAATTGCGGCCAATGCGAAGGGCCAGGCCGATATCAACGTAAGCTTAAAATATGAAGATGTTATAAAAGCGATTGGGTCTTTGGGCAATTCAGGTGAAGCAAAATCGCTCATGTCTTTGGTAAGCTCCCTTTCTGTACCGGGTCTTGAGGATGTAAAAGATATGCTTGATATTCCCGGGCTGCTTCCCATATTGCAAAAGCCCAATGTTGCAGTAAAAGGCATCAACATAAAGAATTTAGGTTTGCAGAAACTGGAATTTGTCATCAACTGGGAAGTGGAAAATAAAAACAGTTTTGCCATGGACATCGGCAAATTCAACTATAACTTTAAGGTGAATAACAATAATTGGGCCCAGGGTTTTTTGGAAACCCCTCCGAAGCTTAAGCCAAATACTAAAACCGCCATTCCCCTTTCGGTTACTATTTCTTCACTTGACATGGTAAAAGATCTTGTGGGCATAATCAGCGCCGGAACCAGCGTAAATTACAGCTGCCTGGGCGATATGAGTCTCCTGAGCGACTTCCCAGGTTTGGACAAGCTGGAATTGCCCCTTAATTTGACAGGCAGCACCAGGTTGGTGAGATAAAGGCATGAGGGCTTGACAATTTTCTTTGCTTATGCAAGGATATTTTAAGGAAATTATGGAAAGCTTCAACATGGCAGAATCAGTCTCAACCCTCACAGGGGCTTACTTTTATTATTACTATTATTTTCCTCTGCCCAAAAGGAACCATGCTTAAGTTATAAACTTAAGCCAACCTTGGTTATTCAGGGAGGTTCCCGGGCAATGCCCTCGAACCTCCCCTTTTTTATGTCCAAATTTTAGAGGCGAAAGCCTAAAGGGGTTGTGTTATGATAATTGCGATTAAGAGAGGGGCTTCCAGCGAGGAAGTGAAAGAATTCTCAGCCAATCTGGAGAAAAAAGGTGTAAAGATCCATCTTTCCGAAGGGGCCATTCAGACCATCATCGGCCTTGTGGGCGATACTACCGGCATAGACGCTGAAGCCCTCCAGGCCCACCACCTTGTGGAAAAGGTCATTCGGGTTCAGGAGCCTTACAAGCGGGCAAACCGGCTTTTCCATCCCGAGGATTCGCGGCTGGACATAGCCCTTGAGGCAGGGGGTGTTCAAAGCATAGGGGGCGGAAAACTCGGCATCATAGCGGGCCCCTGTTCTGTAGAAACCAGGGAACAGATAGTGGAAGTCGCTGTGGCGGTTAAGAAAGCCGGCGCAGGCTTCCTTAGGGGAGGGGTCTTCAAGCCCCGCACTTCGCCTTACAGTTTTCAGGGCCTGGGCTTCGAAGGCCTCGATCTGCTCTTGGAAGCCAAAAAGGCTTCAGGCCTCCCTATAGTGACGGAACTCATGGCCATACATCAGCTGGAACTTTTCGATCCTGTTGATATCATCCAGATCGGCGCGAGGAATATGCAGAATTTCACCCTCCTCAAAGAGCTTGGCCATTGCCGCAAGCCAATACTGTTAAAGCGCGGCTATGCCTGTACCGTTACCGAATTGCTTATGGCGGCTGAATACATCATGGCAGGCGGCAACGACAGAATCATACTCTGCGAGCGGGGCATACGCACTTACGACACTTACACCCGCAATACCCTGGATCTTGCGGCAATCCCCTTCCTCAAAAAACAAAGCCATCTTCCGGTCATTGTAGACCCCAGCCACGGCACTGGCTTTTCCTGGATGGTGCCGGCCATGGCAAAGGCCGCTATTGCAGCCGGCGCCGACGGCCTCATCATAGAAG
Organism: Leadbettera azotonutricia ZAS-9; assembly: GCF_000214355.1. Taxonomy (GTDB): domain Bacteria; phylum Spirochaetota; class Spirochaetia; order Treponematales; family Breznakiellaceae; genus Leadbettera; species Leadbettera azotonutricia. The sequence goes on along the minus strand of NC_015577.1, from coordinate 2,425,598 downwards.
TGCACAACAACCCCGAGAAAGCCCTGTGCGACGGCGAGCAATCTATCACGCCTGCGGCCTTTGCTGAACTCATGGAGGTTCTGCGGAAATATGCGGCGATAGAAGGAAAAACAATATGAAGCCCATCGAAGAGTGCACTATAGGCATAGTGGGCCTGGGTCTCATGGGCGGGGCTGTTGCTATGGCTTTGCGCCACTGCGGGGCTGCATCTCCGGATCATCTCATAGCCTGCGACAAGGATGAAGAAACTTTGGCACTGGCCTTGGCGCAGGGGGTTATTGACGAAGGTTTTGCAACACCAGGGGAAATTGTTAAGCGCAGCGATTTTATTTTTCTCTGTTTAAATCCTTCGACGCTGCTTAAGTTTTGGGAAAGTTGGGCTGCTTTTTTTAAAAGTGGGGCGCTTATTACCGATATTGCAGGGATTAAAGTGAATATCGTTGCTGCCTTGGAAAAAAACCTGAGGCCCGATTTGGATTTTATCCCCGGGCATCCCATGGCAGGATCTGAGAAGGGGGGCTTTGCCAATGCCGGACATTGCAATTTTAAGGGCAAGAACTATATACTCACCCCCCTCAAACGGAACAAACCAGAGAACCTTGAGTTTGTGAAAAATCTGCTTTATCGTATGGGCTTTGGCAGAATTACTGAAACTACGCCGGAAGAGCATGACAGGAAGATCGCGTTTACATCCCAGCTCTGCCATGTAATCGCGGCAGCCCTCATTGACTGCGAACAGGATACACAAATTACCCGATTCGGCGGGGGCAGTTTTGAAGACCTTACCCGCATTGCCATGCTCAATGCATCCATGTGGTCTGAAATTTTCATCGAAAATAAAAGCGAGCTGATAAAACGCATTGAACAGTTTGAAGGCAGCCTTGACGCTTTAAAAGCGCTCATCGCCAATGGATCTGCCCATGAGCTTGAAGCCCGCCTGGGTGCGGTGAGGGAGCGGCGTACGATTATGAAAGGCTAGATGATGTCTTTCCTGTTTCCTGCCTCTGTTGCTGCCCTGATTGCTTCGGAGAACTCTGCGCCTTTGGCAAAAAGCCCATGCATATTCAGTATGAGTGCTGCTTCCCCCGCTCCTTTGGCAAGGCCCGAAACTTCCGCCAGCGCAGCTTCGGCAGCCTCCCTGGTTTGGGGAAGATTTTTTTCTTTGAGGTGGCAATAGAGGGCAGCCCCTGCGCCTGCCGAAATAAAACCGGGACTAATGCCCATGGCGTTGCAGCAATTAATGGCGCCTATGAGCCTGTCATTGGGGCCGAGCTTGCGTACCGTATCCCCGCCGACCCTGGCACAGGTGTCGCCCAGGGCTTTGTTGGAAAAACGGCTTAAAAGATCCTTAATATGAAAGTAAATATCTTCAATGGGGATTTTAAATTTTGCTGAAAGTGCCAGGGCGCTTTCCATCATTGCATTCTGGGCAATATAGAGTATGTCGCCCCGTTTAACCGTTTCGTAAATAAAGGTATCAGACTTAAGCATCCCCAGGTAGGCACAAATAGCGTGACCCATGTTGTGAATAAAAAGTTTGCGATGTATATAAAAATCGAAGCAGCCAAAGGGCTTCATGTTTTTAATTTCCGGAATCTCGCCCTTAAAGGCATCTTTGTCCACAGGCAGGAAGCCGTAATGTTCAGTACAAACCCGCAAGGGATTTCCGTCCTGCATCGCTTCGGTCTGTATGGGAACCATGCGCCCTATGGAAGCTTCCACAAGCCCGACACGTTCATTAAAAAGCTTTGTTCCTTCAGTATCCAATTTTTCTTTGATGAGCCTTTCAAGGAGCTTGTTTGCGTCAATGAGATTTTCGCAAATGATGATATTGAGAGGAGCCGTTGTTTTTGAAAATCTGTTCCGTATCCCCTCAGCGAGGACAGGCGCAATAAAGGGGAGTACCCTCACCCCAACTGCAGTTGCCATGATGTCGGCCCCTGCTATAGCCTCGGCTGCTTTTTGAATATCCCTGCCGTTTATCGCCTTTACCCCTTCAACCCAAACATCCTCATGGCCGGAGGAAGAGAGCAGCCTTACAGGGTATTTCCCTTCCCGGTTAATGGCGTCGATGACAGGCTCAGCCACATCAATAAAAGTAACTTCATAACCCGACGCAGCAAAAAGCTGGCCTATAAAACCCCTGCCTATATTGCCGGCGCCGTACATCACTGCTTTCATGATATCCCCTTAAAAAGAAGCTCTGAGTGTTTTCAATACGGAAACAGGTTTCATACCCTCTGTTGCCCCGGGCGCCGAGAGGGAAGCAGCCGCAGCGGCATTGCCAAGTTCAAGCCCTGCTTCAAGGCTTCCGCCCTGGCTCGCCGCATAGAGTACCCCTGAACAGAAAGCGTCGCCCGCGCCGACCTTTCCTTTGATATATCCCGGGGGGAGATTTATGGTAGGGGACTCTTTGCAGGAACCTTTGCCGTCAATGCCGTAACCGCCTTCGGGGCTGTGGATGACAGCCCAGGTTGAAACGCCAAAGTTCATTATTTTTTCGAGGGCCCTGGGGATATTGTTTTTGATAAGCCCGCCTGAGGCATCCCGCAGCTCAACCCCTGTAACCTGGCCGGCTTCAACTTCATTGATAACGCAATAATCCGCATATTTAAGGGAAGGCGGCACCAGGCGTTTAAAACGGTCTCCGGCTTCGCTCACCACGTCTATGGAAGTCTTAATCCCCCGCTCTTTGGCATGGCAGAGGAGACGCGCCATCTTTGTGCCGTATTCGGCATCTTCAGAATCCAGGGTGTCAAGGAGCAGTATATAGCCTATGTGCAGAAAGGCAGTGTCTATCTTGTCCCAATTAATGTCCTCTTCGCAGAAGCGGGCATTGGCGCCACGGTAATGGAAGAAGGAACGTTCTTTTGATATTTGATCGGCCATGACTGCGGTAAAAGAAGTTTTCCCCTCTCTTATGACATTTGAAAGATCGATGTTTTTGTGCTTCTTCATCTGATCAAGGATAAAATCCCCCTCAGTATCATTCCCAATTCTTCCAAGGGCAGTAAGGGGAAGGCCGGGGTCCATTAAAGCCAGATCCCCAATAACATTGCAGAGGGCGCCGCCTGAAGCCCGGGTAATCCCTTCTTGTATGGATGTCAGCTCTCCTGGTTTTGGAAGCCCCTGCACCGGGTAGAGTATATCCACGATCATATTGCCGGCAACGCAAATTCCTTTTCTGTTCATATATAAATCCTAAAGTAGAAAATTCAAAGTTTCAATTATTTCTATTTCGCCACAATGTTCACAAGCTTGTCCTGAACGGTAATTACTTTTACTACCGTCAGTCCATCTGTCCATTTAACGGTCCCCGGCAGGGCAAGGGCCGTTTTCTCAAGTTCCGCTTTTGCCGTTCCTACAGGGGCAGTGAATTTGTCGCGGATTTTTCCGTTGACCTGCACCACAATGGTAGCTTCGCTCTCAACGCAAAGTTTTTCGTCATACACAGGCCATTGCGTTTTGGAGATTGATTCCTTGTGGCCAAGGCGTTCCCAGAGTTCTTCGCCCAGGTGGGGGGCATAGGGGGCTATCATCTGCACCAGGGGTTCCCAGAGCGAACGTGGAACCTCGGCAAGTTTGGCAAGCTCGTTGGAATAGATCATCATCTGGCTTATTGCTGTATTAAAGTTAAGCGTATCAGTGTCTTGCCCAACTTTTTTGATAGTCTTGTGCAGCAAACGCGTTAAATCGGCATGGCTTGCGTCAGGGGCTTCAATGACTGTGCCATTTGGCTCTGCCAAATGGCATTTCTCGGCTATGCTCCAGAGACGCTCCAAAAAGCGGGAGACGCCAACGAGGCCGGCGGTGAGCCAGGGCTTGGTAACTTCCAGAGGGCCCATGAACATTTCGTACATGCGCATGGAATCGGCGCCGAATTCTTTCACAATGTCGTCCGGATTGATAACATTGCCCCGGCTCTTGCTCATCTTTTGGTTGTCTTCGCCCAGGATCATGCCCTGATTCACAAGACGCTGGAAGGGCTCTTTGGTGTTTACGAGACCCAAATCGTAAAGCACTTTGTGCCAGAAGCGGCTGTAAAGCAAGTGCAATACTGCGTGTTCCACACCGCCCACGTAGAGATCCACCGGCGCCCAGTATTCAACTTTGTCCTTTGCGGCAAAAGCCTTGTCGTTGTGGGGATCAAGGTAACGGAGATAGTACCAGCAAGAGCCTGCCCACTGAGGCATGGTGTTGGTTTCTCGCTTGGCCTTTCCCCCGCATTTCGGGCAGCTCGTATTCACCCAATCGCTGATGAGGGCCAGGGGGGATTCGCCTGTGCCGGTGGGGGCGTAGGATGTCACTTCCGGAAGCTTTAAGGGGAGATCTTTTTCGGGAACCGCAACAATGCCGCATTTTTCGCAGTGCACTAAAGGAATGGGCTCGCCCCAATACCTCTGGCGGCTGAATATCCAGTCCCGGAGTTTGTAATTGATTGCCTTTTTGCCTATGCCCTGCTCTTCGATCCAGGCAGTTACCTTAGCCTTAGCTTCGTCAGTAGGGAGGCCGTCGAAAGAACCGGAATTCACTGAGAAGCCATCGGCAACAGTACACTCGGCAGGTTCCCGTGAAACATCTTCGCTGCTTCCCGGTTTGGTCGGGGATACCACCTGGATAATCGGCAACTTGTAAACCTTGGCAAAATCCCAGTCCCGCTCGTCGTGGGCAGGAACAGCCATGATGGCCCCTGTGCCGTAGGAAATAAGAACATAATCGGCAATCCAGATGGGTATCTTCTTATTGTTAACCGGATTAACAGCATAAGCCCCCGAGAATACGCCGGTTTTTTCTTTTGCCAGATCAGTCCGTTCAAGATCACTCTTCTTGGCCGCAGAGTCCACATAAGCCTTGACGGCGTCCTGTTGACCGGCAGTGGTGATCTTCCCGACCAGAGGATGCTCAGGGGAAAGAACCATATAGGTAGCGCCGAAAAGGGTATCGGGCCTGGTGGTGTAAATTTCGAGGGTGTCGGGATAGCCGTCGATTTTGAAGATCACGTTGGCGCCTTCGGAGCGGCCTATCCAGTTCCGTTGCATGAGCTTCACAGGCTCGGGCCAGTCGAGACCGTCCAGGTCTTCGAGGAGCCGTTCGGCATAGGCGGTTATCTTCAGGATCCACTGGCGTATGCGCTTGCGCGTAACTTTAGTGCCGCAGCGCTCGCAGAGACCGTCTTTGACTTCTTCGTTGGCAAGGCCGGTCTTGCAGGAGGGGCAAAAATTGATGGGGCTCTCGGCCTCGTAGGCCAGGCCCTTTTCAAAAAGCTTGAGAAAGATCCATTGAGTCCATTTGTAATAATCTTCCTGGGATGTATCCACTTCCCGATCCCAATCGTAGGAAAAACCCAGGGATTTGATCTGGGTGCGGAAGTGGTTGATGTTGGCTGCGGTGGTTATTGCCGGGTGGGTTCCGGTTTTGATGGCATAGTTCTCGGCAGGGAGGCCGAAGGCGTCAAAGCCCATGGGGTGGAGAACGTTAAAACCCTTCATGCGGAGGAAGCGGCAATAAATATCGGTGGCGGTGTATCCCTCGGGATGGCCAACATGGAGGCCCTGGGCCGAAGGGTAGGGGAACATATCCAGCACATAGCGGCGCTTGTCCTGGGCAAAGCCAGGATCTTCGACAGCCTTAAAGGTTTTATGATCCGCCCAGAATTTCTGCCATTTGGGTTCTATAGTTTCAAAGGGATATTTCGCCATGCAAGGCACTCCTCTTACAAATTTATTCTATATATAATATCCGGCTAGAGGCTTTCATTGCAAGGCAGGGGCTATCTAGTATATGCCAATGCCCTAAACCCTTTGCGCTTTGCGTCCCCCAGCCGGGAAAAGCCTTTAGGCTTGAGCCTGTCAAAACGCTCCGCATCCGATGAGCCCAGGGAGACGAGGAAGATACCGCCAGGAGCAAGAAGGGCCTCCAACGATTCCCAGGCAGCAGTATGGCGGTTCGCCTGGGGGACAATTTCGGGGAAGGCTGCAATAAAGGAATAAGGCCCCGCGCCGAGAAGGGCTTCTCTATCGCAGAGCAAATCCGCAGCCGGGATCAGCAGGGGCGCTATCCCGGGGCTATTGGTTTCCAAATTGTGCTGCGAAGCTTCCAGGGCCAGAATATTCCTGCCCGCGAGAGCCAATTTCGGAGCCGGGGCTTCCCCCGTGAACTTTGCAAGCCACACCGCAAAATGGCCCTGACACGGTTCGTGGATAAGCCAGGAACCAGAGGAAAGATTTTCCCCCATGCGGGAACAGAGCTTCGCAGCCGCCAAAATATCATCCCCAGGGCTGTCGAAATCCCCGCAGCCATGGATAGCATCGATATGGACGGGGATGTTTTCTATCGCGTAAGTATCGCTGTGCCTGATGTAAAAAGGATAGCGATCCAGGAAGCCCGGACCGGTTTGAACCGCAGCCGTTGCATCTTTGGCATCCCCATGCCCATACACAAACACCCTATGCTCCGTGCCCTGCTCTTCATGGAGCAGTGCAGCCCCTGCCTCATCGATCCGCTCGCGGAAAAAATCCGCCAGGGTATTTACCGCCACCATGAAGACCCGTCCGTTTGGGTTGAGGAGGGCAGCAGAACGCCGAACAAAATCCTCAAGCACCGGCCCCCCCGCCTTGGCTGGGATATTGGTAATGATGAGATCCCAGCGCGCGCCCAAAGGCCCCGCGAGCAGGGGCTCCGCTCGGGCTTCCAAAACAGCGGCAGGGATATTGTTTCGGCACGCGTTGTATTCGGTGAAACCCCTGGCAAGTTCGTCACGATCCTGGGCCCGGACATGGAATTGGCCAGACGAAGAAGCCTTGCCCTCAGGGGAAGCAGCTGGTTCTTTTATGATGTCCAGCAATGCCCCCGCAGCGCAGACCCCAAGCACCCCGCAGCCGGAACCCGCGTCCAAAACCGAAAGAGGCAGGGGCTTGCGCTCATGGACATCTTCATCAATATATTTGGAAAAAACCTTGAGGAGCAGCCTCGAACCTGTATCTATTCCTGCGGAACTGAAAATAGCGTGGGATAAGGAGAAAACATAATTCCGGCCCCGAAACTTGAAGGGAACTTCCCTGTTGCTGAAGGCCGGGATGCAGGGATTAGCTATTGACCCGTTCGAGGTATTCGTTGGTTTCGGTATTCACGAGGATTCTTTCGCCCTGCTTGATAAACAGGGGAACCCGCACCGTAAGACCCGTCTCGGTAATTACCGGCTTGGTCGCCCCCGAGACCGTGTCGCCTTTGACGTAGTTTTCAGACTCGGCCACAGTAAAGACCACCTTATAGGGAATCTTGATGTCGATGACCTTGCCGTCCCAAATGGTAAGCTCGTAGGCTTCCGCGTCTTTAAGGTAGAGTTTTTTGTCTTCCATGCCCGCCTGGGGCACTTCGTACTGCTCAAAGGACTCGTTGTCCATAAAGTGGTAGCTTTCCAGATCCGCATACTGGAACTGGCAGGTGTGGACATCAACCTGGGCGTCTTCTATTTCCTGCTGGGTAGGAATAGTCAAAGAAAGGACAGAGCCATCCTTGATGCTCTTCATTTTTATGCGGGCAACGGCGGTCCCCTTCCCGGGGTTATGGAATTCCCGGTCCACCACAAGATAGGGCTGCCCTTTCTGGAGCAGACAGCTCCCCTTAACAATATCACCGCCTCGAATCATGTAATCCTCGCTTGAATTTATCTTTTTGCTACTATAGCAAAAAGAGGGCTTTTAGGGAAGAGGGCATTATGGAGGGGGAAAGCCTTCCCCCACGCTTCAAAGCCTGCGGCTTTTCCGCTTCCCCCTTCTCCCAAGGGGCAAAGCCCCCAAACCCCTGCAACTGTTGGAAAAAACAAAAAGCCCTTGCTATTCTCAAATGGAAATCTTACAATGGGATAATATAAAGGCACCTGTCACCAAATTTGTCTAGCGGCAATGTAAAGGCACCATATACAAAGTCCCATAAGTTGGCTATCATATCAAATATGGAAGCAATAGAATTAATACGTCAAATTGATAGGTTGCCAGTACCCCAACGGATGTTTATTGCAGAACGGATAATTCATTCTGTCCGGGAAGAGGAACAGACGGCAACTCTGAAAGAGGCTGCCGATAGTTTATATGAAGATTATAAAAACGATCCCAATTTGACAGCCTTTACCAGCCTTGACTACGAAGAGTTTTATGAAACAAGGTGAAATCTGGCAGGTTTCCCTGGACCCGACCTTGGGCGCTGAGATGAAAAAAACCCGCCCCGCCCTCATCATTAATGACAATGCTATGGGTAAACTTCCCCTTAAAGTCATCGTGCCTATCACCGATTGGAAAGAACACTATCGGATAGCGCCCTGGATGGTAAAAATAGAACCCCGTCCTGATAATGGCTTGGTAAAAACATCTTCTATCGACTGTTTTCAAATCAGGTCGGTTTCAGAAGAACGCCTCATTAACTATCTTGGGGCAATTACCACGGATGAGATACTGCAAGTGCAGGAAGGGATCAGCAAAGTAATAGGAATGGGTAAAGCGTAATTTTCATCATATACAAGTTTTGACTTACCATAAGGCATCCTTTGAACCTGTATGACCTCCCCACTGATAAAATTGGAACAAACACATTCTACCAGTCCCCGGCAGGGACCAATTCAGTGGTGCTCCATGTTACCTGGGGCACTAACCATCCTGGCGCTGTCACTGGTGGTGGATTTATACTAGCACTGCTCACTTAAGCCTGGCCGCCTTGCAAGGAGGCTGGCCATTTATCTTTAAAGTTATACTCCCCATCTCTGTTATTTAACTATCGACAAAAAATGAACGTAATTTACTTGCCTTTAACGCTAAATATTAGTATTTTAGTAATATAGAATTGCAATTCTAAAAACTTTATAGGAGAAAGATTGGATTATTATGAGTAATCTACAGAAACCACAGAATGTGCTTCATACCATTAAGGCGAAGCTCTACCCTAATTACCTGAAAGAAGCCAGCGGCAAGTACATTGCCCGGGCAAAAGCGGAAATGCCCTTGTCCGTAGAGGATGTTTGCGCATCGGCAACCTCCCGGGGAGGCTCCGGGATGAACTGTAACACCATGATTGCGGCGGTAAAGGCTTACTTTTCGGAGGCAGCCTACATGCTGGCGGACGGTTTTGCGGTGAAGAACGACTATTACTCGATTCATCCCAAAATCGGGGGAACATTTGAATCGGAAAGAGGTTCCCCGGACGCCAAACGGAACAAGATTAATTTTAGGTTCCGCCGTCTCAAGGGCTTCAAGGATATTATCGAAATGACCACGGTGCAAATTGAAGGTCTCGCGTCCCCAGACGTCCACATTGGCGAGGTGCTTGACATAACCACGGGCCTAAAAGACGGTACCCTAAGCCCCGGCGGAATGGTAATGCTTAGGGGCAGGCGCATCAAAATTGTCGGCTCAAACCCAGCCTGCGGCCTCTATCTCGTAAACACCGCGGATGGCAAGAAAACCAGGGTAACCACCAATTTTGCAACGAACGTCAGTACAAAATTGGTTTTCCAGATGCCTGTTTTGAAGAAAGGGGTCTACCATATCGAGGTAGTTACCCAATTTACCGGCCACACGGAACTAAAAGATCCCCGTATTATAGCCTGCCTTACAGATCTTAAAGTAAACTAAAAACTGATAATTCCAGGAAGCCCTGCGTCAAAAGGTGCAGGGCTTCCGTCACCATTAGTCCCATATAAACGACTGGCAAGTCGCGTGACAGACGACCGTACGGTCGTGCGTCAGATGACAGCACGGCAGCATGATCGGCAACACCTTTGCGCGTAGTTGCTGATTTTATGTTTGACACATTCTAAAGAAATTGTCATAATAAAGCCAAGGGGAAAACATGAAAGAAAGACGGCTAAAGAAATGGTGGCTCATCAGGCTTGCCTTGACTATTATCGGGAAAAAAGGGCTCAAAGAGCTGGATAAAGCTTCCAGGGATGGTAAGAAGGCCCAGGAAGAAACCCTGCGGAGCATTCTGGAGTATGCAAAGGATACTGTATACGGGATAGAGCATCACTTTGGGGATATCCTCAAGGCGTCGACGGCGGAGGAGCTTTTTGGTTTATATCAAAAATATGTTTCCCCGAACGAGTATGAGGATCTTCGGCCCTATGTGGAGCGGCATAAAGAGGGGGGGAGCAATATCCTGTTCCCCGGCAAGCCCAAGATGTACGCCACTACCAGCGGCACCACCAAGGAGCCCAAGTGGATACCTGTCACAGAGCGGTATTATAAGGAAGTATATAAAAAAATGAATGCTTTCTGGCTGGCTACCTTGGTGCTGGCCAAGCCCAAGGCTTTTTATGGCCCCTTCGCTTCCATTGTGGGCAAGGCCATTGAAGGGGCCGCGCCGGACGGGACCGTATATGGCTCGATTTCCGGGGTGATGCAGCGGGACATTCCCGGTTTCATGCAGGCTATCCATACCGCCCCGGCGGCGGTGTTCAAGATTTCCGATTACAAGGCCCGGTATTATGCGATTATGCGCATGGCCATTGAGCGGAACACCCACGGAATCATCACCGCCAATCCCAGCACCCTGGTGGAAATGCAGAAAAACGCCAATGAATTCTACGATGAGTATGTGAACGACATCGAAAAAGGCACTTTGAGCCATTTATTCAACATTTCCGATGAAATCCGCGCCGAATTGGAGCCATTGCTCAAGCCGAATCGCAAACGGGCGGCTGAATTGCGGGCGCTGAAGGAAAAATACGGCAATGTCCTGCCGAAGCATTACTGGCCGGAAATGCAGGTGGTCAATGTCTGGTTCTGCGGCAATACCCAGGTCTATTTCGACAAGATCAAGGATTCCTTTCCCAAGGACTGTGTCTTCAATGAATTCGGTTATTTTTCTTCCGAATGTCGCGCTGGCTTGGTGCTGAAAACCGGTATCCAGGACACGGTGCTCTTTGGCCACAAGACCTATTTCGAATTCATCCACGAATCGGAAATGGAAAAAGAGAACCCCGCCATTACCCAGATGTACGAGGTGCAGCCCGGGCAGCGCTATTGCATGCTGATTACCACATCATCGGGGCTCTACCGGTACAATATGAACGATCTCCTGGAAATCACCGGGTATCATAACCAGTTCCCCACCCTCAAATTCATCCAGAAGCTCAACGGGACCGTGAGTCTGACTGGAGAAAAACTCCACGAGCGGCAGTTTATCGAGGCCGTGCGGGCGGTAGAACAGGTAACCCGCTACAAGGTTGCTTTCTTTGTGGGATTCGCGGATATAGCCAATTCCAATTACCGGTTTTACTATGAATTTGCGGATCAGAGCATCACCGACCGCGAAGCCGGGGAATTCACCAAAATGGTGGACGCCGAGCTGCAGCAGTACAATGTGGAATACAAGGAGAAGCGGTCTTCGGACCGGCTCAAGGCGCCCGAAACCTATCTTCTTAAAAGCGAAGCCTTTGAGCTGTTCAAGTCAAAATGCATAGACCAGGGGTTCCGCGATGGCCAGTTCAAGGTGAATCTTCTTATGCAGGACGAAAAACGCCACGATATGTTCAAGGAGCTTGTGAAGAACGCGAGCTAAGGGCCGGGGGGCTTTGCCCCCGGCTTGTTGATTCGTGGCGAGGGGGTTAATACCCCGCCCCTTGGGGCGGTTAAAAAGGTATTAAGCCCCGAGTCCAATTCCTTAAGAGAACAACATACCTCGCGGCTTGCCGCGGGGTTGTTGATTCGTAGTGATTACAGCATCCCCTCCAGTTGATCGACCAGTCTCCCAAAGCTCCGGCAAGCCGCTTCTACCGGGGCGGGCGAAGACATGTCCACCCCCGCTACCTTCAATGACTCGATGGGGAAACGGGAACCGCCCGATTTCAGGAAACAGAAATAATCCTCCCGCTCTTTGGAGCCCCCGGACAGCACCCGCTCGGAGAGGGCGAGGGAAGCGGAGATGCCTGTGGCGTATTTGTAGACATAGAAGGCCCGGTAGAAGTGGGGGATGCGGAGACCTTCGAGGTCGCTTTCATTTTCGAGGACCATTTCGGGGCCGAAGTATTTTTCCAGGAGTTTGCGGTATTCTCCCCTCAGCACATCCACTGTGAGGGGTGTGCCGCCTTCTTCGAGCTGGTGGCTGAGTTTTTCGAATTCCGCGAACATGGTCTGGCGGTAGAGGGTAGCCAAGGTCTCGTCAACGCGTTTGTTCACCAGGTAGAGCTTGAGTTCCTTTGAATCCGCGTTTTGCATGAGATAACGGAAAAGGAGCTCCTCGTTAAAGGTGCTGGCAACCTCGGCTTCGAAGATCGTGTAGCCGTAGTGCATGAAGGGATTGGACTTGGCCGAGTACCAGGAGTGCATGGAGTGGCCTCCTTCATGGGCCATGGTGAACACATCCCGTATGGCGTCCTCTTTGTAATTCATCAATATATAAGGGTCTCCCACATAGCTGCCTGCGGAGAAAGCGCCTGAGCGTTTGCCCTTGTTCTCGTATCGGTCGGCCCAGCGGCCCAGAAGGCCCCCGCGCAATGTATCCACATACTCGCCCCCAAGGGGGGCAAGGGCTTTGGAGACGAGATCCACTGCTTCGTTCCAGGTAGTCCGTTTTGTATTGGCCACCGGAACCATGGGGACATACACATCGTAGTGGCGGAGTTCAGGCACCTTGAGAGTTTTCTTCCTCAGGCTGTAGTAATGGTGCAGGGGCGCAAGGTTCCGGCTTATGGTGTCGATGAGGTTGTCATAAACCGATTCGTCCACATCGTCAGAAAAGAGGGCGGCTGCCCTGGCCGATGGGAACCCCCTTACCCTGGCGCGGATTACGTCGAGCTTCACCTGCCCCGAGTAGAGGCTTGCGAGGGTGTTCTTGTGGGCTTCGAAATGGCCGTAGAAAGTTCCGTACACTTTCTTGCGCAGTTCCCTGTCGGGGTTTTCCATAAAGACCGACCAGGTAGACTGGGAGAGGGGCCGCTTGCCCTGGGGGGTGTCGATGGCGCCGAAATCCATGTCCACATTGGTGAGCACCGAGAAGGCGTCTTCGCTTACCAGTTCTCCTTCCGCATGGAGGGCCAGGATTTTTTCTTCCTTGTCGCTCAGAATGTGGGGCTTGTAGCGGAGCAGTTTTTGGAGATAGACGCGGTATTCGGAAAGCTTGGGATGGACTATGTAGGTGACAATGTCCTGGTCGGGTATGGCCATGATCTCCGGGGCCGCCCATGAGGATGAGGCCTGGGCTTTGGAGGCTGCCATCATGAGGCGGCCTGTCATGGTACGGGCTGCGCTGTCGCCCTCGTCCTCGGTCTGCCTGAGGTCGGCGTAATAGTTGAGCCTTTCTTCGAGGAGGCCGAATTCCTTTTGGAAATCGAGCCATGCCGCAAGGTCTTCCGCCGACTTTGCCAGGGTTCCCCGGAAAGAGGGGATCTTTTCTGCCAGTATCTCAAAATCCGAAAGGGCTGCGCTCCATGCTTCGTCATTGGGGTAAAGCCTGGAGAGGTCCCAGGTGTCCTCTTTTTTGGCTTCCTTGCGGGAGGGGATGGTTTCTTGGCTCATGTGCATTTCTCCTGTTTATGCCGATATTCTAAATCAAATGAGCAAAACTTTTCTATATGCCGGAATTTCAGCGGTTTTATTCCTGGCGGTTTTCAATAGCTGCAAAAGCCCACCGCCTCCTCCTCCCGCAGAGATGCCCAAAGACCCCAGGGCTTCCATCTTCCTTGAAGGCATCGAAGCCCAGGGCGTGAATTCCATCAACCTTGCCTTTGTGCTTAAGGCCGAGAATCCCCGGTCCGAATCCGCAGCGGTGACTGTCGGCGTCTGGTCTGTCTTGATAAACAACCGAAAAGTTGACGAAGGGGTGCGCATACTGCCGGAAGCTTCCGGCTTCAATGTGGATGCTGCTTCGGACGCCGAGGTTCCCGTGAAGCTTGAGCTGGACATAGCTGCCCTTACCAGGGCAGGGCTTACCCTGAAAGACGATTACCATGTGAGCATCGGGACTGATTTGGAATTTGTCTATGATGCAGGCATGGTCAAAGTGACAGCCGGCGGCGACGCTCTGTTCCCGCGCATACAGGAACCGGTCTTTGCCATTACTGCCATTGCCATATTAAAAGCGGAGCTCATCAATACCCGCTTTAGGGTCAGCCTCAAGGTTGAGAACCCCAATCCCTTTCCCATGGACTTGTCTTCCTTTAAGTACGAGCTTTATGGCGAAGGCCGCTTCTGGGCTGATGGCCAGGAGAGAAACGTGCTTAAAATTCCCGCCCATGGCGCTGCGGAGACAAGGCTTTTCCTTGTAATGAATTTTATCGATATGAAGCGGGACCTTTTCGATTTGATTGTCAATCTCCAGGATGTGAATTACCGTTTCAAAGGGGAGGCACTGGTCAAGACCGAGGTGGATTATCTCCCCCAATTCCGCACCGCTTTTGATCTTTCAGGGTATTCCCAGGTGTTTGACAATTAAGATTCAACCCGTGAGCTTTCCATGGGAAAGGGCAGGACTCCGTCAATCGTGGACCGCCCTGTGAGGATCATGATGAGCCTGTCCAGCCCCAGGGCAACGCCCGAGCATTTTGGGAAATTGTTAAACACTTTATAATAATCAGCATCGACCTTGTGCTGAACCAAAGCGTGTTCTTTTTTTGCCCTTGCCTCGGATTCAAAAAATTTTTGCACTTCATCAGGATCTGTTTCTTCTGAATAACAATTGGCCAGTTCAACGCCCCGCAGGTAAAGCTCCCAGCGTTCGACGGTTTTGCCGTCCGCGTTTTTTTTCGCCAGGCAGGGGACGAAGGCGGGATAATCCATTAACGCCACAGGGTGATCTTTTGGCAGGTTTGGTTCCACTGCATGGATAAAGATAAGATCATAGAGGGCGGCTGTGTCCAAACCCGAAGGGGGATCAATGCCAAGGCGGCGGGCTTCTTTTTCAAGGACGCCCTCGCTTGTTTGGGTTCCCTTTTTTCCTGCCGCTTCATAGAGATTGAACCCTGCCCATCGGGCAAAGGCTTGTTCCATTGTAATGCACTCAATATTGGCAAGCAGGGGATTGCCGATTGCCGCAAGAAGCTCCCCGGTGATTTTGAGGGAATCCCTGTAATCCGCGTCCATGGTGTAATACTCAAGCATGGTGAACTCGGGGCTGTGCATGCGTCCCGAAGATTCTCCGTTGCGGAAGCATTTGCAGATCTGGTAAATGCTTTTATGATGGGCGGCTATAATCTTCTTCATCCAGATTTCAGGGGAGGGTATAAGCCAGTAGGGCTGCTGCCCTTTGCGGCTGCCGTGGGGCGCAAGGCGTGGGGTTTCAAAAACTTCGAGACAGGACTCGGGGATTAAATCCGGCGCCAGCAGGGGGGTGTCTGTTTCAAGGTAATTGCGATTGTCAAAGAAATCACGCGCATGGCGGATTATGCTTGCCCTGTTTGCGAGCAATTCCAAATCCATCATAATTTATGCTTCCGCGTATTTGCGCACTGCTTCTTTCCATTTGTTTCCCCTGTCGAATTCATTGAGGAACATGCCGAAGCTGGTACAGCCCGGCGACAGCGCTATTGCGTCGCCCCTTTGCGCGATTTCCATGGCGGCTTTTGCGGCAGCCCCCGCGGAATCGTAAGGGCCTTTATAGGGGGTTCCTGCTGCATCCAGGAGCTTTCTGATTTTTTCGCTCCCTGTGCCTGCAAGAAGCAATATCGCCTTTGCTTTTGGGGCAGCCTTGATAAAGGGCGCATAGTCAAGGTTCTTGTCCGTGCCGCCCGTGACCAGCACCGGGGAACCGAGGGCTGCTATTGCGGCGGCGGCTGCTTCGGGTATGGTGGCCGCGCTGTCGTTATAGAAACGTACGCCTTTTGATTCCATAAAGAATTCCAGCCTGTGTTCTATGCCGGGGAAGCGGCCTATGCTCTCCCTGATAAAATCCGCGTCGATGCCCAGATCAAGCAGAGCAAGGGATGCTGCCAGGAGGTTCATCTTTTGGTGATCCCCGGGGGTAAGGAGTTTTTCGGGGACTACCTCGACAAGCTTTCCATTTGCAATCCTGGCGATGCCCGGCCCGCCATTGGGGGTGAGCCAGCCGCCCGCAATCCCTTCGAGCAGGGGCTGTGCTGAATAAACCAGGGGGCGGCCTTTGCTTTCCCGGTGGAAACTTCTGCCCCATTCGTCATCCCTCGCCACAGTGGCATCGCAACTGTCCTGGCCCTGGTAGATGATGCGCTTGTCGGCAATGTACGCTTCCATAGTTCCGTAGCGGTCAAGGTGATCGGGCATGATGGCGGTGAGCACTGCCGCGCGGGGCTTGAGCAGAGGGGCGGGGGTTCCGTTGTCTTTGCTGTTTTCCTTTGTGCGGCCTTTTACATCCCCCAGCTGCCAGCTTGAAAGCTCCAGCACGACATCGTCCCCTTCTTCAAGCTCATCAAGGAAGGTGAGTGGGGAGACCGTGATATTGCCGCCGAGGAAGGCTTTTCCGGGCAGCCCATGGTATTCGCGGGCTTCCTTCAGCACCCAATGGAGGGCCGAAGCCGTGGTGGACTTGCCCTTGGAACCGGTGACCGCGCTCAAGCGGGCAGGGGACGCTGCGAGGAATAGGGAGATATCGGTCTCGATGCGCCTGGCTTTCTTGAGATACGGGGAGTCGGGGCGGACGCCGGGATTTTTAATCACCATGTCGGCTTTTTCAAAATCTTCCATATCATGACGGCCTAAAATGTAGCGTATTGTTGCGCCTTCAATGCCGGCCTCAAGCTTTTCGATGGAAGGGGCAAGGATCTTTTCGTCCCTAAGGTCAGTGACGCTTACTTCAGCCCCCCTCAATGCAAGGTAACGGGCGGATTCGATGCCCCCGCCATTCAGCCCAAGGCCCATAACGAGGGCTTTTATGCCGGCAAAACTGTTTTTCACCATTTTATCTCCGTGGGCTTCTTTACTTGCCCCTTGTACTGCTTCATAGTATAGTAAAATATGGCGCAAAAGGAAATTACATCGCAAGTACCTGCTTTGGATGAACTGGGCCGGCCGGTGAATTTCGGCTGGGCCCGTTCTCCTCTTTTTGCATACAATTCGGATTTGATCATTTCGCCAAGGCGCTTCGTCTACGAGTCGGATCGTTATGTGCTTATATCCCCCAGCCATCTTATTATCCTTGAGATTCTTGATGATGGCTTTTTGGGATATATCGGAATGTCCGTGTTGTCCCTCAGGGATAAAAAGCGTTCTACCCAATTCTACAATATCCCCTTTCCCCTTGGTGCCCTTGATTTGCCCCGGGACAGCGATTCAGGTTCTGTAAGATTGCAGGCGCGGAAGTACCTCCTCAATTTTGCCGCCATGGAAAGCGGCGCCAGGATCATCAAAGTCGATATCCCCAAGTTTGGGCACCACCGCAGCCTTAGGGGGGAGCTGGTTTTAACCCCTCCCGAAGGCGCTGAATCCCTTGTGACCCATATGCCCTGGCGCGAAAAGAAAAACGCGTTCCGCTGCGCAAGGCGTTCGCCCTGGTACATTGCAGAAGGGGTGATACAGTTTGGAACCCAGGAACTCATCTTTACCAAAGGGAATTCCTGGGGCATTTTTGACTGGACCCGGGGGGTGAGGCCGCCTCAGGATATACGTTTTTGGGCTTCGGGCTGCGGGCAGAGCAATGGCCATCAAGTGGGGATAAATGCCGGCTACGATACTGCCGATTCCGCCTTTGGCACTGCCAATGCATTTTTCCTGGACGGCAAACTGCACAAACTGGATCAGGTTACTTTTCATGTATCCCCTTCCAACTGGCTTCAGCCCTGGCGTTTTACCAGCAATGACAACAGGCTTGAAATGGTTTTTACCCCTCACCAGGAACGAATAGAATCGCACCAGGTGATTTTCCATTCCTTAAAACGCCGCCAGGTTTGCGGCTTCTTTTCCGGGAAGGTTGCGCTCGATGGCGGTGAAGAATTTGAATTCAAAAATATAACCGGACTTTGCGAGAGAAGGAAAACACGTTTTTAAGATAGGAGCCTGTGGCACTCCTAGTTGTTTTTTAATTCGTCCAGGGCTTTTTCCGCCTCGGATATTTCGTCGTAATCTATTTTCCCGTCTTTATAGATAATTGAATTCTCGTGCCCCTTGCCCAGCAGCAAAACCAGATCCCCTGGTTTTGCAAGGGAGAAGGCTTTGCGTATGGCTTCTGGCCTGTCGGGAATGAGGAAGAGATCCTTGTTGACAGTTTTACTGTCACCGGCTCCCTGGTCTGTTTTGCAGCCCTGGTCTGCTACGCAGCCCTGGGCTATCTCTTCGAGTATAGCCACGGGATCTTCGCCCCGGGGATCTTCGTCGCAGAGTACCACTATGTCGGAATAGGCAGCGGCAATTCGGCCCTGCTCGGGGCGCTTCCTGGTGTCCCGTTCCCCGGCTGATCCAAAGAGGCTTATGATCCTGCCGCCTGAGGCGTTGAGCCTTTCGCGCAGGGGAGGGAATATGGTTTCGAAAGACGACGGGGTATGGGCATAATCCACCATCACTTCAAAAGGCTGGCCTTTGCTGATAGCGGTCATCCTGCCCCTTACGGGCTTGAGGTAGGGGATAAGGGGAATCAGGTCTTTTATGTCTTTAGAAAGGAGGTTGGAAACTACCAGGAGGCTTGCCAACACATTCCCTGCATTGAAAGCCCCGGGCAATTGATCCCGTATAATGAGATCTTCGCCAGTGGCTGCTGCATGGACTTCGTACCAGTTGCCCCAGGCGCTGCTTTCAATAATTTTAAGGGAGAGGTCCGCATCCGCCCCGCGCACACTGTAGCTGTAGGTTTTGTGTTTTGTAGCCTCGGCAAAAAAATCCGCGCTGGGATCATCGGCATTAACCACGCCGAAAGACGGCACCGACACAAGGGCATTGAGCTCCGAATGCAATACCTTTTGTGGATAATATACCTCGTCCGTTTTGCGGCGGGGCTGCTGATTTTTCTGATCCAGCTTTGCATGATCCGGGGCAGCATCCAAAGAACGGAAAAGTTCAGCCTTGTCGCTCCGGTACTGTTCCCAGGTGCCGTGAAATTCCAGATGCTCATGGGTTACGTTGGTCATGACCCCCACATCGAAGACCACATCCCCCAGCCTATTGGTCCGTTTTGAGAGGCCGTGGGAACTGGACTCCACTACCGCAAAGTCCGCGTCATTGCGTTTCATGTCGGCCAAAAGTTTATGGATGGTTACCGCCTCTGGGGTGGTCTGGTGTTCAGGATTGCAGAAGTCGGTTTTCCCATCCCCCTGCATGACCGTGGAGATAAAGCCCGACCTGAGCCCCAAAAGGCCCAGAAGCTGGTGGATAAGATAGACCGTGGTGCTTTTCCCCTCGGTGCCTGTGACCCCTACGACAGCCATGTGCCGCGAGGGGTGATTATAGAAGGCGTCCGCTATGGGGGACATGGCAAAGCGGGAATCCTTTACCCTTATGTATGTAACCCATTCCCTGAATTCTTTGAGCTCATCCTGATGGACGATAACCGAGGCGCCCCATTTCTCGGCCTCGGGGATAAAGGCATGGCCGTCGGCGTGGAGCCCGGGGAGGGCAAAATAAATAAACCCTGGCTTAACCTTGCGGGAGTCGTACTCCAGGCCGGTAATAAGAGGATCGTTCTCCCCGCCGTAACGGGTCCCGACTATACCCGCCTTTTCGGCAAGCTGGGATGTGAAAAATTCCTTAAAATTCCTGGCGTAAGGGTTGTTCCTTTTACCGGCGCTCATGAATTTACTATAATGGGAATGCGGGCATAATTCAACACAAGAAAAGCCTTGCCCTCCTGCTGCCTTAGGGGTATCTTTAGAACATGTACAGCGTCAGAGTTGAGGCCGATTTTGCGGCAGCCCATTTTTTAAGCCATTACCACGGCAAATGCGAAAACCTCCATGGCCATAACTACCGTGTCCGTGCCTGGGCAAGGGGGGAGTCCCTCTCCGATGGCGGCATGCTCCTGGATTTTGGAGTATTGAAGAAGTGTCTGAGGGAAGCCTGCGCTGGCCTGGATCATACCAACCTTAACGACAAGGGGATCTTTGCAAACGACCCCAGCGCCGAGCGGATCGCAAAATATATTTTTGATCAGACGAAGGCGCTTTTGCCTCCCGAAGCGGCGGGCCTCCTCCATGCGGTGGATGTCTACGAGACCCCTACCAGCATGGCGCGGTATAAACCGGATAAATAGCCCCAGGATTCATTCCCCAAACACTACCGCAGTAAACGTAAAAAGCTCGGCTCCCGGCGCTTCGTACGATTTGGGCGGCAGCCCTGCCTTTATGCAGATATAATCCAAATATTCCTGCTGGTTCCAGCCCTGTTCAACGGGAACCTGGGGCAACAGCACGCCGGCCCTGCCCCGGTATATGAGGTAGAGGCCATGGACGCCCACTTTGATCGAATAAGGATCGGGGCATAATTCCATAGGCGAAAGGGCTGAAATTTCGATGGAACAGCGGGGGAATTCATCAGACGAAAGCGACGGGAAGCGGGGATCGCCAAAGGCGGCTTCTATTGCCATGGTTCTTACAGTTTCTTCAAGGGGCAAGCCGGCGCTCATGCGGCCTATGCAGCCGCGAAGATTTTTCCCTAAATGGAGAGTTACAAATGCACCGCAAGGCACTGCAAGGGCGGAACCGCCCGAGGCTACGGCCTTGGCTAATTCAGGGGAACGCTCATAGCGGGGCTTGCGGCCTTCGAGTTTGGCAGCAATGGTTTCGCGGGCATCCTTGAGGAGGGCTTTTTGTTCGACCGGGGTGATGGTAAAGGGCATAGTATCTTCCTTTATTGATTATATCACAGCATAAATAAAGGTAAAATACTCAAAATAGTTCCATTTGGCTTTTTTTATCCGGCTCATGGGATTTAATATCAAGTATTTTCATGCTTATAATAAAAGTATCTTTTTCCATAGCAGTTTTCAGGGGCAGGGCTTTGTTTTCTTTAAGCAGTTCTTTGTTACCCCTGGCCTGGCTGACGATGCACCCGATGAGGCGTTTTTGTTTTTCTGCGAAGCGGGCAGTATGCATGGTTCCTCCGGTAACATCAGTTTCGATAACAACGATGCCCCTTGAGAGGCCGCTTTGTATGCGGTCCCGGGCGACGAAGAAATTCTTCCGGGGTTTTGTTCCTGGGGGGTATTCGGAAAGGAGGAGGCCGCCTTTTTCGAGGATGGCGTCCCTCAGGTTGAGGTTTGAACGGGGATAGCAAATGTCAAGGCCGTGTGCCAGAACGGCAATGGTTTTGCCTCCCGCGTCCAGGCAGCTTTGATGGGCGATGGTATCGCAGCCTGCGGCGAGGCCGCTTACGATGACAAAGCCTTTTTCGACCAGGAAGGAGGTTGTCTCGGCGCAGGCAGCTTTTGCTGCTTCCGAGGGAGTGGTAGTTCCCACCACCGCAGCGGCAAAGGTTTCTCCAAGTAGGGCGGTGTTCCCAAGGGCGTAGAGAGTGCGAAGCTTCCCGCTGATTTTCCCCAGATTGACGGGGTAGAGAGGATCGCCTGGGGCAATGGCTATTATTTCCCTGGTTGCTTCTTCCATATTCGCATTATACCAATTATTGATGTTTTGTTGTATCTTTGGATATCTATGAGCAGGCTTCAATTTAATTCGCGGCTCTTTAAGGCTGCGGTAAAATATTCCATCCCTGTGCTTTTAGGATATGCAACCATAGGCATTGCCTTTGGTCTTCTCCTGGTGAATGCGGGCTATCCCTGGTGGCTCAGTCTTGTGATGAGCCTTGTGCTTTATGCAGGGGCCGGACAGTTCATGGCGATAGGTCTTTTTGCGGCAGGAACCACACTTTGGGAAATTTGCCTTATGGAGCTGGTGCTCAATGCCCGGCACATGGCGTACGGCCTTTCCATGCTAAAGCGTCTGCCCGGCAAGGGCTTTATGCGGCTTTACTGCATATTCGGCCTTACCGACGAAACCTTCGCCCTCCTGTCCAGCCTGCCTCAAGGAGATGACGCAGACGCGGGAATTATCCCCCCTGGGAGCGACAGGGATCTCTTCATGTTTTATGTAACCCTGCTGGATCAATTCTACTGGGTCTCGGGCTCCGTGATAGGCGCTGCGGCAGGATCGCTCATCCCTTTCAATTTTGAAGGCATAGGATTCGCCCTTACTGCATTGTTTGTAGTATTGCTCATAGAGCAGATACTGAGGGTGAAGAAGCCCCATGTCTTTGTTATATCGGGACTTGTCACCGTGCTCTCGGTGATTTTTATTCCCGGCAGATTCAGCCTGCTTACGGCTATGGCCCTGTCGCTGGCCCTGGTTTCCCTTTTGGGGCAAACCGGCAAAGGGGAAAAAGCATGAACACCTTAGGCGAAGCCCTGGTTTTCACATTTGCTACAGGGGCAGTAGTTTTGTTCTGCAGGGCCTTTCCTTTTATTTTTTTCCGTACCGGGAACGGGGAAGGGAACAGGGGAGCAGGCTGGATTAGCTTTGTGGAAAAAATAGTGCCCCCGGCAGCCATGACCGTCCTGGCAGTTTCGTCTGTGGCAAGTTCAATAAAAGCCAATGTATACGAGAGCCTTCCGGTCCTCGCAGCTGCCGGTGTTACTGCGGCGCTCCATCTCTGGAAACGCAATTCACTCATCAGCATTTTTGGGGGCACTGCCCTTTACATGGTACTGAAACAGGTTCTTAAAGGCTTTTAATCCGGAGACAATTCTCCTATACTGTGCTCATGGAAACTCCAACCCCTGTTGGCACAATCCCGGTTGAGCTTGATTCACGGCTTGAGAAGATTGAAACCCGCCTCGCCTATCTTGAAGAGTTCCTCATCCGCCTTCAGGATGAAGTTACAAAACGCCACCTCTTCATGGACAAGCTGGCGGAAGAACATGGGGCGGTAAAGGAAAAACTTATACAAATATCCCGGGATTTGGAAGAAATTCCCAACCAAAGGCCGCCCCATTATTGATGAGCCGTTTCAAAATAACCGGTTTTGAAACGGCTATGTATAAAGAATGTATAAATATACGAAATACTTGACTTAAAAAAGGTGATATGCCACTATTCCTGTATGAAAATCGAAGATCTTAAGGAAACCGCTGATCTGGCCCACCTCAATCTTGGGGATGAAGAATTGGCCTCGGCCTTTCCTGCCTTTGAGCAAATGCTGGGGTATTTTGCAGCCATGCAGGCTGCGGATAGCGATGCCCAGGCTTTCCCTGCGGGGCTTTCTTCCAGCCTGAGCGCAGGGCAGGCTGCCAATGCCAAAAGCGTGACATCCGCCTTTTTCAGGCTTGATTCGCCTGCCGAAAATGCCAAAGACCTCAATGAAAATATACTGAAAAATGCCGGGGACAGGGACGGACGTTTCCTGGTTATCCCCAATGTTCTATAAATGGAGCTTTAATAATGCCTTATACATTGCCCCAGGGCTTTGAATCATATTTCAGAGAATGGGAAAACAGGATTGGCGCTTTTATTGAATTCGACCCGGCAAAAGATACGCCGGTTTCTTCTATAAAAGATGCGGTTTCCGGGGTCTCGGGCCTCCCCTTTGCGGTCAAGGACAATATTTCCGTTCAGGGCTTCGGCGTAAGCTGCGGCTCCAAACTTTTGGCCAATGTGAGGGCCCCCTATACTGCCACCGCGGTATCGAAGCTCCTGGCTTCCGGGGCAATCCCGGTAGGGAAAACCAACCTTGACGAATTCGGCATGGGCTCTTCCACGGACAATTCAGGAATTAAAAAGACCAATAACCCCTGGGATGTGTCGAGGGTGCCTGGAGGATCCTCCGGCGGTTCGGCGGCGGCTGTGGCTGCGGGGCTTGCGCCCTTTGCCCTGGGCTCCGACACCGGCGGCTCAGTGAGGCAGCCTGCGGCATTCTGCGGGGTGGCGGGGCTTAAGCCCACATACGGCGCGGTTTCACGCTTCGGCCTTGTGGCATACGCTTCAAGCCTTGAAGTCATAGGCATACTCTCCGACACCATCTCCCGCTGCCGCGATGTCTTTTCCATTATTAAAGGCGCCGATCCCCTGGACGAGACTTCCCATAATGCCCCTAAAGGCGCGCCGGGCCTTGATGCCCGGAATGGAATAAAAGGCGGAGGCAAAGGGGTCATCGGCGTGCTTTCGCCTGAGGCCGTGGCAAAGGCAATTTCAGCTGCAGGGGATTCCACAGGCGGATCGGCAGGGGAGGCCGAGAGCCTTAAAATCGCTGCCCAGGCTGCCGAACTTGAACCCGAAGTCCGCAAGGGTTTCGAGGCTGCAAAAAAGAATCTTTCGGATTTGGGTTATACCTTAAAGGATGTGGAACTTCCAAGCCTTAAATACGGGGTGCCCGCGTATTACACTATTGCTACCGCGGAGGCATCCGCCAACCTGGCCCGCTTTGACAGCATACGGTACGGGAAGCGGCCCGACTGGGCGGAGAACCCCGACGATCTCATCGACAAGGCAAGGGAAGCGGGTTTTGGCGCAGAGGTAAAACTCAGGATACTCTTGGGGACCTTTGTGCTCCGTTCGGGTTTTCAGGATCGTTACTACCTGAGGGCCCAGAAAATACGGGCAGGCATCAGGCTGAATTTTGAGGCTCTTTTGGGGGACAGCGATTATAACGGCCCCGCCGGCGCCTGTGACGCCATACTCCTTCCAGTGTTCCCCACCAGGGCATTTGACAGGGGGCCGAGTTCCCTTTCGCCCTTTGCGCAAAAAGCAGCGGATCTTTACACCTGCTGCGCAAACCTGGCCGGGCTTCCTGCCCTGAGTTTCCCTGCCTCTGTCGAAGGAGGCCTTCCTGTTGGCGTCCAGCTCATAGGCAGGGCTTTTGCGGAGGGTACCTTACTGAACATTGCCGAAGATTACGAAGGGGCCTGCCCATTTCCGCACCCTGCGGGGTATAGGGCTTTTTGGAAATAAATTAGGAGTAATACTGTGTACCAGTCGTTTATAGGGCTAGAAGTTCATATTCACTTGTTGACCAAAACAAAGGTTTTCTGCGGCTGCAAATCCGCCTTCGGGGATGAACCCAATACCAATGTGTGCCCTGTGTGCCTTGGCTATCCCGGTGTATTGCCCAGCCTCAACATCGAATCCATGCGCATGGGCTGCACGGTTGCAAAAGCCCTGGGCTGTTTTATTCCCGAAAAAACCTGGTTCGAGCGCAAGCAGTATTTCTATCCCGATATGACGAAGAATTATCAGATTTCCCAGTTTGCCTCTCCTTTAGGCCAGCAGGGTTCTGTGGAAATTGAGGGAAACGCCAATGGAAAACCTTTCAAAAAAACCATACGCATAAAAGAGTGCCATCTTGAAGAAGATGCGGGCAAGATGATCCACACCGGCGCAGTATCGCTGCTGGATTATAACCGCGCCGGTGTTTCGCTTCTCGAAATTGTAACAGAGCCCGATATGGAAACCGGCGAAGAGGCCGAGGTTTTTATACAGCAGCTCCGCCGCATGGTGCGTTACCTCGGTGTCTGCGATGGCAACATGGAAGAGGGCTCCCTCCGGGCCGACGCCAACGTATCCATCAATCTTCCGGGCAAGGGCCTGGGCAGAAAGGTGGAGATTAAAAATCTCAACTCATCCCGTTTTGTGCGCCTGGGGCTCAATTACGAAATTCAGCGCCAGGGCGAAGTGCTTGACGCGGGCAAGATCGTGGTTCAGGAAACGCGGCTCTGGAACGAGAACCGCGACCAGACCGAGCCAATGCGGAAAAAAGAAAATGCCCACGATTACCGTTACTTCCCTGAACCTGACCTCCCCATTTTTACCCCTGATAAGGCGTTCCTTGAACAGGTTGATAAAGCCCTGGTGGAGCTTCCGGTAAACCGCATGAAGCGTTTTGAAGCAGAATACGGCCTTAATCCCGAACAGGCTGATTTGGTTTGTGAAGAAAAGGAAGAGGCTGATTATTTTGAAACTGCCGCTGCTGTTGCAGTTTCAAAGGGCATGGATAAAAAAGACGCTGCCTCCCGTATTGCAAATTACCTTTTGGGCGATATTAAACACCTGCTCCATAAAGACGGACTTTCTTTATCATCCCTTTCAAATTTCAAATTAAAGCCTGAGGGACTCGCTGCGCTGGTTGTTCTTATCAGTAAGGGCCAGGTTTCCACGAAGAATGCCAAACAGACCCTTGAAGCTGCAATTGCCGAAGGAAAAGATCCCGAAACGCTGATCAAAGAAAAAGGCTGGGGCCTTATCACGGACCCTGCGGAGATCGCAAAGGTGGTAAAGGCTGTCCATGCTTCGGAAGCTGCGGTTTTTGAAGATGTCAAGGCTGCTATTGCTGCAGGCAATGCCAAACGCCGCCAGACACTTACTGCTTTTCTGGTAGGAAAAGTCCTGGCGGCTACTTCCGGCAGGGCAGATCCAAAAATCGCTGGGCAGCAAATTGAAGCATTGTTGTAAAATCAGGATATACGCTCAACTGCGCAGTTTTTAGGAAAGTGCGCAGTTGAGCGTATTTAAAAAATTGCCTAAAAATGTAGTCCGAATTAAGAACATACGTCCCCATGTTCTGGTCTATGTTCTGATGTGGATACTCTACTATGCCTGGGCCCTGGTTTTTGTTACTGCCCATCTGCCCATTATTGGTTTTTTTAATTCCGATTTAAGAGCCTTTGTTCATTGGGGCATACTTTTTTCTGCGGCTCTTTATTTATGCTTTTATAAAAAAACATGGTTTGTTAAGACCGCGCGTATTGGTTCTATTGCAGCGCTTATTATATTCCTCATTTTAATTTATGTAGTTCCTGCAAATTGGCTTTTACCCCTGGCTCTTGTTTTGGGTTTTATTCTGGGCCTCGTAAATGACAGTATACTTATTCCCTTTGTTTACATTATGAACAATACAGAGAAATTTTATGCAGTTCTGTGCAGCAATATCCTGATTATTTTATTGGGTCTTGCAGGAAAAATTGGCCTTATGCAAATAATTGGAGAAAGGCAAGCCGCCCTTGTATTCCTTATTCTTGCATTTCTGCCTGTATTGTTTTTTAAAAAAGCCGACCTTGACGCGGAAGAATCTACCGTACCCCCGCCCAGGCCCAAAAAGATCACCTATTTCTCCCTGACCATTAATTTTGCCTTTGCCCTGGCAGTATTGGGGTTTGGCAAATTCATGCTGGACAGACAAGACTCCTATATTTGGGCATTTTCAGGCGGCTTATTGGGCTGCGGAATTTATATCATTATTTTTGCCTTTATCCGCAAAAGTCTCAACCTGGCCTGGAATATCTGCTTCGCTTCTTTTTTCCTGGGCATTCTCTTTGCCGTTTTAGACCAGGGATTTAATTCGGGCGGAAATACCGCTGCCTTCATACCTGCTGCATCTTTCCTCATAGGACTTGCGGGAACTGTGGGTATGATCAATATGTTCTACAATATCGGGGTCATAGGACGCAAATACAACAATATGAACCATCTGCGCATTACCCTCTGGTTCGGCTTTGCCGGCGGAGGCATCTGTATACTCATAAGCCGCTGGTTTAACGCTCTCGCAGGCGGGGCTCCGGCGCTTCTCATTCTGGTACTCTCAGCGGTAATGGTCTTTTTCTATTTTATTATTTCCCCCATCCTGACCCGTACGTATTTTGAAGATGATTGGGTGGATGATATGGAATCCAGCGAAATAGACGGCGATAAGGTTTTGGCCTTTAACCAGTATAAGCTGACAAAACGTGAAATTGAAGTCTGTCGTATGCTCCTTGAAGGCTATACTATGCGTCAAATAGGCGCCTATCTCCATATTGCCCAGCCAACGGTTAATACCCATTGCACTGCCATTTACCGCAAGACAGGGGTTACTACCAGGTGGCAGCTGGGGAAGCTTTTTAAAAATCTCTAAAACATTTAGAAAAGTATATATATTTCCAAATATCATTAGTTCTAATGAACAAAATCATTGATTTTTCTCCAATCTCATTACTATTTATGATTGTTTTTTATTGAATTTATGGGGGAAAATAAGAAAGGAATATAAATCAAATAATTCAATGAGTTAGAGAATGGAGAAACAGCGGTGAAGATATTCGACATATTGAGGCGCAGAACCTGCCGGAAAAAGGCAGGGGCTCGGGGAGCTGAAAATCAGGGCCCGGAGGAAGAGGTGGAGATCCGCAGGCAAAAACTGGCCCTTTTGACTGGCCGTGAAAAGGAATGTCTTTTGCTGCTTTTAAAAGGCCATACCATGAAGGAGACTGCGAAACTTATGGGGGTTACCCTGCCCACCATCAATACCCATACCAATTCTATCCATAAAAAGCTTGGGGTTAAATCCCGGGCACAGCTCATCATACAATATCGCGATCTTGCAGAAGAAGGGACGAAAAAATGAAACCCAAAGTAAAGTCCCTGTCTTTATCAGGCGCTTTTGCCTTATTCATTATTTTTTTGCCTGTGCTGATTTTATCCTGCGCCACTCCCGATCGGCCCAGCCCCAAAAATCCGGTAACACTCACAGTTTGGCATACTATGGTGGAGCAGATGAAAACCAATATGGATTCCATGGTAGAAGAATTTAACTGCGGCGCAGGCGCCAAAGAGGGAATCACCGTACAGGTAAGCTCTGTTGCCAACACGGCCTTTCTTCACGAGAAACTCATAAGCGCGGCAGCCGGCGATCCCGGCGCCCCGTCTCTGCCCGATATGGCGGTTATCTATCCCAATGTGGCAATTATCCTGGCTGAACAGGGTCTTCTTATGGATTTTAAAACCCATTTTACCGGGACCGAGCTTTCACGCTTTGTACCCGAGTTTCTTGAAGAAGGTTTTTTGGGCGGCGATACACTCTACGCGCTGCCTATCGCAAAATCCACCGAAGTTCTTTACGTCAACACGGTCATCTTTGACCGCTTTGCCAAAGCCGCCCGGGTAAGCCTTTCCCAGCTTGATACTATAGAAGGCATATTGGATACCGCTGAAAAATATTATGCCTGGACCGATATACTGACACCGGATATTCCCCATGACGGTAAAACTTTTTTCTATCCCGATCCTTTATTTAATTACTTTATGATAGGTTTTGAACAGCTCGGTTCCGCATTTATCGATAGTGAAAACAAAGGTCTCAACAGCGAAGGTTCCCCTCTTGAGTCAAAAATTTTTAGAAGAATTTGGGAAAGTTATTATAAAGGCGCAGTAAGGGGCCGGATTGCCATCTTTAATAATTATGGAAATTACCTTGCCAAAACCGGGGATATAGTCTGCACAGCTTCCACTTCTGCAGGTGCTGTTTTTTATCCCGATTCAGTTACCTATGCCGACAATACCAAAGAAAATGCTCAATGGGCCGTATTGCCCTATCCTGTTTTTTCGGGCGCTGAAAAGGTTGCAATGCAGAGAGGCGGAGGTATGTGCGTTATCAAATCTACGCCTGTAAAAGAATATGCCGCTGCGTTTTTTCTCAAGTGGTTCACCGATGCTGAACGGAACGCCCGCTTTACCGCCACCACAGGTTATATGCCTGTACAGACCGGGGCTTACAGCGCAAGGGCAATGGGAACTGACACCGCAGCTTATGGTCAGGGAAACAGCGTTCTGGATAAAATGTTTGCCGCTGTAAGTTTAATGGAGAACAGTTACCGCTACTACATACCCCCGGTGTTTGAAGGCTTTGATTCCCTCCAGCGCCGTTTTATAGCAGATATTCAAAAGGCGGCTTCTGCTTCCCGTGAGGAATACCTCGGCCTGATAAAGACCATGAATGAGGAGGACGCCTATAATAAAATATCACAAGGGGCTTTTGAAAATTTTATTTTGAAGGGAAATTATTTTGCACCAGGTAATTAAAAAAATCCCCTTTGAACGGCGTCCCTTTCTCTTTTTATTGATACCTGCAGCTTCCATGCTTGCAGGATCCCTGCTTATTCTGCTTTTTGTAGGAATATTTTCTTTCCGTTCAAGCGACGCTAAACGTCTGCTAAAGGGAGAGCTTTTTTATATATCGCAAAATGTATCAAAACAGTTTGGAGATACCAGTGTCCAGACAGTATCCCTTTCAGAATCATTATCAAGAAGCATTGAAAATTCCCTTAGGGGATTTAACCTTTCCATTGGGGAGCTTTCCAATAACCCCCAGGCGCTTGAAGCGCTTTTATCCAATGAATTAAACTGCCTGCTTCTGGCCCTCGAAAGAACTTCCTGTACCGGGGTTTTTTTGGTTCTGGATGTAACCGTAAATCCATCCCTTCCCAACGCGCGGTATTCGAGGGCGGGCCTTTATATGAGAAATACCGAACCGAAAAGCCTCGACACGGTAAAACTCTACCTCCGGGGTTTCCCTCATCTGGCTCATGAAAACGACCTTGCCCTCCAGTCCCGCTGGGATATGGAATTCGATGTCCGGGACAGGGATTTTTTCAGCGAGCCCCTGGATCAATACCTGGACAATCCCCATCTTCCCCTTTCGCGTCTTTATTACTGGACTTTTCAGGGCGCAATCCCCGACCTTGATGAAGATATAATACTCTGTTCAATTCCGGTAATCGGCGCAGGGGGTCAAATCTTTGGAGTCTGCGGTTTTGAAATCAGTTCAATGAATTTCAGGCTTAACAATTCCCCAGATTTAAACATATACAATCGCATTGTCTGCGTACTCTCGAAGCTTGCCAATAACGGCATACAACCCGGAGAGGGCCTCTTTTCAGGCAATCTTAACCCCGGTTCCGGAAAAGCCTCCATCACCAGGGGAACCGCTGGTCTCAATTTTTATGAAAGTTCCCAAACGCCCCTTGCAGGGGTCCACGAAGAACTGCGTCTCTATCCCACCAATTCGCCTTTCCACGATGAAACCTTTGTCCTAACCCTTGCCATCCCCCGCCAGGAACTGGACAGCCTTATTCTGGGGAGGAATATCAGGATCATTCTCGCCTTTGCAGTCCTCCTGGCTGTAAGCATAGCCTTGGCTGTTTATTTAAGCCGCCGATATGCAAGGCTCATGGAGAAGGCCGCTCCCCCGCAAATCCGTGAAGCGCCGCTGAAAAATCAAATGTTTGAAGAATTTATAAAACGCTGCAAGACCCTCACACCAACGGAAAAAATCATTTTCGATTATTATGTCCAGGGGCTTTCCAATCAGAAGATACTTGCAGTTAAGCACATGAGCCTTAATACGTTAAAAACCCACAACACCCATATCTACGGCAAACTCGGCGTCAGCTCCCGCGACGAACTTCTGCTCTACATCGAACTTATCAAAAAGAGCGAAGGGCTGGAGAAAATTAAAGACAATATTGCCCAAACCCCCTAAATCCGCTACCCTTAAAGCATGATTTCTGTGGCTTTTACCGGGGGAGGGACAGGGGGGCATATTTACCCAGGGCTGGCTGTGGCCTCGTGGCTCAAAAAGATTATGGACTGCAGGGTTTTCTGGATCGGCGCGGATTCGGGGATGGACAGGGCCATAGTTGAAGAGGCGGGGTTGGAATTTTTCGGCATCCCCACAGGAAAACTCAGGCGTTATTTCTCTCTGAAAAACATTTCAGACATTTTTAGGATAGTTCGGGGCTATTTTGCGGCCAGGAAGATATTCAGACGCGAGAAGCCCGCTTTGCTTTTTTCCAAGGGGGGCTTTGTGAGCGTCCCTCCCTGCGCTGCTGCCTTTTCCCTTAAAATCCCTGTGTTTGCCCATGAGTCCGATCTGAGCCCCGGACTGGCAACCAGAATCAATACCCGCTTTACCGAGAAGCTCTTTATCCCCTATAAAGAAACAGCTGCTTTTTTTGCCCCTGCTTTTAGGGCGAAGCTTGTGGTATCCGGCAATCCCATAAGGCCCGAATTTAGCGGGGCTGATCCCGCCAGGGGCAGGCAGTTCCTTGGCTTGCAGGCTGAACGCATGCTCCTGGTGCTTGGGGGCAGCCAAGGTTCCCAAGAGATCAATGGCCTAATAAAGGCGAGCCTCCCAAGCCTTACCCGCTATTATACGGTGGTTCATCAGACAGGCAGCCAGGATGAGATTTTTATGCCGTCCGATGTTTATAAGCCCTATGGGTATATCAAGGACGAGCTGCCCCATGTGATCGCTGCGGCAGAATTGGTAGTATGCAGGGGCGGGGCAGGGACTATTTGGGAGTGCGCGGGCCTTGGGAAGCCCATGATCATCATCCCCCTGAGGGGATCGGGTACCAGGGGGGATCAAGTGGAGAATGCCAGGATTTTCGCAGAGGCAGGGGCGGCTATCAGCATGGTTGATGATCCTTCTCCTCAAAAGCTCTCTGATCTGGTTTTGGAATTGGCGGCTGACGAACAAAAAAGGAATGCCATGGGCGCAGCAAAGCCGGGCAAGGCGGATGCTGCAAACTATATCGCATCAATGATAAAAAACAAGGTGGGGCAATAATGGGCAATGTTGCATTTATCGATTTGGTTTTTCTGCTCCTTCTGGTGCTTCTCCTTATAAGAGGGCATATTAAAGGGTTTATCGCAGAATTGTTTTCATGGGCGTCCTTGGTATTGGGGATACTGGCCTCGGTTTATCTCTACAAAAACGGGGCGGAATTAATCAGGACAAAAATACTCCATAATGTAAAATACCTGCCCGAGATTATGGCCTTCCTCGCCATTTTCATTGTTGTCTCCCTTGTTTTCAAGGTAATTGAAAAAGGCATCAAGGAAATTATCATGGGCGTCAAGCTCGGAGGGGTGGACAAGCTTTTGGGGGCCATCTTCGGTTTTGTCGAAGGCATTGCCCTGATTTCGCTGCTGCTTTTTATTATATCCATACAGCCCCTTTTTGATTCGTCCAAATTGCTGCAGGGAAGCGTTTTTGCCGATCTCTTATTGCCGCTGATAATAAAGCCTGTCGGACCGGTGACAGTGTTTGTGTTTGATTCCTTAAAATCGTGGATGGGTTAGGGTGTTTGAGAACATACTTGGCCAGAGCGCCAGTGAAGCCTTAGGCAGGGATATTTCCGGGAATTGCCTGGCGCCTTCCATGCTTTTTGAAGGCCCTATAGCTTCGGGCAAGGGGACCGCTGCCCTTGAGCTGGGGAGGATCATTTCCTGCGAAAGCCAGGGCCGCAGGGCTGTCTGGAATTGCAGCTGCCATGCCTGCGAATGGCACCGTCGCCTGCTCCACCCTGATCTCCTCTGCCTGGGTTCCCGGCCTTTTTCCGCAGAGATAGCTGCTTCTTGCGCCGCATTCTTGAAAGAGCCTGAGTCGGCAGGGGCGCGGACCTTTTTTATCAGGGCCGTGCGGAAGCTTTTGCTCCGCTTTTCTCCGGTTCTGTGGGAAGATGAACCCAGGATATCCAAATTGAATCCCCTTATTGCTTCCCTCGAAGAAGGGCTCGATGAATTTGATGCCCTGGAAGTTTCCGGGGAAGCCGCGGATTATAAACTGAAAAAGCTCCTGGGTGATTTGCTCAAAGACAGCGTCAAGCTTGAATCCGAAGGGATCGCTAAAACCATCCCCATTGACCAGATACGCCATGCTTCCTGGTGGGCCCACCTTGCGCCTTCGGGGAAGGGGAAGCTCCTCCTCATTGAGAACGCGGACCGTATGCTCGACTCTGCAAGGAATTCGCTGCTCAAGCTTTTGGAAGAGCCTCCCGGTAATGTGATAATTGTGCTTACGTCTTCCCGGCCGAGGACCCTGCTTCCCACGGTGCTTTCGCGGATCAGGCCCTACCACTTTGAAGCCCGGAGCGAAGAAATTGAAAAAGAAGTGATACGCAAGGTGTTCAGGAATAAAGATGCTATTGCTGTCAAACAGAATGATGCCCAGGTGAGCCTTATAAGCGCCTACCTCGACAGTTTCCTTCCGATAAGCGGCAATGCCATCGAAGGGCTGGCTGCATTTTTCGCGGCCTCAGCTGCCATGCATGCTGCGGTGCTGCGCAAAAAAAGGGGAGAGGAATTGCCGGAAGCTGTGGTGCTTCTGGGGAAATACGCAGCGCCCATAGCCGAGGCTGCCGGCCTTGGAAGGCCCTTGCCGGAATGTGCGCAGGTTTTGGCAAAGCTCATTAAAGGGGCTGATAATTTTGAAATCCGTTCCTTGTTTCAAACTTTTTTGCAATCCCTTTTGACTGTGGTTTCGGCAAGCCAAAAGCAGGCCGCTTCCCCTTCGCCCCTGTTTATCGCATACAATGAATTATGGAGGGAGTGCATTGCCAGGACTGAGTCGGCAATGCTTACAAACCAGAGCGTGAACCTGGCACTGGAAATGCTGTTTACCGGTTTAAGCCGCGGCATGGCCGGTTTGAGGTGATATGCGGCAATTCATAAAAAGGGCATTGCAGAAATCCAGCAAGCTTACCACTGAACAGCTTCAGGAACTGCTTGTTTCCGCCTCCGGGGAAATTGAGCGCCTCGAAGCGGTCCTCGATTCCCTTTCTGAAGGCATCATGGTGCTGGATACGGATCATACCATTGTGCTGGCAAATATGTACGCCCGGCGCATTTTGCCTTCTGGCCTGGGGGAACAAACCAAAGAGCCGATTTGGGAAATTGTGAGCGATGCAAAGGTCGGGGCTTTTCTTCAAGAAACCCTCCTTTCCGGGGATAAGGCCGAAGGCTGCGAATTTGAGGCCGCCCCCAAGGGCGTGCAGCGGCTGTTCAGCATCAGTGTCTGGCCCCTGATCCGGGAAAGGCATGTAACAGGTTCTCTTATCCATGTTGAGGATATCACCGTGAAGCGGAGCCGCGAAGCCCGCATGAGGCAGATGGAAAGCCTTGCAAGCCTTACCACCCTGGCTGCTGGTGTTGCCCACGAAATTAAAAATCCTCTGGGTTCTATTTCCATCCATGTTCAGCTCATACAAAAAACCATGGAGGCCAACAAAAGGCTTTATTTTGACGCCCACCCCGAGGAAACCATGGAAAGCGAAATGGGCCCTGCAATGTACTTCAGGAATTTTGATCGTTACCTCAATGTGGTAAATGAAGAGATCGAAAGGCTTAACCATATCGTCGTGGATTTTCTTTTTGCCGTGCGGCCCATGACCATGAATATGCACAGCGGTGAAATAAACAAGCTTTTGTCGGAGCTTGCTGAATTTGTTTCTTTTGAACTTAAAGAAGCCGGAATCACGTGCACGCTTGAATTGGATGACACTATCCCACTTATTGATTTTGATGAGCGTTATATGAAGCAGGTTTTCCTCAATCTGATAAAGAACGCCACTGCCGCCATGCCCTCTGGCGGCAGGATCACGATTAAAACCGTAGCTGCCGAAGGCATTGTTACTATTACTGTCAAGGATACGGGCCTGGGCATAAGCGAAGAAAATATTTCCAAAATTTTTGAGCCCTATTTTACCACCAAAGATACCGGATCGGGCCTGGGCCTTACCCTGGTGTTCAAAATTATCAGGGAACACCTGGGGGAAATCTCTGTCAAATCCAAACCCGGGGAGGGGAGCAGTTTTATTATCACCCTACCCATACCCCAGAAGGAAAGACATCTAATAGGAGCGCCTTAAATGAAATTCAAACTCCTTGTCGCCGACGACGAAAAGAACATACGCGAGGGCCTTGCAGTGAGCCTCGAAATGGATGGCTACGAAGTTGTCACTTCCTCTGACGGCAGCGAAGCCTGGAAGCGTTTTCAAAAAGGCGACATCGATCTTGTCATTACCGATCTCCGCATGCCCGGCCTTACCGGCGAAGAGCTGCTTAAAAAAATCGAGGCTGAAACT
Organism: Leadbettera azotonutricia ZAS-9; assembly: GCF_000214355.1. Lineage (GTDB taxonomy): Bacteria > Spirochaetota > Spirochaetia > Treponematales > Breznakiellaceae > Leadbettera > Leadbettera azotonutricia. The sequence continues at coordinate 2,390,054 of NC_015577.1, read as the reverse complement.
CCCGGCATCCCCGTAATAGTCCTCACCGGCCATGGCACGGTGGAGACCGCTGTGGAGGCCATGCGCCTCGGCGCCTGGGATTTCCTTACCAAGCCGGTCAATCTTGACCACCTGGGCCAGCTTGTAAAGCGCGCCCTGGCGAACCGTGAGCTGGTACTCAGGCACATCAGGCTGGAAGAAGAGCTGGAACACAAAAAACAGTTCAAAACCATGATAGGCACCAGCGCAGCCATGACAAAGGTGTTCGATACCATCAGCCGTGCAGCCCCTGCAAAAGCTTCGATACTTATCACCGGCGAATCAGGCGTAGGGAAAGAATTAGTCGCCGGAGCTATCCACGAGCTTTCGCCCCGCAAGGGGAAACCCCTGATTAAAGTCCACTGCGCAGCCCTTGCGGCGAGCCTCCTTGAAAGTGAACTCTTTGGCCACGAGAAAGGCAGCTTTACCGGTGCAGTCTCCCGCCAGAGGGGCCGTTTTGAACTTGCCAACGAAGGCACTCTCTTTCTGGACGAGATAGGCGAAATCGATCAGAATATACAGATCAAGCTGCTCCGGGTTTTGCAGGAACGAAAATTCGAGCGGGTCGGCGGCGAAGAAACCATAGAGACCGATGTGCGCATTGTGGCTGCCACAAACAAAGACCTCAAAGCTGAAATCGAAAAAGGCGCCTTCCGGGAGGATCTCTACTTCCGGCTTAATGTGGTGAATATCCATGTGCCTCCCCTGCGGGAGCGCAAAGACGATATCCCCCTCCTTATCACTGCCTTTCTAAAGGAATTTGCCTCGGAAAACGGCAAAACCATCGAAGGCATCGACGACAAAGCCAGCGCCAGCCTCTACGCCTATGACTGGCCCGGCAATATCCGGGAACTGCGGAACTGCATTGAAAGCGCTGTGGTCATGACCCGGAGCACTCTCATCAAAATTGAAGATCTCCCCCCGACCCTGCGCACCAAAAATGACGAAGGCTGGATACGCATACCCCTTGGGGCCACCATGGACGAATCCGAAAGGATCATACTCCGCGACACCCTTGCCAGCTGCCAGGGCAACAAAAGCAAAGCCGCAGACATGCTCGGCATAGGCCGCAAAACCCTCCACCGCAAGCTCGCGGAAATGGGGGAAGCCGGCGGGGACGAAGACCTGTGAAATCCACCCTGGTCATAGGCTCCACCGTAGTTGATGTGCTCCTCAATCTGCCTCATTTACCCGTGCGGGGGGAGGACATCAATCTTCAAGCTGTATCACACCGTATAGGCGGCTGCGCCTGGAACACCGCCTGGATGCTCAGGCTTTTTGATATTCCCCACACACTCTGTTCACCAGTGGGAACCGGCATGTACGGGCGCTTTGTAGAAGAGCGCTTTTTTAAAGAAGGCATTAAACCTTTTGCAAAAGTACCCGAAGAAAACGGCTGCTGCTTCTGTTTGATAGAAGAAGACGGCGAACGCACTTTTTTATCCCGTCATGGCGCTGAGTATCTTTTTTCAAAAAAGTGGATGAATAACATTGATTACCCTGGGGTGGACAGTATTTTTATCTGCGGTATCGAAGTGGAAGATCCCACAGGCAGCGAAATCGTTGACTTTGTGCGTGATCATCCTGATCTGAAACTTTTTTTTGCCCCCGGTCCGCGGATTATGAACATAAGCAGCGACAGAATGGAGGAACTTTTTTCGTGCCATCCAATTCTGCACCTCAACGAAAGGGAAGCTTTGCTGTTTACCGGAAAAAGTTATATCGAAAGCGCTGCCGATGTTCTTGCCGCAAAAACACAAAACGCCATTGTTGTTACCCTGGGCGATAAGGGCGCGTGGTACATGGACAAGGGCGAGTCCAAAGGCCATGCTTCGGCCCCCTTCCCAGCCAAAGTGAAAGACACCATAGGCGCAGGGGATGCCCACTTCGGCGCCCTCATTGCCTGCCTCAAGCAGGGCAAGACTCTTGGCGAGGCAGTTGAAATCGCCAACAGGATAGGCGCCGCTGTGGTTGAGGTTTCAGGGGCTACATTGGGCAGGGAAGAATTTTCAAAGATTCTTTAGTTTTTAGTACTCCACTTCCACAGGCATTCTTTTTTCCGCAGATTCCATGATCGCCAGTATTACAAGGCTTACATTGGCCGAGTCTTCAAGGCTCACAATGAAGTCCTCGTCTGTGGCAAGCTTGTCAACAAAACTGCGTATGCTTTCGTAGGCAAAACCTTTTACCCTGCCGTGGACTGTGTTGCGCACCAGCACATCGGGAACCTGGGCCTTCTCGTCGCTGTACTGCTGGATCAGGTTGTGGTTGCTGGTGTCTATGGAAACCATGCCCTTGTCCCCGAGTATGGTGCACTTCATGTCGTTCACGTTGACATTGCCGTTGGGGGTGACCCAGCCGTTTTCCATCTGGGCTATGCAGCCGTTTTCGTATTCAAGGGTGGTGAGGTATGTGTCAACGGTGTCCACGCCCAGTTCTTTAAGGACGCCCCGGTTGGCAACCGAGTAGACCCGCTTGACCTTGCTCGCAAAAAGCCAGTTCAGGGTGTCCAGGCTGTGGCTCCCCAAAAACCAGAGTATGGAAGAAGACGCAGCCCAGGGCAGGAGATCCGTTGCCACCCATTTGATGTCGTTGAGGCGGAAATAGCCGTTCCTGAGTTTCCCCAGCTCCCCGCGATCCACCGCGTCTTTTGCCAAAGCAAAAGGAGGGTTCCAGCGGTTGTGAAGATCCACCATGGCCCGCACTTTGTTTTTATTGATAGCTTCTACCATGCGGTGCACATCGTCCCTGGTGGTTGCCAGGGGCTTTTCGATGAGGAGATGCTTCCCCGCATTGGCGCAGGCGATGGCTATGTCGGCGTGGAGGTGGTCGGGGGTTACTATGGAAACCGCGTCGCAGGGGGTTTCCTTCAGCATGTCCTCGACCCTGGTGTAGACCTTGGGTATGCCGTACTGCTTTGCCACTGCTTCGGCCTTGGCCTTGTTGGCGTCGCAGATTGCCAGGGTTTCCGACAGGGGGTGTTCCTTGAAGATGCCTGCATGGGTTGTGCCCCAGGTGCCTGCGCCGACGATGGCTAATTTTACCTTTTCCATTTTGATTATCCTTTCCGCCATTTTTCAATGCGGTCGTAGGCAGCATTGATACGGGCGGTTCTTTCCGTTGCTTTCTTCATATTGCCTTCGTGCCCTGCATGGCGATCCGGATGATGTATCTTGAGCAGCTTTTTATAGGCATCTTTGCACTCTGTCCCGGAAGCCCCAAAAGCCACGCCAAGCTCCGCAAAATCCTGCCGCAGTTCCTCGGGGATGGTACCGTTTGAGGTTTCAGGCCCGTGAGGAGGGGCATGCGGTTCAGGCCCCGGCTCATCTCTTGCCTTGTCATTATTGAGGAAATCATTCAATTCGTCGAAAGCCGCGTCCAGATCCGGGTCATGGGAAGGGCGCCTCTCCCCCCTGGCTGAACCGAATATTTTCTCGTCATCGTTATTGAGATAGCTCTTAATTACATTGCCGAGGCGATCCATGAGGCCCATACTTCCTTAAATATACCACAATATGCTATTATAATAAACATGAAAGTGATCAAGAAAACCTTCGGCATGCTGTCGGATGGGCAGAAAGTCCATCTCTATACCTTAAGGGCAGGGGACCTTTCCCTTTCCATTTCGACCCTGGGGGCAACCTGGACTTCCCTTATAGTGCCTTCCCGCAAAACCGGAAAGGAAGACATACTCCTGGGCTATTCGACTCTCTCGGGCTATACGGGCGTGAATCCCTACATGGGGGCTACCATAGGCCGGGTGGGCAACCGCGTCGGGAACGGCGTGTTCTCCCTGGGCGGGGTGAACTACAAGCTTTACAAGAATGATGGCGCCCATTCCCTTCATGGCGGACGCCACGGCTTTGACAAACAGGTCTGGGACGCCGAGGCTTACGAGGAGCGGGATGGCATTTTTATCCGCTTCCAGCTTGAAAGCCCCGACGGTGACGAAGGATACCCGGGCAAGCTCAAGGCTTCGGTGAGTTACGGCCTTTCCAAATCCAACGAGCTTATCGTGGATTATGAGGCCAAGGTCGATGCCCCTTGCCCTATCAATCTGACTAACCACTCCTACTTCAACCTTGCAGGGGAAGGGAAGGGGGACATACTTTCCCATGAGCTGACCCTCAATTCCTCAGCCTATGTGGGGGTAAACGATGTACTGATTCCTACGGGGAAGCTTGTCCCCGTGGATGGCGGGCCCTTTGACTTCCGCGCCCGCAAGCCGGTGAACCGCGATTTGGCCGCTGCAGGCGGAGGCTACGATCATTGTTTCGTGGTGGACGGGAAGGCTGGCGAATTAAGGCCCTGCGCCGAGGTGTTCGAGGCCACATCGGGCAGAACGATGAAGCTTTCGACTACCCAGCCGGGGGTGCAGTTCTACACGGGGAATTTCCTCGCCGGCAACAGCGGCAAACTGGGATCGGTTTACAACAAGCACTATGGGTTCTGCCTCGAAACCCAGCATTTCCCTGATTCCCCTAACCACAGCGAATTCCCCTCGGCTATCTTTGGACCTGACAGGGACTACCACGAAAAGGCGGTTTTTGGTTTTTTATGGTAGAAAAATCGAATTTTTTGGGCGGATCACTTGAAACAGCTGGAAAGACCTATTAAAATAACGACAGGTATGTTCGTAATTCGGGTAAAGAGGAGCCTATGGAAATCCAAGTTCAGGAACTAATCGACAAAATCAAAAAGGACGGGATTGAGTCCGCCTCTGAAGAGGCTGCCAAGGTCAAAAAGGACGCCCAGGCTGAAGCTGCCAAAATCGTGGAGGCTGCCAGGAAAGAGGCTGCTGACATCATTGCCAAGGGCAAGCAGGACGCCGAAAGGTCCGAGAAGGCCGGTGTTGCGGCTCTGGAACAGGCTTCGCGCAACCTCGTCCTTGCGTTCAAGGGTGAAATCCAGACCCTTTTGGACAAGATAGTCGCCCAGGCGACCGCCGCAGCCTATGGGGAAGACACCCTCAAAGTGGCTCTGCCGGAACTGCTCAAAGCATGGGCAGCCAAGGGCGGCAATGTGGATGTTCTCCTCCCCGAAGGGGATATGAAAAAGCTTGAAGCCTGGTTCAGCAAACAGCTTGCTGCGGATCTCAAGAAGGGCGTGGAGCTCAAGGCCGACAGGAATCTCGGTGCGGGTTTCCGCATTGCCAATAAAGATGGCTCGGCTTACTACGATTTTTCTGCCGAGGCTGTGGCGGAGCTTCTCTCATCCTACCTTAACCCCAGGCTGGCGGAAATTTTAAAAACCGCTGCCAAAGGAATATAGGCAGTGGGTTCTTACTATTATTTGGCGGCCCAGCTTCCTTACCTCGTTTACGGTCAGCAGGCGTCCATGGCGTCTTCGGCTTTCAGGGAACTGGCCCGCGCTTCCATGAGCAAAGAAGACGGGGCTATCCTCGACTTCTGTGTTCTTGATCCGGACGGAAGGCAAAGCCCTTCAGGTTTTATAAACCAATGGCGGGAATGGGAAGGGGTCTTGCGGCGTAACCTGGGCAAAAACCGGGCGATAAAGCTCAAGCGGGATGCGGGAAGCCTTGGGGATGCCCCTGAATTCCCTGCAGACGCCGCGAATGCTGCCAAAACTGCCTTAACCATGGAATCCCCTTTGGAAGCTGAGATTTTTTTGGATAAAGCCCGCTGGGCTGCCATTGACGCCCTTCAGGGCATTGACGCTTTTAGTGAAACTGCCATGTACGCCTATCTTCTCAAACTCCTCCTTATGGAACGGAGACAGGCTTTCAAAGTTGAAGAAGGATTCTCGGAGTACAAGACTTTATACGCTTCCATTCTGGAAGGCGCGGGGGAACCTAAATGATCGATACTAAAGGTACTGTAGTCGCCGTTAACGGCAATATGGTGAGCGTCCGATTCGACGGCGCTGTGTCCATGAACGAAGTGGGTTACGTCAAGGTCGGGGGCAAGAAGCTTAAGAGCGAAGTCATCCGCATCCGGGGCGATATTTCCCAGCTTCAGGTTTTCGAAATCACCAAGGGGATTACCGTTGGCGACGAAGTGGAATATTCCGGGGACATGCTTGCAGTGGAAGTAGGGCCAGGGCTTTTGGGCCAGGTTTACGACGGCCTCCAGAACCCCCTTCCCCAGCTTGCCGCACAGACGGGCAGCTTCCTTGAACGGGGCGTGTACCTCGATGCCCTTCCCACTGACAAAGAATGGGCCTTTACCCCGGTTGCCAAGGTGGGCGATAAGGTTGAACGGGCAGATACCCTTGGGACAGTGCCCGAAGCCGCCTTTACCCACCGCATCATGGTGCCCTTCGGCCTCTATGGAACTTATACGATTTCTTCTATAAAGAGCGCCGGTTCCTATAAGATCAGGGATACCATCGCAGAACTCAAAGACGAAAAAGGCAATATCGTTCCTGTAGCCTTGAGTTTCCGCTGGCCTGTAAAACGTCCTGTGGACTGTTACGAAGAGCGGCTTAAGCCCGTTGACCCCATGGTTACCAGGGTGCGCCTTATCGACACCTTCTTCCCCGTGGCTCGGGGCGGTACCTATTGCATACCCGGACCTTTCGGCGCGGGCAAAACGGTTTTGCAGCAGATCACGAGCCGCCACGCAGACGTGGACATCGTGATCCTCGCGGCCTGCGGAGAGCGGGCAGGCGAGGTTGTAGAAACCCTCAAGGAATTCCCCGAACTCACAGACCCCAGGACAGGCCGCTCCCTTATGGAACGGACCATCATCATTTGCAATACCTCTTCCATGCCCGTTGCCGCCCGGGAAGCGTCGGTATATACCGCCGTAACCTTGGCCGAATACTACAGGCAGATGGGGCTTCATGTGCTCCTCTTGGCGGACTCAACCAGCCGCTGGGCCCAGGCCATGCGCGAAATGTCCGGCCGCCTGGAAGAAATCCCCGGCGAAGAAGCCTTCCCCGCCTACCTCGAATCCACGATTGCCAGCTTCTACGAACGGGCGGGCCTTGTGCGGCTCAAGGACGGTTCCCTGGGTTCCGTTACGGTGGGCGGCACGGTTTCCCCTGCGGGCGGCAACTTCGAAGAGCCTGTAACCCAGGCCACCTTGAAAGTCGTCGGCGCCTTCCACGGCCTTTCCCGGGAGCGTTCGGACGCCCGCAAGTATCCTGCCATCCACCCCCTCGATTCATGGTCAAAATACAAGGGCATTATCCCTGCTGAAAAAGTAGCTTATGCCCACGGCTTTATGAGGCGGGGCAGCGAAGTTGAGCAAATGATGAAGGTTGTCGGCGAAGAAGGCACGAGTCTCGACGACTACGTGGTCTACCTCAAGGGCGACTTCCTCGATTCCGTCTACTTCCAGCAGAACTCCTTTGACGCCGTTGACGCTGCGGTAAGTCCCGAGAGGCAGGCCTATACCTTCGGTATTATCCTTAAGATACTGGCGTCTAAATTCACCTTTGACGATAAAAACGAAGCCCGTTCATGGTTCAACAAGCTGAGGCAGAAATTCCTGGATTACAATGGCTCAGAATGGAAGAGCGAGCGTTTTGCTTCCCTGGAAAAAGAGATTGAATCCACCGTGGCCGAGCGTTCCAAGGGTGTCGATAAAGCCGCTGAGAAAGTTTTGGCGTAGGAAGGGCATACATGAAAAAGGTATATAGCAAGATAGAATCCATCACCGGAAGCGTTATCACGGTAAAAGCCGAAGGGGTGCGCTACGGCGACCTTGCGGAAGTGGATACGGTTTTCGGCACCTCCCTTGCGGAAGTGAACCGTCTGGAAAACGATATTGTTTCCCTCCAGGTGTTCGCTGGCGGCCGGGGTATTTCGACCGGCGATACTGTCCGTTTCCTTGGCCATCCCATGGAGGTCTCCTTTTCCGAAAACCTCATGGGCCGGGTCTTCTCAGGTTCGGGCTCTCCCCGGGACAAGGGGCCTGCCCTCACCGAAAACCTCATCACCATCGGGGGGCCGTCGGTTAACCCGGCTATGCGTATTATTCCCCGCAGCATGATACGTACCGGTATCCCCATGATCGACCTTTTCAACACCCTGGTGGTTTCGCAGAAGCTCCCTATCTTCTCGGTTTCGGGCGAACCCTACAACGAGCTTCTTGCCCGTATCGCCATGCAGGCCGAGGTCGATGTCATCATCCTGGGGGGCATGGGCCTTAAATACGACGACTATCTTTTCTTTAAGGATACCCTCGAAGAAGGGGGCGCCCTTTCCCGCACGGTCATGTTCGTCCATACCGCTTCCGACCCCACGGTCGAATGCCTCATGATCCCCGATATGAGCCTTGCGGTTGCAGAGCAGTTTGCCTTGCAGGGCAAGGACGTGCTGGTGCTCCTCACCGATATGACCAACTTTGCCGATGCCATGAAGGAAATCTCCATCATTCAGGAACAGGTTCCTTCCAACCGCGGCTACCCCGGCGACCTATACAGCCAGCTTGCAAGCCGCTACGAAAAGGCCGTTGACTTCGAGACGGCAGGCTCCATCACCATCCTTGGCGTTACCACCATGCCCGGTGACGACGTAACCCACCCGGTGCCTGACAATACCGGGTACATCACCGAAGGCCAGTACTACCTCAAGAACGGGCGCATCGAGCCCTTTGGCTCCCTCTCCCGCCTTAAGCAGCAGGTCAACGGCAAAACCCGCGCGGACCACCGTGCCCTCATGGACGGCATGATCAAGCTCTATTCGGCCTACAAGGACACCCTCGAAAAGAAGGCCATGGGCTTTATCATGACTGCCTGGGACGACAAGCTTCTTAAATACGGGGACCTTTTCGAAAAGCAGATGATGGACCTTTCGGTGAATATCCCCCTTGAAAAAGCCCTGGATCTTGGCTGGGAAATCATGGCCTCCTGTTTCAGCCCTGAAGAAACAGGACTCCGCACCGAGCTGATTTCCAAGTTCTGGCCTAAAAAGGACTGAGGTAACAAGGAACTATGGCAAAGATCAAGCTCACCAAAAATGAGCTCAAGAAACAAAAAGATTCCCTCAAGATGTACCAGCGATACCTCCCTACCCTGATGCTCAAAAAGCAGCAGCTTCAGGCCGAGATTCGGGGCACCGAGATACGCATCAAGGAACTCCACGAAGATAAGGAACGCTTTGACGAAGCCTTTAAATCGTGGATTGCCGTTTTTGGGGAAAAGGGGATTTTTACCCCTGCCATACTCAGGATAACCAAGATTAAAACCAGCCAGGGGAACATAGCCGGCGTGGCTATTCCCATTTTCGAAGGCGCCGAATTTGAATCCGCCGCCTACGATCTTCTCAAGACCCCCCTCTGGCTCGACCTTGCCGTGGAAAAAATGAAGCAGGTATTCCTCCTTGACCTTGAAGCGCAAGTGGTGGAAGAACAGCGCAAGCGCCTGGATCACGAACTGCGCATCACAACCCAGCGGGTCAACCTTTTCGAAAAGATCAAAATCCCCGAGACCAAGGGGAGCATCAAGAAGATCCAGGTCTATCTTGGAGACCAGCAAACCTCCGCAGTAGTCCGGGGCAAGATCGCCAAACGCGGCCTTGCCAGGGCGGCTGAAGCAGCCAAGGGAGGGGTATAAATAAATGATAGTACCCATGAAAAAAGTTTCCCTTGTGGTCATGGAAAAGAGCCGGGAAGAATCCTTGAAAAAACTCCGCGAACTTGGGGTGGTGCATCTTGAAAGAAAGTCCGTCTCCTCAGATACCCTGAGCAAACTCCTTGACCGCAAAGCCAAGATAGAAAGCGCCTTTAATATACTCAGGCCTTACGAGGCAAAAAAGAAAAAGAGCGACCAGGCCCCGGATCAATCCAACGACAGCCTGTCCCAAAATCGCAGAGCAAGCGATTTTGTCAGCCCCGAAGACGTTCCCTTTTCGACAGAAGCGGTGAACGGTCCTGAAAACCGGGATTTGGTTTCCATTGTATTGGAGCAGGCCGAGGAACGGAAAGCATATCAGGATAAGGCAACAGCCCTTAATAAAGAAAAAAGCCGCATCGAGGCCTGGGGCAATTTCAATCCAAAAGATTTTGAGTACCTCAAAGACAAGGGCGTCAGCCTTTTCCTCTATAAATTGGCAAATAAAGATTTTGCCGCCCTTCCCAAAGAAACCCGCTATATTGTGCTGGGTGCCGACAAGGCTTCGGTCTATGCGCTTGTGGCGGACTCCGAAATAAACGGCGAAGCCCCCTTTGCGCTGCCCGAACAATCCCCCAAAGAAATCGACGGCTCTCTGGCGGAAATCCGCGACGAGCTTGCGGAAATCGAACGCCAGCTTTCGTCCCTCTCAGGGAGGAAGGCTGTCATCGAGAAGGAAGAGAAAACCCTCCTCAAGCAGATTGAATTTGAAACAGCCCGTGCAGGCATGGATGTGCTTGCCGATGCTCCCCCTGAATCCACAGTGGCATGGATCACTGGCTTTGTGCCCCAGGAAGATCTTGGCCTTCTCAAACGGGGGGCTTCCGAAAACGGCTGGGCTCTTATGGCTGACGATCCGGGGCCTGACGATTTTGTGCCCACCAAGCTCAAGAACAACAAGCTGGTAAGCCTCATCTATCCCCTTACGGACTTCCTCGAAGTAACCCCGGGTTATAACGAGGTGGATATCTCCGGATGGTTCCTGCTTTTCTTCACTGTTTTCTTCGGCATGATCTTCGGCGACGCCGGATACGGCGCTATAGTCCTGATTGCCGCAATTGCAGGCATCCTAAAAACCGCAAAGAAAGGCGTACCCCCGGTGCTTAAGCTTCTCCTTCTTTTGGGGCTTTCGAATTTTGTGTGGGGTGTTCTTACCTGTACCTGGTTCGCTCTTGATGTCGCCGTGCTGCCTTCTTTTCTAAAGAGTATATCCCTGCCCCTTATTTCCAATGTTACTTCGGGGCGATCAGCTCAGGACAGCCAAATTGTGCAGCAGAACCTGATGATCTTCTGTTTCAGCCTTGCGCTGCTGCAGCTTTCCATCGGGCACATTGTTGCTATCTTCAAGGGCAGGAACTTAAAATCCCTTGGCGATATAGGTTCCATGGCCATGCTGGTGGGCATGTATTTTATCGTGCTGTCCCTTATCGCAAGCAATGCGGCACGTCAAATACCCATGTTTATGTGGGCGGTTTATGTGTTTTTTGCTGGTTTTATCCTGAATTTCGTGTTTGCCAATTATGACGGAAGCATAGGGCGGTCCATACTGGAAAGTTGCAAGAACATTATTTCGGTGATCCTCGGCATTGCCAACGTGTTCTCCGATATCATGTCCTATATCAGGCTTTGGGCAGTCGGTCTTGCAGGGGCTGCGATTGCCTCTACCGTGAATGCCATGGCCGGCCCCATGCTTGGCCATTTGATACTGTTCATTTTCGGGATAGCCCTTCTGGTCTTTGGGCATGGCCTTAACCTTGTCCTGAACGTGCTTTCCGTGCTGGTTCATGCGGTTCGTCTTAACACCCTTGAATTTTCAGGCCACGCAGGATTGACTTGGTCCGGCACAGCGTATAAACCCTTTTCTGAAAAGGGAAAAAAATAATTCGCTTGGCGAATTTATAATATAGGAATTTGAAATGAGGAGTTACATATGAACTTAGGCTTAATTGGAGCGGGTCTCGTAATGGGTATTTCTGCAGTCGGCTCGGCAATCGGTATCGGTATCGCTGGGCAGTCGGTAATCGGCGCATGGAAAAAGTGCTACATTGCCAATAGGCCGGCGCCTATGACCCTGCTGGCTTTCGGCGGCGCGCCCTTAACACAGACCTTCTACGGTTTCATCCTTGGCTTGCTCTTTATGAAGCCTGCGGCATTAGCCAACCCCGAATTGGGTTCCCTGTACCTCGGTATAGGCCTTGCTTCAGGGTTTGCCATAGCTTTTTCCGCTATTGCCCAGGGCAAGGCTGGCGCTTCCGGCGCAGACGCTGCCGGAGAAACAGGCAAGGGCTTTGTTAACTACATGATGATAGTCGGTATCTGCGAAACCGTAGCTATCTTCGCCATGGTTCTCTCCATGATCAGCCTTTCGTAGACGATTAGGCGAGAGTGCCCCGGATTTCTAAAACTGTTACAATAGGCGGCTTCGATCATGTCGAGGCCGTTGTTCTCGGCGGCGGTCGTCCTGTGGTTATTCAAACCATGTGGAAGGACTGCCTTTCTTTTTTGGATTTGGAGGGCGTCCGGGGCAAGGCTATTGTCAGCCGCATCGAAGCCTTAAGAAGCATGGGTTGCCGCCTTCTCCGTTTTGCAGTCCCCGATTTGGAAGCCGCCGAAGCCCTGGGGAAACTGGCCTCCATGGTTTCAATGCCCCTGGTAGCGGATATTCATTTTGAATATTTATTCGCGTTGCGATGCCTCGATTTTCCCATTGCGAAGATACGCATAAACCCGGGCAATATCGGCAGCCCGGAAAAAGTGAAGTCAGTCCTCTCCAAAGCCGCCGAAAAAAATCGTCCCATACGCATAGGGGTTAACGCCGGAAGTCTGCCCCAGGACTTGCGCCTTGCGGTGGATTCAGGCAGCCTTGACCGGGCCGAAGCTCTGGTTCAGGCCGCCGAGCGGGAGCTTGCCATATTCAAGGAACATCATTTTGACAATGCCCTGGTCTCCATGAAGGCCTCGGGAATTGCCGACACCATAAGGGCGAACCGGCTTCTGGCTGCCCGTACTGACGCGCCCCTTCATGTGGGCGTGACCGAAGCAGGGCCTTTGGTGGCCGGGGTGGTGCGGAACAGCGCCGCCTTATTGACCCTCCTGGGCGACGGCATAGGCGACACTGTACGGGTTTCCCTTTCGGACACCATGGAAAACGAGGTCATCGCCGCGAGGGAAATTTTGGGGGCTGTTGCGGACCTTCAGGGCAAGGACAAAACAGGGGGGGTGCGAATCGTTTCCTGCCCCCGCTGCGGCAGGAACGGTTTTGATACCCACGGGTTCACCGCTCGCTGGCTCAACCGGCTCTATAGTCTGGACAAGGATATTACCGTGGCGATCATGGGCTGCGTGGTAAACGGCCCCGGCGAAGCCCGCCATGCGGACTTGGGCATTACCGGCGCAGGGGACAAAGTCCTCATATTCAGACGCGGCGAAGTGATACGCACCATAAACGCCGCCGAAGCGGACGGGGCCTTTGAAGAAGAATTGAAAAAATTGTAAGTTTGTTTTGAGGCTTGCTTTAAAACCAAGGGCGAAAATTTCCGGCTTTATGAGGCTGGTCCAAATTCTCGACTTTGACGCTTCCAATTCCTTGAGTAATTCTGCCTGTTTTTGGCTTTATCCGGGCTGTTCATACTACCGATAATAAAATGAAGTATTTTCAAATACCGGAGAGGAGTTTAGGTGTTTCGGGGACGGGTTTTAAGGGTTTTTTCAGCTTTTCTCTTTTTCTTCATGGCTACGGCGGGATGGGCCCAGCAAACGGTCCGGCCCTGGTGGTATTCCCTTGAACAGGGGAAGCTTTACTTCCGCGGCGGCACGTATGGCAATGCCCTTATGGCTTTTGAAGATGCCCGCAGGGCCAGGGAAGCCCGCTTTGCCCGCATGGAGCAGGCAATGGTACAGCTCCTTTCTAACCCCGAAGTGCGCCGCCTGGGGGACGACCTCGCCCTTATTGAGAATTATATTTCCAGCCACCATCAAACAGAAGCTGCCGAAGCCTTGTCCGAACTCTATTACCGCATACCCAAACAGAGCCTTGGGGGATCGGCAAACAGGGCTCTTAATGAACTGAACCGTCTCAAAGCCTACCCGGAGGCTGAATTCTGGATTGGCGAGGTTTACAGGGCTGAAGGTGAACTGGCCCTGGCTCTTGGCCAATACCGCAAGGCCTATGCTTCCCGGGGTCTCCTCGAAAGCCCTGGTTTTGATGTGGAAATCCTCTATAAAATGGCAGAGCTTCACCGCCTGCGTCAGGAATACCAGGAAATGGAAAACCGCGCCCTGGATATTCTTCAGGGGCCAGGTTCTGACGGAAAGCCCAGGGACAGCCTTTGGGCAGGGGAAAGCGAAGGTTTCACCAGGGCTGCCATGGCACGGATACTCGAAAATGACGGCATTAGCCGGTTTTTTGCCTTTTATCGCTATGACAACACCCAGGTCGAGGGGGCCCACCGGCTCTTGGGCTTTTATTATTATGCTTCAAGCCGCCATACACAGGCCGCCGAGCACCTGATGTTCTCCTTCCTTATCCAGAATACCCTCCTCGTCAACGAGGCGCTCCGCAGCCAATATGACTATACCTTCACCACTCTGGATAATCTTCTGGATTCCCTGGGGAGGCGGCCGGACCTCATTGCCTGGCTGGACGAAACTGAATATTTCAGGACCATCTACTATCTTGGCTCTGCCCTTTATGCTTCAGGCAAGCTTGTCCCTGCCCGCCAGCTTTGGGGTTTCCTTGCTTCCCGTTCCGAGGCGGGGGAGTGGCGGGGCCGGGCCCAGGGCCAGCTCCGCAGTCCCTACATTGACCGGGCTGTTGAAATGCCGTAAGAGGCCAGGATTGCGTCTTGACATCCGCAGTCGCTTTGCAGTATCTTCAATAATACGAAATTAATTAGCCCTATGGGGCGGGGAGAACATTATGGCCCAGGCCAGTAAAAACTCACGTACAACAAGCGCAACCCAGAAATTCTATTGTTCCTGTGGGGGCGAGGTCAAGATGAAGACTGTTTTCGAGAACGGAAAGGTCAAGAACCTTGCGGAATGCGAAAAATGCAAGAGGCTCGAACGCCGTCCGTCCGATTTCAAATAGCCTGAATGCGCCGTTAAAATGGCGTATACAGGCCATTGCTTCGCGGTTGCGTATGTATTTCTAACAATATTTGGGGGTTCCTTTGGCTAAGAAAAGTAGTTCCGCAGAAAAAAGACACCGGCAGAGTGAAGAACGCCGGATCAGGAACAAATCGGTTAAATCTTCGGTTCGTACCAGCGCCAAAAAGTTTGTGGTTCTGGCGCAGAAAAAGAATGTGGGTGAGGCTGAGACCGCCCTTAAGGACATGATCAGGAAGATCGACTCGGCTGCCCAGAAAGGGATTATCAAGAAAAATGCGGCATCACGGAAAAAGTCCAGGATGCAGCTGCTCTTCAATTCTGTCAAAGCGGCCCAGTAAGTTCCTTACCCCGGCAATGAGGGTGTAATGGCAGGAAGCAAATATACCAAGGCTGAAATTGTCGATTCCGTCTACAACAAGACCGGCATAAACCGCAAGGAAATACGGAATGTGATGGATCTTTTTATTGAAGAAATCAAGGATGCCCTCATTAAGCGCAATGTGATTGAACTCAGGGGTTTTGGGACCTTTGAGGTTAAGGTGCGCAAAGGCCGGAAGAAAGCCAGGAATCCCCGGACCGGGGAAACTCTTTCTGTCAATTCCCATGGAAGCGCTGTTTTCAGGGCAGGCAGGGAATTGAAGCAGGCTGTGTGGAATTTGAAGCAGGACGATGAGGAATGAAGGTTTCTTCGTCCGCTGGTTTTAGATCCTTCCTAATCAATCTGGCTGCTATTGCGGCGGGTGCATTGCTCTTTGCGGCGGCTTTTCCCAATCTTCTATTTGAAAACGGCCTCCCCCTATTGGCATGGATAGCCTATGTGCCTGTCTTTTGGGTTATCAGGCGGTCCGGTTTTGGGGCTTCGGTGTTTTGGGGCGCCCTTTACGGGTATGGGGCTTACGGGCTTTTCAACTATTGGCTGAGCGTGTTCCATCCTCTGGCAGGGCTTATCGTTGGCTCTATCTATATGTTTTACCTGGCCGCCCTCTTTCCCCTGCTCAAGCTTGCAATCACCCTCTACCCCAAGCGGGGATATCTGCTTCAATTTTTATTCTGGATGGGCTTCGAATATTTGCGGACCCAGGGCTTTTTGGGGTATGCCTATGGCATTACGGGCTATTCGCAGTGGAGGCTTGTTCCGGTCATCCAGATCGCGTCGATTGCCGGGGTTTGGGGCGTTTCGGCCCTGGCGGTGTTCCCCTCGGCCTGGCTTGCGGCGGCTTTGCCGGCCGATTTGTTTGGCAGGAAGACAGATGCCAGGCTTGACGGGATATTCAAGGCTTTTTTCAAAAGGGAAAAAATCCCCGCCCTGGTTTGGGGCATTGCTGTTATAGCGGCCCTGGTGTACGGCTTTGTTTCCCCCCTGGATTACGGGGATGCCCCAAAAGCAAAGCTCGCTTTGATTCAGCATAACACTGACCCATGGAGGGGCGGTATTGAGGAATACCGGAACAATTACCGCGTTTTGAAGAGGCTTTCTGACGAAGCCTTGAAGGCGAACCCCGATTTGGATCTGGTGGTTTGGTCGGAAACCGCTTTTGTGCCCCGCATCTATTGGCACCAGACCGTGCGGGACGATCCGCCTTCGTGGACGCTGGTGAAGGAGCTTCTGGATTATCTTGCCTCCCAGGATGTGCCTTTTGTGATAGGCAACGACGACGCCCGGAAGGAGCCCGCAAAAAATCCCCTTGATGACAACAGGGTGGACTACAACGGGGTGATGCTTTTTGAGAAGGGGGAGATTAAAACCCTCTACCGCAAGCTTCACCTTGTGCCATTTACAGAGCATTTCCCGTACAAAAGGCAGCTTCCTTTTGTGTATGACGCCCTCATCAATGCGGATACCCACTTTTGGGAAACCGGGAATGAGGCAACGGTTTTTGAGAGCAGGGGGATAAAGTTTTCCACCCCCATTTGCTTTGAGGATACTTTCGGCTATTTGTCCAGGGAATTTGTGCGGAATGGGGCGGAACTCATCGTCAACCTCTCCAATGACGCATGGTCCCACAGCCTGCCGGCCCAGAACCAGCATCTTTCCATGGCGGTTTTCAGGGCTGTGGAGAACCGCAGGGCCATGGCCCGTTCTACCGCTTCGGGGCAGACCTGCGCCATCGATCCCAACGGGAAGGTGCTGGCCATGGCCGAGCCCTTCACAGAGGCCTGGCTTGCGGCGGAGCTTCCCCTGGTAAAGGTCTCTTCCCTTTATACCCGTTTTGGGGACTGGCTGCCCAAGGTTTTTATGGGATTGGCTTTTATCCTGTTGATCGCCGGAATAGTTTCGGGTATACTGTTAAAAAATATCAAAAACAAAGTAGCTTTTCCGCAAATTAAGGAAGGTTGAATGAATACCCAGAAGAAGATACTTGTAGTAGATGATGAGACCATAAACCTCGACTTCTTCGAACTCATGCTTTCCAAACTAGGGTTTATTGTGGAAAAGGCCAAAGACGGGGTGGAAGGCCTGGAAAAGGTGAAGCGCTTTTTGCCCGATCTTGTGCTGCTGGACAATATTATGCCCCGCATGTCGGGCTGGGAGCTTACAAAACTCATCAAAGGGGACCCCAAGTACAAGGAAATCCCCATCATCATGCTTTCGGCCCTGGACGACGTAAAGGACAAGGTTGAAGGTTTTGAGATGGGCGTGGATGATTACATCACCAAGCCCTTCAATTTTTCTGAAGTTTTGGCGAGGATCAAGGCTGTTTTGAGGAACCGGGAGCTTTTTGGCCAGATAGTGGCGAGGGAATCCCGTCTCAGCCTGGCCGAGGAGCTGAGCGCGGACATCAAGCACACTCTCCTTGAATTTGTGAAGAGCATTGACGATCTCGATGCAGCCATCGACAAACTGGGGGGCAATTCCCAGATAGTCGAAAAAACCCAGGGTGTGCGAAGGCATATAGCGGAATTGGACGCCAGGTTAGAAAAGACCCTTGTCCAGTGGGAAGATCTCAAGAAAAATGAGATCGGTCTTCCATTGCTGGAAGTCCAGATCCGCGAATTGCCAAATCAGGAATAAAAATGGCAAAAACCGAAGGGAAGAAAAAAGAGAGTATCGTGGTTTTCGGGCCCAGCACTGCTTTTAACGGGTTTTTGCGTTTTAAGGAAACCCTCTGTATACAGGGAAAATTCCGGGGCACCATCGAAGCCGCGGGCGCGCTCATCGTGGACAAGGGGGCGGTGGTAGAGGCGGATCATATCTCCGTTACCTCTCTCATAGTTTATGGGACTGTAGTAGGCGCTGTCCATGCAGTGGACAAGATAGACATGTTTCCTGGGGCAGAAGTGCGAGGGGATGTCAGCGCAGCCCGGCTCCGCATAGCGGACGGCGTTTCCTTCGAAGGCCAGTGCAGCATGACGGGCATAGACAAGGATGTGGAGATATTCT
Organism: Leadbettera azotonutricia ZAS-9; assembly: GCF_000214355.1. GTDB lineage: Bacteria > Spirochaetota > Spirochaetia > Treponematales > Breznakiellaceae > Leadbettera > Leadbettera azotonutricia. Next base: position 2,371,966 of record NC_015577.1, on the reverse strand, counting down.
CAAGGCCCACGGAAGAGATAAAGGCTGAACTCCAGAGGGTCAATGGCTAAGGCCGAAATTCTTGTAGAGCGTTTAAAGGCAGCCGGAAAGTTTCTGGCAGCTGCCGAATCCTGCACCGCAGGCATGGCAGCGGATATGATAGCCCGTGTGCCTGGGGCATCGGCAGTTTTTTGGGGTTCTTTTGTCACCTATACCCTGGACGCCAAGATGAAAATGCTGGGGGTTTCCCGGGAATGTCTCCAAAAACATGGCGCTGTTAGCAGGGAAACGGCCTGCGCCATGGCCCAGGGCGCTTTGGAAAAAAGCGGCGCTGATTTTGCCTTTTCAGTTACCGGCCTTGCAGGCCCCGATGGGGACGGATCCCCAAATCCGGTTGGTCTGGTCTGGATAGGGCTTGCCCGGCAGGGAATCGAAGCCAGGGCAGCATGTTTTCATTTTACCGGGGACAGGAATGAGGTTCGGCAAAGAGCGGCAGAAACAGCCATAGAAGAGCTGTTAAAATATATTGAATCAACACTGGAAAAAACACAACAATAAATTATGAGAATGCGGAGTTAATCGATGGCAATGATGAAAAGGGGCAGAAAGCCCAAAAATGCTGAAACTGAAAATTTACCCGGCTTTGAGGAGAGCTCCCGGGAAGTTTTCCGGGCAGAGGATGAGGCTGACAAGGCCAAGACTGTGGTGGTAAAAACCCGGGGCCGCCCCAAGGGATCTACCAACCGCAACAAGGCAGCGCCTGAGGCCTCTCCTGAACCCCAGGACGCAGCGCCTATGGATATTCCCGATCCTGAGGCCAGGCCCCAGCATAACAAAGGCCCAGGGAGGCCGTCCAAGGGAAGGTACAACAATAACAGGTCCTCTAACCAGGCATTTTCGCAAGGCCATGGCTCCCAGGGTTACAATTCCCAAAATTACAATTCCCAGGGCTATGCAAGTCCTGAACCGGCCCTGTCCGCCTCTTCGGTACAAGTACCCATTGCCGATGCTCCCCAGGCGAATATCCAGGATAATGGCTTTGCGCCCCATGAAAGCGGCAATATAGGCCGTGAGCCCGGCCCTTCATTCAGGGACCCTCCTCTGCCCAGCATCATGCCGAAGCTGCCCTCCATGCCCGACATCTACGGCAGGCCCGAGCCCCGTCTGGAACAGGACAACGGCAAGCCCAGGCTCACCATCAACGAGCTTATACGGCTCAATATGAAGGATCTCAGAGATCTGGCCGTGGTTTACAATATTTCCCATGACGACATGATTGCCCTGAAAAAACAGGAAATCATCTTTTCCATACTCAAGGCCCATACCGAGAGGGGAGGGGTCATCTACGCCTACGGCTCCCTGGAAATACTCCCAGACAGCTACGGCTTCCTCCGAAGCCCCCAGAACTCCTATCTTCCGGGGCCTGACGATATTTACATGAGCCCCAGCCAGATACGGCTTTTTGCCCTCAAGACAGGCGACACGGTTTACGGCCAGATCAGGAGCCCCAAGGAAGGGGAGCGTTTCTTCGCCATGCTCAGGGTGGAAACAGTCAACTATGACGATCCGACCGTGGCCCAGAACCGCATACCCTTTGACAACCTTACGCCCCTTTATCCCGATGAAAAGCTGGACCTCGAAACCATCACCGAAAGCGTTTCCGAACGCATCATCAACCTCTTCTGCCCCATAGGCAAAGGCCAGCGGGCCCTCATCGTGGCGCCTCCCCGCACCGGCAAGACCATCATGATGCAGAAAATCGCCAATGCCATCACCAAGAACCACCCCGAGGTGTACCTCATCGTCCTGCTCATTGACGAGCGTCCCGAAGAAGTAACCGATATGGAACGCACCGTCAGGGCCGAGGTTATCTCCTCAACCTTTGACGAACAGGCGACCCGCCATGTGCAGGTTACGGAAATGGTGCTGGAAAAGGCCAAGCGACTTGTGGAGCACAAGAAGGACGTGGTGATCCTCCTGGACTCCATCACCCGCCTTGCCCGCGCCTACAACCAGACCGTCCCCACGTCGGGGAAGATACTCTCGGGCGGTGTTGACTCCAACGCCCTCCACAAGCCCAAGCGTTTTTTCGGCGCCGCCCGCAATATCGAGGAAGGGGGGAGCCTTACCATCATCTCCACAGCCCTTATCGAAACCGGCAGCCGCATGGACGAAGTCATTTTCGAGGAATTCAAGGGCACTGGCAACATGGAAATCGACCTTGACCGCCGTATTTCCGACAGGCGCCTCTTCCCGGCCATCAACATCAAGAAATCAGGCACCAGAAAGGAAGAACTGCTTCTGGGCGAAAAGGAACTTCAGAAGATCTGGGTACTCCGCAAGGTCATCAACCCCATGGACGATATCGAGATCATCGAACTCCTGGTTGACAAAATGAAGAAAAGCAAGAATAATGAAGCTTTCCTGAATTCCATGAATACCGGCTCGGCCGGCGTGGATTGAGGAACCGCGTTCTAAAGGATAAAGACCAGCAGCGCCGGTCTCCGGGGCGAACGCAATTTTGAAGGAGAGATAATGAAAGAGAAGATTCACCCTAAATACGAGCTGACCAAGATCACCTGCGCCTGCGGTAACGTGATAGAAACCCGTTCCACCGTCAAGGACATCAAGGTTGAAATTTGTTCCTCTTGCCACCCCTTCTTTACAGGTAAACAGAAGCTTGTAGATACGGCGGGACGTATTGAGAGGTTCAGGAAGAAGTACTCCATAAAGGAGTAGTTTGCGCTTCGTCGCTTAGCGGCTCGTAAACAGCCATTGGGTTCATCTGAAGGTTATAGTATATGCATGATGCATATTTACGGGTACATCCCCAGCACCTTCGGTGCGGGTAGTTTCCACACCAGCATGATTTCGCAGGGGATGGTTTCGCCTTTTTGGTATACAAGCTGGGCTTGTATTTCGATCATGGGGCCTTTTTCATCCCAGGCTGTGTATTCAATGCCGGTAACTTCTTTGTATTCCAGGCGGGGGAGCTTCATTTCGCGGAAGGGGGAATCCTCGGTGTAGGGGCCGATGCGGTAGAGCATGGCCAGGTAGGTTTCTTCATCGTAGCGGAAGCGGGTTTCGTTTTCGTAATGGATTTCTCCCTGGGATATGAGGAAATCCAGGTTTTTTTCCCTGAAGGCTTTGGATAGGGTTTCGAGGTATTCCCGGGCTTCCTGGGGGAGGCCCTTGAATGTGGGTTTCCCTAAATTGTCTTCCACCCTGCCGGGACGGATGGCGGCCCTGGGGCTTGCGGCGGCGGTTTCTGCCTTACCTTCAGTAGGTCTATTGGAGATGATTGCGCAGCTCCAAAAGATGAGTGCCAGGGGCAGTAGTATTAGTGCTTTACGCATCATTCCTCCTTGATTGGATAAAGGTATAACAAGCCGGTAGTTTCTTTCCTTTTAAATCTTCATCTTCCATTTCTTTTTGCATATTTTTAATTTGGAAACCAGGAAACTCTTCATCGGCCAAATGGAAACCTCTGGCATTGGAACTGAACCAGAGTTTTCCTTTGCGGGAAGCTTCGCCGGGAGTTCCGGGGCTTAACAGGGCCAGGCAATTTTTTATAAGGGTGTGATAGTCCCGGCGTATATCCAAATCGGTTTGCATTTTTTTGGAATTGGAAAAACTCGGGGGATCCAAAATGATAATATCCCATGCGAGGTGTTTTGCTTTCGCTTTGGAAAGGAACGAAAGTACATCTTCGCGTATAAAGCGGAAGGCTGAAGCAGTATCGGTATCAAGGCCGTTGAGCGCAAAGTTTGCTTTGCCCCAGTCAAGGTAGGTATTGGAAAGATCCACGGAATCAACTTCACTGGCGCCGGAGGCAGCTGCGCAGACAGAGAGGGAACAGGTATAGGCAAAGAGATTGAGCACTCTTTTTCCCGCAGCTTCGGCGCGGAGCAGGGAGCGCCTTTTTCGGGCGTCCAGGAAAAGGCCGGTATCAAGGTAATCGGAAAGATTCACCCTGAATCGCAGATCGCCTTCGTGTACTTCGCGCCAGATATTGCCCTTGCCGATCTTTTCATATTGGGAATTTCCCCTCTGGCGCTCCCTCTGCTTGAGGAAGATTAACTCTTTTTTAAGGCCAAGGGCTTCTGCGGCCGAATCGGCCATAGCGGCAAGCCAGCGTTCTTCCTCGGCTTCATCTTTTTCGTAGGGCCTTTTGTAGAGGGCGCCTGAAACGGCGTCGCCATAGAGGTCAATGACCAGGGGGATTTCGGGTATGTCCCTGTCGTAGAGGCGGTAGGCATCGACGCCTATGCGGCGGGCCCACTTTTTCAGGTGCCTGTGCCGCTTGGAAAGGCGGTTAAAGAGAAGCTCGGCCTGGGCAGCGGTTTTGGCGTCGGAATCCATAAGTTTTTATTCTACCATAATATTGACAAAAAGTTTCGGGTAGTTATGCTTTAGCGAGGGGGATTTATGGCAAAACGTATTGTGGTTCTTTCGGCTGACGCCATGGTGTATGAGGATTTGGCCTATCTAAAAACGCTTCCCAATTTTAAGCGCTGCCTTGAGGGGGGCGCCGAAATCAAATCCGTAAGGTCCATTTATCCCACCGTTACCTATCCAGCCCATACGACTATGGCTTCGGGGACTTTTCCTGCGAAACACGGGATTGTAAACAATTACGAGTTGCACCCGGGGAATCTTGCACCGCCCTGGTATTGGTTCCACGATGCAGTAAAGGTAAAAGATATTTTTGACGCCGCAAAAAAGGCGGGCCTGTTCACTGCGGGTGTGTTCTGGCCTGTTACGGGGAACCATCCTTCCATCGATTATCTCATTCCGGAATATTGGACCCAGGGGAACAGCGACACCATGGAGGCTGCTTTTTCAAGGGCAGGATCAAAACCTGAAATGATCAGGCTTCTTGCCAAGTATTTTCCTGACATAAAGGAGCGGGTGCACCCTTCTGTTGATTATATGGCCATAGGCTGCGCCTGCGATATTATCAGGCTTTACAAGCCACAGCTCCTCATGATACATCCGGCAAACATTGACGGCGCCAGGCACGATTACGGCCTTTTTAATGAAAAGGTTGATAAGGCAATCGAGGAAACTGACGCATGGATAGGACAGCTTATGGATGCCCTGGAGGATGCAGGGGTTCACGATGAAACCAACTTTTTCCTCGTAAGCGATCACGGCCAGCTTGATATAGACAGGGCCATCAATGTAAATGTGATGCTGGCGGACTGGGGTTTAATCCGCACGGACAAGGAAGGGAACATCGCTGACTGGGACGCCTATAGCCTTTCCAGCGGCATGTCGGCCATGGTCTATCTTAAAGAGAGCGAAAATCACAAAGTCTACCAAAAGGTTCACGCCCTGTTGCGGCATCTTTGCAGCGAAGGTATCTACGGCATAAGCCGGGTCTTCACCGAGGCGGAGGCCAGGGCCGAGGAGGGCCTTGGGGGGAGTTTCTCCTTTGTCCTTGAGACCGACGGCTACACCTCATTCGGCGATGACTGGAAACGTCCTATTGTCAAAAATTACGACGCTTCCGACTACCGTTACGGCAGGGCCACCCACGGCTATCTTCCTGACAAAGGCCCTCAGCCCATACTCATCGCTAAAGGCCCTGACATAAAAAAAGGCGTAAGCCTCGAAAAGGCCCGCCTTATCGACGAGGCCCCCACCTATGCAAAGATACTCGGAGTGGAACTCCCGGACGCCCAGGGCAGGGTGATAGAAGGAATACTGGTATAAGATTTTTGATCACAAGGGAGACCACTTTTGCGGTAAATTAAAGAAAAAGAGATTAACCGCAAAGGAACGCGAAGTAACACAAAAGAAGAGGTCCTATCCGGCAGTTCTAGGAATTTGCGGCGTTTTACACAGTTAAGCTAAGGAATGGGCGGTAGCAAGATAGCTGTTTTGTTACCGGCCTTTTATTCGTCTGTGTTGGTTTAATACCCCGGAGCTTGCTCCTGGGTATGTTGATTAAAATTGGAGGGTTTGATGAAAAGAAATATCCGTTTTAGGGACATACGTCCTGTGGCGGCTATCCTTATGTTTGCAGCCTTACAGGTAGTATTGATGGGGGCCTGCAGCAGCCAGCCAAAGCTAACGGCTGCAGAGGCGGAGCTTGAACTAAGGCAGCGGCTTGAAGCCGCAAACAGAACAAGTGGCGGTTCCGGCGGAATAGACCTGGATGCGGCAATTAAAGAAGCCGCCGTCAGAATGGATACAAGAATTCCCGTGGGGACAAAGGTTGCCCTGGTTAGTATTGCTTCCTCCCCGGCGAGTCTTTCCGAATACATTATTAGCAGACTGGAAGCGGCAGTGGTAGACGGCGGCAAGCTGGTCGTGGTAGACCGGGCCAATCTGGATAAAGTGCGGGAAGAACAGGGCTTCCAGCTTTCGGGGGAAGTTGACGACAATTCGGTACAGAATATCGGCAAGCTTTTGGGCGCGGGGCAATTGTAACCGGCGCATTTGGAAACCTGGGGGATGTTTACAGCCTAAGCCTTAAAGCCATCAACATAGAAACCGCCACCGTAGCCATTTCGTATCCGGCGGATATCGCCAAAAGCACCCGTATAGAAACGCTGCTTGCAAGCGGCGGCGGTGCCGCCTGATCGCCGGTAACACGGGTCGCAAGTGGGAGTACCGCGGGGCCGGTAGCTCCGCCAGCACCGGTTGCGCCGCCTGCTCCGGCCATAATCTATAAGATCGGAGATAAGGGGCCTGCCGGAGGAATTGTGTTTTATGACATGGGGTTTTATTTAAACGGCTGGCGTTATCTTGAGGCCGCACCGGCAGATATTCCCGGTGTATGGCAATGGGGTACTGAAAGGAGGGATGTGAATAGTACTACCAATGGTATAGGGAATGGAAAACGAAATACTCAAATTATTGTTGAACTTCTTAAAGAAGCTAGGGAAACCATGAAGGCAACACAAGTGGCGGACGCTTATGAGTATAATGGATTTAGTGACTGGTTTTTACCAAGTAAAGATGAGCTTAATCAGATGTACATAAACCTTAAGGTAGGAGGTTTGGGAGGTTTTCAAAGCGGTTCATATTGGAGTTCCTCTGAAAATACTTCTTTTGGACTTAATCCTCCATTTTGTCAGAAATTTAGCAATGGAGAACAAAGTCAAGCGCACAAGGATACATCATTATTGGTCCGCCCTATCCGGCAGTTCTAATTTTTTTAAGGATGTTTGTCTATAGTGTGTCTGCATTATAGACAAACACTTAATAATCGGAGCAGAAGTACGATTTCGCCGTGTGGCGAAGTCGTGCAACTTTGTTGCGTACAATTTGTTATGCGAAATTGGGTTAAAATTTTTTGAAAATAGAGAAGACAAATAAAGAAAAAACATATAACACCCAGAAAACAGAATGACTGCTTGATAGTCGATTACGCCAAAAACTTCATCTAACCTTCAATGTATTTCCCCCAAATTTTATTAAGCGCTTCCAGATAACAGATATAAAGCACCCTGAATGAATCGAGTTGATAATAATCCCCCAGGGTTTTATCAAACAATAGTTTGCTTTTTGTCACAGGATAATCATGGCCTGTTTCCTCATGATCGTACAGTATTCTTATGGGTATTTTAGGAAGTATACTGCCGGACCAGACAGACTGTATGCCGTTTGCAGATTTTTCCTCGATACAGGTATACCCCAGCATTGACATACATTTTCTAAACTTTACAGGATGATTTTTGGAAGCATAGGTTTCATCCAAAGGGCTTTTTAAAAAAATTATTTTTCTAAGAAATGAATTAAGTACCGTGTGTTCACTAAAATAATTTGTTAAAAAATAAACATCGATAGGACGAAAATCGTTTTTTGGTTCAGTGTTTCCTTTTGATAAAATATATTCTCCCAGTACATTTTTAAGATTGTATTCATATTGTTCATTCGGCGTTTCCCATATAATGTTTTCTTTTACCAGATCAATAGCCGATTTTTTAATTGAATACTCGCGGCCAAGAAATTCCAGAAATACCTCGTCTTTGGAAAAGTCTTTTATCCCAAGCCTGTTTGAAGCTTCGGTAAAGTCGCAATGGGATAAGGATTCCGTCACCAAAGAATACAGTTCTAAATAATCTTTTTCCATTGTAAAACCGCACCTCTCTTATAGGAAAATAGCATATTTTGTTGATTTTAACAAGGTCCTGTAACGCCGCGAGCCGCCATTGACAAATGTACCGTGATTTCTGTCAAAATCCGCAAAGGGTACCGGTATGAAGAAAGCATGGTTTGTTTTTACTGTTTTTACGTCGCTGGCCCTTATCCTTTCTACCTGTGCCGGGGATCCGGCAAAGTATAAAGAAACCACCAAAGAAACGGGCATTTTCTGATCGTAAATCTAAAAGAGCAAATTATTCCGGGAACATTTGAATGGACAATGAGCAGAATAGTAGACAATGAAATTGATTTAAGTCCGTTTGATGATACCTATAAAAATGATTTAACCGGCGCAAGCGCCGTTGATCCAAGGATAATGCTTAAAATAATTTTTTATAGTTATCACAAAATTGAAACTAATAGGCGGCAAGACATTTGCGATGGATGGCTGTAAACTAAGTTCCCAGGCCAGTAAGGAATTATCAGGAATACATAAAGAAACTGACAAAGAAAGCGCAAAAATAAAAGGGCCGCATGGGGTAATACAGGGATATAACGGGATAGCCATAGTTGACGAAAAGAGCCGGGTAATCGTAGCTGCGGGAAAAGACACTGGATCTATTTTTTCTTTCTTCTTCTTTTGCGTGCCTTTGGCGACTTCGCAGTCAAAATTCTTTCTTTGCTTCCAAACGCGAAGCTCAACCCTTGGTTCAGACGGCACTTTCCGGGCAGAGCCTTTTAACCGGGCAATTTTCGCAGTCCGGCTTACGCGCATAGCAAGTGTTCCTGCCGAAGCGGTTAAGCACATGGCTCACGGCTATCCACTCGTCCCGGGGCGTTATGGCCGCTAAATGCTTTTCAATTTCCTCGGGGCGATCGGAATGGGTAAAGCCCAGACGTTTGGTGACTCTTGAAAAGTGGGTATCCACGATAATGGCAGGAATGCCGAAGCAGGTTGAAAGCACCACTGAGGCGGTTTTTCTCCCCGCGCCGGGAAGCGCTGTTAACCCCTCCATGGTGTCCGGTACCTCGCCGGAATGTTTTTCCAGAAGCTGCCTGGAGAGGGCTTTTATATTGTGGGCCTTGGCCCTGAAAAAACCCGTGGAATGGACTATCTTTTCCAGTTCCGGAAGAGGGGCTTCTGCCAAGGCTGCGGGATCGGGAAAGCGGCTGAAAAGTTCCCTGGTTACGATGTTGACTGCGGCATCGGTGCATTGGGCCGCAAGCACCGTGGAAACCAGGAGCTGAAATGGGGTTTCGAAATCGAGCAGGGGCCTGTGATCCGGGTAGAGGGGCCCGAGTGTTTTCATCACCATTTGGAGGCGCGCCTTTTTGTCCGGGAGAGTTTCAGTACTCATGTCAATATGATACATAATCCCATACTGGAAAAGAAGCCCCATTTCATGCAATACTGGATAAACTTCGGAGGAATTTCAGTGTATAAAGCAGTAGATCCTAAAGCAAGTTTTCCCAAACTGGAAGAGGCCATACTCTCTTTTTGGGAAAAAAACCATATTTTTGAAAAGTCTGTTTCCCAGGCCAAGGGCGACGAGTTTGTTTTTTATGACGGTCCCCCCTTTGCCACAGGGCTTCCCCATTTTGGCCATTTTTTGCCCAATACCATAAAGGACATTATTCCCCGCTATCAGACCATGAAGGGGAAGAAAGTGGAGCGCCGTTTCGGCTGGGACTGCCACGGCCTCCCTGTCGAGAACCTTATCGAAAAGGAACTGGGCCTCAATTCAAAGACTGATATTGAAAAGTTCGGGGTGGTTAAATTTATCGAGGCCTGCAGGGCTTCGGTACTCCGCTATACCAAAGAATGGCGTTTTGTGATTAACCGTCTGGGCCGCTGGGTGGATTTTGACAATGACTATAAAACCATGGACCCCGATTATATGGAAACCATCTGGTGGGTCATGAAATCCCTCTGGGAAAAAGGCCTCATCTACGAAGGCCACTATATCCTGCCCTATTGTCCCCGCTGCGCTACAGTTCTTTCCAACCATGAACTTAACCTGGGGGGCTACAAGGATGTCCATGATCCGGCGATTACCCTGCGCTTTAAAATTACCGGTGTTGCGCCTGATTCCCACGCCGCAGATGAACCTCTGAATGCTTCTCTCGCCGATGGCTCTACCTATCTTCTGGCCTGGACCACCACCCCCTGGACCCTGCCCTCGAACCTGGCCCTTACCCTGGGGCCGGATATCGACTATGTATTGGTAAAAGACGGAAATGATAATTACATTCTCGCCGAATCCCGGCTCCCGGCGTATTACAAAAATCCGTCGGACTATACCATAATTTGGCGGCAGAAGGGGGCGGAGCTTATCGGCCTTCAATACGAACCTCTCTTTCCCTATTTCAAGGATGCGGCGAAACAGAACGCCTTCCGTACCTACCCCGGCGATTTTGTATCCACCGAAGACGGTACAGGAATTGTCCACACCGCCCCCGGTTTCGGCGAAGACGACGCCAGGGTCTTAAAAGGCACCGGCGTTCCCGTGATATGCCCCATAGATGCTGAATGCCGTTTCACCAGCGAAGTACCCGACTATCAGGGCGTCTTTGTGAAGGATGCGGACAAGGCCATCATGGATCGCCTCAAGGCTGAGGGAAAACTCATCAAGCGGGATCAGATACTCCACGCCTATCCCCACTGCTGGAGATGCGACCATCCTCTTATTTACCGGGCTGTGGGTTCCTGGTTTGTAGATGTGGAAAAAATCAAGCAGGATATGCTTGACGCCAACAGCCAAATTTATTGGGTCCCCGAGCATATCAAGACAGGCCGTTTCGGCAAATGGCTCGAAGGCGCCAGGGATTGGGCCATCAGCCGCAACCGTTACTGGGGGAACCCCCTTCCCATCTGGCGCTGCCCCGACTGCGGAAAAACCATCTGCATAGGGAGCAGGGCGGAACTCAAGGAGTTGAGCGGTCAGGCCCCCGAAGATCTCCACAAGCATTTTGTGGATCAGATCACCATTCCCTGCTCCAAAGTTTCCACGGAAAAAGGCGGCGGCGCCAGGGATTGCAAGGGAACCATGACAAGGATACCCGAAGTACTGGACTGCTGGTTCGAATCGGGTGCCATGCCCTACGGGCAAAATCATTATCCCTTTGAGAACAAGGAATTTTTCGACAGCCATTTTCCTGCGGATTTTATAAACGAATCCCTGGATCAGACCAGGGGCTGGTTTTACACCCTCACCATCCTTGCCGCAGCGCTTTTTAAAAAGCCCGCCTTCAAGAATTGCGTGGTAGGGGGACTGGTGCTTGCCGCAGACGGCAAAAAGATGAGCAAGAGTCTTAAGAATTACACCGACCCCATGGAGCTGGTGAACAGTTTCGGCGCTGATGCCCTGCGCCTTTTCCTGGTGCATTCTGCCCTGGTAAAAGCCGAAGAGCTCAAGTTCACCGATGACGGCGTCAAGGATGTGCTCAAGAGCATCATCCTGCCCCTCTGGAATTCCTACAGCTTCTTTGTTACCTATGCAAACATCGACAAGGTGAGCCCAAAGGGCGCGCCCGAGAATCCTTCCAACCCTCTGGATAAATGGATACTCTCTGTGGCCGAGGCGTTGGTAGAAAAAGTAACAGCTGCCCTTGATACCTATGATCTTTCCCGTGCAGTAGATCCCATATTGGAATTCATCGATCTTCTCAACAATTGGTACATACGCCGTTCAAGGCGCAGGTTTTGGAAGAGCGGAAATGACAGCGACAAGCTCGAAGCTTACGGCGCCCTCTACAGCGCCCTCAAGACCCTCATCACAGTGGCGGCGCCTTTTATGCCTTTTATAACCGATACCATCTGGCAGAACCTCCGCAGCGAAAGCGATCCCGAGTCCATCCATTTGGCTTCGTATCCTGTGCCCAGGGAAGGAATCAGGGACAAGAATCTGGAATTCAAGATGGCATCGGTACAGCACGCAGTCTCCATGGGCCGTTCCCTCCGTTCCCAGTACAATATCAAAGTACGCCAACCCCTCAAGACTGTGGAACTTGTAACCCGCAACCCTGAAGAAAAAAAAGTCCTCCTCGAAATGGAAGAGATCATCAGGGAAGAACTCAACGTTAAAAACGTAGTATTCAGGGATAACGAGGAAGACCTTGTTGAATACGAAGCCAAAGCCAATTTCCGCATCCTCGGCAAAGAACTTGGCAAAGATATGAAGGCTGCAGCGGAAGTTATTGCCGCCTTAAGCCAGTCCGCGATCCAGGGCATACTTGAAGGCTCTGTCCTTTCCATTGAGGCAGCAGGCCGCTCGGTAGAGATAACTGCGGAAAAGCTCGATATACGGCGTATCGAAAAGGCAAACCTTAAAGTGCTCAACGAAGACACTCTCACTGTTGGACTTGATACTGAATTAAGCGCAGAACTGTCAATGGAAGGGGATGCCCGGGATCTTGTCCGGGGTGTGCAGAATCTCAGGAAAGAATCGGGCTTCGAAGTCACTGACAGGATTACGCTTAAAATTTTCGGATCGGAAAAGCTAAAAGCAGCCTGGGAAGCTTTTGCGGATTATGTGTCTTCCGAGACCCTGGCATCAAAAGTGATCTGGGGCGAATCAGGAAAAATGGCAGATATAGAAGCAGGGGACGAAAACTGGAAGGTTGAGATTGAAAAGGTTTAAAATCTTTTACAGGCGGGTTTTTATGCATCAGAACCCGTGTATCTTCCTTATTTTGTTTCTGGTTTTTGCCTCTTGCGCCTCATCCCCCAAAGCCGCCAGCCCGAATGAGGACGGAAGCCCCGGTTTTGGCCTTCTCCCCCTGGGGGCGCGGGTGTATCTTTGGGCTGATGTGAAAGAGGGGAGGCCCCTTCTGGATGCCCTCTCCTTTCAGGGGCTGGACGGCAAGGACGCCCGGGATGTGCTGGACAGGACAGGGACTGCTGCTGCGGCCTTTTACCCTGAACAGGCAGCCCAGCGTTTCTTTCTGGCAGGCTGGGGTTCTTACCCCAGTACCAGGGCAGGTATTTCCATGGCCTTTAGCCGGGACTGGAAGCATGCCAAATCCGAAACAGGAAAGAAATTCTGGTTTTCCAAAGGCTGGGGCCTTGGCGTAGCCATGGGGTCAAAGCTTGCCCTGGCGACCGATAAAGATCCTTTTGCCCCGGGGGGCGCGGCAAGTCCTGAGGGCTTTGAAGAATTCCGCAGGGCTTGCGTTTTTGCAGGCTGGATGCCCGAGCCTGGGGAAGCTTTGAACCGTTTCCTCCAGGCCATGGAGATTCCCATCAAGATCCCTGCGGAAGAATTTTTCTTCGGGGCTGCACGGGCAGGGGGAACTGTCAGCGGAGCTCCCCCCGGTGGAGATGAGAAGTGGGAGCTTGCAGCCCGTATCAGAACCCCCTCCCCAAGCCAGGCAAAAGCCCTTGTTACTCTTTTTGCCATGGCCCGCATGTTCATAGGCAATGCCTCGGGCAGCGAGGCGTCCGGGGGCGTCCTGCCCCTGCTTTTTGCCAATATCCCGGTTCAGGACGGGGCGGATCTCAGCCTGCGTTCAGGGGTTTTGGATACAAAAGAAATCGCTTTACTTTTTAACTCCTTTTCAGTATATTCTAGTAAATAAAAGGGAAATGCCATGCCGACTTATGGATATGAATGCAAAAGCTGCGGTCACACCTTCGATGCTTTCCAAAGCATGAGCGATGCGCCACTCAAAATCTGCCCACAGTGCGGCAAGGAACTGAGGCGCCTCATCAATGGCGGAACCGGCATTATTTTTAAAGGTTCCGGGTTTTACGTTACCGACAAGAAGGGTGGGAGCGGCAGTGTTGCTTCAGGCAAGTCTGATAAACCTGAAAAAAAGGACGCATCAAGCCCGGCCCCGGCCTGCGCAGGCTGTGCCGATTCATCCTGCCCCAAAGCTGCCAACAGCTAGAAAAAGCTTGAAGCTCCGAAAATTGAAGGGGATAAAAAATTCCGGCAGCCGGTAAAAAAAAGGGTTCCAAAAATCCCCGTTTTTTCTGCGAAAGCTGCGGCTCCGAAGTCCCCCTTAATGCCAAAAACTGTCCCAGTTGCGGAAAAATATTCGCCTCGGTCCGCTGCCCCAATTGCAGCTTCACCGGCGAAGAGGGCCTCTTCCGCGACGGCTGCCCTGTCTGCGGCTACTCAGCCCCTCCGGGGGCCAGGCTCATCCCCTTCCCTCAAGAGAAAGAAACCCGGCATCCCGCAGGCTCCCTGCCCTTATGGGTTTACCTTACTGCAATCTTGGCCCTCTTCCTTGTTATCGGGGCACTGGTGTTCCATCTGTTTTAGGCATCAAACCGTAGGTTGCCCATATGGACATGGGACAGCTTCTGCCTGGCTCTTTCTGCAAGGGTCCTGAGGCGGGCCGGATCGGTGGGAGGCGCGTTCCATTTGTAGTCCGGGTGGTAGGCGGACAGATGCCAGGGAATTTCCCCGGAAATTCCGGCAATGAAATCCGCGGCCTTGTCCATCTCTTCGTCGCTGTCGTTCAAGCCGGGCACAACCAGGGTGGTTAGCTCTATGTGCACGCCCTTTTCGTGGGCCCTGGAGATAAAGGCAAGGATCGTATCCAGATCCCCTCCCAGGGTCTTGGCATAGGTTTCACCGGAAAAGCATTTGAGGTCGATGTTGGCAGCATCGGTCAGGTTAAGAATTTCTTCCGCCGCTTCAGCGTTTATGCAGCCGTTTGTTACCAGCACATTGGCAACCCCATTATTGCGGGCTTCCTTCATGGCGTCCAATAGAAATTCAATGTGTATAAGGGGTTCTGAATAGGTGTATGCAACCTGGGGAGTTGCTTCGGCTTTTGCCATGGCGATGATCTCCCTGGGGCTGACGTGGCGCCCCCGGGTATCTATGTTTTGGGAAATATGCCAGTTTTGGCAGAATGGGCAGCGGAGGTTGCAGCCCGCAAATCCAATGGAAAGTATGGTCGATCCCGGGCGGAAATGGTAAAGGGGCTTTTTTTCAATCGGGTCCCGCGCAAGGGCGGTGATGAAACCATAGAGGGGGATTTTTAGGGCGCCCCCCTCATTAAGGCGGGCCTTGCAAAGACCCCTGGCGCCTGGCTTTATGGTGCACTGATGGGGGCAGAGCCTGCATATCAGGGTTCTTTTTTTCTTCATCCAATACAGAAAAAAAGCGGGGTGAGGGCATTACATTTTTGCAGGAGCCTTGGGCTTCATAAAATCTTCACGGAATTCCCGGCTCTTTTGGATGAATTTGATAGGCTCATCAACCTCGAAGGGCTCCAGGATCACGCCATGCGCGCCCTTGCGTATCCAGAGTTTTATCAGGGGAACGCCTTCACCCTGTTCTGTGACCGCCGAGGGGACCTCCTCCACATGGAGCACGTCGGACAGCTTGAATTCCATGACCGTCGGGTTAGCCCCTACAGGGTCGTAAATCAGGATGAGTTTGTCCTTTTCAGTGGGATGCTGCTGGGGATAACCCGAAAAGGGGACCCCGTTTGCAGGCGGCCCTTTGCTGTATTTGGCGATATCGCTCATGGGCAGGTATTCGAGGTAACTTGAAACCATTACATCACTCCATTAGTATAAGTATACTTATACAAGACCGATTAATCAAACTGCCAAAAACGGGAGCGCAAACTTGAGCGATGCAAACACAACTTTAATTTTCCAGGGGAATAATCTCGTTGTTCCCGAAGGCCCAAATGCCGGCATTATAGATGAAGATAAGGGGGATTGTTTTACCATTCCTTCTGTGGACGGTTCGGATGATATTTCAGCCATCATGCTGAAAAATTCCGTGCCCCTCCCGCCGGAATGGAAATCTGTGCCGCTGCGGCAGGCCCTGGATTCCATGACCGGGGGCGTCATGGCTGACGGGGTAGGGCAGGTGGGGCGCATGCTCAGGGCTTACCACATAGCCCTCTGGAGGCAGGATTCCCGTTTTTGCGGCACTTGTGGGAATCCGAACAAGGATGCGGAAACAGGAGAGCTGGCCCGCCAATGCCCTGCCTGCGGCCGCCTGGAATTCCCCAGGATTTCTCCGGCGGTGATCACCATCATCGTCAATGACAAGGGCGAAGCCCTGTTGGCGCACAACAAGAAATTCGTAGGCGGGGTGTATAGCCTCATCGCAGGTTTCAACGAGGCCGGAGAAAGCCTGGAGGCTACTGTGGCCCGTGAGACCAAAGAAGAAGTAAATATTGATGTCACCGGCATCCGTTATGTGCGTTCCCAGCCCTGGCCTTTCCCGAATTCCCTTATGCTGGGTTTTACTGCCCGTTATGCAGGGGGGGAAATCAAGCCTGACGGCGTAGAAATCGAAGACGCCCGCTGGTTCTCCAGGGAAAAGCTGCCGCCCCTGCCCGGAAACGGGTCGGTCTCGCGGTACCTTATCGGGCTTTGGCTGGACGGGGCTTTATAAGATGCCAAAAAGCCTAGTACAGGCTATTCCCTTTATTGTCAATAATGATAAAAACAGGCAGATCCTTAACCGTGATGAGCCTTACCGCTTCCATGCCCAATTCCGGGTAATCCAAAAGCTCGTTTCCGGTTACATTTTCTTCTGACAGCAATGCTGCGGCTCCGCCTATGGTTCCAAGGTAAAATGCCCCATAGCTGCTGCAGAGTTTCTTCCATTCAGCGCTCCTGTTGCCTTTTGCCACAGTAACGAGGGAGCAGCCCCGGGACATGAATTCTTCTCCATACGGATCCATGCGCCCCGCAGTGGTCGGCCCCAGGCTCCCGATAACCTTGCCGGGGGGAGTTGCAGCAGGCCCTGCGTAGTAAACAGGGTACGCATAAAGATATTCGGGCAGGGCTTTTCCTTCTTTCAGGAGATTGTGCCATTTTAAGTGGGCCGCATCCCGTGCCATGAGGAGTTTGCCCGAAAGGAGAATTTTATCCCCCACATTGAAATTACTTAATTCTTTGCAGACCTCTTTTATGCCCTTATTAACACTAATACGCTTAATGATAGCAGTATTGCTGTCAAAGGTTTTAAGGTTGATGCCGCGTTCTTTTAAAAATTTTGCCGGGTCTGTTACGGTTTTTTCCAAATGCAGCCCTTCGCTGTCGATATACGCATAAAGATTGCGGTGAGCCGCGCAGGAGACGCCTATGGAGACAGGGCAGGAAGCCGCATGCCTTGGAAGCCTTAAAACCCTGGCATCCAGGAGCAGGCTTGATCCGCCAAACTGCGCGCCCAGGCCCGTGCGCCTTCCGATACTCATTGCTTTCTCTTCCCACTGTTTGTCCCGTCGTATCCATGGGAGGCTTGCGGATTTTTCCTTGTCTTCCCCCGGTTCAAAATAGGGCGCACTATCAAGGGCTTCGGCGCTTGCAAGCTTGCAGGCTTCCAAATTGAATTCCGGGCTGGTTCCTCCAACCACCACTGCCAGCCTGTAAGGGGGGCAGGCAGCCGTCCCCAGGGCCTTGATTTTTTCTTCAAGAAATTTCTCAAATGCCTGCTCTTCAAGCAGGGATTTGGTCATGGAAAAAAGGCTTGTCTTATTGGAAGACCCTCCTCCCTTGGCTATGAATAAAAAACGGTAAACAGGATTTTTCCCTGACGCGTGTATCTGGATTTGGGCAGGGAGGTTGTTCCCGGTATTGAATTCATCAAGAAAAGAAGAAGCCCCAATTTGGGATAAGCGCAAATTGTTTTTTTTGTACGCCGCGCCAATGCCTGATTCAAGCCAGGCATCGTCATCCCCGGAACCGGTAAAAACGTTTTCGCTTTTCCAGCCGTAGATGACGGCGGTTCCCGTGTCCTGGCAGAGGGCAAGCTCCCCTTTTGCGGCAATCACTGCATTGCGGAGCAGGGCATTTAACACAAAACCATCATTGCCAGGTTTTTTGTCGTTTTCCGCAAGCGCAAGCTGTTCTGCCAGCATGGCAAGATGGGACTCCCTGAAAAAAAAAGAAAGCCTCCGAAAGCCTTCTTCCGCCGCCTGGCTTAATAAACCAGGGGGGATAAAGAGCCGCCCGTCTATGAAACGCGGCCTTTCTCCTTCTGTATCAATGAGCTCAAAGGATGTTTGCTTAAAAGCTTCTTCGACGAGAGGCTCAAAACCACCTCTCATTTTTCGCTTCTCGAAATTTCGGAAATGCGCCAGGAATCGTTATGGTATGCAATTTTTAGTATGTCGGTATATTCCAATCCCTTTGGCTGGGGCGGGACATAATCCGGTTTCATGATTTCTTCCGAGCTCGGAGGCTCGCTATCCCCGGCCATGTTGGCCGGAACCCAAAGGGTATAGGCTGCACGGAAACTGACTTCGCCGTCGCTTTCATCGCTGTCAAGGGTCGTGAGCTTAAGGCCCGTAACGCCAAAGACGGTTCGGTCCGTAACAGGGGAACCGTCGTCAAGCCATTTTTGGGCAGCATAATTTGCTTCCGAATAGGTTTCGTACGCCTGCCTTACCCGGGTAATGACAAAAAGATTTATCACCATATCAATGTCGCCTTTTCCGGCTTTGTTGATGACGCATCCTTCCATTTGGGTATGATCCAAATTTTCAAAAGCGCCATAGTAGGTTTCCGCAACCTGGACGGGGGCCATGCCCTTGGTGTTGGGGAGATCTTTCTGGTGGTTTATATATCCCCTGGTGCCAAAAACGATCACCAAAGCCAGGGCGGCGCAGCTTATGAGGATGGCAGTGTTCCGCGCCACAAAACGCCTGGTTTTTACTTTCAGTTCCCTGTTTTTTTTATTTTGTCCCTGTTCAATCCGTATTTTAGCCAGTTCCTCTTCCGAAAGCGCAGTAAACCAGGATAAGGCTTTTTTTGACCCGGGGCTTCCCAAAGCTTCGTTCAGCATATCGGGCGAAGGCCGTTTCTTTGCATCGGGATTTTTCTTTATAGGGCTGATGGCGTCAGCGATAAGGGCGGCCAATTCTGCGTCAAACCCCGGGGCTGCCAGCCCCGGACGCATGAACACGCCTTCCCGTATATCCTGACGAAGCACTTCATCATTTTCCCGGTAAAAAGGAGGCGCCCCGCAGAAGACCGCATAGAGCATGGCGCCTGCGCTGAAAACAGTTTCCTCATCATTTTTAAGATCTGGATGCACCCACTGCTGGGCCGCGACAATTGCTTCGTTCCCCTGGGCTTCGATGCAGCGCTTCACAAGCCTTTCGGGGGGGAAGAGCAAGGTTCCTTTTGGATAATCCGCACTCGTTTCCGTTACGACGAAAACGCCGCTGGCGCCGGGGTAAAGGAATTCTGTCTGCCCTATCATGGCCCTGGCTGTTATCCAGAGCCGTATAGCGTCCAGGGCTTCATCCTTGCGGTTGCCATCCCTGACGAGGGCATCGAGACTTTCCCCCGGAAATGCAGGTCCCCAGATGATCATGGTTTCTTTCTCGTATACTCCGGAAGCTTTCCAGGTTTCCATCCGCCTGTCGGGAAAAACAATCCATCCCTTCTGGGTGATAAATTGCGCCATTTTGGCTTGGGCAAAAGCCTGGGCATCCAGGCCCGTGTCGAAACCCAATTCCTTTTTTCCGTCCAGGTCAAAATTGAAAATCCTTTCTGTCATTCTCATCTACCTCTGGGCGAATAGAGATACCTGAAATAATCCATGTTTGTCGAAAGGGTCTTGTCGAAATTGGGAAGCGTAGTCCTGTAGGATTCGACAGCCCTCCAGAAATCAAAGAAGTCCCTGTCTCTGTTGTAGGCTTCGGCATAGGTGCGCGAAGCATCGGCATCCGCGGCGCCCCTTATGGCCTCGGCCTTGGCATAGGCATCCGAAAGTATGGACATCCTCTCGTTGCTCATGCGGCCCATCCACTCGGCTTTTTTGCCTTCTCCTTCCGAACGGCGGTATTGGGCAATCTGGTTCCGTTCCTTGATCATCCTGGCGTACACGCTTTGGGTAAGTTCGTCGTTGTAGCGTATCTGCCGGGTTACCACATCGATAAGCTCAATGCCGTATTCGGGGACCATGCGCCGCGAGCGGGCAAGAATTTCCTCCGCCAATTGGCGGCGGCCCCTTAAAATGGGCTCCCTGGTGCCTTCGCTTTCGATTACCTGCGGTGTAAGGATGTTCTCGCCTTCGGAAGCGGCGGCTTCGCTGTTTTGAAGCTGTTCAAGTATCATGTTGGAATTACGCACTGATTCGCGGAGATAATTTTCGGCTGTGACAGTACGCACTTCGGAATCTATAACCTCAGCCAGCTTCTGGTAGGCCGCGTCTATGGTTTTGATGGATTCATAAAACTTTTTGGGGTCCGAGATCCGCCACCTGGCGGTAACATCCACCCAGATGTACTGCTTTTCCCTGGTGGGCATGCTTTTCTGCTCCCCGTCCCAGGCCATGATGCGCTTCGGGTAGCGCACTACATCATCGATAAAGGGCACTTTGATATGAAGCCCTGCTTCGGTTATTACATCCGTGAGGCGGCCCATTTGCACTATTACTGCGAGCTCCCCTTCATCAACAACATAGAAGGGCCCCATGATAAGGACCGCAATCACAATAATCGCAAGTACAATTATAAAGGTAAAAAACTTTTTCATTATCTTCCCCCTTCCGAAGCCGAACCGCCCAAATTCCGTAAGGGAAGGAAGTTGTTGAACTGCCTGTCTATGATGACCGTGTCTTTATCATCCTTGAACACTTCTTCTATCATTTCGTAGTAGAGCCTCTGGCGGGTAACTTCGGGAGCCCGGCGGTATTCTTCGAAAACCGCGTTGAAGCGGGCCACGTCCCCTATCGCCTTGTTGACCCTTTCTGCGGCATAGCCCTGAGCCTCCTGAATGAGCCGTTCGCGTTCGCCCCTGGCCCTCGGGATCTCTTCGTTGTAAACCTGCTGGCCTTCGTTGATGAGGCGGTTCATGTCCTGCTCCGCCTTGTTCACATCGTCAAAGGCTTCCTGCACTCCCTGGGGTGGATCGATGTTCTGGAGCTTTACGGCGATGACGTCGATTCCCAGGCCGTACCCCCGGAAGGTTTCGTTCATGAATTCGGCGCCTGCCGCTTCGATGGCGCTCCGCTCAGGCCCCATGATGTCCATGATGGCCCTGTCGCCCACCAGCATGTTGATGGCCGATCTGGATACGTCCCTTATAGTCCGGGAACGCTCGTTCACATTGAAAGTCCATGCCATGGGATCAACTATCCTGTACTGGATGATCCACTCCACAGTAACAATGTTGAGATCCCCGGTGAGCATGGTGGATTCAATCGCATTGCCGGAATAAGTTGCGGATATTCCGGAGGTAAGGGTTCTGAAACCGAACTGTTCGGTCTGGACGCTTTTGACATTTACGATGTACTGCTTGTCAATGCCGAAGGGAAGCTTGTAATGCAGCCCCGGTCCTGTGGTGGTTGAGTAACGCCCGAAACGGGTAACTATCGCTTCCTCGGTTTGATCCACGATGTAGAAACTGGTAAACAAGAAGATGAGAACAGCAATGACTATGATAGTCAAAGCTATTGTCCCGGGATTGAGGAATTTCGCCGCTTTGGGCGGCGTGAAAATGGCCATAGGCGCCTCCGTCTCCTGTTACTTTACACAATTTTCAAAAAAATATATAGTTATTGATATGATATTCCCCCTTGAAGAACTTATCGAATACGACAAGAACATGTACGAGATTACCTCAGCCGCTTCACGCCGTTCCTATCAGCTTTCCATGCTGAAGGACCCCGAAATCGGAGAAAACGACGGTAAAGTAGTCTCCCTGGCCGCCCGCCAGGTCTTTACCGACGAGATACAATTCCGCCTAAGCGACGAATAGGCCCTATGCCGGCGTTCCCGGTTCCCCCCAAAAAAGCCCTCATCCTCTTTGGCCCCACAGCCTCAGGCAAAACTTCTATTATAGGAGAACTTTTTATCAAGGACAGGATCTGCCCTGCCGAGATAATCTCCGCCGATTCCATGCAGGTTTACCGAGGCATGGATATAGGCACCGCCAAGCCTTCCCCTGAAGAGCAGTCCAGGCTCCCCCATCACCTCATAGACATCCGCGACCCCAAAGAGCAGTTCAACGCAGGCGAATTTGTCCGCCTGGCTTCCGAAGCCATCCAGGGAGCCGCAAACAGAGGGGCCTTGCCGGTGGTTTCGGGGGGCGCCGGCTTCTACCTCAAAAACCTCATCATGGGCCTCCCCGAATCGCCTCCCTCGGACGCAGCCATACGCCTCGCGTTAAGAGGGGAATTGAAAGAAAAAGGCGCCCGTGCGTTGATGGACGAGCTGGCTGCCTCCGACCCCATAAGCGCCGCCCGCATCCACATCAACGACGAATATCGCCTTCTGCGGGCCTTGGAAGTCTTCCGTCTTACCGGGAAGCCCCTAAGCTCCTACAGCCCCGGTTCCCGCCCAGAGGGGGGTGAAAAACAACCGCCCAGCCAATTCCTCATCCTTGGCCTGAAACGCGAACGCGAGGATCTCTACCGCCGCATAAACGCCCGCTGCTCCGCCATGTTCAAAGCCGGCCTCCCCACGGAAGCGCAGCGGCTCTTTGACGCCGGTTATACCCCGGCAGACCCGGGGTTGAAGGCCATAGGGTATAAAGAGTTTTTTATAGATGAACCGGACGGGGCATACAGGATTTCCCGGGATATTCCCGGAGTGGAAGCCTTTGTTGCCCAAAACAGCCGCCATTACGCCAAACGGCAGATCACCTTCTTCGCATCAATTCCGGGGGTCAGGTGGATAGACATTGGGGTTGGGGAAAACCAGGCGGCGGACGCGATAAAACGGGAACTGGAAGGGTTTTTTAATCAATAAGCGGAATTAGTGTTCCGCAAAAATCTCCGTTTGTACCAGCAGTGTGTATTCGGGAAGGAACTTTGCGGGAGCGTTATTAGGGGCGCAGGTAAAAATCAGTAGTACATCAGACTTTTCCAGAGCAATGACCACCTCAATATCCCGGCTTCTTATGGTCTGTACGGCGACATAGGAGGGAGGGGCGGTCATTTTACCACAGGGGCTGACTTCCCGAATGCGGTCGAGGTACAGCAGGGCATATCGTTCCCGCTTCTCCTCTTTTATTGTTCCAAAGACGAGATTCATTTCCAGCGCGCAAATCAGGTGTATCGGCCTAAAGATCTTCTCAATCGGTTTTTTCCCGGAAAAGGCATAACTAAGCCGGACGGCGGTATTGCTGTTTAGCGCATGCATCAGGGGTTGTGCAACTGCCCCGAAATCCGTATCCAAGACCATGTTATTCAACAGCACACTTGCTTTGCCCTTGGACTGATTTTGTCCCTTCGGAAAGGGCAATACCTTATCCACCAAAGAGGCAATGAAAGCTTGCTGCCATTCCGGAATGGCAGCTGTCCGGGGATGGACCTCGGCGGCCATAGTTGGCAGTGGATCTTCAGGGTCATCCTTTAAAACAGGAAGCTGGAAGTTGGGATTGGTATAGAAATATCCTTTTTTCTGATAGTCATAACTTAAAGGAGCATGAAATTTCGCTTTTAGGGAGGCAATATCGCCTGCAATGGTTCGGGAATTGACCGATTGTCCATACTTTTCCACATAATCCCGGGCTAAAGATACCGTCGTGGGATAGAAGTTTTCCCGTATTTTCTTGTCAATGAAATACATTCGGTGGACAGACGGTTTAAATGGCACCATGATCAAAACCCCATGTTCAATTTAATAGGGGTATTTCCATGCAACTAGCATGCAATTCTATGCATAGTGATTGACTAATACTTGTTACAATGCATATAAATTCATTGTAATGGAATTTGAAGCGGATGAAAGAATTTTATTTTGATTCCTAAGATTCTGCTTCGATTATTTAAAGTGTACTCAAGCCCTACCAAAGGAGTGGTGTTATGAAACAGAGAGTGCTTTGGAAGACAGCTTTGCTGTTGACGGCAGTATCGTTATTTTTTGGATGTTCAAACCCCTCAGGAGGCAGCGGCGGCGGCGATGTGGATATTTTGTTCAGCGGCTTGACCGCCAACGGGTCTGCCTCCGCAACTACTACAAAACTGACATTGACTTTTGACAAGGACATTGACGGCCTTTCCGCCGGGGACATCACCCTGACTGCCGGAACTACCAGCGCGGCAAAGGGCGCGATTGCCAAGACCGGAACCGGCGTCTATGACCTGGCTCTGAGCGGTATTACTACAGGCGGCCCGGTAACCGTAACGGTGGCAAAAACAGGCTATGCCTTTGCTCCCGCATCGAAAACCGTGACCGTGTTTTTTTACACAGATCCCAGCGCGACCGCAGCAGCGTTCAGCGCTTTGACCGCCAACGGTTCCGCCTCCGCAACTACCACAAAACTGACATTGACTTTTGACAAGGACATTGACGGCCTTTCCGCCGGGGACATCACCCTGACTGCCGGAACTACCAGCGCGATAAAAGGCACGCTTGCTAGGACCGGAACCGGCGTCTATGACCTGACCCTGAGCGGGATTACCGCAGGCGGCCCGGTAACCGTGGCGGTAGCAAGAACAGGCTATGCCTTTACCCCTGGGTCGAAAACCGTGACCGTGTTTTTCTACACAGAGCCCAGCGAGATCGCGATAGCGTTCAGCGCTTTGACCGCCAACGGTTCCGCCTCCGCAACTACCACAAAGKTGACATTGACTTTTGACAAGGACATTGACGGCCTTTCCGCCGGGGGCATCACCCTGACTGCCGGAACTACCGGAGCGATAAAAGGCGTGCTTGCCAGGACCGGAACCGGTGTTTATGACCTGGCTCTGAGCGGGATTACCGCAGGCGGCCCGGTAAGCGTGGCGGTGGCAAAAGAAGGCTATGCCTTTACCCCTGGGTCGAAAACCGTGACCGTGTTTTTCTACACAGAGCCCAGCGAGATCGCGGTAGCGTTCAGCGCTTTGACCGCCAACGGTTCCGCCTCCGCAACTACAACAAAGCTGACATTGACTTTTGACAAGGACATTGACGGCCTTGATTCCGGGGACATCACCCTGACTGCCGGAACTACCAGCGCGATAAAAGGCGTGCTTGCCAGGACCGGGAGCGGCATTTATGACCTGGCTCTGAGCGGGATTACCGCAGGCGGCCCGGTAAGCGTGGCGGTGGCAAAAGAAGGCTATGCCTTGACCCCCGCATCAAGAACCGTAACGGTGCTTAAAAGGTCAGGAGCGGGAGACCTTACCCTCGATCTAAGCTTTACCCAGATTGCCGATGTGGATATTACTTTACCGGACATAATTCTGGACAAGGACGGTTCCGGCGGCAGCACAACCGCGACGATTACACTGACCAACAGCAGCCAATACACAAGCATACAGTGGCTGGTGGACGGCAGAGAACTTGTGGGCGAAATCGGCAGCAGCCTTACATTGTACGCGGCCAATCCCGTATACGGCGGCAAGGCAGAACATTCATTAAGCGTGGAAGTTGTAAAGGGCGGTGTGTGGTATTCAAAGACCGTTGACTTCCTGGTGCAGCAATAAGGGAGGAGAAAAAAATGAAACGAAAAACAACAATACTGGCATTGATAATCGCCGCGCTTTTTATGGCAAGCTGTGATAATATCGCTTCACCGGAAACATCCCTGAACGGGAATTCTCAAACCGGTCTTTTCGTTCTGAAGATTGACAGCCTTAGTACAGGACGGACGATTCTGCCTGCAGCAAACATAAACGATTTTGAGAAATTTGATCTGACCTTCACTGCCGGGGGGCAGAGCCCGGTCATCGTTTCCAAAACCAGGGCGGAAATAGGCGAGGCCATTGAGCTTGCGCAGGGAACCTGGGCTCTGGAGATAACTGCCTATATCACCGGCCCTGGGGAGGAATTAGTTCCGGCAGCCAGGGGAAGCGAATCCGATATCCAGATCGTTGCGGGGACAACGGTAAGCAAACCCGTTGCCCTGAACGCGATTGTCAGCGAGGGAGAGGGGACTTTTGCCTATACCGTAAACTACCCGGGATGGGTTGCGATTGCGCAAATGACCATAACGCCCCTTTCCGACGGTGGGACAGCGGAGCAGACCCTGGACTTTATAGTTTCTGATCCGGCTATCGGCGCCCTGGCTCTGAATGCCGGGTATTACCGGGTGGTAACCGCCTTAACCTTTGAAGACAACAATGCGGGGAAACATGAGATTCTCCACATCTACAAGAACCTGACAAGCAGCGTAACATACACCTTTACCCCCGCAAATTTTGAAGCGATTACGGTTACCAGCACTGCGGATAGCGGGACAGGCACCTTTCGGGCGGCCCTGAACAACGTGTCCGACGGGGGCGCTGTCAAGGTAATGCTGCCCGTTGGGAGCGTGATCACTCTAACCAATGCTCTGCCTGAAATCAACAAGAGCATATCCATCGAAGGGAACGGCGTTATTCTTGACGGCAGCGGCATTGGCAATACGTCGCAGTTATTGAATATAAGCAACACATACGCGGCTGTGGTTATCAAAAGGGTCCACTTCAGAAACCGGACTACCAGTGGTGGTTATGGCGCTGCCATACGGAATGACGGGATCCTGACTCTCCAGTCCTGCATTTTCAGCGGGAATAAAACTACCGGCTCATATGGTGGGGCTGTCTATACTAGCGGTACACTCACCGTGCAGGGTTGTACCTTCTATAATAACACATCCGGCTCTTATGGCGGTGCAATTTATAGGTACGGCGGAACCCTGACCTTTACCGGCAATATCTTTTACGGGAATACTGCAACATATGGGGGACCCATTGTATACGGCGGTGGCGGTACGGTAACATCAGGCGGCTTTAATATGACGGACAAGCCGGATGGAGCCGGAACTGACCAAAGCGGATGGACCTTTACTGGCAGTGATACACAGGTAAGCGCTATACCCTTTGGACCTGTAAGCTTTAAATTAAGAACAGGCGTTCCGGCTGCAATAACAACACGCCCCGAGGGCTATCCTGAAACGGACTTCTACGGCGAGCCCATACCCGCTTCAAATGCGGCGGCAGGGGCGGTACAGGCTGTTTCAACAGGGTATTACCTGGACTTAGGGGTAAGTGGCTCCGGCATGATCAGTGTAAACGCGGGAAGCGCCAATGCAGACGGCCTTTACGATTCCGGCATCTCGGTAACCCTGGAAGTAACAGACGGAAATGAAGTATTTTGGTATTGGACGTTGAACGGAACCCAGCTGCCTGCACAGGTAACGCCGAAACAATACACCCTAACGATGGGCGGCGATACTGCTGTCGGTGCGGTATTCTGCAACGAGGTTACCAGCGTTAATAATACCGGGACAGGCACCTTGCGGGCGGCCCTGACCAATGTATCTGACAGAGGCGTCATCAGGGTAACTCTGCCCGCAGGGAGTGTTATCAATCTAACCAGTGTTCTGCCCGAAGTTAACAAGAGCATAACCATCGAAGGGAATGGTGTTATTCTTGACGGCAGCGGCATTGCCGAGACCGGTGATTACTCGCAGTTATTGAATATCGGTTCAGCGGGTGTGGTTATCAAAAGGGTCCACTTCAGAAACCGGACTAACAGTGACTATGGCGCTGCCATACGGAATAGTGGGAATCTGACCCTCCAGTCCTGCATCTTTAGCGGGAATAAAACTACCGCATCAAATGCCGCTGGCGGGGTTATCTACCACAACGGCGGCGCACTCACCGTGCAGGGTTGTACCTTCTACAAAAATCTATCTAATGCATCCAATTATTCTGGCAGTGCGATTTATAACGACTTCGGAACCCTAATCCTTACCGGCAATATCTTTTACGATAATACTGCATCATTATATAGACCTATCGTAATCAATCAATGGGGTACGGTAATATCAGGCGGTTTTAATGTGACGGACCATCCAGGCGGAACCGACCAGAGTGGATGGACCTTTGCCAGTAGCGATACACAGGTAAGCGTCATACCCTTTGGACGTGTAAGCTTTAAATCGGGAAAGAGCGCTTCGGGTGTAATAACAGCGCGTCCTGAGGACTATCCTGATACGGACTTCTATGGCGATCCCATACCCGCTTCAAATGCAGCGGCAGGAGCGGTACAGGCTGCGGTTACAGGCTATGCCCTTGATTATGGGGCAAACGGCTCGGGCACAGTCAATATAATCTCAGGCAGCGCCAATGAGGACGGTTTTTACAATCCCGGCACCTCGGTAACACTCCAGGCAGCGAACGGTATGGAAGTGATTCATTACTGGACGCTGAACGGAACCCAGATGCAGGCGCCGCCAACGCTGAATCTGTATACCCTAACAATAAACGATGATACTGTTGTCAGGGCGGTATTCTACAATGAGGTTACCAGCGCTGCGGATGGCAGCGGGACAGGAACCTTACGGGCAGCTCTGACCAATGTATCTGACGGAGGTACCATCAGGGTAACTTTGCCTGCCGGGAGCGTAATCAATCTTACCAGTGTTTTGCCATCGATCGCAAAGAGCATAACCATCGAAGGGAACGGTATTATTCTAGACGGCAGCGGCATTGCCGAGACCGGTAATTACTCGCAGTTATTGAATACCGGTTCAAGCGCGGGTGTGGTTATCAAAAGGGTCCACTTCAGAAACCGGACTAACAGTGTCTATGGCGCTGCCATACGGAATAGTGGGAACCTGACCCTCCAGTCCTGCATCTTTAGCGGGAATAAAACTACTGCATCAAACGCTTATGGCGGGGCGGTTTACCACCACAACGGCGGCGCACTCACCGTGCAGGGTTGTACCTTCTACAATAACACATCCGGTTATAGTGGCGGCGCAATTTATAGCTCCAGTGGAACCCTGACCTTTACCGGCAATATCTTTTACGGGAATACCGCAAGTTATGGGCCCATCGTAGGCGGCGGTACGGTAACATCAGGCGGCTTTAATATGACGGACAAGCCGGACGGAACCGAAAGCAGTCAGAGCGGCTGGAACTTTACCAGCGGTGATACACAGGTGAGCTCTATACCCTTTGGACCTGTAAGCTTTAAATTAAAAACAGGCATTCCGGCTGTAATAACAACACGCCCTGAGGACTATCCTGAAACAGACTTCTACGGCGATCCTATACCCGCTTCAAATGCGGCGGCAGGGGCAGTACAGGCTGTTTCAACAGGGTATTACCTGGACTACGGGGTAAGTGGCTCAGGTACAGTCAGTGTAACTGCGGGCAGCGTAAATACAGACGGTTTTTATGACTTCGGCGCCTCGGTAACCCTGGAAGCAACAGAGGGAAGCAAAACATTTTTGTACTGGACTCTGAACGGAACCCAGCTGCCGACGCAGCCAACTCCGAAACAATACACCCTAACGATAAGCGGCGATACTGTTGTCAGGGCGGTATTCGGCAGTGAGGTTACCAACGCTGCGGATACCGGGACAGGCACCTTGCGGACAGCCCTGACCAACGCATCTGACGGAGACACCATCAAGGTAATGCTGCCCACCGGGAACGTTATCAACCTTGCCACTGTTCTGCCCCAGATCACCAAGAGCATAACCATCGAAGGGAACGGTGTTATTCTTGACGGCAGCGGTATTGCCGGAACCGGCAATACATCGCAGTTATTTTATATAAGTGGTTCGAGTACGACTGTAGTTATCAAAAGGTTCCACTTCAGGAACCGGACTACCAGTTACTATGGAACTGCCATAGGGAATACCGGGAACCTGACCCTCCAGTCCTGCATCTTTAGCGGGAATAAAGCCGGATCAAACGGCGGGGTTATCTACCACAGCGACGGCGTACTCACTGTGCAGGGTTGTACCTTCTATAATAACACATCCGGCTATGGCGGTGCAATTTATAAGTACGGTGGAACCCTGACCCTTACCGGCAATATCTTTTATGGGAATACCGCAAGTTATTATGGGCCCATCGTATACAACAGCTCCGGTACGTCGCCAACATCAGGTGGCTTTAATGTGACGGACAAGCCGAACGGAACCGGAACCAGCCAAAGCGGATGGACCTTTACCGATGGCGATGTGCAAGTGAGCGAGCTTCCCTTTGAACTGTCAAGCTTCAAACCAAAGGCAGGCGCATTGGGGGTAATAACAACACGCCCTGATGACTATCCTGAAACGGATTTCAACGGAGCTCCCATACCCGCTGCAAACGCGGCCTCGGGGGCAGTACAGGCTGCGGCTTCGGACTAGTTGGATTATGATCCCGGTCCGTCTGGGAAGTTTCCAGGCTTTTTGGACGGACCGGGTACACTGTATTGGATACTGAATGATTTTCTCCACCCGGAGGTATTCCTTCCTTAACTTTTTCGACCTTGCGGTTAAAACTCTTATTCTTTGCCGCAAGGTTGTTGATTTGTCCGGCGCATAAAATCATAGTACTTTGTCAGTGTATTAACTAATTCTCCATGGGAAATGGAAATTCATCGTATCTTTTTCGCATGAGCATCAAGCCAAAGGATTATCTCCTGAGGATTGATTTTCCCTTCTGCGATGCTCAGCCCCAACTCAATTTTTTCCTTGTTTGTAGCGATTATTTTTTCATCGTTAATCAGCAAAAAAAGAAACATGATATGTATTCCGGTACGTTTATTTCCATCGAAAAAAGGATGGTTGTTTATAAGCTGATACCCCATTTGAGCAGCCTTGGCATGCAAATTAGGGTAAAGGTCCGCGCCTCCAAATGTTTGAAAAGGGGACATTACTGCGGAATCCAACATATTACTATCCCTCACCCCTTCCATTCCGCCTGTTTGATTGATAAGCCTGCGATGTATTTCAATAATCTGTTGCCCCAGGATGCGTTTCACTTCGCCAATTCCTCATACACCTTTTTGTTTTGTTTCATCAGTTTGTCGGAAAGGGCAAATAAATCATCATCAGCCATGGACTGGGCTTGTTCCGCAACCTTAAAAGGAATAACCACATACTGAGGCACATTGTTTTTCAGGATAACTGCGGAGCCGTTTTTATCGACCATTCGGGTAACCTTGGAAAAATTCTGATTAGCTTCAGAAATGGACAGCATATTGGCAGTATCAATTTTCATTGTTGTTCTCCTGCTTTTTAGCATACCAGATCTTAGGTAAAATTCAACCTACAGGCAAGCAAGTACCGTTCAAAGAAGCCGAACAAGAGGAAAGAACAAAATTCGTGGATCGTCAAGGCACATTCGGCTTCCTTCTTTAACTTCTTCCTGCTGCTAATTCTCCATGCAACCCCAAAAACAAGGCCCGCCTTATTTCTTAAAGCTCTCCAGAAGTTCCACAATGCACTTGAGGTCTTTGGTTCCGTCCAGGTAGGCGTACTCCCCGGAGGCGTCGCCGTATTTGCCGCGCTGGGCGCATTTGATACCGAAGCCTTCGGCCTGTTTGATAACCTTGTCCATGCCTTTGACCTGGAAGGCGATGTGGTGTATGCCTTCGCCGTGCTTGTCGAGGAATTCCTGCCAGGTGCTTTTTTCGCCGTTGGGCTGGATCAGCTCCAGCTGCATATTGGGGCCCACGTCGAAGAAGGCCATGGTGCAGCCTGCCTTGGGCGCGGCCTTGCCCTTGTACTTGGTCTGGGTGATTTCATAATCCCCCGCGTCCACCAGGGGAGGCTCTTTGACGCCGAAAAATTCGGCCCACTTCTTTTTTGTCTTTGCTGCGTCCTTCACGACAAAGCCGACCTGGGTGACTACCTGAGTGCCTAATGTTCCTGCCATAATATTCTCCTATAAAACAGATTATCATCAAGATTATCACCAGGTCTTGACATTTCCAAGCCTCTGTTCCATACTATCAAGACTACCTGAACAACAGGATTCATCTTAAGTTAGGGGGCTGTAAAGCCCGAGGAGACGTTGAAGTGCCCTGCGGAAGAAAACGCAAACTGCGGAAGATTGCGACGCACAAACGCAAGAAGAAGCTCAGGAAAAACCGACACAAGAACAAATGACGGTTTGGAGACCCGGGCGCTTGGCTGCCCGAGTTTCCTGACTGTCGATCCAGTTGAATTGGCGTATTTTCTATAATCCTCTCATAAAATCCTTCAAAATGGTGTATATTTATTTCTATGCAGTTGAATGAACCCCTTTTGGCGGGTATTAAGTCTCCCCAGGATCTTCAAAAGCTGAGTTTTTCTGAATTGAACCTGCTGGCGTCTGAAATCAGGGAGTGCATAATTGCCACGGTCAGCCGGAATGGGGGGCATTTGGCTTCGAACCTGGGGGTTGTGGAGCTGACTATAGCCCTGCACCGGGTTTTTAATTCCCCCCAGGACAAAATCGTCTGGGATGTGGGGCATCAGTGCTATGCCCATAAGCTCATCACAGGCCGTTATACCGAGTTTGACACCCTGCGCCGCCTTAACGGCCTTGCGGGTTTCCCCAAATCATCAGAAAGCCCCCACGACAGCTTCAATACCGGCCATGCTTCAACCTCGATTTCGGCGGCCCTGGGCCTTTTGGCTGCGGACCGCATCCAGGGGGGGAACAACCGGGTCGCGGCGGTCATAGGCGATGGCGCCCTTACTGGGGGCCTGGCTTACGAGGCCCTCTCCCACGCGGGCCAGCTTGGCCTTCCCCTGGTGGTGATCCTCAACGACAACAAGATGTCCATAGGCCCCAATGTTGGGGGGCTTTCCAAATATCTGAGCCGCCTTTCCATGAAATCCAATTACCAGCGTTTCCGCAGGAATTTTGACAATATGGCAAAGAAAATCCCCTATATCGGGGATCTTTTCTTCGATATGGTGGTGCGGCTCAAGCGGGCTATTAAGGCTGTTTTCTATACTGACAACTTCTTTGTTGATCTGGGTTTTGAATATGTGGGCCCTATCGGGGGGCACGCTATTCAGCAGCTTGCCGAAGTGATCCGGGACGCGGGCAATCTGGGGAAGCCTGTGGTCATCCATGTCATCACCCGCAAGGGCAAGGGCTATGGTTTCGCGGAGAACGATCCGGGGAAATACCACGGGGTTTCTTCGTTCCTTGCGAGCGAGGGTTTGGCCGAGCCTGCTTTGTCCGAACCGGGTGGCAGCCTGTCGGCTTTTACCCAGGTGTTCTCCGAGGCTCTCCTCAAGGCAGGGCAGGGCGACGGCAGGGTAGCGGCTATTACGGCGGCTATGGAAAAGGGTACCGGCCTTAACCTTTTTAAGCAGGCTTTTCCCGGGCGTTTTTTTGACGCCGGCATTGCCGAGGCCCACGCGGTGACTTTTGCGGCCGGCCTGGCAGCCCGGGGTTTACGGCCTGTGGCAGCAATTTATTCGACTTTTATGCAGAGGGCGGTGGACGGGGTCATCCATGATGTGTGCCTCCAGAATCTGCCCGTAGTTTTCGCCCTCGACAGATCAGGCTTTGTGTCCGACGACGGCGAGACCCATCAGGGCCTTTTTGATATTTCCCTGTTCCGTTCAGCCCCGAATATGGCTATTCTGGCGCCCGCTGGCAAAGAGGAGCTTGAGGCAATGCTGGGCTGGAGCCTTTCCAATAGCGGGCCCGCCATTATCCGCTACCCCAAGGATGTTTGCCCTGCAGGCGATCCTGCGTTCCTTGAGCCGGTGGTAAAGGGGCGGGGTGTCTGGATACGTCGGCCCGGGGCAAATCGCCGGGTGTGCGTTGCCTTTACCGGCAGCCTTTATGAACAGGTTCTGGACGGCTGTCAAAGGCTCGCCGCCATGGGCATTGACGTGGGCCTCTACAATCTGAGGTTCCTGAAGCCCATAGACGAGGATTACCTTACGGGAATCATGGACGATTACGAGCTTATGGTTTTTGTTGAAGAGGGCGTCAAGGCCGGCGGTTTTGGCGAATATGCGGCCGAGCTTGCCCTCAGGTCCAACTGTCCATGCAGGGTTCAGGTTTTGGCAGTCCATGAGAAATTCATCCCCCTGGGAAAGCGCCATGAGCTTCTCCGCCTAAATGGCCTTGACGGGGAAGGGATTGCCGCCTTTGTCTCAAAGGCCCTGGCGAATGCCTATGCATCCCTGGCCTGGGCGGAAGGCGGAAAATGAGGCCCCCCATGAGCCTCCCCGGAGGCTCTGGCCTGGACTTTTCCGGCCCTTGCCTGGTGATGGCCATAATCAATTGCAACGATGATTCATTCTACGCGCCCTCGAGGGCTATGGACGAAAGGGCTGTCGAAAATGCCCTGAGGGCCGAAGAGGCCGGGGCAGCCATCATAGACTTTGGAGGCGAATCCACCCGCCCCGGCTCCGCGTATATCGGCGAAGAAGAAGAGCTCCGCAGGGTGATTCCTGTTGTCAAAACGTTCAGGAAACAATCCCGCCTCCCCGTTTCTGTGGATACCCGCAAGGCGGCTGTCGCCAGGGCGGCCCTGGACGCGGGGGCTGACATCATCAACGATATTTCGGCATTGGAGGACGATCCCCTCATGCTGCCCCTCTGCGCCGAAAGGGGCGCCGCTGTGGTGCTGATGCACAAGAAGGGGCAGCCCCCTGATATGCAGGCTTCCCCCTGGTACGTGGATGTGGTGGGGGAGGTGGCAGGCTATCTGGAAAGAGCGGCGCGCCGTGCCCTGGAGGGGGGTGTAAGGGGGGATCGCATTATCCTGGACCCGGGCATAGGCTTCGGCAAGCGGAAAGACGACAATCTGGCCCTTATAAATCGGCTTGCGGAAATCCGCGTGAATGATTATCCTATATTAATGGCCCTTTCCCGAAAGACCTTTATCGGCGAAATTACCGGCAAAGATGCCGAGGGGAGGCTCGCGGGGACGCTGGCCGCAAATGCCGCCGCCATTATGCGCGGGGCGGACATCATCAGGGTCCACGATGCCGGAGAACACGCAGACCTTGTCAAAGCGCTGTACGCTATAGGCGTTTCGCTATAAACGTTATGGTATAATGGGGAATTAGGAGAGCGACAGGAATGGAATGGTTTCAGCATATAAGCTCTGTTTATGATCTCATACGCCCCATAGTGGATGTGGCTATTATAGCCTTCATCCTTTACAAGGCTTACGAGCTCCTGGTAAAAACCCAGGCAGTGCAGCTGGTAAAGGGCGCCGGGGTCCTTGCCCTGGTGTACGGCATTGCAGTCCTCTTCAAGCTTACCACTCTCCAATGGATACTCAACGTATTGGGTCCAGGGCTTTTTATCGCAGTGGTCATAGTCTTTCAGCCCGAGCTCAGGAAGATCATCATACGCATGGGGCAGGGTGAATTGTTCAGGCCCGACAGCAAGCCCCGGCTTGGACAGCTTGAAGCGGTGGTCACGGCGGCGGAAATTCTTTCCCGCGAGAAACGGGGCATGCTGGTGGTATTCCCCAGGCGGGTCAACATCAAGAATATCATCGAAACCGGCACCAGGCTCAATGCTGATATTTCTTCCAGCCTCATTGTAACAGTTTTCGAATTCGACACCCCCCTCCACGACGGGGCCATGATCATCCAGGGCGGCCGCATTGTCGCCGCCGGGTGCTTCCTGCCCCTTTCGGAGCAGCAGGATATCAGAAAGAGTTTTGGCACCAGGCACCGTGCTTCCCTGGGAATGTCGGAACAGTCGGACGCAGTGATACTGGTAGTTTCTGAAGAGACCGGGGCCATAAGCCTGGCATACGATACAAAGCTTTACTACGATCTTTCGCCCCTGGAAGTAACCCGCAAGCTCAGGGAGCTTCTGGATCGGGGCGCCAGGAAGGGCGATCCCGATGCGGCCCTCCCCGAAGCGGGCGACGCCGATGTGGGCGAAGGGAAGGATGTCTTCGTTGAACACTAGGAAACTTCTTGCCAAGGCAACAGAGAATTGGCCGGCCAAAGTCATCTCCATAGGGTTGGCAATAATTCTTTTTATATTTCACCGCATGAGCACCCTTGAAGAGCGTTTTTTTACCGTGCCCCTCAATATTGAAGTGAAGGGCAACCTTATACCTTCAAGCCCATACCCCCGCATGGTGCGCATAACCCTCAGGGGCGATGCCAACAGTATTTATCCTATATTGGAGGATGATATCGAAGCCTTTATAAACCTGAGCCGTTACGAGGCTCCCGGGGATTACAAGGCTGCAGTGCAGATACGAAAAAACGGGACGGCCCTCGGCATAGAGCCTCTTGAAGTCAATGTTGATCCCACAGACATTTCGGTTTCCCTGGATCACAAGATAAGCAAATTCGTGCCCCTTACCGCGAGCCTCAGGGGCAATGTCGCGCAAGGCTATGTTTTGAATTCCCATTCGCTGAACCCCACCCAGGTAATCATAGACGGCCCCTCCCAGCTTATAGGGAATATATCCGAGCTTTCCACGGAGGCCATCGATCTTGAAGGCAGGGCCGGGGACTTTACGGTGATGGCGAATATACTGAACCGCGATCCCCTCATTGTGATCCGGGGCAACGGGATCACCGAATTCCACGGCATAGTTTCGCACATTGTCCCTGTGCGCAATGTCACCGATATCCCCATCCGGATTTTGAACCTTGACGATGAATTTTCGGGGGAGCTCGATATCAGGGCGGGGAGCGTGCACCTTGAAGGGACTAACCAGGACGAGCTTAACCGGTTCAGCATCTCTGAGGGTTTTTTCACAGTCGATTGCTCCGGCATCGAAAGGCCCGGTTCCTATACTCTCAATGTGGCGCCCGCTGCGATACCTGAAAACCTCAGCTTTAGTTTTGAGCCCAGGACCCTTACCATTCTTGTAAGCCCAAAAGCCGCTGCGCCCCAGGAAGGCAATGAATGATAGCCGGCATCGGGGTGGATGTGGTTCATGTGAGCCGCATGGAAAGATGGCGTCTAACAGCCGGCCTTTTGGAGCGCTACTTTCACCCAGGCGAGCTGGGGGATGCCCTTTCCAGGGGCAATGGCGCGGATCTTTCTTTGGCTGCCCGCTTTGCCGCCAAGGAAGCCCTGGGAAAGGCCCTGGGGACAGGTCTCGCAGGGATAGTGCTAAAAGACATAAATGTGAAAAACCGGCATAACGGCCAGCCTGAAATAGAAGTGACGGGAACAGCCCTTGCCGCCCTCGAAAAAATCGGAGCCTCCAGAGTCCATCTTTCGCTTACCCATGAGCGGGATAACGCCATTGCCATGGTTGTTTTGGAAACAGATCGGGATTAGAAAAGGAGGGCAGAGTGAAATATGAAGAACGGGATATAAAAGTTTCTTTTCAATCCAAGGAAGAATACGTCTGCCCTGTCTGCGAAACTTCATTTCACCGCGAGGAACTCCTCTCGGGTTCGGGCCGCCTCATTGCGGGGGCATTAACCGATGAGCTTCACCGCCTCTACGAACCTTCCGCAAAATACGGCTATGTGTACCCCCTTGCCTATACGGCAACGGTTTGCCCCGAATGCTGGTTCGCTTCGGATCAGAAGGATTTTCCTTCCCTCCCCCATTCAGAAAAGGACAAAGCTTTTGACGAACGGGAAAGGCGCGTGGCTGAAACCA
Organism: Leadbettera azotonutricia ZAS-9; assembly: GCF_000214355.1. Lineage (GTDB taxonomy): Bacteria > Spirochaetota > Spirochaetia > Treponematales > Breznakiellaceae > Leadbettera > Leadbettera azotonutricia. The sequence continues at coordinate 2,334,698 of NC_015577.1, read as the reverse complement.
GGCTCATATTCCCGGATCTTGATTTTCATAACAACCGGGACCTTGTTGCAGGGGCAGCTTCCCAGTATTTAACTACCCGGTGCTACGATTTTTATCCCAAGGAATTTTCTCCCACCATCAAGCAGGCCATCGCTTCTTTAAGGACAGGCTGGCTTCTGGAAGAGATGGAGAATAAATTCCCCGGCCAGCATTACGACTGGCTCGCCCTGCTTTTTAAAAAGAAGGCTATGTTTTTTTACAACGAGGCCATACGCCGCGAGCAGTCGGGAAAAGAAACCCTCTCGGGTCTTAAGGTGTTCGGCCCTGATACAGACAAAAACTACGCCTATGAGGGCGCCCTCTATCTTTCGGCCCTGCTTAAATTCAAATACGGCTTTCAGGACAATCTCCAGCTCAGGGCGCCTGCCCTGGACGAAGCAAAACGCACCATTGCGAAAATTTTCGGCGTAGGGAAATCGTCAAAAAGCAAGCCCGGCCCTCTCCTAGAACATGCCAGGAACCTCTATGACAAAATCTCCAAAGAACTGAATGAAACGGATGAATGAGCGGAACCTTCAGTATGCCCCGGAATATTAAACTTTTAATTGCCTACGATGGAACTGATTTTTCAGGCTGGCAGAGACAAGCGGGACGCCGGACTGTTCAAGGCGAAATTGAAAAGTCCCTTGGGAAAGTCCATAAGGAAAGCGTGAACCTTACGGGGTCCGGACGCACCGATGCAGGGGTTCACGCCGCAGGCCAGGTTGCCAATTTCCTTACAACTATCGATAGCATGGAAGCCAGACGTTTTGTGCCTGCCCTGAACCGCATACTCCCGGAGGATGTGCGTATTTTGGAAGCCGCCGAAGCGGGGGAAGATTTCCATTCCCGCTATGACGCCAAAAGCCGTACCTACAGGTATAATATTATTCCGGGCAGCGCCTTCCCCTGGGAACTCCGCTATGCATGGCAGCTTTGGCGCCAGCCCCGCATCGCCGTTCTCAATGAATTCGCTTCTTTCATCCGGGGGGAATTCGACTGCTCAGTTTTTGCGGTGCCCGGGGACAAGAGCATTTCCCGCAGCCGCTATATTTCGGGGGCCTCTTTTTTTTACGAAGGAGGCAGGCTCGTTTTTGAAATTACCGCCAATGCGTTTTTGTGGAAAATGGTGCGCTCGATAGTGGGCACTCTGCTTTACTACGAGGAGAAGGGTCTCGGCCCGCAATCCTTTGTCGAAATCCTCGCGTCAAAAAACCGCAGCCTTGCAGGCCCTACTGCCCCGCCGCAGGGACTTTTTTTGTGGAAGATTGATTATTACCGCTTGTAATTATGGATCAACAACCTTTTTTCTGATTCTTGCGACATACATGGGCCCCATGCCGTTGTCTTTGTCCGGCAGTATAAGGCGTCCATGGGCGGTTTTTTCGCCTTCGGCAATATCAGGGTCATCGGCAATAATTTCGCTGCCGTACTTTTCAAACAGCCGCGCGAGCACGCCGTCGTTTTCTTCTTCCCCAAGGGCGCAGGTGGCATACACTAGGGAGCCGCCCGGTTCGAGCATGAGGAAGCAGGAAGAGAGCAATGCCCACTGACGCCGCGCGAGGGAACGGGGGCGGGCGCTTGTCCACTTGGCAAGGGCAGTTTCGTCGTTGATAACGTGGCGCTCGCTTGAGCAGGGGGCGTCAAGGAGTATGGCGCCGAACCGGCCATGCTCGCTTTTCCTGCCCCCCTGGGCCGCCGTGTCAAAACCGGAGACTTTTACCCTGCCGCGCTTTTCAATATCAAGATGCCCGTCCAGCACATTAACAAGCCTCCGCCTCCTCTCGGCCGAAAGCTCATTGCAGAGGAGGCTTGTTTCTTTATTCATGCGCGAAGCCATGACGAGGCTCTTCCCCCCTGGGGCCGCGCAGGCATCGAGGACGATGCCCTTTTGGGGCAGCCGGAGGGACAGGGCTGCAAGCACCGAAGCTTTGTCGAGGAGGTAGGGCTTTGCGAGGCCCTCTGAATAAGGGGCAGGGACGGAAGGGGCAAGGAGGCTTTCGCGGAGGCCGGGCCAGCGGCTGCCGAAACGTTCGACATACCAGGCTTCAAAAGCTTCTTTACCTTGCTGCTTCAGGCGGATTTCTCTACGCTGGCGTTCTTTACCAGGGCTTTTATTTTTTTAAGGGTCTCGTCCGAGAGGAGATGCTCCATTTTGCAGGCGTCTTTCTCGGCTGTTTCGCCGCTTACGCCTACGATATTGTGGAGAAAGTTGGTGAGGAGGCTGTGGCGCTCCCGTATTTCGGCAGCCCTGGCAACACCGGTTTTTGTGAGCGTGACCAGGCCGTAGTGTTCATGTTTTATAAGGCTCTGATCTTCCAGGATTTTTAAGGCTGTGAGCACCGAAGGCTTGCTTACATCAAGGCGGGCAGCAATATCGGTTACCCGGACTTCCCCTTCATCTGCGAGAAAACTGACCATTTCCAAATAATCTTCAAGCGACTGAGTCATTACAATATATTTTGAAGGATAATCCTGGTATTGTCAATTGAATTGTTCCTTCATACGGGCAAAGAAATTTTCCGTTGCCTGGGCATCGGGCTCTTTTTCTTTCTCGTGGTACCAGATGAGATGGGCGGGAATTTCCTGGAGAAAGGGGGAAGGGACCCTGGTTATGACATCCTGGCGGCGTTTCCGTTGCTGGCAGGAAGTGATGTAGAGCTTGTCCCTGGCTCTGGTGATAGCCACATAAAAAAGCCGCCGCTCTTCTTCTATGGGGTCGAAGCTGTCCTGGCCCGGTCCGTCTTCAATGCTCCTTTCGTGGGGGATTATGCCGTCCTCGGCCCCTGCGATAAACACCACCGGAAATTCCAGGCCCTTGCTGGCATGTATGGTCATGAGGCTCACCTTGCCCTTGTCAGCTTCCCCGTCTCCATCGGCCCTGCCAAGGAGGCTTATGCGGTTGAGGTAGGCATAAAGGCTTTTGTCCAGGTTGTCAGGATCGTTTTCCCAGTTTTCTATCATCTGAATAAGATAGGTGATGTTGGCGTATTTCCAGTGGGCTTTTTTTTCATCCTTGTTATATTCGGTGATAAGGTGGCCCCAGTAATTGATGGTTTCCACCATCGCCTTGACCTTAGCTGAAAGATCCCTTTTGCCCAGCATGTTTTCCCGCAGACCTTCGATGAGGCTTATAAAGCCCCCGATTTCGCCCTTGCTGTGTTCCGGAGGGAAACCTCGGCCCTTGGCCTCGGTGGAATGTTCCTGGAAGAGACTTTCCTGGCCGTGATCTTTTGCAAGCTGCCAGCGGCCAAGGCTTTCCCAGAGGGAAGAGCGGTTCCGTTTTGCGATTTCGGAGATAGACGATATGGATGCCTTGCCTATGCCCCGCCTGGGCGTATTGATGATGCGCAGGAGGTTCACATCGTCATCGGGATTGGCAACCACCCTGAGGTACGAGAGTATGTCCTTTATTTCTTCACGATCAAAAAAGCTTTTGCCTCCCGAAATCTTGCAGGGGATGTTTTCTCCAAGGAATGCTTCTTCAATGACATCGATTTGATTATTGGTCCTGATAAGCACCCCGAAGTCATCGAATTTAAGGCGATCCTCAAAACGCATCTTTTTGATTTGCTCGGCGATAAATTCCGCTTCGGCGCTTTCGTTGATGGGGTAGAAAAGCTCAATGGGTTTGCCGCCGTCCATTCCTGACCAGAGCTTTTTTTCTTTGCGGTTCGTGTTGTTGGAGATGACCCCGTTGGCGGCTTCCAGGATGGTGGTGGTGGAGCGGTAATTCTGTTCCAGCTTAATTTCCAGTGTGCCGGGGAAATCCTTTTCAAAGCGTATGAGGTTTTCGTAGCTTGCGCCGCGCCAGGAATAGATGGATTGATCGTCATCCCCCACCACGCAGATATTGGCTTTTTCATTACCCTTATTTGCCAGAAGCTTCATAAGCCGGTATTGAATTAAACTGGTGTCCTGGAATTCGTCCACCATGATGTAGCGGTACTTTTGACGGTACTTTCCGAGAATCTCAGGGTGCTCTTCAAAAAGCTGTATAGGCGCCGTAAGAAGATCATCAAAGTCCAGAGCGTTGTATATTTTAAGGCTGTTCTGGTATTCATCGTACACAGGCCGCCACACTGTGTCTGCAAAGCGGCCCGAGCCGTCTGCGGTACCCCATTCAAGGCGGCCTATTTTTATATTGGAAAAAAGCTGCTGCAAATTGTAAAGGTCCACGCCATCGCTTGAAATTTTGCAGTCCCTGAGGCATTCCTTTACAAGCTTGTTCTGATCCGATTCATCGTAAATGGAAAAATTTTTTCTGTACCCAAGGGTTTCAATTTCTTCCCTTAGTACTTTTACTCCAAAGGCATGAAAAGTGCTAACCGTGAGAGCCTGCAATTTTTTTCCTGTCAGCTCTTTTACCCGGCTTTCCATTTCACGGGCCGCCTTATTGGTAAAGGTAAGGGCCAAAATACTGGACTGCGGAATTCCCTTTTCCAGCATGTGGGCAATGCGGTAGGTAATAACCCTGGTCTTGCCGGACCCCGCCCCTGCAATTATGAGTACCGGCCCTTCAATGGCGGTAACCGCCCGGAGCTGGGGGCCGTTGAGTTCTGCTTCGATGTTGAGTTTAGCAATCAATACATTTCCTCCAGGGTGAATAAGGAACTCATCTTAACTGACTAGTTTTTTACAAAAACTAGTCAGTTAAGATGATATCGTCATTTCTGCCAATATCCCCGCGATAGCCTGTCCTGCCTTTCCCCGGTGGCTCAGGCGGTTCTTTTCCTCGGCGCCAAGCTCCGCCACGGTGCGGTCCAGTTCCTGCAGCCGGAGTATGGGGTCGTAACCGAAGCCGCCTTTTCCTTTGGCGTTTTCAAGGCTGGTTACGATTTCTCCTTCCAATGTTTCCTGGGCCGCGAAAAAGCGATCTTCGCTGAAAAGCAATACCATGGAACAGACAAACCGTGCGCTCCGCAGGGGAGTATCCCCCAGTTCTTTAAGGAGCAGGGTATTCCGTTCGCTGTCGTCAAGTTTTTGGCCGTTGCCGCTGCCGTATCTGGCAGAATATATCCCAGGCTTGCCCCCCAGGGCGTCCACGCAAATTCCCGAGTCGTCGGCGATCACCGGCTCTTTAACCAGATGGTAAAGCGCGCGAGCCTTGATAAGGGCGTTTTCGAGGAAGGTGGAACCAGTTTCTTCAGGATCAAAGCTTATTCCCGCTTCCGAAGGAATTTTGATGGTGTGATCCCCCAATATGGCGGCAAGCTCCGCTTTTTTGTGGGTGTTTCCTGTGGCAAACCAAATAGTCATTTGATTAGGATAACAGAAAAGATAGGGGCAGGCTATGGCGTTTTGTCAATTTCTCATTTTGGACAGGTACCTGCGCAGCTTGGTCATGACATCGTTAAAATCCAGGGGTTTGCCCACGTGGTCGTTCATGCCTGATTTAAGGCATTTTTCCACATCTTCCTTGAACACATTTGCAGTCATTGCCACGATTGGAATAGGCGTGCTATTGAAGCGTTCAGCTTCAATAGCACGAATGGCGCGGGTAGCCTCGTAGCCGTCCATTTCGGGCATATTAACATCCATAAAGATCATCTGGTATTTGTGCGGATTGGCTTCGAACAGTTTTACCGCTTCGGCACCGTTCTCGGCGCAGTCCACATCCAGGGCGGTGGGCTCCAGCAGGGAAAGCACGATCTCCCGGTTGATTTCGATATCTTCAGCCAGTATGATGCGGCAGCCCTTAAAGTTATCAATGACATCATTGGCAGCGTCGGCAGCAGCCTTGTCTGCAGGGTCCGGGGTTTCGCCCCGTTCGACCTTTATGGTAAAACTAAAGGTAGAACCTTCACCGGGTTTTGAATTCACCCAAATTGAACCGCCCATCATTTCGACGATTCTTTTTGAAATAGCCAGGCCCAGGCCGGTACCGCCGAAACGGCGGGAAATGCCCGAATCAGCCTGCTGGAAATTGTTGAAGAGCTGTTTTTTCTGTTCGTCGCTGATCCCTATTCCCGAATCGGTAATATCCACCTGGATAGTGCAGAATTTTGTTTCTTCTTTTATCAACGCAACGTCAAGCTGTATGCTGCCATTATCCGGGGTAAACTTGACCGCATTGGAGAGCAGGTTCGTAATCACCTGGGTCAGGCGCTGATCATCGCCGATAAGGGTTGGGGGGATATTTTTATCCAGATTGATGCTAAAGCGCTGCCGCTTTTCTTCCACTTTGGTATTTATTACATTTGCTGCTTTTTGCAGTAATTTTTCGAAGTTGAATTCCACATTGGAAAGGTCCAGCTTGTTCGCTTCTATCTTGGACATATCCAGGACATCGTTGATGACTCCCAAAAGGTGGCTGGAAGCGCTTTCGATTTTATCCAGGCAATAATTTTTTCGGTCTATCTCGGCAGAAGATTTTGCCAGGGTGGTCATGCCTATAATGGCGTTCATAGGAGTCCGCATCTCATGGCTCATATTGGCCAGGAAGTTGCTCTTTGCTTCGCTGGCGGTTTCAGCGTCACGCTTTGCCCGGACCAGCATGGTAATATCGCTCAGGATCATCATCACACAGATAGAATCTTCTGCCGCTGCAAGATCAAGGGAGCCGCCGATACGCCGCAGGCTTAGAGTATAGCTGTATTCTTCGCCGTCCGGGTCCGGGATAATTACCTCTGTATTATAGCTGTCGCCGTTCTTGCCTTCGGTTCCAAAAAGAGCGTCTGCCTGGGAAGATACCAGGGCGCTCAAAAGCCTGGGATCGGCTGCTGTAAATTGGTGGCGCTCCAGAATATCTTCCATGGTTTGATTGCAATAAATCAGCTGCCTGAATCCGTTGAACAGGGCCAGAGCGCTGGGCATGGCGTTCAGGTGGGAGCAGATAACATCCAGGGTGGCGTTGATCCCCGAAATGATCCGGTAGTAATCCCCCTGGTAGGCGGCAGGATTGGCCCGCTCGTTAAGGGAGCCGGCCCGGGCGGCGTTGGTAAGCCCGCTGATATCGTAAATAACATTGCGGACTGAATCGGACATGGCAATAAAGGTAGTACCCAACCGGCCAATCTCGTCGGTGCGCTGGGTAAGGCCGACAGGCAGTTTGTTTTCAAATTGGCCCTGGGCAAGCCCACGAGCACTTTCAGTAATCGCATGGAGAGGCACGGTCAGAATTCCGCGAATGATCACATTAAAAATAAGAGAAAAAATCGCCAGGGCAATAAGCACAAAAAGAATGCTGGTGACAATGGCCCTTTGCAGAGGTGAAACAAAGTCGACCCGTGGCGCCTTGATGCCCAGTGACCAAAGGGTGCCCCTGATAGGCGCATAGCTGACAAATATCTGGCCGCTAGGCGCATCCAGGTAGACAGATCCGGTCTGCCCCAGGTTCATCAATAAAAGCAGTTCACAGGCCGCATTGCTGGAACCCAGGTTAGGCGCCAGGGCCTCGCGGCTGTAAACCCTGCCCAGATCCTTGTGCGCAATAAAGATCCCCTGGGCATTGACGATAAATGCAGTACCCCCGGCGCCGATATTGATATTGTTCAGCACATCGCCCAGGACATCATAACGGTAGCTGCCCACAAGATAGTAGGCAATAGAGCGCTGAACGCCGCGGCCATTGTACGGAGGCCGGGTATCCATCACCGGCGCACCCATGACAATCTCGAGGCCATCGCTGCCCACCGAGGTATCTTCTATAACCAGATTAATTGTTCTGTTAATTAAAGGGCCGATACTCCGGCCGGCAATGCTGCGGGGGCTGTTCTCGCTCCCGGTCAGCAAAATGCCATCGGTGCTGTAGAGCCCCAGCCATACAAATTCTATCCCCGAGGTAACACTGTCCAGTACCGCCTGTTTTGCTTTCACCGTCGAGTTTTGATCGGTAAAAACAGCATTGTCGCGGATCAGGAAAAAACGATCCGCCAGAGTGTGCAGACTGCCTTCTACATCCTGAGCCGCAGTCCTGGCAAGGGTTTGCAGCATCTGGAGCAGGATCGTGTCGGTAAGGGAATTCATGAAACCGGTCATAACAGATACCAGGCCAACGGTGAGAAGCACTGCCGCAAGCACTGCAGTAAATGCAATCCTGCTGCTGACACTCGGCTCTTTTTTCCCCTGTCTTTTTTTAAATAATGCCATGGGCTATCTCCCGTCCGGGGGGGGCAGCGCAACAAGGGCAACGTGTTTATCTCCCGCCCTGGCTTTGGCTATGGCTGCCCAAGCCAGGCTCTGGAAATAATAATAAGAATGGGTGGCGCCCGAAATAGCGTCGATCTTGGACGGGTCCTGCCGGTTAAGCAGGGATACTGCGTAATAGCGGGTATATTGATTGGGATAGGAACCGCTTATCCTGTTCATCAGGCGCATATATTCCATGTCCCAGGATTTAATAAAACCGCTGGCGTTTATCGCGTTATACTCTACCGTTACGATTTGGTTATTGTTGGTATAAATCGTCACAAATTCCTTCCAGCCGTTTTCGTCAAAGTCATCGGCCTCGGCGGTATAGTAACCGTCGAACAAATGGGGTATGTCTTTTTGACAGCCGGAAAGAAGCATTGCCAGGAGCAGGCTTCCTAAAACGGCATTTCCTTTCTTAGTCATGAAAACCAGCTAAAAATTAAAATTGTCTACATTATTGATTGTGAATTCTGTACGGTTCGGCAGCAGCACCACCCCGGAATTGGGGGCCGTATAAGCTTTAGGATCCAGCACCGCATTGGACATAACCTCCACAATGCCAATATCAGGCACATCAACCCGGCTGCCCACTTGCAGCTGCTTGCCCGATGCCAGATACCATGCCATATAACAGCCCAAAGCGCCCTGCACCTGGCAGTCCCATAGGCCCCATCGTTCCACAATGCCCTGCTTGCAGTAGTCCCGCATGGCATTGGGCGAAGCAAAGCCGGTAATGGTCAGATCCTGCGCGGTCCGCCCAAGGTTAAGAGCGGCCTGGGCCTGCCCCGGCAGGGAGGTGGAATCGTTGCAGATAATCAGATCAATATCGGGGTAGTCTTTTATGATCTGCTCGCCTACGGTTATAGCCTTGGCAGGGTTTTGCTCACTGTAAAAGTTCTGGGGCGCCGCGTTTATCCAATTGGGATAGGCAGTGCGGATATACTTTTCCCCTGCTGCCTGCCAGGAATTTTGGTCCATCACCGTGGCTTGGGAATAATGCCACAGGTATTTTATAGGCCCGCCGGTATTTTTACCCCGGCTGGAAAGGCTCTTTGCCCCCATTTCTACCAGCATGCGGCCTAACTGATCCGGGGTACCCTGGGATACCATGATCATCCGGGCATCGCCTGAAACATCCGAATCCCAGGTGGTCACTTTGATCCCGGCGGAAAGGGCCTTTTTCATCACCTCGTCCAGGGCGGTAGCGTCCAATGCAGACACGCACAGGGCCTGGACTTTTTGTTCAATGGCTTTATTGATGATGGCGATCTGGTTATCGATCAACGCCTCGCTGCTGCCCTCGTACTGGACCTTGAAGCCGTTCTTTTGGGCATAGGCCTGGGCCCCGGCGTTGGCGGATTCAAAAAAGGCGTTTCCGGTTACTTTGGGCACAAAGACAACCGTAATATCCTTTTTCGCCTGCCCGGCGCCCGAAGCCTGCCTGCGGCAGCCGCTAAATAAAACAATCAGCAACAGGACGATCACTGCCGCAAATGCGGTTGCTTTCTTCATTTTGTCCTCCCTCTGAAATCAGTTCATTATAAAGACTTTTTTAGTACCTTCGCTACTGCCCCAGGGCCTGCCAGCATTTCTGCGAAAATATCTTCCACCTTTTTCCCCAGGCCCGCTTCATAGAGATCCACGCCGAAGATGCGTTTGTCAGAGAATATGGGTTTCAATGTTTTCTGGAAGGGCCCCTTGTCCCCAAGCTTTATCCTGGCGAGCAGCGGACCAAGGTCCGCAAGGCGCGGGTCGGGGCTTACAGCAAAAGGCTTGCCTTCATCGTTGATGCCCATGAGGTAGCGGGGCCATGCGGCCAGCACCAGGGGTATTAGCTTGAGGCTTTCAACATCCATGCCTTTTGCGATATATGCCTTGAGGGTTTCGCCGTAGCGGACGGGGATCTTTTGGGAACTGTCGCTGGCGATGCGTTGGGGAGTATCGGGCATAAAGGGGTTGGGGAAGCGCACCTTAATCACTTCGGCTATGAATTTCTCGGGCGACAGGATGCCAGGATCGCTTGCTACAGGGAGACCTTCTTTATAGCCTATGCCCTCTACCAATTTTACGAGATCCGGGTTTTTCATTTCTTCGCTGATCCGGGTGTAGCCCAGAAGGCAGCCGAAGATGGCAAGGGCTGTGTGGAGGGGGTTGAGGCAGGTGCAGACCTTCATCTTTTCAACCTTGTCCACAATCGCTTTGCTGGTGAAGAGCACCCCTGCCTGTTCGAGCTTTGGCCTGCCTGCGGGGAAATTTTCTTCTACCACCAGATACTGGGGTTCTTCGGCGTTTACAAAGGGGGCAGTGGGGGTGGTCCTGGCATAGATTTTGGTATCTTCAAACCCGCATTTTTCGAGCATTGCCTTTACGCCCTGATCCGGACCGGGGGTGATCTTGTCGATCATGGTACAGGGGAAACCGGCATTGTTTTTGAGGTATTCGCCAAAGCCCTTGTCCGCAAAGCCTGCCTTGATCCAGGCAGCGGCAAAAGTTTCAACAGCGCCAAAGAGTTTGTCTCCGTTGCGGGAACAGTTGTCCATGCTCACCAGCGCCAGGGGGAGGCTGCCCGCTTTGAAGCGTTCCAAAAGCAGGGCAGTGATTTTGGCGAGGTAATTTTTGGGGCTGTCGCTGCCCGCCGGGCCTTTTGCGCAATCTTCGGCAGCATCTGCTATAAGAATGCCTTTAGCATCATATAAATTATAGGCTTTCTCGGTTATCGTAAGGCTTGCCATTTTTAACGAGGGAGCGCGGAATATCCCTTTAAGGGTTTCATAATCAGCCTTGTTCCCCATCCAAAGGGAAAGGGCCGCGCTGGCAATCACTTTTTTTTCTATATCCCCCGAGGCTTTGAGGGTAACCCCCAGGGTCAGATTATCGCAGGGTTTAAAGACTTCATCGACTATGCCCCCGTCACGGCCCGAAACCATGATGATCCCGGTTTTTTCAATTCCCCTTTCCAAAAGATCCTGCTGCAGGGCCAGCGGAAAAATACGGAAAATATTCCCTGCCCCGAAGTGTACCCATTCAGGGGCCTCAAGGGTGGTTTTTATCATCTTTTCACGATCAAATTGAGGCAGAACAATACCGGCCTTTTCCCAGATTTCTTTGTTCTTCAGTTCTTTGTCGGTTAAGCGCATATTTCCCTTGCCTTGAGGAGAAGTCTAACATAGATCCGTTGAATTTGGTATACTAGTATTTTATTCAGGGTAATTTCAGGCTAAAAGGAAAATATGGACAAAGTCAGAATGGGTATTATAGGTATAGGCAACATGGGGTCTGTCCATATCAAGTCCCTTGTTCAAGGCCTGGTTCCCGGTATGGAGCTTGCGGCAGCGGCTGACAGTTTAGAAGAGAAGCGCCAATGGGCCAAGGGCATCCTGCCCAAGGGTTTTCCAATTTATAATGAAGGCAGCGAGATCATAAAAAGCGGCAAGGTTGACGCTGTCCTCATCGCGGTACCCCACTACCAGCATCCTCCCCTGGCAATGGAAGCTTTCAGGGCCGGCCTCCATGTGATGTGCGAAAAGCCCGCAGGGGTCTACACCAAACAGGTGCGGGAAATGAACGAAGCCGCTGCCAAAAGCAATGTGGTTTTCGGCATGATGTTCAACCAGAGAACCAATGCCTGGTACCGCAGGATGCACGAGCTTGTCCAGGGCGGGAGCCTCGGGGCAATAAAGAGGGTAAGCTGGATCATCACCGACTGGTACAGACCCCAGGCCTATTACGATTCCGGGGGGTGGCGTGCCACCTGGGACGGCGAAGGCGGCGGGGTGCTCCTGAATCAATGCCCTCATAACCTTGACCTCCTCCAATGGATTTGCGGAATGCCTTCCAAAGTCAGGGCTTTTTGCCATAACGGCAAATGGCACAGCATCGAAGTGGAAGACGATGTTACCGCCTATCTGGAGTACCCTAACGGAGCAACTGGCACTTTTATTACTACCACTGCGGATGCTCCCGGTACCAACCGTTTTGAAGTAACCCTCGAAATGGGGAAGATCATCTGCGATAACGCCAATGAATTGACCCTTCACCGTTTGTCCACGAACGAACGGGAATTTTGCAAAACCGCCAGGGGCGGCTTTGACAGGCCCGCCGCAGCTGTCGAGAAAATTGAGACCGACGGCAGCAATGAACAGCACAATGGGGTGCTCAAGGCTTTTGCGGGCCGCGTGCTTAGGGGGACGCCTCTTGTAGCCGAAGGCAGGGAGGGCATCAACAGCCTCGCTCTTTCCAATGCCATGCATCTTTCGTCATGGCTGGATAAGACCATCGCGCTTCCCATAGACGAAGACCTCTTCCTTGAGGAACTCAATAAACGCCGGGCCCGCAAAGGTTCATGATGGCTAATTCTTTTTTCGCCGATATCATCAGCCCCAGGTTTAACCCTGCGGCAGTGCTGGATCTTTCCCAAAGCGGCAAAGTCCTCGTCATCAGCGATTTTCACATGGGCTCGGGCAAGGGTGACGATTTCCACCTCAACGGAGAAATTCTTATTTCCATCCTGGAAGATTACTATTTCAAAAACGGCTGGACCCTTTTGCTCAACGGCGATATTGAAGAGCTTGCAAAATTTTCCCTCAGGGACATACAAGCCCAATGGGCCGGGATGTACCGGGTGTTTGATCTTTTTGCCGCAGAAGGCAGGCTCTACAAAACCCTTGGCAACCATGACGAGGATCTCCTTTTTGAAAAAGATTACCCCTATCCCCTCTACAATGCAGTGAGGATCGAGACCGGGGTCCTGCCCATTTATGTGTACCACGGCCATCAATCTTCAAAGGTCTACACCAATTTTAATAACTTGATACGCCTGGGCCTCCGCTATCTCTTAAAGCCCATTGGGATTAAGAATATTTCTTCCGCCCGCAGCCCTTACAAGCGCTTTCATGTTGAAAGGCAGGCGTATAATTTTTCCCTTAAGAATAACTGCATCTCCGTCATAGGCCATACCCACCGTGCCCTCTTCGAATCCCTGGGCCGCTACGACTACGTCAAGTTCGAAATTGAGCGGCTCTGCCGTGATTACCCTTCTTCGGAAGGGGAAGACAGGCAGCGTATTGCCAGGGAAGTGGAGAACCTCAGAATAGAATTGGGGAAGCTTAAAATGTCGGAGCGGCGGAGCGTGCTGCGCCAGAGCCTCTACGGCGACGAATACCCGGTGCCCTGCCTCTTTAACGCGGGCTGCGCCATCGGCAGGAAGGGCATCAATGCCATCGAAGTCGATAACGAAAATATAGCCCTGGTTTACTGGTTCGCCCAGGGCAGGGGCATGAAGTTCATAAGCCGGGGCTGGTACAAGGTTAAGAGCTTCAGGAAGGGCTACTGCAGGGCTGTGCTGAACAAGGACAGGCTCGACTTTGTCAATGCCAAGATTGAGCTATTGGGCAAACAGGATATTGACGATACATAAAGTAGCGATCATTATTGATAATAGGGGGATTTGGGAGTGGCCGATTACGGTGGACCGCGCATTATAGGCAGAATCGTTGTTTTGCTCATACTCATACTGGTGCTTGCCGGGGGAGGCATCCTCTGGTTCGATTACCTGGGGGTGATAGACGCCAAAACGGTTTTAGCCCCCGTCTATAGCCGCATCCCCTTTATCAAAGCCCCCGGCCGTACCCAGCCTGTTGCCCAGGAGAACGAAATCCTCAATTTGGACGCCGAACGTCTTGCAATACGCCTGGAAGCCCTGGAGCTCAGGGACATGGAGCTTGGCCGCAGGGATCAGGATATACAGAACCGCCGGGGCGAGATCGAGCAAATGGCCCAGGAATTGGAACAAAGGCAAAAAGCCCTTGACGAAAGGGAGAAATCCTTCAATGCCCAGGTCTCGGAAGCCGATATTAAAGACAAGAACGTTGAGACCAATTCGCGGAACCTGACAGGCATGCCCCCGGAGCGAGCGGTGGGTATTTTGCAGGCCATGGACGACCAGGATGTGATCGATGTTCTTCGGAAAACCGAAGAGATTGCCCAGGCTGAAGGAACCACTTCCATCGTATCCTATTGGCTGTCCCTCCTGCCCCCCGAAAGGGCCGCGGAGATTCAGCGCAAAATGGTGGCCCGTCCCCCCAGCTTATAGCACGCTTAAATTCACCCAGGCAACTCTGGTATGCAATTTAAGCCTTCGGCTTAAATTACAGGAGGCTGGGCGTGAACGAAATTTCCACCCCCATACAATCTCTATCTGCCCAGGGAAATATCCCTGAAAACACGGGTCCCGGCTCGATTTTTGGGCAAAAATCCCATAAAGAAGGCAAACGCGGAGCTTTTTCAAGGCTTCTTGACAGCCTTGCTGCCAAGCCCGGAAAAAACGCCGCTGGAGCCCAGGGCTTGGCAGCTTCCGGCAGGAAGAATCATTTAAATCTCGCTGAATCAGAGGAAGGGCTTCGCCTTGGCAAAGGGAAAAAAGCCTCCCTTGGCAAAGGAAACCTGATTCAAACTGCTGACAGCGCGGATTCTGCGCTGGGCAATGAATTTTCAGGTCTTTTGGGCCAGAACCTGGGGCTTAAGATTCAGATGCCCCAGCTTGGGAACGGGAAAGAAGGCGAGGCTGAACTCGGCATCAATGCCGTGAACCTTGCGGCCAAGGCTGCCCCCGAAACCGGCGCGATTCCCCTTCATCTTGAGCTTGCTAAAAATTCGTCAGTGGAATTTGAAGAAGCCGGAGCCTTGGAAGATGATGTTCCCCAGGAAGTCCTCGCGGCCCTCCTGGGTGAGGAGCAGGATGCTTCCGATTTCCTGAAGGACACCCAAAAACCCCGCAAAGGCGCGGTTGATTTGCTCAACGCCTCTGCCAGGCAGCTGGAATCCAGTTTTTTCGAGTTCTCGGGGGAAAAGCGGCCGGGCCTCGTGGACAATCTCCAGGTCATACAGACTGCCGGCGAAAACCTGAGGGATACCGATACCAGGACCCGCAAAACCAGGGACAAGATCAATGTCGAAGTCAGGGACATGAGGACTGCTGAGGGCGTCAAGGCTGAATCAGCCGATAGCCTTAAACCCCAAAATTTCTCCGCCCTTGATGCCGGCAAAGCTGATATCGACATACCCGTGGATCTTCGCCTTTCAATTTCTGAAAGCGCCAGCGCTCCCATGGACAAGGCGGCTTTCGAGGATGCTTTGGCCTCCGAGCTGAGGGGCAACCTTGGCACGGACATTGTAAAGCAGGCTTCAATTATTGTCCGGGACGGGGGCGAAGGGACCATAAAACTCACCTTAAGGCCCGAAAGCCTGGGAAATGTAAAGATACGCCTCGAAATGACCGAAAACAAGATCACGGGGCATATCATTGTTGAAAACAGCGACGCCCTCAAGGCGTTTGAACGGGAACTTCCGGTTTTGGAAAAACAGTTCCAGGAATCGGGCTTCAGCGAGGCCCACCTGGATATGTCCATGTCGCAAAACGGGGGGGGCGCTGAATTCTACAGGGAAGAGAGCGGGGAATTATCCCGTTTTGCCCCGGTAGTGGCAGCTTCCCACTATGACGCCGAAGCTGAACGGGCCGAGCTTGTGCCCCAGGGGATTATCTCCCATGGAGCCGGGCAAAACCCGTCGGTAAATATGCTGGTTTAAGGAAAACGGAGAAACACATGGATCAAATTAAGTCGGTAATGAGCTCGGAAGAAATCCAGGAACTGCACCGTATTGCCGCCGAGCATAACGCCAGGGTAAACAACGGCAGGAGCCCCCAGCAGAGTCTGGGCAAAGACGATTTCCTCAAACTTCTCCTGACCCAGCTTGCCAACCAGGACCCGACGGCGCCCCTGGAAGACAAAGAATTCATAGCCCAGATGGCACAGTTTTCCAGCCTGGAGCAGATGAACAACATGGCCGCTGACTTTTCCAAAATGGCCCGCATGTTTCAGGTAACCGAAGCTTCCGCAGCATTGGGTAAATCGGTGGAACTCATGGAAGGGGACAATGTGATTGAGGGAACGGTAAAAGCCGTAACCCGGGATGCTGTCCCCCAGATCATGGTAAATGGTCAGAGTTATGCCTGGGATCAGGTAATCAGGATTTTTGAATAGATACCTTTTAAGGAGAGAATAGCTTATGATGCGATCATTGTTTTCCGGCGTAGCCGGACTTCAAAATCACCAGACCAGAATGGATGTAATCGGCAATAACCTTGCCAACATCAACACCACGGGCTTTAAACGGAACCGGGTGAATTTTCAGGATATATTTTATCAGCAGCTCCAGGGCGCAGCCAGGCCCACGGATGTATTGGGCGGCGTGAACCCCAAAGAAGTAGGTCTCGGTATGTCCGTGGCCTCCATCGACACGGTGCACATTCAGGGCGCTTTCCAGACCACCGGCGTAGGCACGGATCTTGCCATACAGGGCATGGGCTTCTTTGTGCTGGATGACCGGGGGACCTACCTCTACACCAGAGCAGGAGCATTCAACATTGATCAGGACGGCACTCTCGTAAATCCCGCCAACGGCATGAAGGTTAAGGGCTGGATGGCACAGGAAGTAAACGGAACTCAGCTTCTTGATGTTTCACGGGATGTTGAAGATCTTACCATCCCCGTAGGCTCGAAAGATCCCGCCAGGGCAACCTCGGTGGTCAACTTCGCCTGTAACCTCGACAAGCGCACTCCCGAAATCCCCGAAACGGCCAACGAACTCCAGACCCGTGAAGGAACCTGGAACACCTCGATAAAAATTTACGATACCTTCGGCGATGTCCATACCATGAGGGTCGCCCTCACCAGGGTTCCGGGGGTTAACAATTCCTGGAACGCCTCGGTTGCCGTAGACCCCGAAAGCGACGCCCCCACCAATGCCTCCATCGGCCTGGGCGAGGCACCTCCCGCTCCCGGCGGAGCTTCGGTGTTCACCGTGAATTTCTCCAACGACGGAACCCTTCTCTCCGCTGCCGACGGCGCGGGCAATGAATCCGGCGGCGCGGGCGACGTGATCATGAACATCGGCTACGACGTGCAGAGCGCCACACCCGGCGACGACGGCGCCATGGTACGCCAGACCTTCCAGCTTCACCTGGGCAATGTGGGCAGCACCGTGAATTCCATCACCCAGTTTGCGGAGGCCAGTTCCTCCAAGGCAGTGACCCAGGATGGCCACACCATGGGCTATATGGACAACTTCAAAATCGACGGCTCCGGCATTATCACCGGCGTTTTTTCCAACGGCACCACCCGTACTTTGGGTCAGGTAGCCATTGCCAGCTTCCCCAACCAGGGGGGCCTTGAAAAAGCCGGAGACAACACTTTCCGGGTCAGCAACAACTCCGGGGCCGCGAACATTGGGCCCTCGGGCATTGCAGGCAAGGGCAAGATCCAGGCAGGGGCGCTGGAAATGTCCAACGTGGACATGGCCGACCAGCTTACCGACATGATCATCACCCAGCGCGGTTTCCAGGTGAACTCAAGAACCATACAGACTGCGGATCAGCTGCTGCAGGAACTCTTGACCCTTAAAAGGTAACAGGTAATTAAGTGATAAAGGTAACCCGGCTTAACGGCAAAGAGTATTACATCAATCCCCATCAGATTGAATCCATAGAGATTCACCCCGATACCACCTTGTTGATGCTGTCGGGGAAACATGTGGTGGTGCTGGAAAAAGTTGAAGAGGTTATCGAACGCATTGTTGAATACCGCAAGCGCATCGGCTTTTTTAAGAATGAGGAGTAGATAGCATGGATATATCAACCATAATCGGGGTCGGCGGATGTTTTGCGATGGTGGTCATGGGGATTTTTACCTCCGGTGGTACCATTCTGACTTATGTGGATATACCTTCAGTCTTAATCGTCGTAGTCGGATCATATCTGGGCCTTTTCACATTCAGTAATATTTCTACCTCTATAGGGATATTCCAGACCATAGGCTTAACTTTTAAAATCCCCAATTACAACGAAAACGGCATAATTTCCAAGCTTATGGCCATGTCCGAAAAAGCCCGCCGCGAAGGCCTTCTGGCCTTAGAAGAAGAGCTTGAGGACCTGGACGACGAGTTCATGAAGAAGGGCCTCCGCCTTGTGGTAGACGGCACGGATGCGGAAATCATACGGGGTCTGCTCGAAACAGAATTGAACCAGATTCAGGATCGCCACGCCGGCAAAATCGGCGTTGTCAATATGTGGGGCACCCTGGCGCCTGGCCTTGGAATGCTGGGTACGGTTATCGGCCTTATAGCCATGTTGAAAAACCTGGAGGACAAGAGCGCCCTGGGACCCAACATGGCCGTCGCCCTTATCACCACCCTTTACGGGTCCATGATGGCCAACCTCCTCATGATTCCCTGGTCAGGCAAGCTCAAAACCCATGACGCCAACGAAGCCAAGGTAAAGGAAATGATAATAGAGGGAATACTCTCCATCCAGGCCGGGGACAACCCCCGTATCCTTGCAACCAAGCTCCTCTCTTACCTCAACCCCACGGACCGCAAGTCCGCCGAGGCTGAGTTCCTTAAAGACTAATGAAGGATCGATAAAGATGGCGAAGAAAAAGAAGGCTGATGCCGGCGGAGTAGGGGGCGAGTGGATCGTAACCTACTCGGACATGGTTACCCTCATGCTCTGCTTCTTCGTCGCCCTTTTCAATCCCGACGATACTGATCCTGCCCAATTGGCAGCCATGATTTCGGCCTTCAACAATATAGGCTTGGGTTCCTCCTCGGGGGGCAATACCCTTTCATCAGGAAAGAGCGCCGACCTGGGCAATACCATTATGTCCCTCCCGTCCATGGATAAGGGCCGGGTTTTAGGCAATGCCCTGCGCAAGGCGGTGAGCCTCTTCAACCCGGAGGTAAAATCCAACAAGGTAAAGGTAACTCACGATGAACGGGGCCTTGTGATAAGCCTGGCTTCCGATGCCTTTTTCAACCCTGCCAGCGCCAGGATAAATATCGAGGAAACCAGGGACATACTGGTGCGCCTCGCCTCCCTCCTCAATTCCGATGAGGTGAGGGGCCATAAGTTCAGGGTTGAGGGCCATACGGATTCCGAAGCAATAGACCCTTTGGGCCCATGGGAAGACAACTGGCAGCTTTCTTCTGCCCGGGCCATTGCGGTGCTCCGATACCTCACAGCCATCGGGGTTCAGGAAAACCGCTTCCAGGTTGCAGGCTTTGCGGACACCATGCCCGTAAGCTCCAACAATACCCCCGAAGGCCGGGCGTATAACCGCCGGGTCGATATTATAATATTGGATGAAGGGCATTTGTAAAATATGAAATTTGGATATACTATTCAGGTAAGGGAGGAAATTCAGCATGTCTGATACTGACGAGCTTAATCTTGATGATGGTGATGCCGGAGCGATAGATACTGCGACTAAAAAACCTTCCGGCCTGGCAGCCTTGCTGCCTAATTTGCTCAAATTCGTCGCTATAGGCTTGGGCGCTTTGATTTTCATTATAACTGTGTCGGTAATAACCTACAACATACTCAACAAGGGCGGAGCCTCCCAGACCATAGTCCCCGAGAATTCCCCATTCCTGGGCTCAAGGCCCCAGTACGCCACCTTTACCGCTATCGGCAGCATAAGGACCGGCACCAAAGATCCTGCCCCTTATTCAGTGGTGGTTGACATGGTCATAGGCTACGATCTCAACGACAACGCCGCCGCTACTGAGTTTACCGGCAGGCTCTACGAGCTTAGGGATTTTGTCCGGAGCTTCTTCCGCTCCAAGATGGCAGCGGAACTCCAGCCCGAAAACGAAGCCCGGCTCAAACAGGAAATTATCGAGCTCCTCAATACAAGGGTCTTGAATACTGCGAAGGCTCGTATTATCCTATTTAATCAGCTTGATGTGATGGAGATGTGATGGGAGGGCGATGTGACAGAAGTACTGTCCCAGGATGAGATAGATCAGCTATTAACCGCGATAAACGCAGGCGAGCCTGAGCCCGAGGGGTTCAAGCCTGCCGCCGATACCCGGAAGATCAAGATCTATGACTTCAAACGCCCCGACAAATTCTCAAAAGAGCAGATTCGCACGGTCTCGATCATGCACGAGACCTTTGCCCGTTTAACCACCACGAGCCTTTCCGCCCAGCTCCGTTCCATGGTCCACGTTCACGTGGCCTCTGTCGATCAGCTCACCTACGAAGAATTCATCCGTTCAATCCCGACCCCCACAACCCTGGCAATCATCAACATGGACCCCCTTAAAGGCAACGCCATCCTGGAAATCGACCCTGCCGTAACCTTCTCCATTATAGACCGCCTTTTCGGAGGCACCGGCGAAGGCACCAAATCCCAGCATGAATTGACCGATATCGAGACCTCTGTCATGGAGGGCATCATAGTCCGCATTTTGGGAAATATGCGGGAAGCCTGGACCACGGTCATCGACCTCCGCCCCCGTTTGGGCCAGATCGACACCAATCCCCAGTTCGCCCAGATTGTACCCCCCACGGAAATGGTGGTCCTTGTAACCCTCGAAACAAAAGTCGGCGATGTGGAAGGGATGATGAACTTCTGCATCCCCTACCTCACTATAGAGCCTATCATCGGAAAGCTCTCCGCCCAGTTCTGGTACTCCTCTGTGCGCAGGGGCGCCACCACCGAGAACCTGAATGTGCTAAAGGACAAGCTCGCAACAGTCGATGTTAATGTAGTAGCCGAAATAGGAAAAATAAATGTCCCTGTCCGGGATGTGCTTTCCCTCAATGTGGGGGATGTGGTGCGGCTTTACAATACCCGGATTGGCGACCCCTATTCCCTGAACATCGGCAGCAAAAAGAAGTTCCTGTGCCGCCCCGGGGTCATTGGCAAAAAGATGGCGGTCCAGGTTATCAAAAAGATCGCCGAGCTTGATCAGGATGAATTTGAAGAGCTGACGACAGAAGGGGAGGAATCATTATGAGCGATGGCGCACTTTCGCAGGATGAAATAGACGCACTGTTGGCAGGGGTGGATTCGTCAGGCATGGGAAGCCCTTCACCGGCTTCCACGGCAACTGCAACAGCCCCCGGCGGCGGCTCGGAAGACGAGCGCAAAGCCCTGCAATCCTTCCTTTCCTCGAATCTGGACTCCGAATCTTCCAATATAGCCATGATCACCGCATCTTCCGCGTCGTTCAAAGGCATCCAGGTGAATTTCACCAACCGTGAAACCCTCCTCGGACAGCTCCCCGACACGGTCACCGTGGTCAAAGCCGATTTCAACTCAGGATTCCCCGGCGAGCATCTTTTCATCATCCCCGAGGATACCGCAAAAGCCATAGCCGGCCTTGCCAATAAAGAAGAAAACATTGAACTCGACGATATGGCCATGTCCATCATCAACGAGCTGGTCTCCCAATTCACAGGCACTGAAATAACAGCCCTGACCAACAAAACAGGCAATAAATCCATACAGGCCGTTACCCCTGAAGGCGCCAATATAGCCAAGGCTGTGGCGGCCCTTCCCGGAGGCACTTTTGCCAGCGCGGCTTATACCCTTGACTTAGGCGACGCCAAGCCTCGCCAAATCTGGGAAATCCTGGGCGGGCCTGTAGCCTCAGAAATCGCCCGCGCCTTGAACGGCGGCGCCGCCCCTGCGGCCGCACCCCAGGCAGCTCCGGTTATGAGCAATAACATGAACGGCATGGACATGTCCGGCATGATGCCCAATATGGGTATGGGCATGGGCGGCGGCATGATGCCCAATATGGGCGCTCCCGCCAATGTTCAGTCAGTCCAGTTCCCCAACCTCATGCCCCGGGCTTCGTCCCAGGAATCAGGCAACATCGGCCTCATCATGGATGTTTACATGGAGATGACCGTAGAACTTGGCCGCACCCGCAAGCTCATCAAAGACATCCTGGGCATGGGCGAAGGCACTATCATCGAACTGGACAAGCTCGCCGGCGAACCTGTAGACATCCTGGTCAACCACAAACTCATAGCCAAAGGCGAAGTGGTGGTCATTGATGAAAACTTCGGCGTCCGGGTAACCGAAATAGTCTCCCCCATGGAACGCATGAGCGAAATGGGTTAAGGCTTTATAGGAAGCTTTGCTTTTTTAGTTATACAGACAAGGCCGTGCACAGAGGATACTGGGAACAGTGTCCTCTTTTTTTTTACCCTAACCGCAGTATGCATATTTTACTATTTTTGCCTATTGCATATCTTTATTTATTGTAATATAATGAATTAGGTCAGTTTGTACTTGGGAGGGGAAAAACTGAACGTTAAACACGTTTTTTTAACTGCGGCGCTCTTGGCTGCCGCGGGCCTCATTTTTATTTCATCCTCATTATCGGCGCAGGAGCAGCAATCCGGGCTGGAACAGTCCGCGTTGGCGTTTGGGGAGGACTCCATAATATTAGGCGAAGATCTCCCTTCCAGCACGAATCAGAACCCTGCTTCGGCCTGGGTCGTTGTGCGCATGGTGCTGGTGCTTGCCCTGGCCGCATTGGCGATTTACGGGGTGGTGTTTTTTGTCAAGCGCCTTGCCCGGCCTTCTGAAGCAAAGGATCCCCATCTTAAGGTGCTGGCCAGCGCGCCTTTGGGGGGCGGCGCTTTTGCCGCTGTGGTTTCGGTGGGATCAAAAGCCTGGCTTGTGGGGGGAGGGGACGCGGGGGTTTCGCTCATATCGGAGATTGATGAGCCCGAGGCCCTGGAAGCCATGCTCCTTGATGATGCCCGCAAGGCTGCCGAAGCCAAGCCCAACCTGTTTTTGGATTTCCGTTCCCTCCTGGGAAAGCTGGGGCGCGGCGCCCAGGGCAAGCATAGTGCCCATGCCGAAGCCCTGCGCAAGCAGCGTGACAGGCTTAGAGGGCTCTAGCATGAAAAAAGTTTTGGCTTTTTCCGGAATTTTGCTTCTTTTTGCTTCCCTTCTGCCCCTGGGGGCGCAGACCTTGCCTTTCCCCGATATGTCCACGCCGGGGACTATGAGCATACCTGATCCGCTGCCCAATACGGGGGTCCCTTTTATCGACCTGACCATCAGGAACCCTGATTCGGGGCAGGAAGTGGCTTTTTCCCTTCAGCTTCTTCTGCTCCTCACGGTGCTTTCCCTTGCCCCGAGCATCATTATTTTGATGACCAGTTTCCTGAGGATTTCCATTGTCCTTGATTTTATTAAAAGGGCGCTTTCCCTCCAACAGGTTCCTCCCAACCAGGTGCTGCTTGGAATCAGTTTTTTCCTGACCCTTTTTATCATGTGGCCCACTTTCCAGACCATCTACGAAAATTCCTTCAGGCCCCTGGCGGCGGGGGAGCTTTCCGTGGAAGGGGCTTACCGGGAAGCCGAGGCGCCTTTGCGGATCTTCATGTATAGACAGATTGGGAACAATACCCGAAACATACGCCTCTTTATGGACATGCGTGGGCTGGCAAGGCCCAACACGCTGGCGGACGTGCCTACCTATGTGCTTATTCCCGCATTTATCCTGAATGAGCTGACCGTGGCTTTTAAGATAGGGATACTTCTCTTTATTCCCTTTATTGTAATAGACATGGTGGTGGCAAGCGCCCTCATGTCCATGGGTATGATCATGCTGCCCCCGGTTATGATATCCATGCCGTTCAAGCTCATCCTTTTTATTTTGGTGGATGGGTGGGGGCTTTTGACGGAACAGATAATCCGTTCTTTTGCGTGAACAGGGGTGATGGATGAGCATAGGTGAAATTGTCGGCCTCCTCAGGGGGGGCATACTTGAAACGGTTATTTTGGCCGCCCCTATCCTTCTCTCCGCTCTCATTGTGGGGCTTTTGGTGGCGGTTTTTCAGGCTGTCTCTTCCATACAGGAGCAGACCCTGACTCTTGTGCCAAAGGTGTTCGTTATACTTTTGGTGCTGTTCCTTTTGGGCGGCTGGATGTTTACATCCCTGGGGGAATATACGGTGAATCTTTTCCGTACAATTCCTGATATGAGGTAGCAAAGAAAAGAGCATGATAGAAGACAGGATTTTGAGCGAAATTTTAGCCGCCGCGCCGGCCTTCCTCCTCATTGCAGTCAGGGCTCTGGCCATGATCGAGACTGCGCCCCTTCTGTCTTCGGACTCCATTCCGCAAATAGCGAAAGTTTCGCTTGCCGGTTTTGCGGCCTATGCCGCTTTCCCCTCTGCCCTGGTAAGGGAATGGGTATTGGCGCCCTTCGGCTTGAGCTTCATATTCCTGGTTTTTGGCGAGGCTCTTATTGGCATCATCATTGGGTTTTATCTCACCATTATTTTTGCAGCCTTCTCCACAGCAGGGCAATTCTTCTCCCTTCAGATGGGCTTCGGCGCTTCCGAAACTTTCGATCCTTTGTCGCAGATTGAAAACCCCCTCATGGGCCAGTATTTGAACCTGGTTGCCATGCTGGTGTTTGTTACCCTTAACGGCTTCAGGGAGCTTTTTCTGGGAGGCTTTTGGCGCTCCCTTCAAACCATCAATGCAATGAGCCTGGTTACAGGCAGGGAAAATATAGTAGTAATGCTTTTAGCGGGCCTTTCGCGGCTTTTCCTTGACGCCATGGTTATTTCCATGCCCATATTGGGAACTCTCTTTCTCACATCCCTTGCGACAGGGCTTATCTCAAAAGCAGCTCCCCAGATAAATATACTTTCAGAAGGCTTCCCCATTTCAATCACCGTTGCCTTCCTCCTCATTTATGCAACCCTGCCTTTTATGACTGAGGCTTTCGGCAGGGTCATTGACGCGGGTTTTGCAAATATAGAAACCCTCTACATCCGGATAGGAACCAGGATAGGAGGCACGTCATGAGCAATGAATGGCAGATAGACCTCCAGTGGTTTGCCGCGGAAGACGAGGGCAGGACCCAGGACCCCACCGAGGTAACCTACCGCAAGGCGAGGGAAGAAGGCCGGGTTGCCAAGAGCCAGGATTTTATAGGCGCATTGGGCTTGCTCATGGTCGCGGTGGCAATTTTCTTCCTGGCCCCTGGCATGCTCAGGACCTGCGCGGAAATGCTCCGGTTTTTCTTTACCCGTGTCAACGAGATAGATCCCATAAACGACAAGATCGCCGCCGGTATTTTCCTGAATTATTTTTTGAGGCTCACATGGCCCGTACTGGCAATAGCTGTTGTAGCGGCCTTTTTTTCCAATTTGATACAGACCGGCCTTTTCTTTACCGCCAAGCCCCTGACCCCTGATTTCAAGAAAATAATCCCCCATTTCGGGCGGTTTTTTAAAAAGGCTTTTATTTTCTCCGGGGAAGGCCTTTTTAACCTTGCAAAAAACATATTCAAAATGGCGGTTATAGGCGTGGTTGCCTATCTCACTATCAGCGGTAGGATAAACGAGCTTGCGAATTTGCAAAAGGCCGATCTCTGGACCAGTGTAACATTGATAGCTTCCATGGCGGGCAGGATGCTCATTATTTCTGCAATACTGCTGCTTGCCCTGTCCATACCCGACTTCATCTATCAGAAGTGGCAGTTCAAGGAATCTTTAAAGATGACCAAGGAACAGGCCAAGGAAGAATTGAAACAGGATGAGGGAGATCCCTTAATCCGTTCAAGGCTCAGGGCCCGTTACCGGGATCTTCTCACCAGGGACATGCTGAACAAGGTTCCACAGGCAGACGTGGTGATCACGAACCCTACCCATTATTCGGTAGCCCTGGAATACAACCTCGAGATGAAAGGCCCCAAGGTTATTGCCAAAGGGGAGGACGATTTGGCTATGCGCATCAGGGAAATAGCCAAGGCAAACGGGGTTCCCATAGCCCGCCATCCTCCCTTGACCAGGGCCCTCTACGCTGAAACCGAAGTGGGCGATATTATTCCTGTCAAATACTGGCAGGTCACAGCCCTGCTTCTGAGGGCGTTCTTCATCAAAGATAAAAATCAGCCACGGGCTGAGAGAATGGAGGCCTAATGGCTGATGTTGTAAGGCCCGATAGCGGCCAAAAGAAACATGGAACTGTAAATGTGCGGGATATGTTTATTCCTGCAGCCGTAATAGGCGTGCTCGGCATGTTCATCGTGCCTCTGCCAACAGTAATGCTGGATTCCCTCATGTCCATCAATCTTCTCATATCCCTTGTCATACTGTTTACGGTGCTCACAATCAAGAAACCCACGGACTTTACGCTTTTTCCGGTAAGCCTTTTATTGGTGACTGTATTCAGCCTGGCCCTGAATGTGGCCTCCACAAAACTTATCCTTACCCAGGGCGCACGTTTTGACGGCAGGATGATCAAGGCTTTTGCCACATTTGTAGTCGGTTCAGGCGAAATGAAAGGGCTTGTAACAGGGTTCATCATTTTTATTGTTATTATCATTGTGCAGGCCCTGGTCATTACCAAAGGCGCCACCCGCATTTCGGAAGTGGCTGCCAGGTTTACCCTCGACAGCATGCCGGGCAAGCAGATGGCAATAGATGCGGAATTCAATTCCGGCCATATCGATCAGAAGGAAATGCTCTCCCGCAAAGAATCCCTCCAGAGGGAAACCGATTTTTACGGTTCCATGGACGGCGCCAGCAAATTCATTTCCGGCAATGTAATAGTTGGGATAATTATCACGGTGGTGAATATTCTCGGCGGCATCATAATAGGCGGTACCCTTAATGGCGAAAACATTATGACCACCGCCGGGACTTATGTTTCCTTTGCAGTCGGCGACGGGCTCATTTCGCAAATACCTGCCCTGCTTATTTCTGTTGCCATGGGCATAGTGGTTTCGAGGGCAGCAGCCACAGGGGATCTTACAGAGCAGGTTGCCCACCAGTTTTCCCAGAATGCCAGAATTTATGCCTGGGCCGGAACAGCCCTTTTCGGCATAGGGCTTTTGCCCGGCTTCCCCAAATATGTGCTGTTCCCCATGGCTGCGCTTCTTGGCTTTTATTCTTTCCGCGTGGGCCAGGCCAGGAAGAAAAAAGCCAATTTTGATGATATGATGGCCAAAACAGCGGATATCAAGAAGGCCAAAGAGGAACCCGCCGAAGCGAGTCACCTGGAGCCGCTGGATCCCTTTTCCCTGGAACTTGGCTTCGGCCTCATACCCCTGGTTGATAAAGACAAGGGCGCGGAACTTCTCGAAAGGGTGCAGGGTGTGCGGAGGCAGACCGCCCTGGATCTCGGCATAATGATTCCCAAGATCCGTATCATCGACAATATGCTTTTGGGCTCATCAGAATACTGTTTCAAGATACGCGGAGTTGATGTGGGGAAGGGTTCCATACGCATGGGATACTATCTCTGCATAAATCCGGGAACCGTAAAAGAAGAATTGCCCGGCGAAAAAACCAAAGACCCCGCCTTTGGGCTTCCTGCCCTTTGGGTAAGCGAAGACAAGCGGGACGAGGCTGAACGGGCAGGCTACACGGTGGTCGATCCCCCTTCGATTATCGCTACCCACCTGACAGAAATCATCAAACGCCATGCCTCGGAGATTCTCGACCGCCAGGCGACCAAAGCTATTTTGGATGGGCTCAGGAAAGATTATTCCGCCGTGGTGGACGAAGCAGTGTCGCCCCTCAACCAGCGGAGTGATAATTTGCTGGTCCTTGGCGATGTCCAGAAGGTGCTGCAGGGCCTTTTGAAGGAGCAGGTGTCTATACGCAACATGGTTTCAATTATGGAAGCCCTGGCGGATTTCTGCCACCTTACCAAGGACACGCGTTTTCTTATTGAAAAATCCAGGCAGGCCCTGGGAAGCCAGATATGCCTCCAATACTCTGACGATGACAGGCGCCTCCATGTGCTTACCCTTGATCCGGCGCTGGAGCAAAAAGTTATGGAAAGCCGGGCGCAGAACAATTCGGGAGAAAGTTTTGCAGCCCTGGAGCCAAACCTCCACAAGGCATGGATAAGCGCGTTAACCCGCTCGGTGTCTGCGGTGCGCAAGCAGGGCTATATGCCGGTGGTGCTTTGCTCAGAATCGGCCCGGTATCTTGTCAAGACCGCCATGGACAGGGAGCTGCCCGAGGTAGCAGTCATTTCGGTTCCTGAAATCGTACAGGACTTTACGGTTGAATCAATTGGCGTAATCCGGCTGGAATAACAAAAAGGGGGAGATGGATGCAGCAGTTTTTTGTTGAACAGGCCGAAACCTATGACGAGGCTTGCAGAAAAGTTTGGGAAAAATACGGCGACAGGGCCAATATTGTTTTACGGAAGACAGTCATCCTGCGTGGCGGCCTTTTTGGTCTTTTCCCCAAAGAAGGCGTGGAGGTTTCAGGCCCCATACCGCCGGCGTATGTAAAAACCATGAACAGCTTTGCTACTGTTAACGGTAGTGCTACCATAGGTAGCATGGAATATTCCCCTTCCGATTATCCCCGCAAAGCCCCGGCCAGGGAAAGCACCGCAAAAACTCCCTCATATAAAGAACCCCTGGATTTTGAAGAAGAAAAAAAGAAAGTTTTGGCAGCTGCGGGCCGCAGCGATCCTGCTATCCAGCAAGTCCTGAAGGAAGTATTGGGAATCAAGGAAAGGATGGAAGCCCAGGCTTTGCCGTCAGCCCAGGACGAACACCCCACCTTAAAACAGCTTGAAGAAGTTTTAGTGTTGAATGATTTTTCCGCAAGCTATAGGGCCATGATTTTGGGCAGGGCAAAAAAGGAATTCTCCATTGATGCCCTGAACGATTATGATGCGGTCCAGGACAAAGCCCTGGAATGGATAGGCGAAAGCATTACGATTTATAAAGAAGAAAAATTCCATCGCCTCCCCCGCATCATCATACTGGTTGGGCCTACAGGGGTGGGAAAGACCACCACCATTGCAAAACTTGCGGCCAATTATGGCATCGACAACAATGGCAAACGTATCAAGCAGGTTGCCCTTATCACCATAGACACATTCAGGATAGGGGCAAAGCAGCAGCTGGAAGCTTATGGCAAAATCCTGGAATTCCCCTGCTATGCAGTCGAAGACCATGACGAGCTAAAAAAAACCATTGCCCTCCATTCGGATGGCACCGACCTCATACTTATAGATACCATCGGCAAAAGCCCCCGGGATATGGTCAAGCTGGGCGAAATGAAGCAGCTCCTCAATGCCTGCGGTTCCAGCGCGGAAATACACCTGGCTATATCCGCGGGCACCAAATCGAGCGACATAAAAGAAATACTCCAGCAGTTTGAGCCTTTCAATTACCATTCCGTGGTTATCACCAAATTGGACGAGACCATAAGGTCAGGGAATGTGATAGGGATACTGTCAGAAAAGCAGAAGTCCGTCTCGTATATTACCAATGGCCAAAAAGTGCCTGCGGATATACGCAGGGCATCGGTGATACAGCTTCTTGCCAACCTCGAAGGTTTCAGGGTAAACCGGACAAAGCTTGAACAAAAGTTTCCTTATAACGATAACGATCAAATGAGGCAATGGAGATAACAATGGAAGATCAGGCAGAAAAACTGCGGGAAATAATGAGGCAGAAAACCAGCGAAGCAAAAACGGAACCCTCCGCTGCAGAAGCTTCCGCACGCGTTGCTGAGGCAAGGCCTGCCCCTGTTGTCAAATCCAAGAACGGCAAGACCAGGATCATCACCGTTACCAGCGGCAAAGGCGGGGTGGGGAAGACCAATGTTTCGGTCAACATGGCGCTGGCTTATGCACGGCTTGGGAAAAAGGTAGTGGTCATGGATGCGGATCTGGGCCTTGCCAACGTGAATGTCATGCTCAACATGATCCCCAAGTACAACCTGTACCATGTGATACGCAAGCAAAAGACCATGAAGGAAATCATGGTGGAAACAAATTACGGTATTTCCATAGTGGCAGGGGCTTCGGGCTTCTCTAAAATTGCCAACCTTACCGAGGAGGAGAGGCAGAATTTTATCGAGGAGCTCGAAACCCTTTCCAATGCGGATATTATCATCATAGATACTTCAGCGGGGGTGTCGAGCAATGTGCTCGATTTTATTGCAGCCGCCGACGATGCGGTGATCATCACCACCCCTGAGCCGACTGCCATCACCGACGCATACGGCATCATCAAGATCATCGCCACGGAGTATGATAACCTCAACATGGGGCTTAAGCTTGTGGTGAACCGGGTGAAGAGCGCCGCAGAGGCCAAGAAGGTATCCGATCGCATGACCACAATCGCAGGCCAGTTCCTTAACCTCAAGGTGGATTATCTGGGCTATATTTACGATGATGCCACCGTGTCCCAGGCGGTGCTGAGGCAGAAGCCCTTCATGATCATAGACCCCAAGTGCAAGGCTTCCCTTTGCATTCAGCATATTGTGGGCCGCATGGAGAAGAGCGAGCTTAGGGAAAGCGGGGGCTTTGGTTCCATGCTGAAACGCCTTTTCGGCAAGGCTTAGAAAAAGGGGCATAGCAGGTGTTTGATGTAAAAGCCGGGGCAATTGCGGCAGGGGCTGCATTTTTTATTTCCCTCCTGGTGGGCGTTTTTAGCCATGCCGCCTTTCCGGCCATCCTTCTGCGCCCCCTCCTTTTTGCTGTTCTTTTTTTCATCATTTCGGCCCTGATCAATATGCTGGTAAGCCGCTTCCTGCCGGAACTCTTGGATTCCCATGATTCAGGCGAGGATTTGGATTACCCCGGCTCAAGGGTCGATATTTCGGAGGCAGGTTTTCCCGGCCAGGCATCCGTTCCGTCAGCCCCTGCGATCCCTTCAAACTATGCCCAGCCCGACGATTCGGAAGATAATTTGGGCAATATCACGGATTTGGCCAAAAATCTCCCCGCCGCCCCCCGGCAGAGGAACAATGCCTCCCTGGAATTCCCGGGTCTGGATCAAGAGGCGCAAAATAGTTATAATGATAACGGTATATCGGAAGCTTTTCGGGGGCCTGGGGCCTCAGAGCTTGGGTCTGCAAGCGGGACTGGCGATCCGGTGGACGCGCTGCCTGATCTTGACAGCCTTGCCGGGGCTTTCCTTCCCCAGTCCGGGGAAGACGGGGGGGAAACGGTTGATTATTCCACCCCAAGTCCGGCTAAAAAGCCGTCTGCCAGCAGCAAAGGCCAAAAGATGGAGGGTGATTTTAACCCCAAGGATCTGGCTGCAGGTATACGGACTATCTTGAAAAAAGAGGGTTAATATGGGGAAGGTCTCCGGGAGTAACACGGAAGTTTATTCCATGGAACAAAAGGCAGAAGATGAACTCTGGCAGCAGTACCGCAAGACCAAGGATATCAAGATCCGTGATACCTTCATCAGGCAGTACGCCCCCCTGGTAAAATATGTTGCCGGAAAAGTTGCTGTCGGCATGCCCTCCAATGTGGAATTTGACGATCTTGTAGGCTTTGGGACCTTCGGGCTCCTGGACGCCATAGAAAAATTCGACCCTGAAAAAAATGTAAAATTCAAGACTTACGCTGTTGTCCGCATCAGGGGTGCCATATTTGACGAGCTCCGGTCCACAGACTGGGTGCCCCGATCTGTCCGCCAGCAGGCCCGCGAGGTCGAAGACGCCATAAGCACCCTCGAAGGCAAACTCGGTCGGCCGGCCACTGATCAGGAAGTCGCGAGCGAGATGGGCATAAACGAGGAAGAGTTCCAGCATATCACCATGAAGATATCGGGGGCTTCCATAATCTCTATTCACGAGGTTTGGTATTCGGGTGACGAAAACGACAAAGTCTCTATCGCGGACAGCATAGAGTCCCCCTCAAGCCTCAACCCCGAAGTGATTGCCGAACGGGATGAAATCAAGCGGGTCATCGTCGAAGCCATCAGCGAGCTTCCTGAAAACGAAAAGAAAATCCTGGTCCTCTACTATTTTGAGGATCTTACTTTAAAAGAAATAGGCCTGGTCCTTGGGGTTACCGAATCCCGGGTATCCCAGCTCCATACCAAGGCTATCATGCGCCTCAGGGCCAGGCTCAAGAACAGCAGAAAAGGGATAGTCTAAACAGGGGTGATGGATGGTTGATTTTGTCCGGCTTCAGGGTATAGTCAGGGGGCAGTTGGAGCAGGATAGGACAATCAGGACGGTAACTGCCTCGGGCCCTACCCTGGAGGCAGCGGTGGCTGAGGCCGCAACCCTCCTGGATCTTCCTGTCAGACGTCTTGAATACGAAGTGACAGAAAAAGGCTCCCCCGGTATTTTGGGCACCGGAAAAAAAGACTGGACTATCAGCGCCTATGAGCGGGTCCTGCTCTCCAAAGAGCTTGAAGAAGATGACGACGACGACAGCCTCATTGATAATTTTGAAACACCCATAATTGAAGACCTCGATGGGGATGTCTTTATCCACCTCAGCGCCGACGGCGTCTTCCTCAAAGCCATACCGCCCAAGGGCAGGGGCAAAAAGGCCAGCGTGCAGGATGCGGAAAGCATCATACAGAGCCGCGCTGTCACCGAATTTGATGAAGATATGGTTTCCAAAATCGTCAAAGACTCGGCAGGCGAATATATACGCATAGGGGATTTTGAGCATAAGCCCATCAACGACAGCATGGTTACTGTTGATATCGCAGAAGGCGAAATGAAAGCCTTTATCACGGTTACGCCTCCTGGCATGGGAGGCTGCGATATTTCCATGGAAACCTATTTGAGCTTTCTCAGGAATAACCGGGTGATCTTCGGGGTCAGCGAGGAGTACCTCAGGGATTTTGCGGACCGCCCCATTTATAAAGAGAAAGTCCAGATAGCCGAAGGGGCCCGCCCGGTGAACGGCAGGGATTCCTATATCCAATACAACTTCGAAACTGATCAGACCAAGGTTAAGCTACGGGAAGGGAGCAACGGCCGCATAGACTTTAAAGATCTCAACATCATCAAGAATGTAGTCGAGAACCAGCCCCTGGCAAAGAAGATCCCCCCCGAGGCAGGGACTGTGGGCCGCACGGTAACAGGAAAAGTGATACCCGCCAGAAACGGCAAGGACAACCCTCTGCCCCTGGGCAAGAACGTGCATATGGGGGATGACGGCGCCACCATAATTGCGGACATAAATGGCCAGGTAATTATCGTCGGCGGCAAGATTAATGTGGAGCCTGTCTACACGGTTCAGGGGGACGTGAACCTTAAAACCGGAAACATCATTTTCCTGGGGACAGTGATTATAAACGGCAACGTGGAGGATGGCTTCTCCGTCAAAGCCGCAGGCAACATCGAAGTCAACGGCACTGTGGAAAAAGCCGAGCTGGACGCAGAAGGGGATATCATAGTCCACCAGGGCATCACCGGAAAAAACACGGGAATTGTCAAAGCAGGCCGCTCTATATGGGCACGGTTCATCGAAAACACCATTGTCGAATCAGGCAATATGGTGGTGGTCTCTGACGGCATCATCAATTCCCAGGTGGATGCCTATAAACGCATAATCTGCCAGGGCAAACGCGCCCACATTGTCGGGGGGAGGCTCAGGGCTTCTGAGGAGATCAATGCCAAAATTCTGGGCAGCCCCACGAGCGGCACGGAAACAGTCTGCGAGGTAGGCATAGACCCCAAGAGCAAGGTGCAGCTTGAAACCCTCACGGTCAGCAAAGAGAACATGGAGAAACAGATTGAAGATATTCAGCGCAATCTCCAGACCCTCATCAACATAAAGCGCCAGAGGAAGTCCCTGCCCGAAGACAAAGAAGCCTATATGAGGGAGCTCATGGACAAGAGATCCCTCCTTTCGACGGATCTCCAGAAGGTGAATGAGGATATGGCGAAGATCCAGGAATTCCTCAACAATATAAAAGTCAGGGGCAAGGTTTCCGCTTCTTCCAAGGTTTACCCTGGTGTAAAGATACTCATCCGGGATGCCATGAACGATGTCCGCACCGAATACCGCGCAGTTACTTTCATACTCGAAGACAATCTCGTCCGGGTTACAAGGTACGAAGAACCAGACGAAGAGTCACAGAAGGCGCCCGATGGCTATACAGCCAATTGATCTCCAGGCGCTTTTTACCCAGGTTGACAAGGTTGGGAAACTCCAGGCCAACCAGCGGGAGGGCCTCCAAATTCAGCAAGCCCTCCAGCAGGCTGATAGCCAGAAAAAGGCAGAGGAGCAGGTACAGTCCGTAAACGAAGCCCAGGGTACGGGCGAA
Organism: Leadbettera azotonutricia ZAS-9; assembly: GCF_000214355.1. Lineage (GTDB taxonomy): Bacteria > Spirochaetota > Spirochaetia > Treponematales > Breznakiellaceae > Leadbettera > Leadbettera azotonutricia. Next base: position 2,300,654 of record NC_015577.1, on the reverse strand, counting down.
GAAGCTGAAAAAATCAAAGACGGCGATAAACAGCGCCAGTACTATACCCCCGGCGAAGGCGGCAAAGAATCCCCTGAAGAGGCCGATGAAGAGGAAGAAAAAAAAGACGACCCCAGCCTTATCCGCGATCCCAGCCTGGGCCGCAACATAGATATAAGCGGGTAATATGCCGTGGCCTTACCTTGCAGCTATTTGCTGCCTCATTTTGTGCGTTTTCACTTTTTTTTATTGCCATTTTTACATCAAACGCAGAACCAGCCGCGACTCTATTCTTGGCGAAATCCAGGATGAAGTAGACAGCATTCTCTTCCGGATAAATGAAATTACTGACCGGGACATAACCCTCCTGGAAGACCGCGAAAAAAGCCTTCAGGCGCTGCTCGACGATGCAGACAGGCGCTTAAAAGTCTATGCCCGCGAGCTGGATCGCCACGAGAATAGCGGGAAGGCTTACCAGGCTTTAGGCTTAAGAATGCAAAGGAACGGGAAGGCGGCCGATTCAGATCTGCCTGTGCCGCCTCAAACTGTCCCGGCAGCCGAGGCAATCCCGCTACCCGCTGCCGAGCCACCCCGTTTTGCCCAGGCGGAGAAGCAGATAGAGGCTGAGCCCCGCCCCATCGGGGAGCAGGTGCGGGATTTGTCCCTAGCAGGCTTCTCGGCGCCCCTGATAGCTTCCAAGCTTGGGATCAGCATATCAGAGGCGGAACTGGCAATGGCCCTCCTTGAGAGGAAACCCCTTGAATGACAGCCCTGGCAAACAGCCTTAGAGCTGCACCCTGAACCCCAGGCTGGCGCCCCAGTTGGAATCCAGGAAATTATACATCCCTGTAAAATCCAGATGGAGCACCATAAGATCAAAAGACAAACCCCCGAAAACCCTGGCGCTGAACCCTTTGATTTTGATCATGGAAGAAATCGTGTCCCCGTCGAAATCCATGCTCTCAAGGCCATTGGCATTAAGGAAGCCATTAACCGCGCCCTTATCAATAGGCTGAAGAGTACTTAGATCATCAATATGATCATAATAGGATGCTTTAGTATCCACCTGATAGCCTGCCTTGGACCAGGCATAGCTGGCGCCGAATCCCAGGTAGGGGGTGACGATAAGGATATTTTTGGAAATTTGCACTTTGAAATCGAGGTTCAAGGTATCCCAGAGCAGGCTGACTTCCGGCTTTTCCAGAACCAGCCCGTGTCCTCCAAATTCAATGGTAGTATCGCTTCCCACTTCCGAGGAAATACCGCCTCTAAGGTAATCGAATCCCAAACCTACGGAAATATTGGGCAGCAATTTTTTGCTCTTTCCGTCCAGCACTGCATAGCGGAATTCAGCCCCTGTCAGGAGATAGTCCATTTTGGTCGAGCTGCCCCATAGGCCCACCTTCGGGAGCATGCCGAATTTAACCCCGATATCAAAGGGAAGGAAAAACCCCCCAATCCTGGCTTCCGCCGCATAGGCAGGGAAGAGCATGCTGCTCGTGCCGAAAGGGATATCGTAGCCTAAAAGCCCTGCGACTTTTTCAAGGGAAGGCATGTCCAGGGTGGTAAACCCAAAAGATCCGCCTACCCCAAAATGGGGTGGGAGGCTGGGAAAAAGCTTGCCTATATAGGCATCCGACCAGTTGAGCCCCAATGTTGAATTGAAGGGCAGGGATTTAGCCATAGAATCCGAAAAATCTTCCACGCTCTTCTGCAAATCCGCCAACTGGGTTTGTGAATAGGTTGAAAGAGCGGTACATAGGGTGAAAAACACCGCAATTATGAATATCTTTCCTTTCTTGTGCATTTTGCGCTCCTGTTGTTAGTATCTGCTTATACTATACCGCATAAATGCAAATTTTTCAGTATTAACCTGCACTTTTTTTTAGCTTTCCCTCGGCAAAAATAACGGCAAAATAACGGAAAACCCTTGACATTTTGATGTTTTTTGTTGTAATTTATTCGTGGTCACAGGGTTGTTGGTTGAGTAAGTTTTTCGCCACCTTAGCTCAGTTGGTAGAGCAGCAGACTGAAAATCTGCGTGTCTGGAGTTCAATTCTCCGAGGTGGCAAAGTGCATGATGTTTCAAGCCGTTGCCGTATATTTCTCTTCTTAAGATCGTCTGAGGACTATCCCTTGACCGCGCCTGCAGTAAGCCCCTGGATGAACTGTTTGCTCATCGCCAAATAGAGGGCAATTACCGGGATGGCGGAAAGGGTGAGGACTGCCAACACCTTTGACCAGTCGGTCTGGTATTGGCCAAAGAGGCGGGTAACCCCCAGCAGGACTGTTTTTGCCTGATCGTCGCTGATGAAGATCAGGGGGAACCAGAGGTCGTTCCAAAAGGGGACCAGGTTGTAGATTGCCACTGTTGCCAGGGCAGGGCGGAGCAGGGGAGAGATAATCCGGGAGAAAACCTGGAAGCGGCTTGCGCCGTCGATGATGCCTGCTTCGGTTAGTTCCCAGGGAACCTGGCGTATGAATTCGGTGAGGATGAAAATGGCAATCGGGATTCCCATGGCGACATATATGGGGACGAGGGACCAGATGGTGTTCAAAAGGCCCAGGATACGGACCAGTTCAAGGAGCCTGATGGATGCGATCTTGATGGGCAGCATCATGCCGGCAATGCAGAAAAAGTAAATGATCCGGGACCACTTGCCGCGCCAGTTCGCCAGGGCATAGCTTGCCAGGGCGCCCACAATCAAAAGAATGGCCAGTGACAGTATTACTACTACAAAACTATTGCGGAAATAAACCAGAAAATCCCCATCCCTCAAAACATCGCCATAATTGGATATGTTCCATTTTTTGGGGAGCATGAAGGGGTTCTGGTAAATAGAGAGCCGATCTTTAAAAGAATTGATTATCATCACCCAAAGGGGGAAGATCACTATCAACGAATAGATGATCAGAATTATATGGGAAACAATGTTGCGGTTTTGCCGTTTGATTGAGCCTTGAGCCATCTTACTCCCTCCCCTGGGTTGCCCGCAGGGTGGGTATTACCCCAAGGCAGAGCACGAAAAAGGTGACGGTTGCGATAGCAGCCCCAAGGCCCGAATCGGGAATGCCCACAGGATGCTGGCCCGCAATGCCCACCCTGTAGAAGAGGGTACCTATGAGGTCTGTGGAATAATTAGGCGCGCCATTTGCAGTTTCCATGGCGAAGACCACGTCAAAGGCATTAAAATTATTCACGAAGGTGAGTATGGCGATCATCCCGACTACCGGTTTGATCAGGGGCAGCTTGATGCGCCAGAAAACCTGCCTTGGATTGGCGCCTTCAATATTGGCCGCTTCCAGCAGATCGTTGCTGATATTCCGCAGAGCTGCCACGAACATCATGGTAGGGATGCCCATCCATTGCCAGCAAGACACCAGGGATATGCTGGTCAGGGCAGTGGCCCGGTCGCCCAGCCAGGGGCGGACCAGGAAGTCCAGGCCAAGGCTTTTCATGAACGGGCCGCTCCATACGGGATTGAGCAGGAGCTTCCAGAGATAGCCGGTGACGAGCACGGCCATAGTAACCGGAATGAAAATCACGGTCTGGTAAAATACCCGGCCTTGCATGGTTTTATTTGTGAGCAGGGTCGCAAAGAGTATCCCCAGGCAGTTCTGCACCAAGAGGTGAATAAAAAAGAAATAAAAGGTATGGCCAAAAGCCCCCCAGTATCGCTCGGAAAATTGCTCCACTGTAAAAAGGCGCTTGAAATTTTCAAAACCAACGAAACTGCGGCCGTTCCCTGCGGAGCCTGTATAGAGGCTGAGCCGCAGGGAATCCAACAAAGGCCAGGCCATGAACAGAATATAGAACACCAGGGCCGGAACAAGATAGGGAATCCATGTTGCCCCAGTTGGGATTTTTGATCCCTTCCTGTTTAATCCGATCCGGTGTTCTAAAGCCATATCTGCTCCTTTAGCGAAGGGCGGCGGCGGTAGTTTCCATTTTGTCCGCTGCCTGGCGGGGAGTAATTTCCCCCTTGAGTACCTGAATGACCGCTTGATTCATGGGGGCGTAGAGATCCAGGAATTTGGGCCACACAAAGCGGGCATCAGTTTCCTTGCCGTTATTCAGGGCCAGGAATTCGTTGGCATGGGGGTCCGACAATTGGATGGCGAAGCTGATCATGGGGAAGTAGCCCACGGGAAGGTTCTCCGAGGCAGTGGTGGCCCCTTCTTTGGAGGCGAGCCATGCCAGGAAATCCTTGCATTCCTGGGGATGCTTGGTTGCCTTATTATAGGTAATTGCCATGTCAGGATGGAAGGTGATGGCAGTTTTTTTGCCCTGGGGGGCGGGGAGGGCGAAGAGGCCCCAATCAAAGCTTGCGCCCGCATAGACCCCGGCTGTCCAGGAACCGTCCATGAACATAATCGCCTGTTGGGTATTGAAAAGGACCTGTGAATCGTTATAGGTAACCGACTCAAAGCCCTTGGGCAGGTACTTGGCTACATCAGCCAAAGCCTGGAAGGAGGCGACAAAGTTGGCGTCGTTCAGCTTCTTTGCCCCTGATTCATACTGGATCCGCTCGGAAGCGCCGCCAATATAGTTGGGGACCAGGCCCAGGTAGAAGCATTCCAGGATGTCCCATTCGTCCGCCACGCCGTTTGCCAAGGGTGTATAGCCCTTGGATAACAGGGTTGCGTTGAGGGAGAGGAACTCTTCCCAGGTCTGGGGAATCTTGAGTCCTTCCTTCTGGAAAATGGTCTTATTGTAGTACACCGCATGGGATACCGCAGCAAAAGGGACAGCGAACATTTTCCCGTCGGGTGTCTGCCAGGGCGCCCGGTTGGAAGCGCTAAAATTCGCGGTTACCCCGGGAATGTCCGTACAGTCCGCGAAATAGCCGGCCTTAAAGAGTTCCTGCCCAGGGGCATAGGAACGGGCATACATCAGATCCGGCCCAGTGCCGCCGTCAAGCTGCAAACGCAGGGTGGCATTGTAATCCGGGGGGTTGGTGGGACGGAACTGGATTTCCACATTGGGCTTTATCTTTTGATATTCAGCCAAAAGTTTGTTCATTTGGGACACATCGTCGGTCCGCCATGAACCCATGGTGAGCACTGTCTTGCCGGAAGCTCCGGCGTCCTTGCCGCCTGCGGCGAACAAGGGCAATGCCAATGCTGCCATAAGCGCGATAGCGCTTATGCTTAAAATTGTCTTCTTCATTTTTTCTCCTCCATTTAGAGATAAGTTATAGTGATACTATAAAGAATTTGGAGAAAGAAAACAAGGAAAAAAGGCAAATTTTTATCTTTTGCCAAAAAAAGGAGGCTATTTCATATTTGCTGCTTCGATATTGATTATCTCCTGCACCTTTGGGGTCGAGGGGCCATCCTTGAATTCCAGGCTTATCCATTCGCCGGTTATTTTTTTCGCCAGCTCATGGCCTATCACCCGTTCGCCCATGCAAAGCACATTCGCGTTGTTGCTGAGTATGGATCGCTCTGCTGAAAAATTGTCATGGCAAACCGCCGCCCTGATGCCTTTGAATTTGTTGGCAGTCATGCACATGCCAATGCCGGTGCCGCACACCAGTATGCCCCGCTTTTCGTACCCGCTGGCAATAATGCTTTCGCAGACCCGTTTGGCTACACTGGGGTAATTGGCAGGATCATCGGCACTGTCGCAGCCCATGTTTTCAACCTGTATCCCTTTGGATTCAAGAAATTTAACCAGCATTGCCTTCATGGGCACCGCCGCATTATCGCAGCCTATTGCTATTGTCTTCATTATTATGCTCCTGCCTGTTCCAGAATGCCATCAGCCATTGAACCTAAAATGATGCAGCATGAGACCGCCCCTGCATCCAAAACGCCCCGGGATCTCTCGCCCAAACGGCTGGAACGCCCAAACTTGGCAGCTAAATCCCTGGTGGAATCCCTGCCTTTTTCTGCGGCGGCTTTCATCGCATTCAACGCCTCTGCAAGATCTTTCCCTTCTTTGACCGCCTGCTGCAGGGCTTCGTTTGCAGGCGCCAGGGTATCTATCAGGGTTTTATCCCCCACCTGGGCCTCGACAATATCCCGCAGCCCATTCAACCCTGCGTCTATCATCGCTGCAAAGCCGACGGCGTCGATGTCCTCAAGATCCTCCCCGGCTTCGGCCATGCCGGTGAATACAGCGCCGTAGATGGGGCCCATGGAACCGCCAATCTTGGAAAACAGCAGGGTCCCCAATTCGTCAAGGCCATCGGCAAAACCGATATCTTTATCCGCGATTTGCGCCGCGAACATGGAGAATCCTTTGTTCATGTTCATGCCGTGATCGCCGTCCCCAATGAGGCCGTCCACTTCTCCAAGATAATCCTTGTTCTTCTGTATTGCAGCAACCATCTTCAAGAGTATTGGTTTTCCATCCGAGTTTTTTATGCCCCTCAAAACATCCCCCTAGTTTTGCTTGATGCCCATGCTGTAACAGGGCATGTCTACCAGCTTTTTGAGTTCATCGTCCAGCTTCATGACAGTCAGGGTTGCGCCCATCATTTCCAGGGAAGTAAAGTAATTGCCCACATAGGCACGGTGAATTTTGATCCCCTTCCCGCTGATGAGCTTTTCTATCTCGTCATAGAGAACATAGAGTTCCATGACCGGGGTAGCCCCAAGGCCCGATACCAGTACAACCACCTCATCTCCGGAAACAAAGGGATAATCGGGCAGCACCACATTCACCATACGCTCTGCCATTTTGGCGGCGGATTCCAAAGGACATACCTCTATGCCCGGCTCGCCATGGTGGCCTATGCCGACTTCCATTGTGCCGGGCTTGATCTCGAAATTGGGATGCCCTACTGCCGGCAGGGTACAGGGTGTAAGGCCTATGCCGACGCTCCGGGTATGGTCGATGGCCTTCTGTGCGGCGGCAATCACCTCGTCAAGGCTCCCGCCGGCGGCAGCTTTGGCGCCCCCGGCTTTCCACATCAGGACCTCCCCGGCCACGCCCCGGCGTTTTTCTGCCTGGTCTTTGGGGGCCGAAGCCACATCGTCATTGGCAACCACGGTCTTGACTTCAAGCCCTTCCTTCTTTGCCATCTTGATGGCCATTTTGACATTCATATTGTCGCCGGAATAGTTGCCGTACAAACAGGCAACCCCCTTCCCCTGATCCGCAGCCTTAAAGGCATCGAGAAAGGCCGCTGCTGTCGGGGAAGTGCATATCTCGCCCACAGCAGCCGCATCGCAGAGATTTTCCCCGATGTAGCCGATAAAGGCAGGTTTATGGCCGCTGCCGCCGCCGGTTGCCACCCCGACCTTTCCTGCCGGGATCACAGCCCGTTTTATAACCCTGGGGTTATCCGTGGGGGCAACAATATCGCTATGCACTTTGACAAAGCCTTTGAGCATTTCGTCAACAACATTGTCCGGATCGTTTAAAATACGCTGCATGTTTTTCTCCCTTTAATTGCTCGCTTATGGAATGAACGCGACCTTTAAATCGCCGTATTTGCCCGATGCATAGTCATAGGCCTTTTCCCATTCTTCAAGTTTGAAGGTAGTCCTTATGAGTCCGTCGGTCTTCAGAGCCCCCTTGCTGATGCCATCGATGACATAGGGGAAGCAATAGGGGCTTAAATGGGAACCGAGAATGTCCAGCTCTTTCCTGTCGCCGATTATTGACCAGTCCACATTCGTGGGGCCGCTGAAAACGCTGAATTCCACGAAGGTGCCCAGTTTTCTGATTAAGCCCAGCCCCTGTATAACGCTCGAAGTATGGCCCGTAGCTTCGATATAGATATCGCAGCCGTAGCCGTCTGTCATTTTCATGATCTCCGCGTTCACATCGACCTTGGAAGGGTTGAATGCATGGGTCGCTCCGAAGGCCTTTGCCTTTTCAAGGCGGTCATCCGCCATATCAAGGGAAACGAGGGCTTTCGCGTTTTTGAGGGCCGCATAAGTCACCATGCCAAGCCCTAGTGTGCCCGCGCCGGAGATAACGACCACATCGGTACACTGGATATTGGCCCGGTCCACCGCATGCTTTGAACAGCCATAGGGCTCAATCAGGAGGGCCTTCTCAAGGGGCAAATCCTTGGGCACCTTGTGGACAATGGCGTTTTTCGTGTACCGCACATATTCAGCCATACCGCCGTTAAATTCCGCATGGAACCCGTGCATGCCATGGGGCTGACACATCCAGTACCTTCCGCTTTTGCAGAACCGACACTCCCCGCAGGGCACAATCTGATCGGCCGTAAGCCTGTCCCCGATTTCATAGCCTTTGACATTCCTGCCCATTTCGACCACATGGCCCAAAAATTCGTGCCCCGGGATGAAAGGCGGCTTAACCCACGAGGGCTGAATTTCATCCCCCAGAACATAGCCGCCCCATGCTGGCATTTCACATCCCCCGCGCAAATCCCGCAACCCTCAACCTTGATGATGATATCATCATCCCCGCACTCCGGCGTCGGGTATGCACTCTCATAGCGGTAGTCGGTTTTGCCATACGCCACCAGGGCCTTCATTGTTTTTGGATAATTACCCATGCTTTGCCTCCATTCTGCGATACTATGATATAATACCAGGAAAATAAATTATTTTACAATGATGGATTATATGGGAATTGGAATTTTAAACAGTGCCATATCGCTTTTTAATGATTCTGTCCTTAAGCGCCAACAACCTGAAGTACATTTCTCTGGGGTTTTCATCTTCGTAAAGAAAAGCGCCGTTTCCTGAAAACGATGGCTCGATAAAATCCCACCAGGTCAGGGCTTGTATTTCAGGGCGGGCAGCCGCAATCGTATAGAATTGCTCCAGCCAGTCGGCCTGGGTATGCTCATTCCATCCCCCATGCCAAACTCCTTCGGACATGGAAAGCTGTGTCCAGGATGAACCGCTCTGGGAGGCATGTCCGCGTATGTCGCCGTTAACCCCCATTTCAGTAATATGCACCGGCTTTCCAAGAGAAGCAAAAACTGAAAGCATGCGATCTACTGCAACCATATCGCGGGCCGGGAAGTAAAGCTGAATGCCGGTTACATCGAATTGCACCCCTGCATCAAGAATCGCGCGGAAATAGGTCAGAGGTGAGTGGAGCTTTTCCGGAAGGGAACCGTAACACACATAACGTCCCGCAACATATTCTGCAAAGGGCAGGCACACGTTCACTACCGCAATGGCAGAACTGTCTACTTCGTGGAGTGCGTCACAGCAGGTACGGGTCAATTCGACTAACTGAGGTTGAGTAAGTGTAAAGCAATTAGCCCAGTCATGGGCTTCGTTCATGGCATCCCAGACCTTGATCCTGCCCTTGTAAGCCTTAACATGATGCAACGCGATTTCCCTGGCGTTTTTCTGCAAGGTTTCAAAAGGTTGGCCGAAAAGCCATTTTGGGTTCACACTCTCGTGACCGAACCATATCGGATGCCCTTTGGGTTTGATGTTTTTGCTTTGCAGGTATTCCAGGGCTAGATCAATATATTCGTAGGTATATTTGCCTTTTTCCGGTACTGTCCGCCCCGGATAGAAGGGAAGGGTGGCAAAATCAAAAGCATCGGCGAAAAATTTTGCGTATCGTGCATCAGAAGATGTATATTTAAAAAAGTTGCAGCCCAGGAGCAGATTGTCCCTGGGGTTCGCATATACCCTTTGACACGACGCTTCAAACAGGGCTGCTTCTGCAGCGTAAACCGCATGGGAAAGGGCATAGAGCCGGTTTTCGGCAGTGCTCTTCCCCCGGTCTGCAAGATGGGTAAACTCCTTTGCCGCAGCCAGGTGGCTGTGTGCCTCGGGAGAAAGGGTAATATTTTCTCCGTGTTTTTCCGCCTCTCGGATATAGGTATGGCAAGCTTCTGAAACAAAATCGACAAAATCACCTGTATACCCTAAGCCTTCATTATCAGCCATGATCCAAATATTGCCGTATAAGGGCAAATAAATTTTGGCATGTATCATATAAGGTTCATGGGTCACCGTAAGCTCTACCGTTCCATCAGGCAAAATGCGCTGGCGGCGCTCATCGGGTTCGAATTCGAGATCGCTTGCATATACAGACTCCAAAATCGGCCTTGCCATTGGAATACCACCTGCATCATCCAGCCTTACATGAATTTGTTTCATATGGCTTTACTTCGCTGTCAGATAGGCATCGTACGCTTTTTGAAGAAGCGCGACATATCTGTCAACACCTATAGATTTACCGGAATTCAAGAATTCCAGCCAGCCTGCATCAGTTATACCGCTTCTGATAAAATTTGCAATGGATTCCTGCATCAATTTATCAATTTCATTATAAAGCCGGGTAATTTCAAGGGAATCTTCAGCACTGGGTTTGATAAGGTTGTTGAGTATGGTGAATGAACCTGGCTCAAGCACACCCGCATCCGCATATTGTTTGCTGGAATTGAAGCGTTCTACCCGGTGGGGAGGCATTTCAAATATGTTGAAATAATAATCCCCGGGGGCGAAGAACATGGCGTGATAAACCGGTACATATTTATACAATAAATTGTTCTCAGGCACATAGAGAATTTCATATTTCCCCTGATTGTTTATTTTCATTGTCGGATCTATTGGCCCACCCGGCTGAATGGGGCCGTTGTATGCAATCATCATCGTTTCGGTTTCAAACTGGGCATCCAGCCATTTTAAGGATTCAGGAATATGTTTATTGGCGGTCGTCAAAACGGCATCCACATTCGGGACCTCCAGCAGCCTCGGGACTGATACCCCGTACTTGCCTGCTGGGGGCAATATTGATTCGTACTGCGCCGCGATATCGGGGCTGAGGGCTGTATTGATAAGCCTGAGATAAGTTGTGTACCCTACCAGCCCAGCATTCATCTTGATACCCCAGGCATTGGAATCCTGGGTGATGGACTCCATGTCCAAAAGGCCCTCGCGGTAACACATGGCAAGCCATTCGAGGGCTGGCCGGAACCCATCCATGTTGCCAGGGAAGACAAGCTTGCTGTTTTCCTGGATGACAGCGTACACATAACGCTGCAGGGGGACGCCGAAATTTGCGAAATGGGTGTAAAGGCCCTGGGTCTGATGAATCAGATCACCTGCAGAGAAAGGGATTTCATCTTTTAATCCGTTGCCGTTCGGGTCCCTGTCGCGGAATGCCTTGAGGACATCGGTCAGCTCGTCAATGGTCTTTGGGACCGCAAGGCCAAGCTTGTCCAGCCATGCTTTGTTTATGTAATGGCTTCCGTCATGGTTTATATTTTGAGCGATAAGGCCCCCAATCCAGTACATCTTGCCATCGGAAGCGGGCATTGCCTTATTGGCCTCGTTCATAAACAACCGGCTGTAATAGTTAGGCATATTCGGTTCAAGATAATCGTTAAGAGCCACCAGCAAGCCCTGGGTAACGCCATATTCCTCAATATCCACATCCCCGGTGCGTATGATATCCGGCAAATCCATCGAAGCGAACATAAGATTAAGCCGCGTGGTCCAGTCGCCATCTTTGACCGGCTCCCACTCAATATGAACCCCCGTCTTTTTTTCAAGTTCCTGAAAGAACCAGAGATTCGGGAAGTCCATTTGCTGATTTTCCACTTCGTACTGGAAAACACGAAGATTAATCTGTCCAGATCCTGAAGCCGACGCCTCGTTCTTTTTGCACCCGCCGAGGGCTGCAAGCAGTAGCATGATTCCTGCCGCTGCCGCCTGTTTGTACTGTACTTTCATTCTTTCTCCTTCAAAAAAATCACGGTCAGCCCTTGAGCGAACCAATTAATACACCCTTGACAAAGTACTTCTGCATAAGCATATACAGCGCCACAGTCGGCACTGTAGAAACCACAATGCAGCAATATTTCGCCACCTGGGCTCTGCGTATAGCTTCAGAAATTGCATGGGAATCGTTAGCATAGGCGCTGAAAAAATCCGCATCCGATGTGCTCGTAGTCAGGGTGGCGATGACCTCCCGCAGTATGGTTTGCAGAGGCAGCTTGGCCCGGTCACGTATATAAACCAGGGCAGTGAAATAGTCGTTCCATCGTGCAACGCCATAGTATACGGCCAACACAGCGATAATAGTACCCGAAAGGGGTAGCACGATGCGGAAGAAATATATGAAATGATCCGCCCCGTCTATTGCAGCTGCCTCATACAGTTCATTTGGCACGGCAGAAGAAATATACGTCCGTGCTACCATCAGGTTCCAGACTGAAACGCCGTTTATGATAATCATGATGAGCACTGTATTGTAAAGGCCGAGGGTACGGTTCATCAAAAACTGGGGGATAAGCCCGCCTGAAAAGAACATGGTAATAATGATATAAAGGTTAACCCCTTTCTTCCCCTTGAACTTCCGGGTGAGGGCATAGGCCGCCATCATGGTGACAGCCACACTTATCGCGGAACCGGATACAGTATAAAAGATAGAATTGGCATAGGAGCTTATTAGTTGCTTGTGCTGAAACACTGCCTGATAGCCGGTCCATGAAAATCCTACAGGCCATAAAAGGGCTTTCCCCATCATGACCGCATCCGGCTCGGATACACTCGCCACAATGATGAGCCAGAGCGGATATAAAATCGCAACAAGAACGATAACCCAAAAGATGAGATTTATACGGTCAAAAACTTTATCAGTATTGGCCTTATTGACCTGTACGCCCCTTGCGGCCATATCAGCCCTCCCTTAGAACAGACTCGTTTCGTTGAGCTTTTTGGACACCGAATTGACGATCATAATCGTAATAAAATTAATCACATTGGTGAACAAACCTATAGCCGCCGTGTACGAAAACTGTGCCTTTCCAAGGCCCATCTCATATACATATACGCCGATTATATCAGACCTGGCGCTGTTGGCAGCGGTTTTCATCAGCAGCGCCTTGTCGGTGTTGGATATCAGCAGGCTGCCGCAGCTTAATATAAGCATCATCACCGCAATGGGCATAAGATGGGGTATGTCAATATGCCATATCTTTTGCCCTTTGGTTGCGCCGTCTACCGTGGCGGCCTCATATAGTTCGGGATCGATGCCCGTCAGGGTTGCAATATAGAGGATCGTGCTCCATCCGGCATGTTGCCAGATATCTGAACCTATGAATAGCGTACGGAACCAGCCCGGTTCAGCCATAAAATAAATTGGCGCACCTCCGGCCATCCCAATGAATTTATTGAATATACCGTTTGAGGGGGATAAAAAGAGGTATAGCATGCCAACCATAACCACAGTGGAAATGAAATGAGGAATGTAGATTGAAGTCTGGACCAATTTTTTATATAGCGGATGTTCAATCTGATTTAAAGAAATCGCAAGAATAATGGGTATGGGGAAACCCCACAGGAGACCGAAAATATTGAGCAGGAAGGTATTACCCAAAAGGCGCGCAAAATAGTAAGTACTGAAAAAATCGGAAAAATTCTTTAGCCCTACCCATTTGCTGCCCAAAATCCCAAAGACCGCTTTATAATCCCGGAAGGCGATCTGTATGCCGTACATCGGCAGATAGCAGAACACGAAGAAATATAAAAGCGCGGGCAGTAGAAGTACCCAAAGCTGCCAGTCGTTCTGCTTCTTCACCTCAACCCCCAGTCCTGGAATTATATCATTGTTTGTTAAAAAAGGAAAGGTTTTGTTTACAAAATACTCTTTTATAAAGGGATAATTCATAGTAAAATCTAAAAAATCCGTGTTTAATCCATCTCCAAATTGAATTATCCATGTACAGAGATAATAAACGCTCCTATACTACATAAATATTGAAGACTGTCAATGGAAATTACAATTTTTTTTTACGCTACATACCTTACAGCGAAGAAGATGAAAAATTGGGTATGTTGTGTACCACTGTCGGGGAGATTGAAACCCCGTCCAGGACGGTATATCCGCTCAATAAAAATGCGCATCCCGCAGCATTCCGTGAAGTAGCTGAAGGGCGCATCCTGCCGGAATTTCAATTGGTATATATCAGCGACGGAGCCGGCATCTTCAATACCGGGGACAAAACCTATACGGTAAGCACCGGTTCCATGCTGCTCATCCTGCCCGGCATGAAGCATCATTACAAACCCTTGTACGAAACCGGCTGGCATGAATATTGGGTTGGGTTTACCGGCAGTTTTTTTGACGGCCTGGTAACTGAAGGTATCCTTTCCCAGGAGCAAATTTTTTTTGAAATAGGCCTGCACGATTATATAGTCTCGATTTTTACCAGGATTTTTGATGAGGTGTGTTCACAGCAGCCGCTCTTTCAAATAAAAGCCTGTTCCAGAATATTTTTGCTTCTTGCCGATCTTCTTACGGGCGAACGCAGGAAAGTGCATCCGGAATATTCAAAACAGCAGCTAATCGTAGAAAAAGCAAAAGAATTGATGGAAGCAAATATCTACAAAGAAATAGACATCCCAAGCATCGCCCAAAAAATCAATATAAGCGCTTCGCATTTAAACGATGTCTTTAAAGCATATAGCTCCATAACGCCCTACCAGTATTATATTCAGATAAAAATCAACAGGGCATGCCGTTTGCTTGAACAAACCGATCTTACCGTCAAAGAAACCGCATTCCAGCTGGGCTTTAATGACCAGTATTATTTTTCACGTCAGTTCAAGCAAAAAACTGGCATTCCGCCTTCCAGCTGGAAAAAATCTGTCTATAAATGAGCATTAAGCCAGCTAATCCCGGCAGCGGGTACAACTGTATATTGACAGATTTTATTACTGAACTTAGAATGACCATCCATCCATTTGCTGTTAAGCATTTAAGTTAAGGCGGTTTTATGAAAGAAGTTCTTGACTATACCCTTGGCGAAGCACTCAGGAAGCAAGCGGCAAAACGCGGCAATAGTGAATTCCTTGTTTTCTCAAATAGGAATATACGGTATACCTTTGGCGATATTGATAAAAAGGCAGACGATTTAGCAAGGTGGTTTCTTGCCAGCGGGTTTAAGAAAGGTGATCATATAGGTATCTGGGCGTACAATGTCCCGGAATGGGCGCCGGTATTTTATGCTGCGGCACGGGTGGGTATTATGGCGGTTCCAATAAATGCAAATTGTAAACATAAAGAACTTGGTTTTATTCTTGCCCAGGCTGATATAAATGGCCTTTTTATTGTTGATCGGTTCAGGGATTCGGATTTTGCGGAAATTCTTTATCAGTTAATTCCGGAATTGAAAACCAGTTCCGCCGGGAACCTTAAATCGGCGGCCTTTCCTTCTTTAAGAATGGTTGCCAATATTGATAATATAACGCACCAGGGTATGTATGTCCTGGAAGATTTAATACTATCGGGAAGCAAAATTGACAGTACGGAATTAAGCAAGGCAGAATCCAAGGTTAGCAATAATGATGTATTATGCATTATGTATACCTCGGGCACTACCGGTATACCAAAAGGAGCAATGCTCACCCATAAGAATGTAGTACTCAATTGCTATCACACAGTTTATTCCCCAAACAAACTGGGAATGATTGATGAAAACACTATTATTTTAAATCCTCTGCCTTTTTTTTATATTACATCTCTTGCCGGTGGTATTGTATTCCCCCTGATATACGGTTTTAAAATTGTTGTATTGGAAAATTTCGATATCACTAGATGTCTTGAAGTTATTCAAAATGAAGCCTGTACCTGGATATTTGCAGTGCCGAGCTTGTATATGGCAATGCTAAGCCATCCCCGGTTTAATGATTTCAATATGGAAAGCGTGAATTATGGCTGTATAGGTGGCGCTGTATGCCCTCCAGACCTCATGAGAAATATTATAAATAAGTTTCGCATGAAAGGGATATTTCTTGCTTATGGGCTTACTGAAACATCCCCATTTATTACTACGATTATCACAGAGGATCCAGCAGACCCAAGGCTCTCCACTGTTGGCCTACCCCTTTTTGGAGTAGAGGTCAGTATCCGCGACCCTAATCATATTGAATGCCCTGTGAATGTACCAGGGGAGATTTGGACCAGGGGGCATAATGTTATGAAAGGTTATTACAAAATGGAGGAAGCTACCAGAGAAGCCATTGATAAAGACGGCTGGTTTCATACCGGTGACCTGGGCCATCTCCTTTCCAATGGCTGCTTGGCAATTGATGGCCGTATAAAAGAGTTGATCATCCGGGGTGGTGAAAATATATACCCAAAAGAAGTAGAAGTCCTTCTGCGCAGTATGCCTGGCATTAAAGACGCGCAAGTGGCAGGTATCCCGTCCAAAAAATACGGCGAAGAAGTTGCGGCCTTTGTTATTTTAAACCAGGGGGAATTGATCGGAGAAAAGGATATTATAGAATTTTGCAAAGACAAAATCAGTTTTTTTAAAACCCCCAAATATAGTTTCTTTTTAAATTCGTTTCCACTTTCCGCAAACGGGAAAGTACAGACATTTAAGCTCGTCGAATCCGGTTTAAAGGAATTAGAAGAAAAAGGTATCGATATATAATGTTGTTTAGTTCTATAATCTTTATTGTTTTCTTTCTGCCGATCGTGCTTTTTTTATATTATTGCTGTCCTTTTTTCAAAGTAAAAAATGTCATTTTGCTTCTTGCGAGCTTGCTGTTTTATGCCTGGGGAGAGCCGAAATTTGTCTTGATAATGCTCGTTTCCATCCTTTTGAACCACAGAATCGGCATATTGATAGGCAATTCCTCATTTTCTGTTCTAAAAAGAAAATTATTCCTTGCCCTTGGAGTAGGCCTGAATTTATTGCTTCTGTTTTATTTTAAATATCTGGGGTTCGGCGGAGAGATTCTGAACGGAATTTTCAAAGCCTTTCATATATCAAATTTACAAGTCAAAGTTTTCAAAGTCGCATTGCCTTTGGGTATATCGTTTTATACTTTCCAGTCCCTTTCGTATCTTATAGATGTATACCGGAAGCCCGGCCTGGTACAAAAGAACATCCTTAATCTTGGATTGTTCATCTCATTTTTCCCTCAGTTAATTGCAGGCCCGATTGTTCGGTATCACGATATAAATGAACAGATCAGGGAACGGAAGCACAGCCTTGACTTGTTTGCCAGGGGGGTTGAGCGGTTTATTGTGGGGCTGGCAAAAAAAGTTTTGATCGCAAACACCATGGCCGAAATGTTGGATGGAATTTTACTGCTTCCCTATAATAATGTCCCCTCTGTCTATCTTTTGTTGGCAATAGTATCTGGTGCTTTACAGGTTTACTACGATTTTTCCGGTTATTCAGATATGGCCATTGGGCTGGGAAGAATGTTTGGTTTTAGGATAATGGAAAATTTTGACTATCCTCTTGTCACTAGGTCGGTAAGTGAATTCTGGAAGCGGTGGCATATTAGCCTTTCAACCTGGTTCAGGGATTATCTTTATATACCCCTGGGCGGCAGCTGGAAGGGCCAAGTCAGGCAGGTGGTTAATGTGCTCATTGTGTTTACCCTGGTCGGCTTGTGGCATGGCGCGGCACTTAATTTTGTTTTTTTTGGTTTTTGCAACGGTATTCTATTGATTGTGGAACGATCCCTTAAAAAAAAGATAACCCCTCTTTTTAACAATAAAGGTCCAGGGCTAGAGATCGTAAAATCTATTTTAGCCCATGTTTATTGCCTTGCCGTTATGATAAGCCTATTTATGTTCTTCAGGCTGGACTTTAAAAACGGTTTTTTATTTTATGCAGCTTTTATTGATTTTGCAAAAAATATCCCTGTCCCGGTGGATATTTTATTCTTAGCTGATACAAGGTTCTATATTTTATTGGGCCTCGGCATTATTTTTTCATTCCCTTGGTGGAGAAAATTAAAGATTCAGACGAATACATTAACGGTTTCTTTGAAGTACATTGTTTTGATTATCCTGTTTGTTTGGTCTTTTGGCACCCTTGCTACGGATGCATATAATCCGTTTATATACTTCCGTTTTTAATGGAGATGATGTGAAAATTTTGAAGGCTGGTTTTGTCTTTTTGTTTTTGGCAGGTATTGCCATTCCTCTTGTTTTGCTGGACAGAGAGACTACCATA
This sequence comes from Leadbettera azotonutricia ZAS-9, assembly GCF_000214355.1. Lineage (GTDB taxonomy): Bacteria > Spirochaetota > Spirochaetia > Treponematales > Breznakiellaceae > Leadbettera > Leadbettera azotonutricia. The sequence goes on along the minus strand of NC_015577.1, from coordinate 2,282,784 downwards.
TCACTGCTGGAACGACGGCCGCTCGCGAGTCCGCCCAAAGTCTTTGTAAATAGCAAGCTGGATAAAAAACGCCTGGCAAGGCTGCCTCAACAGATAGACGCCTATATAACCGATCGCTTTGCATTTAAGAACCGCCTCATATCCTTTATGAACCATGTTAATTTTTTTGTGCTTCATAAAAGCCACGACAGAAAAATACTTGTCGGAAAGGACAAGTGGCTGTTTTATATTGACAAATCCCTGGGCGATGAGTTTGCAAACTTTAAAAAATCAAATTTATTCAACAAAGCACAGCTGAAGGCGTTCATGGAAAGCCTAACCCTGGTTAATGATGTCTGCGAAAAAAATAACATTGTTTTTATATTTTTAATAGTACCAACCACCAGTTCCGTGTATCCCGAAAAATATCCTTTCCCACGGCCAAAGGGTATTTCCCTGGCTGGCCAACTGCTGGACGCTATGCCTGAGTATTTACGGGGAAAAACTATTTTTCCCCTGGATTACCTCGTTTCAAAAAAAGAGGAGCATACCCAGCCCTTATATTATAACAACGGCCTTCACTGGAATAAACTGGGGGTTTATTACACCTACGAGCTCTTATTCGATAAATTGAGGGCCGATTTTCCAAACCTCCCGGAGATTTCCTTTAAATTTACCCCTTACATGGACCCTGGGGAAGATAACTATACCATGATATGGTGGGGAATGAAACAATTCGGCAGTTTTCTGGAACTGATAGATGTAAAACCCGAAAATGGCTGGGACAGTTACTATAAATATATTATATGCGAGAATGTACCGGAAAATGAATTCAACAATGTGATTGGTAATGCCTCCAAGAAGGGAAAATATGGAGTAGTCACTGAAAATAAGAACCCAAGCCTGCCTACAGCGCTTATTGTGCGAGATTCTTATTTTGTGGATCTGGAACCCTTTACCTCTTCCATTTTTTCAAAAGCAGAATATGTCTGGACCCAGCCGGAAAAGAGGAACATAGATTACCTGGATCAGCTAGCCCAAAAGCCGGATGTTTTTATTCTGGAAATACCTGAACGAGCTTTGGAAATAATTCCTATGGTTGAACCGGGACTGTTCCCCTACGATTGATTTAGGCTAGCCTCTGTAAATAATCAGAAATCCTTGTTTATTCCATCACCAAAAGTGAATTCTCCATTCTAGCTGGCAAAAAATGGGTGTAAACTATCTTGATTTGGAATAGGAGTTTACCATGAAAAGAAGTTTTCTGATGGTTTGCATTTTTATAATTAGCATCGGCGGGGGTATGGTACCCGCCCAGGAAGTAAAAATTGGTGATGGAACCCTCCTGTTCAGCGGTAAAGTCGCCAGCGGGGTGTTTTTCGATTCCGATGATGCGATAAAAGAAACTAGCGCCGGGACGCAGATAAATAGCGGCTACATTGGACCCGATGGCCGTGTAAAAATGTGGAACGAATCTGACAATGATTCCCCTCTGCGCATGGATTTAACCGCAGCCTATGAATTGGGTAATATTGGTTTTAAGGTTCGTCTCCGTGCAGATAACGATCTTCAAGGTCTTGATAATACGGTAATCGGCCGTTTTGCCTATGGTTGGGTCAATTTATTCGATGACAACCTCAAATTTATAGGCGGGTTTATCGACCTTACCGCCAATGTCTGGGGTACCCTTGGGGACGGAGATTGGGATATAGGCGGCAATGGTATTCGGGTAGAAGTCAAACCACTCGGTTTTTTTAAATTGGATGAATCGGCTATAGGTAGCCTTAATATTGGTGCTTTCCTCAGGATACCGGTAAGGGATAATCCGAATACTGGAAGGGACGATCAGGGGAAGCCTATATATAGGACTGTATCCATGAAAAGGGTTCTTGGTGAAACCGTTTTTGGCTTTCGCTATACCCATCCTTGGTTCTATACCGGTCTACAGTTGGAACTTGACAGCGATATAGACGGGGTGGATATTTTTGAAGGGATGGGGCAAACCATTACACCCGGCGACAAAGTATGGAGCCCTGCCGAGGACGAGACGCGGTTGATGTTCGGAGCCGGTTTTACTATGCTGCCGGAATTGACAGTAAGTATCGAAGGCAATTTTGAGGGCCTGGGTAATTGGGCAGCCCGGGGCAAGGCAGATCTTCGGCAGACAGCCTCGTATACCCTTTTTGAAAAACTTACTATCGGCATTAAGGCTCAGGAAATTATATGGGGATACGACATCCCTAAGCATGTTGATTATCCCATCGAGCTTAGCCCCTGGGTGCAGTTTAAACCTTTTGTAAACTACCGTGTAACCAATGAATTCACCGCCGGCTTGGAAGGCGGGTACGGGTTTGGGCATCTGGTAAATGGAGCTCTTGCTCCTCAAAGCAGCAATAACGGAGCCGCCAATAACAAGGACCGGAGGTTTGTGAATGAAAAATACGATATCTATGTAAAACCAAATCTTGCCTATAATTTTTCGAATGGCCTTGCTTTAAAAGCCTGGTATAAAGCTACTTTTATTGGGTACGACAACCTGGGGGACGATCCCATGTTTTCCGATTTGCGGCTGTCCGATACCCCGGTCGATAAAGACAATTACACCCGGGTTGATTCGTTGCTGAAGCATCAGATCGCGTTGGAATTTATTTGGAGCTTTTAATGGGAGGGGTTTCAGGGATTCTTGGAAATCCATCTTTGATGGGTAAAAAGTATATTTTTGAGGAGTGCAGGACATGAAAAAACGATTTTTATGTGGGTTATTGGCAGTACTTTTGGTGTCGCTCATTGCATGTCAAAACGTATTGAGTTCCGGTTCAGGGCCAAGCGGGGATAAATCCCTGCTCCGTTCAGTTTCGGATGGATTCGGGAATACGTATATATTGCCGTATTCGCCTTACAATTATCAGGTGCTATTGTCGAAATTTGTTCCCAGTACTGTACCGGTAATTACCAGCGGTACACTAAACCCCGCCGCATGGAATGATGCGCCAACAGCGGCGATTAATCATTTTATGAGTACTTCCGGCACGGCAGCGCCTGTTGGTTATAGCACGGCAGGGGTTTTGCAATCTGTATGGGATGGGTATACCTTATATCTTGCTGTGGATGTTACAGATAGTACGCCTTCCAATTCGTCGGCTCTTGATGGAAATCTTAATCGTCTGGCAAGTCCGGGGCAGGGTGTTTGGAACCAATTTGATGCGGTTGGGTTTAACATTGACTTTATGGACGATAAATACGACAAGTGGTCCCTGGACGACGGCTTCGTTAAAGTCAGCCGCAGTGGAAAACTGGCCAGTGGACGGATGAATGATGCCGGCACTGATACTGGCAACGGCGATGAGACGTGGGCCGATCCCTTTGGCCAACCCGAAGCCCGTGAATTTACCGATCGTATAAAAGATTGGGGCGCCTATGAAAACGCTCACGGCTACACCGCGTGGCTGGCCATCGAGATTTGGGCCGGTGTTGATCCCAAGAACGGCATGGACTTTGGGTTTGATGTGTTTATCCAGGATTCTCCCAGCAATAACCAGAATCGTACGGCGGTCACTTTCTGGAGCCATGAGATCAACGGGTATCGTTTTAATAACAGGGAAGGAACTCTAGACTGGGGCACTGTCGTGCTAACCGGTCATACTGCTGCCAATAACGACGACTTTGCGTTTAGCGACTGGATGCTTACTAATCCCATCCGCTGGGCAAAGGGGGATGCCTGGTGGCCTCCTTTGGGTTCTGAATATCTGATCAATCTTCCCGATTCAGTAGAAAATTCATGGACTCCTGCCACCTGGGTTGCTTTGCAGACCTCTATCGCTAAGGGAAAGGATCTCCTGACTAAATTTGACACTTGGGGTCGTCCTCATGTAGAACCGTCAGTACCTCAGGCAGAGGTTATTGCGGCAGGGCAGCAGATTGAGGCTGCCATAGTAAGTTTGGTATGGGCTGATGATCTTCTTGGCGTAACTGCTCAGGGCGAAGAAGTGGATCGCCTAAACACGCTCTCTGATCCGTTAAAGTTTAAGACTAATGGTGCTATCACTCCTAATGAAACCATTCCCGGATTAACCGACAGGAAGGGAACATTAGTAAGCAATTCAAATGATTGGAAACTGCGGGCACGGGAAATTAAAGCCCTGGCTGCCCTCTACGAATACGGACCGATTCCGGATGAACCCGCATCCCACTCGGTAATAATTCAGTCTACCCCGAGCGTACCCGCCCACTGGGAGCATCCTGGTTGGTGGATAGTTGGTGGACTTCCCAGCAAGGTTGAGAATAGACCCGGTGCTTATAGCCTTACCGCTTCTTATACTTATACTGGTACCGAACATGCAAGTTGGGATGGAACATCCGATACAACGATTTCAGGGGTGACAGCACTGCCTGGAACCAGGACAAATGCGTATACCTTCTCTTTCCCTTCCGAAGCCCAAAAACAAGCCAATGGCGTTACCGGTGCTGTGCCGGTAGTGGTATCCTTTGCCGGAAGTACGGCGTCGTATTTGCAGCGGGGTATTGCAATTGTCCAGGTTTCGACTGCGGTTACAACTGATGCTCGTGGCAATGCTGGGGCATGGGGTCCCCGTGGGGGCACCTTCCGTTCTTTCTTTCCTTATGAAAGGGGCCAGCGTTATGAGATTAGCAATGAGATGGCTGCGGCATGGGGCGCTTCCCGTGCAGTCGATGCCCTGTACGACGCGGCAGAAATAGATCTCGTGGAAAGGGATATAACCATTTCCAATATTGTTGCCAGTGATAATTATCGTTTGGGCGATCGTTTGTCCACCGATGGTGTTACCTGGTGGACTGTTGGACAATTGAACAGGCCAGAAACTCCTACGGACCAGTTGGGGACAGGCGGAATTCAGATGCTCTTCCTGGATACCGGCGCGGTGCCTCCTGCTGCAGGTGGTAATCCGGTCATTTTTAATCGTGTCCAGCGGATCGTAGGCAATGGTGTCTATGAAGAAAGAACCGAACTTGCAGGCGATGCAAAGGCGCGTATAGTCGTTGGTACCACAGTACCCATCGGTAAGAAGATGAAGGATGTTATCGATTATAAGAAGCTGGTGACCGACGGTTTTTCAATTAATGGTAAATACGCCTTTGTGGCTGCTGTCTTTGATGATCGTATCAATCTTGCTATTCCGGGAGCAGCAGGTGCTACCGGGCCCCAGGCATGGCGATATAATGCGGCAGGCAATGAGTACAGTTGGGGAAGCTTGAGCGGTTATCCTTCTGGCGGCGCCGAGCTGATAGGGGACAATGTCCTTCACAATCCCGGCCGTGCCAATGAAGTGTTCCGCCGTTTCCTGTATCACTATAAGTGGTATGTGCCTCTTCGCGGTATAGATATCAATGGTGATATTTCCCATGGTTATGCCGATCGGCTGCCTTTTGACAATCATGAATTGGTGGCGTCTTTGTATCCCAGGGCGATTATCGAGCGGAATACTTTTAATGACTACAACGATGGCTCCGAAGGGGATGCTATCAGTATGCAGGCAGCCCGTATCGTGTACCGCCGCCTTATCGACTTGGGCGTTACTGGGAAAGTTGGACCTGACATTGTTGGAAATATAACCCCCGCAGGAAGAACCGCATCCGCGGAAGACCTGATTAAGTTCAACTACCGGGCAACCGGAGGGCATGGAACTGATCCTATACAACCGGAACGTGAAGCCCAGTATATGGCCTGGTATTTCTATGACAAGCCCATGAATGTAAGCTTTGCGTCTCACTTGAATACCGACCCGTTCTATACTGACGTATTGGTTCCCGGTGGTTCCAATTCCTATAATCGGCATTATGGCGGCATTAAAGTGATGATGCCCTGGTCCTGGGCTGGACCTTATTACCCTAAATAAGAGGAGCTTAAAATGAAGTCAAATAAATTATTTTTGATCCTGGGTGTTATGTTGGCCGCCTTCGTAATTGTTGGATTTACGGCCTGTAGTGACTCCTCGGACGGCGGCGATAGTGGATTAAGTTATAATGACAACCCGGTTGCTTCCTTTGCGGGGACCAGGTGGGTCGATGATATACTGCCCGAGTCCGAAATTCTGTTTGAGTCGGGTAATTCAGTTACCTTAACCGGAAGGTATTGGGGCCAGATAAAACCCGCCGGCCTGGCAGGCACTCATAGCTATGAAACCGCCAGCGACTTGTCCGGAGACAAGGTTGAACCGGCAGTTTGGGTTCTTACTGATACAACCAACCGGAAAGGTTTTGAATTGTATTACTATAAAGCAGGCGCAGGGAAACACCAGCGTCTGGTAGTCTACGTCGGCGCTATGCTGCAACCCCGCGAGTTCTATTTGCACTAATTTGCTGTAGGTTATTGGCGTCCGATTCCTTTAGGGGAGTCGGATTTATCTTTTATGAGGAGAAAACTAATGAAGAAATTTGTAAAAGTATTAGCCTTTGCCGGCATTTTGGTGGCATTGGCTTTATTTGTGGCAGGATGCAGTTCCTCCAGTGATGATAATGGCACTACCAGTGACCCGACGGCAGTTACTGCCGCTTTACTAAGTCATTTTAACAGCGCCCCCATTACTATTGGAAGGACCAGTACCTTTACCGCTCCCCGGCTTACCAGTGTTGCAGGCGCCAATACATTGGTTCAAGGAATCAATATTACCCAAGTCTTAGCCTATGTAGCCAAGACTGGGGATGGGGAAACCCTGGTACCGCCATATATTACCTATACATTGGCTGGTAATAATCCTACAACCTTCGATCCAGTGACTTTTACACAAGATGAAGGGGATAAAATCGCGGTAGCAATTCAAAGCAAGCTTAGCGGTTCATTTGCAAGCAATCATGCTGATACTACCACCGATGGCTATGCCTATTTTGACACTGTTACTGCCACGATAACCGAATTTCCTGATGCAGGGAGGCTTGTTGTAAAGATCACCCTTGCAAAAGATGCTGTTGCGGACGCTGCAAAAGTAGCGATTGTCTCTCCAACCGCCTTGACTATTGATGCTTCGCTGACAGAAGTCTTTGGCTATGCTGCGGTATATACTACTGCTTCCAAAACACTGGCGATAACAGTTTCTGCCGCAGGTGTATCTAAGGGTGGTGCTGAGGGTATTGCGTCTGCAATAGCCGCCGCGTTAACCATAACCAATGATATAGATGCAGGCTATACTGTTGAGGACTCAATATCAGGTGTTGTTAACGGTTCCAATGTAATTGTGTCCATCAAACTCGCACAGGCGCCGATAACAGCGGCGGCCGTTTCAGGCGCAATTTCGCCTGCTGATGTTAATGGCAGCCTTGGTATTAGCGATGGCGGTGTTGTAACAAGTGCTGTTATTAATGCTTTGGGGGCTATTGCAAATTCGACAAAAGCGGCAGATGCAACATACAATTCCGCCAGCCATTCGGTTAACATAACGGTAACACCTGCGGTTGGGGTCTTCTTTAGTACAACAGAAGGTTTCTACAATACAGTAGTTACTGCTTTAAGGACGAAATTTACCGCTGGGACTACATTCATCACGAACGGTACTGATCCTGCCTATGTAGTTTTTACGGATATAAGCTATGCGGTTTCGGGTGGTAACCTTGTCTTTACTGTTTCGCTGATAAATTACGTCCAGCCCCATCTTATTGTTACTGCATTAAACAGTGTTGGAAATGCTAGCGGGGCAACCATTGCAGATGCAACCAGTGTTACCAGTGGAATTATAGTTGGTTTGTCAAATATTTCTGGTGCAACAGCAGGTGTTTCTGCTGTGTATAATTCTACCAGGCACTCATTCACTATCTCTGTGGAACCTGAGGCCGGTTATATATTTAATCCTAATTTGGTTACTTCGGGTTCATCGGTTGTAAGTGCCTATGCCACTGTCAATACCGAAGTAACCAGTAAGTTGGGTACGGCTGTTGTTAATCAGGTCGACAGTACTTATCAAACGGTTATGACCCCGATAATTATTGAAGTTGCCGGTGGGAAGCTCGTATTTACCGTACAATTAAGGCAAAGTTATGTCGATGCCAATACTATTATAGCCGCATTGGGCAGCGCCGCTTCCGGAGCGGAGGTTGTAAATGCAGCCAGTGTTACTGGTGATGTTATAGACCTCCTGGCTGGTATTGCCAATGCAACAGAAATCGTTACTACCGCATACGGTGATCATTCGATAGTAATTACTATTGTGCCTGCTGGAGGGTATTCGTTCAATCCGACGCCAGGTATCTATAGCGCAGTTGGTACTACCGTAGACAGTAAAATTGGTGCGACTGTAATAAATGCTATTGATGAAAATTATACGATAATTGGTACTTCGGTTGTTTCAATGCCTACTGGTATGGATCTTGTTGTTACCATTCCTCTTGGACGTCTTCTTGGAACATCGGTTCTTGAAAACGCTATAGGCGGTGCTGCAAGCGGTGATATATACATGTCAATTAGCCCGTATTTCGGTACTACAATAACGGGAGATGTTATTACCGCCTTGAGTGAATTTGCTGAAATTGGTACGGTAACAAGCGGATTTGCCAATCCCAGGCTAACCATCACTGTATCGCCGGCAGCAGGATATTTGCTTAATCGGGCACCGGGTTTCTATGACAGTGTCGCCGATGCATTGGCTTCCAAGCTGAGCGAAGCGACTATCGTCAACGATGATACGAAAGGCGCTATTATCAATTTGCAGGCCAACACTGTAACAGCAGCCTTCGTTGGAGGCAACCTGGAACTTAGGGTTGATACTATTTCTAAACCCTAATGTAAAGATTTTGTTTACGAAGTTACATTGTCCGGGCGTAGGATAGCTCTTAACGCCCGGGCAGCAACTACGGCGCCGGTTCCAGAAATGAGGGTCGGCGCCGGTTTTTTTGACGCTATGGATTGCTCACTTGGAAAAAATACCAGGATAAGTTATAAAGGACAGTATGAATATCGACCACCTGAAAATTTGTTATATTGGCGGAGGTTCCCGCAACTGGGCCTGGGTCTTAATGCAAGATCTGGCATTTGAAAAAGAAATTGCCGGAACCATTGAACTTTACGATATAAAACCTGAAGATGCCAGGACAAATGAGATAATCGGCAATGCCCTAATGGCGAAGCACAATGGGGGGTTGTGGAAATTTCATGCCAATCCTTCCCTGGAAGATTCCCTTTCAGGGAGCGACTTTGTGTTTGTTTCGATCCTTCCCGGCGATTTTGAAGAAATGGCTGTAGATGTCCATGCAAGTGAAAAGTATGGTATCTACCAATCAGTTGGCGATACTGCCGGGGTAGGGGGCATTATCCGCGCCCTGCGGACCATACCGCAGTTCCGGGAGATTGCCCGTTCAGTAAAAAAATACGCCCCCGATGCCTGGGTCATTAATTACACCAATCCCATGACTATCTGCACCCGGACGCTTTACAGGGAGTTTTCTGGGATTAAGGCCTTTGGCTGTTGCCACGAAGTATTTAACACCCAAAAGCTCCTGGGTGCGGTACTGGAAGAAGCTGGAGCGGCCCCTGTAGGCAGCATTAAACGCGAAGACATTACCACCCGTGTTTTGGGCATCAATCATTTTACCTGGATTGATAAAGCCTCATGGAAAAATATTGATATATTCCCTTATTACAAAAAATTTGTGGATAAATATGCTGAATCGGGCTTTAAAGGCGCCAAGGCTGCCACTACTTTTGCGGCTGGTGGTTCCGGTGCGATTGATCCCGACGAAACGGTGCGGCTCAGGCTATTTTCCTCTGTCGAGCGCGTTAAAATGGACTTGTTCCGCCGTTACGGCTTAATTGCCGCCGCCGGGGATCGGCATTTAGCGGAATTCTGCCCCCATTCCTGGTATATGGCAAATGCAACCCAGGCGGAAAGTTGGGGTTTTACCCTTACGCCAGTGTCCTGGCGCATTGCGAACCGTGAAAAGCTCATCAAAATGGCAAAGGCTTATCGTGATGGTACGCAGACTATGGCCGCTGTTGAATCGGGTGAAGAGGGCCTCAAGATATTGAAAGCCCTCCTTGGATTGGGTAATATGGTGACCAACGTGAATACGCCAAACTATGGCCAGATGCCCGATTTGCCCTCCCAGGTGGTGGTGGAAACCAATGCTTCATTCTCGCAGAATAACATTCAGCCCCTTGTCAGCCAGGGATTGCCTGCCGACATTCGTGCCCTGGTTATGCCCCATGTCTTGGCCCAGGAAGGTATTATAGAAGCCGTTTTTGAAGATGATAGGGAAAAGGCCTTCCGGGTGTTTTCTCATGACTTGGCAGTGCAGCTTTTACCCCTTAAGGATAGCCGGGCCCTCTTTGATGAAATGTGCGCTAAAACCCTCAAAAGTTAAAAGGAGGGGGAATGCATATTTCGGATATACAAATCCGGGACCCCTTTGTTGTTCCGGAAGATGAGGTCTACTATCTCTTTGGCTCCACAGACAAAGACATCTGGAAAAGTCGGGGAACCGGTTTTGATGGGTATATAAGCAGGGGAGGGCTTTCCGAATTTGAGGGGCCTTTCCCTGTCTTCCGTCCGCCCGAAGATTTTTGGTCAGAAACGAATTTCTGGGCTCCCGAAGTGCACCGCTATAACGGTTCCTGGTATATGTTTGCCACTTTTAAACCCAAAGAGGGCAGGCGCGGTACGGCAATCCTCAAAAGTGAGGGGGGTGTCACCGGCCCTTATAATCCATGGAGCCTGAATGCCTCAGGATCGTCAGGGCCCGTGACTCCTGCTGAATGGGAATGCCTTGACGGCACACTCTACCTTGACGCCGAGGGCCGGCCCTGGATGATCTTCTGCCACGAATGGCAGCAGGTAGCAGATGGCGAGATATGCCTCCTCCCTCTGACAGAAGACTTGAAGTCGGCTGCGGGAAAGCCGGAGCTGCTGTTCAGGGCCAGTGAGGCGCCCTGGGCAAGCCCGCTCAAGCCGGACCCGGCTCGAAACCGCCTTCCGGGGAACTATGTTACCGATGGCCCCAACCTTTACACTGCCAAAAACGGCGCCCTCCTTATGCTCTGGTCATCCTTCGGCCCGGACGGGGCCTATCGCATAGGGCTGGCAAAATCCGAGAGCGGCCTTGTTACAGGCCCCTGGAAGCAATTAAAAGATCCCCTTTATTCCGCCGACGGGGGCCATGGCATGCTCTTCCATTCGGTTGAAGGTAAACTCTATCTGACGGTGCACACTCCCAACAAGACCCCCAATGAACGGCCCATCTTCATCGAAATGATCGATGAAGATGGCATGGTGAAGCCCGGCAAGGATATTATTTCCTGAAAAAAATCTCGTTGGGTTTAAGCAGAACAGTTCCCTTTTCCCCATTAATGACAAACTCCGCCTCCAAAGCTTTTTCTGAGGCGTTGATGAGGCGTTTTACCCGGCCCTGCCAATCGCTTGCTGCCCGGAGCCCCCGGGGGAGGAGGAAAATCTCATTCCCGTTAAAGCTGCCCGATATTTTGCCCCCTTTTGTTTCTACGGTATAGGAATCCCCGCCCCAATGTTGGGTATAGGAGAGTTCGTGTTCGCCGCGGCCAAGGGCGCCCCACCAGATTTCATCAAACTGCACATGGACGCCGTAAAAGCGGGAGATATATTCAAGGACACTCAAGGCTGTAGGGCCGTAGGTGGTCCGCTTGTCGGCTTCGGAAAATTCTCCTGTAAAGGGATCAAACTGCTGGGGGAAGGTGTTCCGCTTCCCTACACAGTCGAGGAGCTTGTTCCCGATACGTGTAAGTTCCGAATAGAAATCGTAATTCTCCAGGGCCCTGATTGCCCGCTGATAGGTAAGCCCCTCGCACTGGCCGCTCCAGTTATTCTCGCTGATATTCCTGAAGACCGGATTATTGACTGCTATTGAAGGCAGGGGCATGGGGGTAAAGAATTCTTCGGGGTTGAGGAGATGCTCTTTTACAAAACGCTGGGCCATGTTTTCTGAAAAAGCTTCGTGATACATGACTCGCAAGTTGTTATGCTGAAGGGCGGGCATAAAAGCGTTATCCCTGCCCCGGTCGTAGCAGGCGCCACGGCTATCGTCCCAGAGATAGGAATGTATTTTTTCCCGGATTTTTTTAGCTTTTTCGAGCCACTCCTTTTCCCTGCCGTTATTGAGGATGGCAGAAATTTTTGCCAGCGCCGATCGGGCGTCGTGGGAATAGGCCATTACATCCATAGACTCTATGGGGAAGACAGGATCGTTTTTGGGTGCTGTTTCACCGGGCCAATTCCAGTGGGCCTCGGTGGCCCCTGCAAAACGGTTGGAAAAATCTTCCCCTGTATCCAGGGGGCACCATATTTCAAGGCAGCCATCGCCATCAGAATCTCGGTATTTCCAGAGGTAGGTGTCGTAGGCTTCCAGGGACTTATAGAGTTTTTCAAGATAGAGGGGGCTCTTTTTTTTGCTCCAGTAATAAAGATTGAGGGCATGATGGGGAAAACAGAATCCCTGAAATTGGAAATAAGCAGGCTCAAGGGCCCCGTCAACCACGCTCAGTCGGTAAGGGTAGCGGCCGTTTTCATGCTGATACTCCATAAAGAGGAGTACATTGTTTATGGCAGCCTCCATGCAGCGCTTTGCATACATCTCACCCCCCATGGGCTGGGTTTCTATCCAGATGGAATTATAGCCTCCTCCTTCGATAAGAACAGGTCGTCCGGCAAAATTTTTGATATTGCGTTTGAGCATGGTATCGGCCGCATCATAGAGTTTCATGAGAAAAGGGTCCGAAGTATTGAATTCTACCGAGGTCTTTATTGGGGCAATATCCACATTATTCTCCTTTTCAATTTGACATATATCATATAGAATAATAGAGGAGATTCCTGGTGAATGAGAAGCCCTTTTACGAAAATGCCCCGCTGGATCGCTCTTTCCCTTTTTTGACTTGGGATAGTTATAAAGCTCCTTTTTGGTTTCCCCTCCATTGGCATGAGCGTGTAGAAATTCTTTATATATTAAAAGGGACCCTCAAGGTTTATATCAACGGGCAGCAGTGGGAAGGAAGCCAGGGAGACATCATCACAGTAAACACAGGCCTCATCCATGGCTTTTTCGACCCCAGTCCAAGATCCTATGTAAGGATCTTTCAGTTCGGTCTCGAAATTTTTGATGAAACCCTCCTCGAAATTCAGGATCGGAATTTTCAGGGGCCGGTTTTCAGCCGCCGCTCCCTCATTACCCCCTCAAAGGACAGCGTCATCCATGTCCGCCTGGAAGGTCTTCTCATGGCGATTTTTGAGGAATATCAGCAAAAAAAACCCGGTTACAGGCTGGTGATAAAATCAAAACTTTATGAGATAGCAGTGATCTTTCTGCGGGAAATATCCGCCGAGCAGCCTGACCAGGGAAGAATCGCTAATAAAAAAAACAATACCCAACATCTTGAGCGGATTTTTTCGCTTATGCTTGATAATTATGATAACCCCGATTTTACCCTGGAGAACGCAGCCCAAGGCATAGGTTTAAGCAAATACCACTTGTCCCGTTTTTTGAAAGAGCAGACCGGCCAGGGTTTCCGCAGCCATCTTACCCGCATCAGGCTGCGTCAGGCGGAAAAACAACTTGTGGAATCGGATAAGCCGGTTACGGATATTGCCTATATCTGCGGTTTCCAGAGCATAGCCACCTTTAACCGGCTCTTTAAGGCCAATATCGGAGCAAGCCCCTCAGTCTACCGGAACGGGAAAATCTCGCTTCTTCCATATGAACAATAAAAGCGCAATACCTGATTAGAAAACCGCAATATTTGATTGGCAGGTTTTTTTAATTAAATATATACTGGAATGGGAGAATGTACATGAATAGCAAGCCTTTGAACAAAATTATCCTCGAAAACCTTTCGTCCTATGTTTTTCTTGTTCCGTGGCTCTTAGGTTTTTTTGTGTTAACCCTCTATCCCATGATCTATTCCCTGTACCTGTCCTTTACCCAGTACAACCTCCTTCAGCCCCCTAAGATGATAGGGCTGCAGAACTTTTTTATTATGTTTGTTGGGAACGATGAGTTCCCTAGGGATACGCGGTTCCTCAATTCCCTTTTTGTGACACTCCGCTTTGTGTTTATTTCTGTTCCCCTAAAGCTTGTCTTTGCCCTGGCGATAGCTATGCTGATGAACCAAAAGCTGAAGCTCATTCCCTTTTATAGAACCATTTATTATATACCCACCCTCCTGGGGGGGTCGGTGGCCATTGCGGTGCTTTGGCGTCGCCTCTTTGCGGCAGACGGGGTCATCAACGCTATTTTGAGGGCTGTCTTCAGCGTTGATCCCCCGGCCTGGATATCGAACCCCAAGTATTCTCTCTATACCCTGATACTTCTTGCAGTGTGGCAGTTCGGGTCCCCCATGATCATCTTCCTGGCGGGCCTTAAGCAAATACCACAGGAATATTATGAAGCTGCCAGTGTAGACGGGGCTGGCAGAGTGAAGCAGTTTATTGCCATCACCCTGCCGAGCCTCTCGCCCATCATCTTTTTTAACCTTGTAATGCAGATGATCAGCGCCTTCCAGTCCTTTACCCAAGCATTCATTGTTTCGGGCGGCCAGGGAGGGCCTTTGGATTCAACCATGTTCTATAGCCTCTACCTCTACCTTAAAGGCTTTGCCTTCTACGAGATGGGGTATGCCTCTGCTATGGCTTGGGTACTCCTCCTTCTCATCGCCGGGCTCACGGTTCTGACCTTCAAACTGTCAGGGTCCCTGGTAAGTTACGGGAGCGGAGAATGAAAAATGGACCCAGGCAACTTGTCATTTCTGGCATTTCAAACCTCATTATCATTATCCTCGGGGTGGGGATGCTCTACCCTGTTATCTGGCTCATTGCCGCTTCCTTTAAGGCCGGGAATACGATCTTTAGCGATCCGAGCCTCATCCCCAAGGCAGTGACCTTACAGAACTATGTCAATGGATGGCAGGGCATAGGTATTGTTGGTTTTGGCACCTTTTTCAAAAACTCTTTTTTCATCTGTGTCCTCTGCGTGATTTTTAATGCTATTTTCTGTTCCCTTACGGCTTATGCCTTTGGCAGACTACGCTTTAAGGGGAGGAATTTCTGGTTTGGCGTTATGATGCTGACCCTCATGCTGCCTGGGCATGTTACCACCATTCCCCGGTATATCATTTTCAGGACATTCGGCTGGATCGATACCTATCTGCCCCTGATAGTTCCTAAACTCTTTGCAACTGATGCCTTCTTTGTATTCCTTCTGGTGCAGTTTATACGCAGCCTTCCCAAAGACCTTGACGAATCGGCCATCATTGACGGCTGCGGCAAATTTGGCATCTACCTTAAAATAATCCTGCCCCTTACTGTGCCGGCTCTTATCACTACGGTGCTATTTACCTTTCTCTGGACCTGGGACGATTTCTTCAACCAGCTCCTGTACCTTAACTCGCCTCAAGGCTATACGGTTCCCATGGGGCTGCGGCTTTTTATAGATTCTTCAGGTATGTCGTCCTGGGGTTCCATGTTTGCCATGGCGGTACTTTCAATAGTACCCTGCTTTATTCTGTTCTTTTCTCTGCAAAAATATTTTGTTCAGGGGATTTCCACTACAGGTATCAAGGGATAGTTTATCCCATAAATTTTTGGAGGTATCAAGATGAAGAAAATTGTATTAGTAATGCTTGTTATAATGATGAGCGCTGCTATGGTCTTTGCGGGCGGCGGCGGCCAAAGCAGCAGCGGTTTCGGCGCCGCTACCGGAAGTAGTCCCAGCAATATTGTCCTTCGCTGGGCATTCTGGGGCAGCGAAGCCAGGGTTAAGGCGAGCCAGGCCGCCATTGACGCCTTCCAGGCTGCCAATCCCGGCATTGTGGTGAATATCGAAGTATCAGGCGGTACAGGGGATCACTTCAACAAGGTTGATACCCAGTTGGCCGGCGGGAATGGTCCCGACATTATCCAGATGGGCGGCAACTACCCCGATTACATCGCCAAGGGTGTACCCCTCAATCTGGATCCCTACAAGGGGGGGCTTCTTGATGTTTCCACTATCGATACCGGCGCCATTGCTGCCGGGACTATTGGCCACCTCTATGCAGTATCCACAGGCGCTACCATTCCAGCGCTGATCTACAACAAGACACTGTTGGAAAAAGCTGGCGTAGCCCTGCCCAAAGTAACCATGACTTGGGAAGAATTCCGTGCCTACCTTGCATCCATCAAACCCAGACTCCCCGCAGGAGTGTATCCCCTTGAAGATTTTGGTTCAACCGCCTCAGGTTCCACTGGTTTTGGCTACTGGCTCCGCTGGAATGGCACTCCCATTTATGATGATGTATCGGGAACCACCAAGGTAACCGTAGCTGAGGCTAAGAAATTCCTTGACCTGTTCAAGGACTACCGGGATAACGGCTTTGTTCCCCCAGCGGATATTTCTGCCGGTTATGCCGAAACCAACGTCGATTCATCGTCCCTTATCGCCGGCAAGGTAGCCATCGGCTTCATTGTTTCAAATCAGTTTGGGAATTACCAGTCTGCCACCACTGACGTTTTGGAGATCATTGAACTTCCCGGCGCTGCTGCTACCAAGGCCCTCTGGCCCCAGCTAAGCCAGGTTTATACCATCAATAGCGCATCAAAGAATCTCGAAGCTGCGGTAAAATTTGTCAACTTCCTGGTAAATAGCCCCGAAGCCGGAAAGGTTATCGGCAACGACCGCGGTATTTCTTCTTCTTCCACCTTCAGGCAGGGGGCATCGGCGGTTGCTTCCGATACGGATAAAAAAGTCTTCGCCTATCATGATGTAGCCGGTTCCCATACTTCACCCGAGACCCCCCACTTGCCCAATGATACTGAACTCAACAGTACCCTGAACCTCATCTATCAGCGGGTAGCCTTTGGCCAGGCCACTACCGCCGCTGGTGCCCAGGAACTCTATGCCCTCCTCGTCAGGCTGGCTAAGAAGTAGAATTTTAGTGTAACTTAAAAATAGGGCCCTGGGTGCACATTTTGCCGCCGGGTCCTGTTTTATTATGCCTGTTTTTCTTTGGGCACTGGTAATTCCGGGAGCAGTGCCGGTTTTCAATCTTTGCCCCTTTGCCAAAACCATACTTTGCGATATTAACCATATTCTGCATTATCGCTTCTAGAATGCACAGCCGTATCCCGGTACTAGAGGTATTTTCTTTCCTGCAGTGTTATATCAAGCACGGTCTTGTATTAGGTTCTGTCTGGGGATAACGCCAACTGATCGGTTATTTAAAGACCAGATTCCGGACATAGTTATTTTTTCGCAGACGGTCATATGAAGCGGTCAACTTCATGCCGTCTATGATAACATTTTCAAAAATAATGTTTTCTATATATTTTTTGGGATTTGTGACATATTTATCACCACCGTAACCATTTAAGAGGATTTCATTGGATATACGGCTGCCATGGATGTTCTTTCCGGATGAAATGGAACTGATATTTAAAAAAGCCGCATTCTGTATACCGCCTTCATGTTCTTGATGCCCCGGCAGATCGCCATGCCAGAAATCGTCCACAAAAGTCATGCAGATAAGGCGTTGGCAGTTGTAAATCCGGATATCCTCCCAGACAATATCTGAAAAATAAGTGCCGTCAAGGCCTACGATGCTCATTACGGAACGTTCATCAAGGTTCAGGTGATGAGGTTCTCTTGAGTCATAACTAAAAAGTACATCAATGTTTTTAAAAGTCCCGGATTTAAGAGCGAAGTGCAACAAAGGCCTCGTAAGGTGTTCTAAAGCCTAATCGCTTCATAGGCCTGGAATTTATTTCTTTTACTACCTTATCAATTTGTAATTGCGTGATCAAGATCCAATTCGTCCTTTTAGGAAAATATCTCCTGAGAATCCCAATCCTGTTTTCAATGCTCCCTTTTTCCCAGCTGTGGTAGGGATTGCAGAAATACGATTTTGTATTCAGGCAATTATTGGTTGCCAGGTGAAAAGCGTTTTCAGTCCCATTGTCATAGGTGATTGACATGCGGTTTCGCAACGGATATTCCCCAAGGCATTTGACCAGGGCTTCATGCATGCAGGGGGCCGATTTGCTCTTTATTTTCCTGACCAATAAAAACCGGGTTTTCCGTTCAACCGTGGCCATTATGGCCGCCTTGCTTTGCCTGGATATGGCCGTGTCGGCCTCCCAATGGCCAAATTCCTTGCGGTTGTCGATATACCGGGGCCTTTCGCCAATCATGGTCCTATAAAGCACTTTTGGCAGCCTTTTGCCCTTTGCGGAGCCTCGATCCCTGCGTTTCTTATGGTGCCGGACAAGATAGCAGAATAGATCCGGCCTGTCTTCGTAAATCCATTGATAAATGGTTTCATAATTGGTCTTCAAACTGCGATTGTCCTTGGCTAATCTGCCCGCTATGAGTGTAACCATTGTCTTTTGTTGTTCAAGGGTTAAGCTGTAAACAACGGCGATTTAGACCCACCGATCCGGCGCAAGTGATCCAGCAGTCCGGCCCAAAATGATCCACCTATACGGAGAGTGATCCGCAAGCAAAAACGACCATCCTAAAATATGACTTGCGTCCATAGGCCGTAGTTTCCATTCCGTGAAGTACATCCGCTTGCCTGAATTGCTGGATGACCTTGCCGTTGTGCGGGGCGAAGGGGTGTTTCCCAAAATAATACAGGTTTATAAAAAAAACGACCTGCTCATTCTGGACAAATAGCTGTTGACCCCCCTTTCTGAAACTGAAAGCCGGGACCTTCTTGAAGTAGTTGAGTCCCGCTGTTCCAATAATTCCACCATATTCACAAGCCAGGTAGAACCAGGCGGCTGGCATGGAAAGATTGGCTCTGTTCCCATTGCTGACGCTATTCTCGACCGGACAGTTCATAATTCTTATACCGTCAATATCCGGGGAGAAAAATCTATGTGTAAACGCAAGAGTGTCATTTAATAATTCGCGATTTAAAATGGTCTCCGAGGTGGATCTCATCCCGGAGACCTGGATCATCTTTTTCCGTGCTCGTGGATCACATGGACCGGACTGTTGGGTCATTTCGACCATAGTTTACATAAGCCAGGTTCCGGCTGTGGTCTACCATTGCCGCCGCCATCGTCATCTGTGGAACAGCTCAGGAATAAAAGCGTTCCAGTGACAAGAAAAACACTAAAGATCTTAGAAAGCATTTGTCTTTTCCTCATTTTCCAAACTCCTAAAAAAAATTTATGCCGCATACGCGGCTTTTAGCGCATACGAGAATGAATTTTTTCAGCCCGAGCTTCTTTGAGAATAAAATGTATTTTGAGAATTAGAAACTGACACGCTATATATAGCGTTGTATTATATATTGCCACTCTGTATATGGGTATTGGGGTAAATTGTGTCATCTTATAATTGATTTTCATAGATTATCTCCTCCCCATTACATTTATATAACATTAACGTTATTGTAACCCTGTTATTTAAGATTTATTAACAAAAATTTAAAAAAAAGAACCTTAGTTGTTTTTAACATTTAAGAGAAGAAATATGATTTTTCTCTTGACAGTCTTTATATTTTCAGGGAAAATAATGAAATACTAATTGAAATCGGAGTTGAATTACTTGAACGTTAATGTGCGGGAAGCCCCAAAACGTGTCACCCTCAAGGATATAGCCCAAAAAACCGGCTTTACCATCAATACAGTGTCCAGGGCTCTGAAAAACAAGAGCGATATCTCGGAAAAGACAAAAAAAATCATCGACAAGGCCGCCAAAGCCATGGGGTATGTACGGGATGCTGCTGCTGGTTCCATGAGATCGGGTCAGACCAACACACTGGCAGTCATCGTAGGCGATATAGCCAACCCCTTTTTCGGCACCCTGGTACGGGATATCGAATTCAATGCTAAACAGGCTGGTTTTTCAATTATTATTTACAACACTAACGAAAATTCCCGACAGGAAGAAGAGGCTATTTTTTCAGCTTATAGTAAAAAAGTTGATGGCATCATTATCTGCCCTGTCCAGGAGAATACGGACAACATCAAACTGCTCCAGAAACTGCCTCTGCCTTTTGTGCTGGTCGGACGGTATTTCAGAGACATCGAAGTGGATACTGTTCATTGGGATGATGTTAAAGTAGGAGAACTGGCTGCCGGTTATCTCCTCGATCGGGGGCATACCAATATCCTCTATGCCGGCGGTCCTCTGTACATTTCGAGCGGCACCGACCGTTTGCAGGGTTATCGCGATGCCCATAAAAAACGGGGAATTCGGGTTAAAGAAGATCTGATTAAAATTACTGATATTAAAGAAGGAAAAACCAGGGATGCCATCATCCAGGTATTGAAAGATAAGATCCCCTTTACCGCTATTATGGCCCACAGTGATCTCATGGCCTACGAAATAATCTACGCCCTAAGGGGCCGCTTTCCCCATATTCAGGTAACAGGCTGCGACAATCTTCAGGAAAAACTCATGATACCTCTAAATTTTCCGACGGTGGGTTCCAAAGAAGATGAAGCAAAATTGTGCATTGATATTTTAATGGACAAGATACAAAATAAAATAGGCGGTAAACCGGTCGTCAAGGTTCTCGATGTGGTGCTCAAGACGCCGGAGAATTCTATATTATAAGGAGATTTGCTCAAATGACCAAACTTACATTCGCTCTATTTTTCGGGAACCGGGGTTTTTTCCCCGGTGAGCTCATTGCCGATGCGCGCAGGGAGCTTATCCAGGCTGTGGAAAAGGCCGGGTATGGCTATATCGCCATGGACGAGAAGCTGACCCGCTTTGGGGCTGTGGAAACCAGGGAGGAGGGGCGGAAGTACGCCGCGTTCCTCAGGGAGCATGCGGGGCAGTTCCAGGGGGTCATACTCTGTATGCCCAACTTCAGCGACGAAAACGGGGCCCAGGCTGCCCTGAGCGAGGCTGGGGTGCCCATACTGGTGCAGGCTTACCGGGATATGCCGGGGAAGATGGATTTTGCCCACCGCAGGGATTCCATGTGCGGCAAATTTGCCATGTGCAATGTGCTGCGGCAGTGCGGTATCAAGTACACCATAATCCCTCCTTTTACGGTTGATCCGGGGGAAGAGGTTTTCCAGGAGCATCTGCAAAAATTCGCAGGCATTTGCCGCATTGTAAAGACCATGCGGCGCATGAATCTGGGCTCCTTTGGCGCCAGGACCACGGCTTTCAAAACCGTGAGGGTGGACGAGATCGGGCTTCAGCGGCACGGCATCAATATCGAAAGCTTTGACCTTTCCCAGATTTTCCGTCTCATGAAAGAAGCGGATTCAGGACGTATCGAGGCAAAAAAGAAGAAGCTCCTCGAAACTACCCAGTTCAATTACGAGGCTGCAAAGCTGGACACTATTTCCCGCCTTGGGGTGGTTATTGACAATTATATAGAAGAATACCAGCTTGACGCTGTTGCAATAAGGTGCTGGGACGAACTGGAGCTGAGTTTCGGCGTGGCGCCCTGCCTGCTCCTCGGCGAGCTGAACGAACGGGGCATTGCCGCGGGCTGCGAAGTGGATATTGCCAACGCCATTATCATGAAGGCCATATCCCTGGCCGGGGACTCGGCCCCTATGCTGCTGGATATCAACAATAACTTTGGCTTGGACGACAACAAGAGCATACTTTTCCACTGCGGGCCTGTGCCTATTTCGTTAATGGAGGGCAAGGGCATTACCGAGGAGCACCTGATGTTCAGGAAGAGCCTCGGCGCCGGTTCCGGGGTGGGTATCAACCATGGGCAGATCAGGCAGAACCTGCCTGTGACCTTTGGCAGCGCCAAAACAGAGGACGGCAAAATCTGGGCTTTCCTGGGCGAGGGCTATCTCACCGGCGATGCCATAGAAGAAGGCTTCTTCGGCTGCGGCGTGGTCATGGAACATCCCCGCATGGGGGAAATCGTTGACTATGTGGGAAAAGAAGGGTATCGTCATCACTTGAGCCTCACTGCGGGCAAAACAGCCTGGGCAGTGCGGGAAGCCCTGGAGAAATACCTGGGCTACGAAATCCACTCGTTCTGACAGGTCGTACAATGAACGCAAAAGACGTGATACTTAAGGCGCGGGAGATAGGGACTGCGGTTCCTGCTTTCAACATCCCCTACCTTCCCATGGTCGAGCCTGTGGCAGCAGCGGTGAAAGATGAAAACATCATCGCCATTATCCATGTTGCCCGGGTTGAATGGGAAAAGTTTTCTTCCAAAAGCCTCGAAGCAGTGGCCGAAGAATACCGGAAGTTCGAAAAGCCGGGCTTCACCCTCCTGGGGCTGGACCATGTGCCGGTCATCGATGAGGATCAGAAACAGGTGGACTACCTGCCGATCATACGCCGCGCCATTGACGCGGGGTATCAGTCGGTGATGGTGGACGCCTCGCGCCTCGATCTTGAAGGCAATATCGAGGCCACTGCCCGTGTTGCGGATTTGGTGCATGCCTCGGGGCTTGCCTGCGAGGGCGAGCTGGGGGCTGTCATGGGCCATGAGAGCGGGCCGATAAAGCCCTACGAAGAGATATTTGCCACCAAGCTGGGCTTCACGGATATCAACGAAGCAATACAGTT
Source organism: Leadbettera azotonutricia ZAS-9 (assembly GCF_000214355.1). Classification (GTDB taxonomy): domain Bacteria; phylum Spirochaetota; class Spirochaetia; order Treponematales; family Breznakiellaceae; genus Leadbettera; species Leadbettera azotonutricia. The sequence continues at coordinate 2,260,332 of NC_015577.1, read as the reverse complement.
CGCAAAGGAATCCCGTTGCGACTGGATGTCCGTGGCAGTGGGCAACATACACGGCGCTGTTGCGGAGGCTACCAGAGGCCAGAAGAAGCCCGAGGCCAGGCTCGACGTGGATCATATCGCAGCCATTTATAAGGCAGTGAAGCTCCCCCTGGTGCTTCACGGGGGCAGCGGCATCCAGGTTGATTATATACGCCGGGGGATAAAGGCGGGGATTGCCAAAATCAATGTGGGCACAGAGATCAGGCAGGCCTATGAAAACGGCCTAAAAAACAGCAATAATGATATCGGCAAAGCCCAGGAAGCAGTTTACAAAAGGGTGCGGGAAGTGATTGTTGATATGCTTGGAGAAAATAAAACCCGGCCTGCGCTGAAGGGGTAATATGTATTTCTGCGGTTTGGACGTAGGCACTACCGGTGTTAAGGCCATTGTCTTTGACGAAAAAGGGAACCAGATCTCAGGGGCCTATCGCAATTACGCCATCAAGGTAAGCCCCGATGGGACCCGGCTTCTCACCGCAGGGGAATTGTGGGGCAAGACAAAGGAAGTTTTCGCCGAGACCGCTGCTGCATTTGGCAGGGAAATCAAAGCCCTCTGCATCAGCACTTTCGGCGAAGCCTTTGTGGCTGTCGATAAATCGGGGAAGCCAATTTTCGATCCCATGCTCTTTACGGACCGCTGGGGCGAAAAGGAATATTTTGAAGCCGAGAAAAAAACAAGCCCCGAAGAAATAGCCCGGATCTGCGGGCTTCCCTTGTCGCCTTCCTACAGCCTTTCCAAGGTGCTCTACCTTAAATTCGAGCGTCCTGATATTTACGAAAAGATAGACCGCATCCTTTTTATAGAAGAGTTTATCGCCCTTCAATTCTGCGAAAATTCCGCGGTGGATTATTCCGCGGCCTGCCGCACTATGTTCTTCGATGTGCGTACCTGCGCCTGGAGCGATGAATTGATTTCACGCTTCGGCCTGGAACGCAGCCACTTTGGGGATACGAAGCCCATGGGCACCATTCTTGGCACGCTCCGGCAAAGCCTTTGCAGGGAATGGAATATCCCGGAAAATGTCCATGTCATTATCGGGGGCCACGACCAGCCTGTGAACGCCATTGGCTCGGGCCTCCGGGACGGCTATGCGGTCTGCTCCATGGGCACCGCCGAGTGCATTACCCCCATCATAGGCGCTATGCTGCCCGAAGCCTTCACGGCCAACAAGGGCATCCCTTCCGAGCCGCTGTGGGAAAAGGGGAAATTCTGCGCCCTTGCCTATAACCAGACTTCCGGCCTTTTGGTGCAGTGGTTCGTGGATAATTTTGCTTCCAATGGCGAAACCCCTGCGGCCTTCGACGGGAAGGTCCAGCCCAAGCCCTCGAAGATTATGGTGCAGCCCTACCTTATGGGGAGCGGCACGCCCTACATGGATTCAGCGGCCCGGCTTGCGTTCATCGGCATGGATTACGGCACAAGCAAGTACGATATGTACCAGGCAATCCTCGAAGGTCTTGTGCTGGATCAAGCGCTCAATATCGCTGTCCTTGGAGAAGAGAAGATTTTTATAAAGCACCTCATAGCAGTTGGGGGCGGCAGCAAAAGCCGTCCCTGGCTCAGGATTAAAGCCGACCTGTTGGGCATACCGGTCAGCGTTCTCAAGGTCAAGGAGGCCGGCGCCCTGGGAGGGGCTATCCTCTGCGCGGCGGCCGAAGGGGTGTATGGGGGCATAGAGGAAGCTGCCTGTTCCATGTCGCAGATAAAAGAGACTATCGAACCTGACTGGACATATCAGGGTATTTATAAAGAAAAATTCGAAGCCTACCGCGCCCTCCATGGGCACATCAAGTCCGAATGCGAATTTGCGGTAAAAGCGTGACAATCGAAGGGCGTCATGAGGGAGGAGATTATTATGAAGGAATTTTTGAGCACCAATGGATCGACTATTATTGTGGGGGCAATTGTTTTTGCGGCCCTGGCTTTTGTGCTCATCAGGCTGATACGGAATCTGCGCCGGGGTAAAGCAGGCTGCGGCTGCGGGTGTTCCGACTGTACCGCGTCCGCGGGCCGCGTTCCTGCTGCAAACAGCGGCTTGCCTAAAAAATAACTACCCAAAAAATAACTTGTGTTTTTGCACTATTTGAGATATAATGATCGAAAAGGTGATTATGTTTCAGAAGATTTGGCCATTGTTGGGAATTCTGGCATTTTGGCTTGGCTTGGCAAGCCCGGCAGCCCAAACAGCTGCAGAAATGGACTCTTTGCTTGAAAATCAGGCAATTTCTTACAGTGATGCTGCGCGTTTTGTGCTTCCTGCGGCAGGAGTTCTGCCCAATAATGTCGGCGCCCAGGCGGCTTTTGACGAAGCCCTTTCCCGGGGCTGGCTGCCCAAGGGCGCCGCAGCAAGTGACGAGGCCAATCTGGGGGGCATCTCCTTTCTCGTCATGAAGGCTTTTGGGATTAAGGGCGGCCTCATGTATACCCTTTTTCCCGGCCCCCGTTATGCTTACAGGCAGCTCCTCTACCGCAAGCTCATCCAGGGCAGGGTCGATCCGGGAATGAAGGTGGGAGGCGATTATTTCCTCTATGTCGTAGGCAGGGTACTGGACTTCCTCGGCGAAACAGGGGAAGCCAATGGCTAAAATAATTAAGACCCTGGGCTTCTGCGCCGCTTTCCTCTGCATTGTCCAGGCTCCAGTTTTTTCTGCGGATTTCGGCCTGACTTTGAATGCCATTCCAAAATACAATGATGATTTTTCCCTGGATGTCGCAGCCACCCCTTGGCTTCAGGCAAACCTGGGAGAGACCGCTGCCCTCTACCTTTCCGCAGGGATCAGGATGCAGTATGCCGATGGATGGGCGGCCGACCCTGAAAGCTTCGGCGCGGTTGTGCCGACCATAGGGCGCTTTGAATTTTCCTTTGCCCCTGTCAGCAAGCTTTATATTGAAGCAGGAAGGATACGGTTTGCCGATACCCTGGGCATTGCGGCTGCAGGGCTTTTTGACGGTGTCGGGGCTTCCTATGGGATTGGAAATTCCCGCCTGAGCCTTGGGGTGTTCTATACCGGCCTGCTCTACAAAAAAGACGCCGAGATCATCATGACTCCGGCTGATGAAGTTGATTATGCTGATACTGAAAACTATTTTGCCCCCCGCCGCCTGGTCTATTCTGTGAACTGGGATTTCCCCGGCCTTTTGTCTCCAAAAAACACGTTCAGCTTTGGCCTCCTGGGGCAGAACGATTTCCGTTCCGGTTCTGACCAGCGGCTCCATACCCAATACGGCCTTGCGAAATATGTGTTTGCTCCAAAAAACGGCATTGATTTTTACGCGGGCATAGCGGCTGGTTTGGCAGAGCCTGGGGGCGGGGATTTGGGCTTCCATTTTGCGGGCCTTCTCGGCGCGGACTGGCTGCTGCCTGCCGCGCTCCCCATGAGGGTTTCCCTTGATGCCCGCTGGGCCTCTGGCCATGTAAGCGATATTATAGGAAGCTTTACCGCCATCAGCTTTATTAAGCAAGGCATGATTTTTAGCCCCCGTTTTTCCAGCCTCATGCGCATAAAGGGCGATTATACAGTTCACCTCATAGAATCCCTCTCCTTGGATGTCCAGGGCACCGTGTTCCTCAAAACCGATCAGGAGCCGTACCCCGATAGCTATGCGGTCGATCCTGCCGCCTATCTTTTGGGCGGGGAACTCTACGGTTCCCTTGTATGGGTTCCCCTGTCGGATGTGTCTGCCGTTCTTGGAGGCGGGGCGTTCATCCCCGCCCGAGGCCAGGTCTTTGCAGATGATACCCCCCTACGCTGGCAGGTATCCCTCTCTCTGACCCTTTCGCTATAGGAGCGCTTATGAATTATAAAATTTTCCAAAAATCCCTGCTGGCAATTTTGTTTGCTGTTTGCGCTTTCGCAATTCCCCTCTTTGGGCAAAATGCAAATTCCGGGGCAGTCATAAGGGAACTGAGCGGCACTGTCGAAGTAAAAGCCCCGGGTCAGGCAGCCTGGTCCCCTGCTTCTATAGGCGCGGTACTCCAAAAAGACACAGCCATTTCGACAAGCTTTAAAAGCACCGCCATTCTGGCTATAGGCAATTCAACCCTCACTGTTAAACCCCTTACCCGCCTTACCATTCAGGAGCTTGCAGACCGGGAGGGCAATGAAGAAGTGGGCCTCCGGCTCCAGACAGGCAGGATCAGGGCGGAGGTTAACCCCCCTGCGGGCGGAAAAACCAACTTTACCATCCGCAGCCCCAGCGCGACAGCGTCCGTACGGGGTACCATTATCAACCTCGACTCTTTTAATGTCTCTGTCCCCGAAGGAACCATTATTTATCTTGGCGCTGATGGTATCCCCGCGTATGTCGGCAATGGCCAGACGAGTTACGTGGATTCTTCCGGAAGAACCGCAGATCCCGTGGAGACAGCGAATTCCAGCCTTACCCCGGATCTCCCTATAGGGATTGAATCGAATTCGAGCCTTCCCCCTTCATCCGGGCCAGGCATTTTCAGCAATTCAATTATTGGCATAGGAGGAGGCTTCTTCAATCCTTCCGGTCCCGGCACGGGCCTTGGGGCAATAGGCGGCGGCTGGATAAAAGACAGTTCCGGTGATGCCAATATAAGACTGGAATGGTAAAAATGAAAATTAAATCTTTTAGCCTGATAATTTTAATCTTTGCAGTATTCCTTCTTTCATCCTGCGGAATGTTTTTCGGCAAGAACGGCGATGCGGAAAAAACAAATCTTGTTATTTCCCTTGGCCAAAACAGCGCCCGCAGTTTTTTGACCCTTCCTGAAGCGCTTCCTCCCCTGAAAGATGTTTACATAAGCATAAGAAATTCCAGGAATACGATAGAAGAAGGCCCTCTTAACGATTCAAAGACTTTCAGTTTTTCTGTGCCCTACAGTGCGGGGAACGCCTATACCATACACATTAAAGGTACGGTTATTCATGATATAGAATTTTTGGGCGCCGATTATTACCCCTTTGCAAAAACCTTCTCCGGTTCAATTTCTGGGGTAGATGTCAAAGGGCAGGCCATGAATGTCACCGTGAATCTCCGGCTTTCCGAAACCATGATAGCGGTACCGCATTTTGATGACGGCAATCTTGTCTTTACCCTGTTGTCTACCCCCGATCCCGCTTCACTTGGGGATGGTTTCGGAGGAATGATTGAATTGAACATGGCCGATTATTCCCAAATTGTCAGCGATCCTTATGGACGTGTTTTTGTGGGCTCCAATACAGGCGATATTAACGGTTACCCTGATTATATGGTTACCCGTTTTAACGGAAGCTTTTCGCCAGGCAACGAGATAACTAAATTCCCCAGCACTGCTTCGGTCGATCCTATAGAATGCCTGGCCTTTGATCCCGGTTCGGAGTCGAGGCCCGGGACCCTCTATTATGGCTTGTACGGAGGCAAAATTTCTTTTCTTGAAACAGATGATGAAGCGGGGATTTATACTCCGGCCTCTGTCCGCGGCCTGCCTGATATGGGAATCGTGTATGCCCTTGCTGTTGATGAAACCGACGGAACCCTTTATGCGGCTATCCAGTTTGATCAAGCGTCTCCGGCATATCATATTTATAAAATACCCTCAGGCTCAGGAGTTGCAGCTGAAGTCCGGATTGAGTATGATTCGGAGTTTACGGAAGGTTTTGGTATTTTTGAAATGAAGGCAATAAATAATGCGCTTTATGTGCTTTATGGCAATATGGGCAGCTCCGACCCGTTTATTCCCGGAAAAGGGGGCGTCGCAAAATTGCTGCCCGAGCATTTTACAGAAACCTCCGAGCCTTTTACCGGAACCACCATGACTTTTTTCGGACTTGGCGAAAATAACCGTATCATTAACGGCCATTGCGTAAGAAGTTTTTTGGGCGGAAGCGATACTGTTTTTCATATACTCAGTGGTTCGTTTAAAGAGGATAATGATTTTTATGTGTATATTGATACATTGGATATCCGTACTTTGGGTGTAACCCAGTCAAATACTCCAATTGGCAACGGCAGCGAATGGGAACATGTTTTTTAATACTAACCGGGAGATTATATGAAAAAACAAGCAGCGGGCTTGGCCCTTTTATTTTCGATGCTCTTTTTTGCTGTTTCCTGCGGTATTTTTTTTGGCATAGAAAAGCCCGAGGCCCGGAATGAAGGGAACCTGACCATAAATTTGAGCAATACCCTGGGGCGCTCGCTTTTTAATCCCCCAAACCACGGGACAGATATTGTATATCCGCAGACAACGGGGGTAATAATCACTGTCAGCAAAAACGGCGCTGTGGTACGGGAATATAGGCCTGTTGGAAAGAAGATTAAAGACACCTATAATATTGCAGCGCCTCAAGGCGATGGCTATACCGTTAAGGTGGATATCCCGGTGTTCCATTCCCGTGTGTATGGCGAACTTGCCAACCCCGAATATGAGTTTTTCCCTTTTGCCCGTACTTTTACCGGCGTTGCTGAAAATGTTTCTATAGGGCCTAACGGGAGTCCTTTCATAGAGGTTTCTTTTACCCTGAGCGAAACCATGATTATGGCGCCTTATGCAGCGCCGAACAACAGTGGCGGTTATCATCTTGTGTTTGGGATCGCGGATGACTTGGTAGACGCAGAATGGTTTGACGGTGCAAATACAATAGAATCATTCGCAATGGATGTTTATCATGATTTTGATTTTGATCCTTACGGAAGGCTGTTTACCCATTATGATGGAGGCAGTCCGGTTTTTGATCATACGCTTAGAAGATTAGGGGGTTTTGCGGATATCCCAGGGGTAGGAGTTGAACCTCTTGTTTATGCGCAGACCATGGATACTACTTCTTATGACGATATGCGTAATGGGGCTTTGACTTTTGATGCATATACAGGCAGGCTTTATTTTACCAGTGGCGCGGGTATTTCATATATTGATACCGAATCGCCAAATGCGGTTCCCCATCAGTTTGATATTCTGAATATGCCTGAAAATTATTCGTTGTCAAAAAGAATTAACGCCCTGGCAGCTGATCCTGAAACCGGCGATTTGTATACTGTTTTGCGTGACAGAAAATATGACAATGGAACACAAGAATTTTTGGATCACTGGAATATCGCAAGAGTTACTTCAGAGGGACGGGTGGATGGCAGTCCTGTTCCTTTAGACAATTTTATTTTTGGCAATTTAAGAGATCTTTCAACAATCGACAGCATAAAATTAAAGGTTTTGAATAATGACCTTTGGGTGCTGTATGGCGATTATGGAGTTCTTGAAGATCCCGGTTTTAGCGGCGTCTCGATAATACCGTTGGCTCGATTTTCGTCTGCTGATGTCTTTATTGAAAAGCAGACTCTTGATGCGTACTGCCCCTGGGGAATCCTCGGATGGAAAGAAGATACCCTCTATGTGCTTGCTTTTAATTGGTTCCGGCCCGATCCGGATGATGATGTATATTCAAATGATGTATACATATTGGAAATAAAAAAGGGAGCAAGCGTCATTGCTTTTAGACCCAGCGGCTTGCTTCCCGGCAGTGCCCAACTCATAAATGATCCGCTGCCATCGCCTGCACAATCGGGGTATTGGGAAGGTGTTCTGAAATCGGTTAAAGAAGCTGATGATGATTAAGTATGAGGTAAACCTATGAAATACACGAGGCTGATAAAAACTATTGCTGTATGGGGTGTTATGATTCTGGCCGCCTCATGTTCTTTCTTTTTTGCCGAAAATAGAGATACCGGAATCGTGACCATAAGGCTGGGGCCCGGGACTGACGGGCGAAGCATAGTAGATCATCCAGATTCCTGGTTCCCCTTGTTTTCTTCTGTCACGGTTTTTGCGAATCAAAAGCCGTATGCTTTTAAAGGTTCTCCTGACGGTACAGGCACATATTCTCTTTCTCTTCCTGTCGGTGTGTCTTATTCCATCGAAGTTCGGGCTGTAGCCGCCGATGGCCTAGCAAACGGACACCCAAGAATTTATAAATCCGCAGTGCCCCTGGTGCTTACTCCTGTCAAAGAAAGTCCTAAAGATGAATCAGTTAATATGATTTTGGATACCCCTGGCGCCTTGGACTTTTATTATGACAGTCAAAATATTCATTTGGCGCATTCCCAATATGGCCCTGTTGATGGAACCGGCTGGAGAAATCCCACAGGCCCCAGGGAAATTCCCTATATAGATTATGACAAATACGGGCGGATGATTGTTTTTGGGAATACAAACGCATCTGAAGATTTTTATCCTTCTTCGTTAATCACGGAAGGGGCATTCTTCTTTGAGGAATTTTCTTACCCTGTTCCGTCTGCTGTTTTTGCCTTGCAGCCTGTTTCGGGCAATCTAATTTATGGTGGCGCATACGATAGAATTAATAACCGGGTATTCATAAATCAGGCTGGAAGTATTTCGCTGTTTTCCCTAGAAGATGATTCTGTTACCCCAATTCCGGTAGAAATATCAGGTCTTGAATTTCTGTCCGCAATGGCGGCGGGCGGGGGTTATTTATATGTTGCGGATAATGTGGACAATGCCAGCACAATAAATTCTTATGCAATTAATAACGATGGCACTTGGCAGGTAAGCCCAAATTCCTTTTCTGTCCCCGGCATGATAATTGACGATATACGGCTTTTTACGAATAATAATGATGTCTGTTTGGCAGTCGCCGGGAGGACGCCTGTAACTGCCTCGACTCCGACAACTTATAATGCCGTAGTCAGGTTTTATAAAATCAATGACGGACTCGAAAATGTGGGCACGCCGGTATCCTCTGATTTTGTATCTGATAGATATTATGCCCTGCGCATTACAGGCTGGGATAAAACCGGCATATATGTAAGTGCCCTCTATTCGGATGACACCGGTGCTGTTCCGCGAAACGGCGGCAAAATGTATCATATAAGCTTTGAAGGGCATATTGGTGAAGCGGAAAAGGGAAGCCTTTGACGACACGCCTTACCGGCTGGATGTTTTCTTATGGAGGATTTTATGGAACTGAGGATAGGAGTTATTGGCACTGGCGCCATCGGGACTGAACACATTGAAAGGATAGCGAACAAACTGTCCGGAGCCAAGGTAACTGTAGTAACCGATGTTGATAAACCCAGGGCCGAAAAAGCCGCTGCGGTTTGCGGCGCCCGTATAGAAAAAGACGGCACTGGGGTGATTGCTTCTTCCGATGTGGATGCGGTTATGGTTACAAACTGGGGTCCTGCCCATGCTAAATCAATCCTGGGCAGCATTGCGGCGGGCAAGATGGTCTTTTGCGAAAAGCCCATGACAACCACAGGCGCGGATGCAAAGAAAATCGTGGATGCGGAAATCGCCAAAGGCAAAAAGTTTACCCAGGTGGGCTTTATGCGCCGTTATGACAAAGGCTATCTCCAGATGAAGGAGATCCTCTCTTCGGGCAAAACCGGCAAGCCATTGATGATACACTGCGCCCATCGTAATGTTGCCAAAGGCACTGAATACAATACCCCAATGTCGGTAAATGACACTGCCATTCACGAGATTGATGTGCTTCATTGGCTTGTAGGGGATCAATATGTTTCTGCCCAGGTGCTCTTTCCGAAACAGACCAGCCTTACCCATAAAGATCTCCGTGATCCGCAGATTATGATCCTCACCACAGAAAGCGGCATACTCATCGAAATAGAAGTTTTTGTGAACTGCCAGTTTGGCTATGATATCAAGTGCGAAGTGGTGTGCGAAAGGGCCAGCGTGGAACTGCCTCTGGCTTCTTTCCCTTCTGTAAAGCAGGATGCAAAATACTACACCGCCCTTGAAACAGACTGGAAGTACCGCTTCATAGATTCCTACGATGTGGAGATACAGGACTGGATCAACAATGCTTCCAAAGGGATTGTAAAAGGCCCCAGCGCCTGGGACGGGTACCTCGCGGCGGTTACGGCCGATGCCCTGGTCAAGGCCCAAGGCTCGGGAAAGATTGAGAGCATAGCCACAGGCCCATGCCCGGATTTCTACTCCTGCTGAGACGTGTTAATTGATAAACAAGGAATATAAAATGGGAAAGACCATACGCCTGACCATGGCTCAGGCATTGCTGCGTTTCTTGGATGCCCAGTACATCGAAGTCGACGGCAAAGAGATTAAATTTGTCTATGGCGTTTTTGGCATTTTTGGCCATGGCGTGGTAGTCGGACTGGGCGAAGCCCTGGCAGCCAAGGGGAACAAGCTTCCCTTTTATCAGGCCAAGAATGAACAGGGCGCAGGGCATGCCGCCATGGGTTTTGCCAAGCAGAACAAGCGCCAAAAGATCATGGCTGTGTGCTCTTCTATAGGCCCGGGCGCCCTTAACATGGTTACTGCCGCCGGCACTGCAACGGTGAACCGCATCCCCGTGCTTTTCCTGCCTTCCGACAGCTTTGCCTGCCGCCAGCCCGACCCGGTGCTTCAGCAGGTTGAGACCCCCTGGGATTTCAACATTACCGCCAACGACGCATTCAAATCGGTAAGCAAATATTGGGACAGGGTAAGCCGCCCCGACCAGCTCATGTCGGCTATGATCAACGCCTTCAGGGTTTTGACTGATCCTGCCGAAGCCGGGGCGGTTACTGTTGCCCTTCCCCAGGATGTGCAGGGAGAAGCCTGGGATTACCCTGAAGAATTTTTAGCCAAACGTGTCCATCATATCGAAAGAAGGCCCCCCTCAAAAGGCCAGATCGAAAGAGCTGCCGCCATGATCAAGGCTGCGAAGAAACCTCTGGTGATCTGCGGGGGCGGCGCTGCCTATTCCGAAGCGGGCAGGGAACTTGAAGCATTCTGCAAAACGCTTCACATCCCCTTTGGCGAAACCCAGGCAGGAAAGGGCCTTGTTCCCTGGGACAACCCCTATAACCTTTCGGGCATTGGGAATACCGGAAGCCTTGCAGCCAACAAGCTCGCCAAAGAAGCGGATCTCATTATCGCCCTGGGCACAAGGCTCGGCGATTTTACCACCTGTTCCAAATGGCTTTTCCAGAACCCAGCGGTAAAGATACTGGGCATCAACATAGCCCCCTTTGACGCGTACAAGATGGACGGGGAACCCGTCATCGCTGATGCTAAATTAACCTTAAAGGCTTTGACACGGAGCTTGGCTTCCTATAAATCAAAATGGGGAAGCAAGATAGATGCGGTACGCAAAGAATGGAACGCCGAAGTTGACAGGCTCTACTCCGAAACGGTACCCAACGGAAAAGACGGGCTTCCCCTTTTATCCCAGGCCCGGGTTTTGGGGGAACTCAACGACAGGCTCCTCCCAAAGGACGCCATTGTGGTTTCAGGTTCAGGTTCCATCCCCTCGGACATGCAGAGAGTGTGGCGCGCCAGAAAGCCCGGAACTTACCACATGGAATACGGCTTCTCCTGCATGGGCTACGAAGTTGCGGCAAGTTTGGGAATCAAAATCGGCTTCCCGGAAAAAACAGTGGTTGCCATAATCGGCGACGGCGCCTATACCATGCTTCACACGGAATTGCTCACTGCGGTTCAGGAAGGGAAAAAAATAATCCTAATAGTGCTGGACAACGCAGGCTTCCATTGTATCGACAACCTCCAGAACAGCCAGGGCATAGATCACTTCGGCAACGAATGGAATGCCAGGGACGCCAAATCCGGCCGTCTTTCAGGCAGCCCCGTAAAAGTGGACTATGCCAGGAATGCGGAAAGCTGGGGCGCTTTGGGCCTCCGTGCCCGTACCCCCGAAGAGCTGGCCAGGGCGGTAAGGAAAGCCCTTAAATCGGAAGGCCCCGTGCTTATCGATGTGAAGGTCGGCGCCAAGACCATGACCAGGGGTTACGAAAACTGGTGGCGCGTAGGGACTGCCCAGGTATCCGAAAACCCTGCGGTAGTAAAGGCTGCGAAAGCCATGGCAGAAGAAGTCTCCAGGGCAAGGAAGTACTAAATGGCAGGCAAAACCAAAAGTAATATCAAATTGGCTATAGCTCCCATTGGCTGGACAAACGATGATCTTCCCGAATTGGGGGGCGAAATCCCCTTTGAGCAATGTGTCAGCGAAATGGCCCTGGCAGGCTTCCAGGGAAGCGAAGTGGGGAACAAATACCCCAGGGATCCCAAGGTTCTTAACAAAGCCCTGGGCCTTCGGGGCCTTGCCATCTGCAACGCATGGTTTTCATCATTCTTGACCACCAAGCCCTACAAAGAGGTAGAGGCGGACTTTATAAAGCACCGCGATTTTCTCTATGCAGTAGGAGCAAGGGTCATAGGCGCGTCGGAGCAGGGACATTCCATACAGGGCCTGGATAAAAGCGTCCTCGATGAAAAACCCGTTTTTACCGGCGCCCAGTGGGAAAAGCTCTGCGATGGCCTCAACAAGCTGGGCAAAAGGGCCTCTGAAAAAGGCATGGCCCTGACATTCCACCACCATATGGGGACAGGGGTACAGACCGCCCCGGAGATTGACAGGCTTATGGAAAACACCGATCCGGCCCTCCTGGGCCTCCTCTATGACACCGGGCATCTGGCTTTTTCCGGAGAGGATCACCTTGCCGTATTGGACAAGTGGATGCCGAGGATACGGCACGTGCATCTGAAGGATATACGCGGCGCTGTCCACAAAAAGGCTGTCAAAGGCAAATGGCCGTTTTTAAAGGCGGTAAAAGAAGGGGTTTTTACTGTTCCTGGGGATGGGGATATTGATTTTGCCCCTGTTTTCAAGGCCCTGGCCAAAGCTAAATATGCAGGCTGGTGGGTAGTCGAAGCCGAGCAGGACCCGGCCAGGGCGAATCCCCTGGAATATGCCATTAAAGCAAGGGCTTATATTAAAGAAAAAGCCGGAATTTGAAAGAAACGATTGACTTCTATCCTTAAAAATGCGCAACTTATATAGATGACATATAGTATTGTGTTTTTCACGGCAGGTTTTGTTGCCTGCTTGATACTGGTAATCATTTTCACTGCTATCAGGAGGGTAAAAACCGCCAGGAAGGTGGGCAAACCCGCCCCAGGGCCGGCAGTAGATGCGATTTTGCTAGACCCTCTGGATTCCCAAAACATCAATCCCTTTGTGCCCCAGGCTTTTTTGGACATATTGAAAAAGGATTCTGTCAACCAGCTCCGCCTGGGCGACCATGTTAGGCAGGAAATGACCATTTTTTTCTCCGACATACGCCAGTTTACGAGCCTTATGGAGAATTTAACCCCCGAAGAAAGCTTCAAATTCATTAATTCCTATCTTGCCCGCATAGTGCCGGTGATAACCGCCAATGGCGGCTTTGTGGACAAGTATATAGGGGATGCCATCCTGGCCCTCTACCCTCAGCATAACAGCGCCGATATGGCGGTACGATCCGCCATCGAAATCCAGAAAACCTTGGTGGAATACAACCAGCACAGGGCGAATTTCAACTATAGGCCCCTGTCTATCGGCGTGGGCATACATACAGGTACCCTCATGATGGGGGTGGTTGGAGTGGAGGACCGCATGCAGAACACGGTCATTTCGGACGCGGTGAACCAGGCTTCCAGGCTCGAAGGCATGTGCAAGGCCTACAATGTATCCATTGTCATAAGCGAGGAGATATTCAAAAAGCTGGAAAACCCCGGCTCCTATATGTACCGTTTTTTGGGCAAGGCCAGGGTCAAGGGCAAAGCCGAGCCGGTATCGGTTTTTGAGATTTTTGATGGCATCAACCCCGATCTTCTGGAACGGAAGAAAAAAGCCAACCGCTACTGGGAAGAGGGCATGCTGAGCTTCAGCAAGAAGGAGTATTTCGCTGCCCTAAAGGAATTCCAAAGGGTGAAGGAGATACTGCCCGATGACGGGGCAACCTACTACTATTATGATTATTGTATGAAAAAGCTCTAAATATTCCGAAAATTAAATAAGATCTGCAAAAAGAGGTGTATTTAATGAATGTTGTCCTGCTCTACAGCCAGAATTCCGGTAAGGGAAATTTCCAGGACTTGCTTGAGACTTTTACGGATTTGAGCATTGCTGCAGAAGCCTTCGAGGCAGGCCCCGGCGTGGACATTTCCCAGGTGTTTGGCATTAGCCCCGGAGGGGAAACCGCAGCCCTCTTTCCAAGCCATATTGTGGTGCTCGGCAGCCTTGACCCTTCATGGCTCATTTTTGCCATAGGCTTTTCCACCGGCTGCCGCATCCCCCTTCTGGTTTATGGGGACACAGCCAAGGGCCTGTCCGGGGAAGACAAGAAGACCCCGGCGGAATTTTCAAGTTTGCTGAAAGAATCCTCAAAAAAATTAAAAAACAAAACCGCCCTGATACGCTATTTTGAAGATGAAAAGGCAGCGTGGATCAAAAAAGAAGCAGCCCGGGATGCTGCCCGGGCAAGGGACACCCTGCTCCAAATGGGCATTTCGGTGACCCTTGAATCCCTGGCCAAATGCACTGAAGAAGGCAAGGCTTTGGAGCTTTCGCTTTTTTTGGCTTCCGGCTTCCACCCGGACACCAAGGACAAGGCGGGCGTGCCCCTGCTTAACATTGCAGCCAGGGGAGGCCACAGGGAAGCCGTGGAAGTCCTCCTCAAGGCAGGGGCAAAAGTGAATATACCTTCAGATGACCGGGGCAGTTCAGCCCTTATGGACAGCGCCATGGGGAAGCATCATGATATGATGGAAGATCTGCTCAAGGCCGGCGCCGATGTCAATATCAAGAGCAAGGACGGCCAGTCAGCCCTGATCCTGGCCGTAGGTCTCAATGATGCGGATTCAGTAGAAATACTGCTAAAATCAGGGGCGGACCCTGACGATCCTGATCTCCTGGGGGCCAGCGCAAGGAAATATGCGACCCTTTTCAACAGGGAGTCCATCGTTGCTCTTTTTAATGCCTATGCCCCCCAAAACGCAAATTACGAGGCAAGCTGAAATGAATGCAGGCAATGAAATTACCGGACTCTATGAAAAAATCAGCCATGCCAGGCACTGCGTCGGCCTCACAGGGGCCGGCGTCAGCACCCTTTCGGGCATACGGGATTTTCGAGGGAAGAACGGTCTTTACAATGAAATGGACGCGGAGAAGATTTTCGACATACGCTATTTTGAAAAAGATCCTGCTTTCTATTACCAAAAGGCAGGTTCCTTTATTTATAATATCGATGAAAAAGAGCCTTCTGTTGTCCACACTGTACTTGGCGATTTGGAAGCCCTGGGGTTTGTTAAAGCCCTGATCACCCAGAATATCGATCTCCTCCATACCAAGGGGGGGAGCAAAAAAGTCATAGAAATCCACGGCTCGCCAAAGATTCATTACTGCATGCACTGTTCCGGCATACGCATGCCCTTTGATGAAGCTGCCGCATTGGTAAAAGCAGGCAAATTTCCCATCTGCCCCAAATGCGGAAGGATACTGAAACCGGCCATCACTTTTTTCGGCGAGAACCTGCCCATTGATGCGTTGAACGAGGCAGTGAAGGAGGCCCAGGAAGCGGATCTCATGCTGATTCTGGGCACAAGCCTCACGGTGAACCCCGCAGCCTCTCTTCCCGGCTATACACTGAGAAACGGAGGGGATATTATCATCGTGAATAACATGCCCACCCCTATGGACGACGCGGCAATTCTTCATTTTGAGGATCTTGGGGAGGTCTTCGAAGGTCTCCGCCAGGTTATGGAAAAAGCGTAAACTATGGGGATTATTTTATATGCATTAGGGGGACATTATGAAAATTTTTAGAATGCAGCTATTGATTGCGCTGGCGCTCGTTGCCGTATCGGGCCTGAGCGCTCAATCATCCCTTAAGGGCATGAGCCTTAATGGGGCGACCGGCCTTTATTCCATACCCACAGGCCGCATAGGCTGGGAAAGATCCAGCGATCTCGGCCTGGACCTGGGGTATCATGCCATTATCCGGGACAACGCCAACCATATTCCGAAAATCGGTTTAAGCCTCTTTAAATGGGTGGAATTGACCGGGGCTGTGGATGTCCAGCCTGGGGATCACCAGAACGACCTCATCGCGGGCGTCAAGATCCAGTTCCCCCTGACCAGCACGGCTATTGCCCTGGGCGGGAATTTTCAGGGCATTAACACCGGGAATCCCAATCCCTGGGAGAGGTATTCTGCGGGCCAGATTTATGTGGCGGTCACGTATGCAGGTCAATTCTTCACCATGCCTGCCGAGACCACGGTAGTAGTGGGAAAGACTTTTATTGAAGGTTCCCGGGACAGCAACATTGATTTCGGCATGGGTTTCGATCTGATTCTGCTGCCCAAGGTTTTCCAAAACTATATACACTGGATTACGGATTTTGCGAATTTTACCTACAGTGTCGATCCCTTTGGCGCTGGATCGCAGCACAGGGGAACCCTTAATACGGGCTTCCGCATTGACCTTTCGGAAATACCGGCCTTGAACAAATTCAAATTTGTCGTGGATATATTTTTGGCCGATGCCTTTGACGAAGACAGGGCCTTCTCTGTAGGGCTGGTATTCGGAATCCCGATTTTATAATTAAGCGCAATACTGCGAATGTCGCAGTATTGCGCTTAATTGATGTATTACGACAGCAACGCTATGGCCTTGTCCGTCCGGGCAAGGCTTTTTTCCGCCCCAAGTATGCGGAGGCTCCCGAAAAGGGGAGGGCTCACCCTTGCCCCGGTAATGGCCACTCTTATGGGCATCATGATATCGCCAAGTTTGACGCCTTCTTTTTCCGCCCAGGCTTTGATGCAATCCTCAGCTTCTGCGTCGGATGCTGCCAATGCCATTGGCGCGATGAGATCCCTGCCTTTTATTAACAGCCCTGCTGTCTCTTCCCTGCTCATTTTCTTTGGGAAAAATTCCTCAACAGGGGGAAGTTCGATTTCCCTGAAAAGGAACGTGAGTTTTTCAGGTATTTCTTTGAGGAATACCGCCCGTTCCTTGACCAGGGGCATGGCTAAAAGATAAATCTTTTTTTGTTCCGGATTTGGCTCGGATCCCCGGCTTCCGAAAAGGCCGGCTTCCACAGCCAGGGGCAACGTGAGGAAGGCAAGCTCGTCATCGCTTTTCATGCGTATATATTGGCCATTGTACCATTCAAGCTTTTTATAGTCGAAAATGCCGGAGGCCTTGCTGAGCTTGTCCAGGCTGAAACGTTCCGCCAGTTCTTCCAGGGTGTAGATGTCCTTCCCCTCTTCGTAGGAAGCCCCTACAAGGGCAACGTAATTAATGAGGGCTTCGGGCAGATAACCCTGGCGCCTGAATTCATCGATACTGGTTGCGCCGTGGCGTTTGGAAAGCTTTTTCCCGTCCAGGCCGTTGACCATGGGAAGGTGGCAAAATTCCGGATGCTCCCATCCGAAAGCCTGGTACATGATTACATGCAAGGGGGTGGACGAAAGCCACTCCTGGGCTCTCAGCACATGGGTTATTTCCATAAGATGATCATCCACCACATTCGCAAGGTGGTAGGTGGGGAATCCGTCAGATTTGAGCAGCACCGGATCTGGGTTTACATCATCGTTTTTCCATTCGATATCCCCCAGAAGGTGGTCCGTAAATCGGGTCGTTTCGCCCAGAGGTATTTTGAGCCTGATGGTATGGGCTTCCCCTGCTGCTGCACGCTTCTCCGCTTCTTCCCGGGGAATACTGCGGCAAAAACGGTCGTAGCCTGTCGCGTGGGACCCGGAGGGCCCCTTGGAATGGGCGGCTTCCCGCTCCTGCCTTATTTTGTCGATACGCTCGGCGCTGCAAAAACAAAGGTAAGCCTTGTCTTTTTCTATAAGTTCCAGGGCATATTTTTTGTATGTTTCAGTCCGTTCCGATTGAATATAGGGGGCAGCAGGCCCGCCGATATCCGGGCCTTCGTCCCACTTCATACCGAGCCAATTAAAGGTATCGTAGAGGTTCTCCACGAAAGATTGGTCAAAGCGGGTACGGTCGGTGTCTTCCAGGCGGAGGAGGAATTTCCCCCCCATGGATCTTGCAAAGAGATAGTTAAACAGGGCAGTTCTGACCCCCCCAATGTGCTGCAAGCCGGTAGGGGAGGGGGCATAGCGGTCTCGAACAATCATGTAGTTTAGTATATAATATTGTCGGTTTAATTGAAATATCCAGAAAACGAGGAAAACGAGGAAAATATGCCCGCAAAAAGCGCTGATGAAAAAAAGACCCCCGGCCAAAAGCTGGCCGAAAAGCTTTTCTTTAATCCCAAGAACTGCTGGGAAGGGGTGGATGAAAAAATTGAAAAAGCCATTGAAGTCTTTGCCCGCTCCTACAAGGAAATGCTCAACAAGGGAAAGACCGAACGGGAATTCACCTCTGCTGCCATAGATCTGCTCCAGAAAAAAGGCTTTATGGACATTGACTCGGCATCGGCAAAGAAATTTTCGCCAGGAGCAAAAGTCTACCGTTCCATAAAGGGCAAGGCTCTGGTGGCAGCGGTGCTGGGCAAAAGGCCCCTCAAGGAAGGGCTCAATATACTTGGGGCACATGTGGATTCCCCCCGCATTGATCTTAAGCCCAGTCCCCTGTACGAAGACACTGATTTCGCGTTCCTCGATACCCACTATTACGGGGGCATAAAAAAATACCAATGGACAGCCATCCCCCTTGCGATGCACGGCGTATTTATCGACTCCAAGGGGAAGACAATCAACGTGCGCCTCGGCGAGGATGAGGATGATCCGGTGTTTACCATCACCGATCTCTTGCCCCATCTTGCAAGGGAGCAGATGCAGAAGAAGGCTTCTGAAGCGGTGGAGGGCGAAGATCTGGACATACTGGTCGGCTCCAAACCCTTTAAAGATGAAAAAGTAAAGGAAAAGGTGAAGCTTGCGATCCTTTCAATCCTCAATGAACAATACGGCATAGACGAGCAGAGCTTTGCGGGGGCAGAAATAGAACTTGTCCCTGCTTTTAAAGCCAGGGATCTGGGCCTCGACAGAAGCATGATCGGCGCTTACGGCCATGATGACCGCTGCTGTGCATATCCTGCCTTGCGGGCTTTAATGGATTTTGCATCGGAGACACCGGAAAAAACCGCGGTTTGCTATCTTTCCGATAAAGAAGAGATAGGCTCCATGGGCAACACCGGCGCCCAATCCAGGGGTTTTGAAAATTTCGTCGCTGCCCTTTCAGGGGAGGGGGATCTCAGATCCTGCCTTGCCAACTCGGCCATGCTTTCGGCGGATGTGAATGCGGCCTATGATCCCGCCTATGCCGGTGTCTTTGACAAGAAAAATTCTTCCTTTATGGGAAAGGGCCTCATACTCTCCAAGTACACAGGCTCGGGAGGCAAGTACGGCGCCAGCGACGCCAATGCCGAATTCTGCTCCAAGGTACAGGCCCTGATGAACAAAAACAAAATCCCCTGGCAGTTTGGCGAGCTTGGCAAAGTGGATAAGGGCGGGGGCGGAACCATAGCCCTCCATGCAGCAAAGCTGGGCATGGAAGTCCTTGACTGCGGCATTCCCGTGCTTTCCATGCATTCGCCCTTCGAGGTGATCAGCAAAGTGGATCTTTATTATTGTTATAAGGGTTATGTTGCTTTTTTAAAGGATTAAGCTTTTACGAAGGCTTTTTTTTGCACAGGGAATTCCCAAAGCCTCCGGCTATGCCGTCTCCGCCAATTTGCCACTTTCCCCTTCTGTCATAAAGGTCCCGTTCCTCTTCTGAATTGCGGTCATCCCGTTCAGCCATGATTTTTCGCAGAATGTCCAGGTATTCCCGGCGGGGGATTTCCACGCCCCCCAGGCTTTCGAGGTGATCGGTGTGGACCTGGCTGTCGATAATGCTTACGCCGTCGGCAAAGAGGCTTTGCGCCAGAGTGAGGAAGGCCGCTTTGGAGGAATTGGAAACCCGGGAAAACATGGATTCGCCGAAGAAGATCTTCCCGAGACGCACGCCATAGCAACCTCCTGCGAGCTTCCCTTCAAAATAAGCCTCGGCCGAGTGGGCCCAGCCCAGCTTGTGCAGTTCCGTATAGCCCGAAATAATCTCCTCCGTGATCCAGGTCCCGTTCTGCCCTGGGCGTTCAATTTCTGAACAGTTTTGTATTACCCCCGCAAAGTCCCTGTCAAAGGCAATTTCGAAATCCCCTCGCCTTAGCACCTTTTTCATGGATTGGGAAATGCAGAGGTTTTCAGGGTAGACCGCAAAACGGGGATCAGGGGATTGCCACAGCACAGGATCGCTGGGGTTGTACCAGGGGAACAGGCCCTGCTCATACGCGGATAAAAGCATGCCAGGGGATAGATTGCCGCCCCAGGCTATTATGCTGTCGGGACATTCGTCGGGCAAAGGAAAACCGAAACGTTCATCTGCGGCAAGGTAGGGGAACTTGGGATCAGGTCCGCTCTTCATGGGCGTCTATTAGGCGACTGGCTCGTTTTCCAGTATTTCGATCTTGAATTCACCGTCGGCATAATCGGCTCGCGCTGCGCCGCCCTCGCTCAAGCGGCCAAAGAGGACCTCGTCCACAAAAAAGGCTTTGATCTTTTCTTCCACCACCCTGCCCACATTGCGGGCGCCGAATTCCCGGGAATAGCCTTCTTCAGCCAGCTGGGCAATGCAGGCTTCGCTCACGTGAAGATGCACTTTCTTTTCGGCCAGCTGTCCCTTAAAGTTTTCAAGCTCCTTGGTCACAATGGACGCCATGATTTCTTTTGAGAGATGCCCGAAGCGCACCACGGCGTCAAGGCGGTTGCGGAATTCCGGGGTGAATATTTTTTCCACAGCTCCGTCCACGGCGCTCTCGTCCATGACGCGCTCGCCAAAGCCGATGAGGTTTTTGCCGATGTCCCTGGCGCCTGCATTGCTGGTCATGATAAGCACCACATTGCGGAAGTCGGCCTTCCTGCCGTTGTTGTCCGTGAGGGTAGCATAATCCATGATCTGGAGGAGTATGTTGTAAATATCCGGGTGGGCTTTTTCAATCTCGTCCAGGAGCACCACACTGTGGGGCTGCTTGCGTATGGCATCGGTAAGGAGGCCGCCTTCTTCATAACCCACATAACCGGGGGGCGATCCTATGAGGCGGGAAACCGTGTGCTTCTCCTGGTACTCGCTCATATCGAAGCGATGCATGGATACGCCCATGATATCCGCAAGGCTCCGGGCAAGCTCTGTTTTGCCGACCCCCGTAGGCCCCACAAAGAGGAAGTTGGCCACCGGTTTATTGGCATCCCTAAAGCCGGCCCTCGACCGCTTTACAGCCTTGACCACCGCGGTAACAGCCTCGTCCTGCCCAAAGATCCTGGTGCGGAGCTTTTCTTCCAGCTCCCTGAGTTTATCCTTCTCCCTGCCCCCAACCGAGCGTTCCGGGATGCGGGCGATTTTGGAAATCACTGTCTCGATAAGGGGGAGCCCTATGTCTATAGTGCCTACTGATGTGGAAGCTTCCTGAATGGAATGTTCCGTTACCGCAGGCTCTTCGGCATTCTGGCCGGCGGATTCCTTTTTATACGCCTCGATACGGGCAAAGGCGCCGGCCTCGTCGATGACATCTATAGCCTTGTCCGGCAGGCGGCGTTCGGTGATGTATTGGGCAGAGAGGCGCACCGCCCCTTCCACGGCTTCATCGGTATAGTGGACCTTGTGGTAATCCTCGTATTTTGATTTAAGCCCCTGCAGGATCTTGATGGCGTCAACTTCGCTTGGTTCATTGATGTCGATTTTCTGGAAACGCCGCGAAAGCGCCCTGTCCTTGTCGAAGAATTTGCTGTATTCCTCGTGAGTGGTGGAACCTATGCAGCGTATCTTCCCGGAGCTTAGGGCAGGCTTAAGCAGGTTGGAAGCGTCCAGCGCACTGCCCGAAACCGATCCCGCCCCCACCAGGGTATGGATCTCGTCTATGAAAAGTATGGCTTTTTCTTTTTTGAGTATTTCTTCCACAACCCTCTTGATCCGCTCTTCAAAGTCGCCCCGGTACTTAGTGCCTGCCACAAGTGCGCCCATGTCCAGGGAATAGATGGTAAAATCCTTCAGGGTAGGGGGGACTTTGCCCGCCACTATGCGCTGGGCCAGCCCCTCGGTGATGGCGGTTTTGCCCACACCCGAATCGCCTACATGGACAGGATTGTTCTTGAGCCGCCTGCAAAGCACCTGCACCGTGCGGTCCAGTTCCAATTCCCTGCCAATGACCGGTTCAAGCCGGTTTTCCCTGGCCAGGGCAGTAAGCTCTGTGGCGAATCTCTCAAGGGCGCTTTTCTTGGCAGCCTTGGATTTGGGGCCCGCTTCCGGTATTTCGTCGTCCAGGAGGTTGTCCCTGTTGGGATCTTCCTCGTTCCTGGGAGAAGCCCCGGACTTGGTAAAGCCCCGAAGTCCCGGCCCCCGCTCCCCGGATTCGAAGCCATGGGAGAGGATGTTAAGCAGGTCGAAACGATCCACCCCCGCCTGGCGGAGATAATAGGCGCAATAGTTTCTGTCCTCGTCGTAGAGGGATACGAGTATGTCGGATACCTCAAGCATATCCTTTTGGGCAGATTGATAGGAAAGTACCGCCCTCTCGATGACACTCTGAAAATTGGCGGTCTGGATGGGGTCTCCGCCTCCCACAACAGGAATTTTCTGTTCAAAAAAGCTCTCCATGCCGTTTCGGAGCATCATCAAGTCTGCGCCGCAGGCAGTCAATATGCCCTGGACTTCGTCGAAATTCAGGGCCGCGTAAAGTATATGCTCCGGGGTAAGGTACTCGTGGTTCCTCGCCTTGGCTTCGTTATAGGCCGCATTGATAATGGCCTGCACATGATCCGAAATTTTCATCTTACTGCTCCTTTTTTATGCTTCTTCGACAATACAGCGGAGGGGAAATCCATATTCTCTGGCCAAGGCATGCACCTGATTCGCCTTGGTCTGGGCTATATCCCAGGTATAAACGCCCACCACCCCCCGTCCCTGGTGGTGAACCTTCAGCATAATTTTTGTAGCATCCGCCTGGTTTTTATGGAAGACGAGCCTCAGCACCTCCACCACAAATTCCCTGGTAGTATAGTTATCGTTGAGAAGCACCACAGTGTAATCCTCTGGCGCTTTGAGCTCCTCTTTCCTTTCGGGCAGTACCTCACTGCCGCCAAAGACCGCTTCGGGCATCACGTTCTATTCCACTCCCTTTATATAGTAAGATAGCCAATATTGTGGAAAGATACAATATAAAAAAAGGGGTGGCAGCGGGGTACGCTTGCCATAAGGAAGAAAAAGCCTTTACTGGCTTTTTGGAAAATACTTTATAAGGGGAATATCTTTAAAATGCCTGTCACACGTCCAAAGGATCGCTGAATAGTGCAGTGAGGTTGCATAAATAATACTGTCCGCCATAGGCAGTTTATGTATTCGGCCTATTTGGGCGGCGGAAAGGCATAAAGTGGTATTAAGGTCAATAACGGTGCCAGTTTGCATATATGAGACTACATCCAGGGCATATTCTTCATCTTTTTCCGCCAATAATTTTTTGTAGACTTCATAGATGGTTATTGTTGGAACAACGAGTTCACCGGGGTTTTCGGCAAACGGTGCAACTTGTGCTCCTATATCAGAATTCATGAGGTACTCAATCCAACAGGAAGTATCAATAATATTCATAGCGGTCGATCAATTTCTTCCCGAATGTCCTGAGTATCAACATTGTGCAATGTCCCCTTGAATATCGCTATAGACGGTACAGGCCGCCCAGTGCCTTGAGACCGGACTTGCAGGACCTCATGCAGAAATTCTCCGATTGTCTGCTGTTCAACCATAGGCCGCAAAGTCTCGTAGAGGGCATCATCAACAGTAATGGTTAATTCATGTAACATACTCTTATTTTACCAGGGAATTCCCAACTTGTCCAGTTTTTCTACACGCTATGCCAATGTTGAAGCATACCATCATTAGGCGCAAATTAGCAGCATAGAAATCCTGGGCGAAAAAGAACCGGAATCAAACCAACTGCCTTCCGGGAAAACACCCGGGGAGCTCAATTCAATTACCGATTCTGATAAAAATATAGGAGAATTCTCTAATTCTGTCAACGGGAACCCCTGCTGGGGATACTATAGGGACATTAAAAAACAAGCCGGGTAAAATCCCGGCTTGTTTTTTATTAAGGAACTTCAGCTCAAAATTTCAAGTGTACTGCAAAGGCTGCTTACTTCTTCTGTGCCATTTCCAGGTTTGAGGCAGTCCCGTACCCCACCACCGGGTTGAGGGTACCATTCCCATACACCCTGGTTGGGGCGTCAACGGGAATAGTGCCGGCATAGCCAGAACCTGTAAGAAGGGTTCCGCCTGTATTGGAAGGTATTTCGACAAGGTAGCCATTAACGGTGTAAACACCAACGCTCACCTTGTATTCCGAGGGGGTATTCTTGGTAGGCACTACGCTGATCTCCCATGCCCCGGTGACCCTGTCAGTTGAGTCAGATCCTGCCACAGCAGTACCGCCATTGGGTACAGTTGCATAATCCCGGTAGGCCACTTTTGCCCGAAGGGCGGCAGCGCCGGTTGCATAATAAGAGATGTACGGTACCTGCCTGCCGGAGGCATCCATGCCAACAGTGATAGTGGAGAGGGTTCCCACTGAGAGGTACGAATCAACTGTTACAATGGAAAAATCACTATGGTAAGAGGGGGCATACGCGTATTTTAGATCAGCCCCGTTGGAACTGTAGTACGCCAAATGCACTCCTCCATTACTGTCCACTGCCATGCTTACCCCTTCGCCGGCATTGTCTTCGATTGTCTTTGCATTGCTCTGCCACTGGGCCGCTGAATTCCCTGATGGATTTATATTATAGGAATACACCAATTGGTCATGCTGCTCGTCAAACCAGGCAAGAAGCGCCACATCGGCATTTCCGTTTTTTACAACCTCAATGGCTACATGCTTTCCGGGACCATATTCGGTGGCCTGGGGATAGTCAGTGGTCCAGCCGGTAGCGCCGGAAATATTGTTATAGGTAATCGACTTGCCGGGGTTGTATTGGCCGCTGGCCGCAACGGTTTGGTAACTGGACGGCTTTGCATCGGCATAGTCAATCCGTGCATAGCCGCTGGCGCTGTTGCCGCTCAAATCGACCAGTCCGCCGGAGCTCACCGAGACGCCATAGTCCCCGCTGGGAACAGTTGCAATACTGCCGCCCGATGTAGAGCTCAAACTGAAGGAATTCGCACCATTGCTAAGAACATAGTAGGGGATTGTTTTGTCAGGATTTCCGTCATGACGTTTGTGTATATAAACCTCTGTGCCGGCTGCAAGATTATGCGGTTCATTAGTGGTAAATAGATTATTGCTGCTTACTGTGGCTAAAATATCGCTTCCCATAGTATCGGATCTATTTTTCCCGACGCTTCCGGAGCGGAAACGGACCTGTTTGGTAGTCCGGTCATAGTATGCCATATATACATTCACCCGGTTATCGGTGTCATTAATAGCGCTCTTGGGGTCACGCATGGAAGTTACAATTGCCGGGGACTGAATCCGGTTAACATCGACAATCCAGGATGTTTTGGCAGGGCTTGATGGCAATGCGGTGTTTTCCAGTCGCAT
Organism: Leadbettera azotonutricia ZAS-9; assembly: GCF_000214355.1. GTDB lineage: Bacteria > Spirochaetota > Spirochaetia > Treponematales > Breznakiellaceae > Leadbettera > Leadbettera azotonutricia. The sequence continues at coordinate 2,234,932 of NC_015577.1, read as the reverse complement.
TGCATTTATCAGGGCGCCTTCATAATTATCATGATCCCCCATATCGCCGGGCAATGCATTCGGCCTGCGGTTCATAAAGGAGAAATTCGCCCCCTGCTTTTCGCCTGCTTCGTCAATATTTATCGCAGCCCCGTAGGTAAAACCCTTGGGATCAAAGGCAAAGGTGTTATAGGTAAACCCTCCCCATGCCCGCTGATAGGGTGTCTGGCTCCAAAAGCCGTTATTGTTTCCTGCATTGGTAGCTGCCGAACTGTCGGCTTTATACAAATACCCGGGCATATTGAACCACTGGTAGTCATTGGCAAAGGAGAATCCTATCTGCCCCTGGGGCCCCACCTTCATGGTCGGATAACGGGATTCACTGCGTGATTTGAATACTTCCGTAAATTGCCAAACATCGATAACAGCATCATCGGTGAGGGTGTCGTTGTTAATCCCGTTGGGCTGCTGATTATAAACAGCTTCGTTATTGTTGGTGTTGTTCTTCGATTTTATGGAATTCGCAGTCACTACCAGGCCGCCGGTTGAACCGGTCTTAATGTTGGCTGACAATGTCCGGCTTGGCCTGCCTGTATCAGAGGTATTTCCTGTAATGTCCAGAATTTTGCCATCCAGGGTAATGTCATTTTTTGCAGTGTCGAATGCATTAAAAACATGGACCTTGATGATGTCTTTCTCTGCCACCGGGTAGTGCCCCTGGGCAGTGCGGTTAAACACCGATGGCGCCCGCTTATAGAAGGGGGACAGGGCAGTTTCGACCTCGGCAATGTAGGGAACCAGATCCACCTTGATGGAGTTATAATCAGCATTGCCAATTTCCTGTTTTGCCTCGGCGCTTTTATTGCTATTGGCATCGAGCACTATCGCCTTTACAGCAATTTGTTCGCCCACGATAACCCCGGCCGGACGTTGGGTAGAGTCCCAGATAAAGGCCCATTCCACACGGTGGCCGTCAAGGTCCAATTCATCGTAAACCTTCACATCACCGTCTTTAATATTCGCGGAACCAGCCCCGGTTACAGGAACAAGGCGCCCTGTGGTGGAATCGGCTTTAAGGATATCAAAAGCGGTATTTTCGTCATTTCCGAACTGGAGCTTTATCCCCGTTATGCGCTGATTATCTTCGGTATAACCCCGGAGGATCACCTTGCCGCTCACCTGGTCCCTGGGGAATTGTGACGGGACACCATTTGTTACCCAGATGCTCTGATTTGGATTGACGCCCCGGGGTTCTATGTGCCCCTGAATCAGGGGGCTGGCTGTGGTCCCTTCCCGGTATATGCTGCCCCGGGACTCGTTCTCTCCCAATCGTTTGATGGAGGAATTAGTCGGCTCCACCGGGCTCCAGTCATTCACTGTGCCGCCGGCGCCTTTGATGGATGCTTCGGCATTCGGGTTAAGGTCATAGAGCCTGGCTTTTGGCAGGGTCTCATCAATATTGTTGATGTTAAGGCTGATTATCTTGCAGTCGGAAAGCTGGTCTTTTTCATCTCCGCCAGGAATCATGGTGTCGTAGGCTTTTACAAAGAACCTGATCCCGTTGGCATCGGGGATGCCCCCGGATGCTGCAAAGTTCTGGCCTGCGGCGTTGCCCCTAAAGACAAGGTCTATAGTGTTTGTCCCGGCAGGTACAGCGCCGGATTTAAACTGCTGGGCAGCTTCAGAGAGGCGGATTTCCCTCACCGTACCGGAACCGGCGGCGGCGCTCCCGTTTACAGAAGCAATAAAGATATCCCCGGCCTTCCCGTCGGCAGAGTCGCTGAGCCCCAGATCTTTCCAGATCGTGCCGGCGCCCGCTGTTTCGATTTTATAGGCTTTGCCCTTTTCCAAATCCTGTACTGCCTTGGGTGCGGATTCGCCCAAAATAGAGCTCACCTTGTAATGGATGGCGCCATTGCCGCCGCTTGATTCAATCCTGAAACGCAGGGCATTGTTCCGGCTGGTAAAGCCGGTGTTTTCATAGTTTGCGCTGATTTTTTTATTTCCGTCAAAGACTTCATTGTTATAGGGATGGCCGATCAGATCCGTTCCCAAAGTGATGCTTGCAATGCTGGGGATATTGTTTTTGATAACCAGCTTTTTTTCAAAATAGCTGGCATTCCCTGCGGTATCAAAAATCACATAGTGGAGTGTTACGGGGCCGTCTTTAAACCTGGCGCCGGTATCGAATTTTGCCGACCATTCTTTATCGGGGTTCCCGGTAAAGGACTGGTTGTAATTGTTCCCGCCGACTCCCGGAATATCCCCGTTGTCATTTATTACAATTCCTGCGTTATTGGAAATAGCGGAATTCTTTGGGAAGAAGGACAGGGTTATTTCACTGCCCGGGGTTTCTGATTCTGCGGATCTGCCGGGCTTTGCCTTTTGGTTGTATATCCATTGGGCAGGGTGCAATGCGGATTCAGGGTGATCCTGCCAAAGAGATATGGGGTTCCCGTCCCTGGAGAAATAAACCACCACCCGGTCCACTCCCTGGACGGAAATTCCGGTCCCTGTATCCCGGGCTTTCCCGGAGATGGAGTACGTTCCGGCTGCATCTGTTTTGCCTGTATAAGATCCAAGAGGATAGTAATTGTCTATCTGAAGGGTAATAGTGGCCTGGGTCAGATTAGGCATAGGGCTGTTGGTGTCCTGAATCTGGACGCCCAGGTTATAGGAGCCTGATTTATTTTCGAAAATACCGTTGAACCAAGCGGAATTGGAATTGATTGGAACAGTCAGGGTATACACTACCATTCCATTGGCATCCTTTTCCGGGCCCGATATATAGGTAGAATTGTTTATCACTTCATCATAGGTATTAGTTTCATCGCCCTTTATCTTTATGCTGCTTATGCCGCTTTCGTCGCGGATCTTCGCTTGGATTTTAAAGGCCCCCGAAACTTTTACCCCCATGTCGTAGTCCAGGTCAGGCATGTTTGCCCGCAGTATCTTGATATCCTTAATGGTGGGTACAGTCCCGTCGAATTTAAGGGTGATGCGGGTAATGGGGCCTGTAGACTTGGGAAGGTTCTGATTGTTAAGGGTTGCATCCCTGGCACGTACTTCAATATCCACCAGGCGCTGTTTTCCCTCCGGGGGAGTCAGGTAATCGGCCTCGCCGGGAGCGGCTTTATTGATGGAATGGAACCAGCTTACCACGGAACTCTTTGTCCCTGTGGTTACGGGAATCCAGTTCTGTTCGCCATTGCCGGTAGCTGTGCCAGTCCCGGTGGCCCACAGCCAGCCGGAGCGGGAAATACTGTTCGTATCAACGTTGTCAAAACTGGTTTGGGTTTTGGCATCCGGCATTTTTCGTATCCTGATTTCAACCCCGTATATCCAGTCGTTGTCGTTGGCAGTGCCGCTGAGCCGGACTTCGCCGCCGACGATATCATTGGTGTGGTGGCTAGTTATTTCCACAAAGGGAGCATCCGCATCAGGATCGACTATTACCCTGAATTCTTTTATCCCTATATTTCCCGCAGTATCTACGGCTTTGAATTTAATGGGTAGTTCATAAAGATAGGACGGTTTGGAAGGATCGTCCCCATAGGCATCAAATACTTTTACATAGTCGCCTACAGCATCGCCGATTGAAGGCGGCGCGACAGGTTTTACCTTGCGGGTAATATCGCCAATATTGTCAAAAGTCCAGGTCCAGTTGGAAATGGTCCCTTTCCAGGCATTGTTAATGGGGATATTGCCTGACGCAGGGATTTTGCCCTTTGCAAGGCCTGTGTCGTGCCAACCTGTTTCATCAGGGGCTACTGAGGGGGAATTCGGGTCAACAATGCCCGATTCCTTCCAGCCCAGCGCGTAGTAGAGCGCCATTACCTGGGTTTCCGCATCTTCCGCAGAACCACGTAAACTGGTGGTACTGGTTACCCGTGCATCATAGGCGGCAGGTTCATTTATTTCAACTTTGGGTGCATTCTTGTCAATCTGAAATGCTTTGCCGGCAGCAGCTGTTTTTCCAGCATTGTCCTGGGCTTCCAAAAATAATTCCTGGCTTAAATCCGCAAAATCAAGGCCGTTATCAGTACGGGGAATAACAAGTGTATATTCATTCCCGCCCTGGCTTATGGCTGAATAGATATTGCCGGCGCTGGTTGAAGAAAAATCGCTATTGCCAAGTTTGCCTCGCACAGAAACAATGGGGTTAGCAGCAGTAACTGTTATATGGGCAACAAAATCTTCAGTCCCTTTGTAGTATGCAGGGAAAGGTTTCTCCGGAGTATTGAGTATGGTAATTCTCGGATTGGTGATTGCGATTATTCGTATCTGCATATATTGATTAAGAGATGGATCTGAAGGGTCAAGGGCAGATCCATTCGGGCCGGCTTTATTGTCAAGGCGATTCGGATAGGTGTTTACCACCCCGTTCTTATCCATGGTTCTGATTTTAAACCGGTATTCCCCGGGCTCAAGATAATCGGAATCGTTGCTGCCGGGGGAAGGTACCCATGCCCCGTTTGACTGCACTAATTTTTTTAAAGGCCAGGTAAACTGGGTAGCAAGAAGACCATCGGCATCCTTGGGCATTTTCATTTTCCGCCACTCGCCGAATTTACCGTCATTCTCCACGGGAGTATTATCTTTGGGCCAGAGCATGATCTGGGGGTATCCCCGCGCGATGCCATAGGCATCGGTCGCCATACCCATAAGATCGTTTATGTAGGGAATCCAGTTTGCCTCGTCCGCAAGAGCGATGTTTAAATTTGCATCATCAAATTCCGCATCCTGTATGGCAGGGACAGTCATTCTGATCTGGGGGGGCAGATTCTTTACGATATAAGGAATCTCCGGCGCCTCTGTGGTTTTCCCCTGTTTGTCGAATATCGTGTATATCACCTTGATCTCGCCGTCGTCGTAATCCTGTGACGCAAAATCGTAGGAAAAATTACCGGTGGCCTGATTATAATTTGCCACATAGGTATCTGTTGAGAGTTCGCCTGCGCCTCTTTTATAACCGATGATGCTCACTTCAACTTTTGAAACACCAATGTCATCTTTGGCATGCCCGGTTAAAACAGTCCGGGCGGATATATACGCGCCTGATGCGGGTTTTATGCCATTTTCGCCTGTGCCAAGGATCGGTGGAGCCAGATCGGCTTTTGAACCAAGCCCGACTATCTGTTCACAAGACAGCATAAGGCCTGCCAGGATAACGCATAAAACAGCTTTCTTCATAAAAACCCTAAGAAACATAATTACTACCTCGTTCGAATTAAATTAAAAGGAATTAAAAGCGCTTATTAATTCTTTCAACAATAAAATACCAAAAAATAAAATAAAATCCAAATGAAAAGTGCAAAAATTTTAATTTTTTTTCTATTTTTTTCGCAGCGCGGGGCTGCTGATTAAGGCTATTTAAACGTAAAAGTGTTAATCTTGGTAGTTTTAAGTGTATTACACTTAAAAATGTATCAGGAGATGATGTTGCCGGTTATGGGTTCATGGAGGGGCAAATTGCTGTTGTGCAGCATAGATGCCCCCTTATGGTTTAAATATACTAAATTACAGAAGAAAAGTAAACTATTTTAGTTAACTATTTTGAAAAAATTTTAATGTGACAAATTTGATAATTATGTCATAATCAAGCCAGAAACCTGAAATTTCCTCTCCCTTCCCATTGTTGTCTAATTTCAGCTAATATAGGGTAAATGAAAATTATATCCTTCAATGTAAACGGTATCAGGGCTGTGGAGAAGAAAGGCTTTGTTCAATGGATGGAAAACGAATCCGCTGATATGGTTTGCCTCCAGGAAACCAAGGCCAGGCCGGAGCAGCTTTCCCCTGAACTTCGGGGAATAAAGGATAAAGAGGGGAAGCCTTATTTTGCCTACTGGGCAAGCGCCGCAAAAGCGGGCTATTCAGGGGTGGCTATTTATGCAAAAACCGAGCCTCTGTCGGTGAATTTCCTCAAAAAAGCGGAATTTGACGACGAAGGCCGGGTCTTGCAGGCTGAATTCAAAGATTTTACCCTCATTTCGGCCTATTTTCCCAATTCCCAGGACAGAGGCAAGCGGCTGGACTATAAATTGAGGTTCTGCGACGCCATTATGAAGCTTTGCAAAAAATTCGTTACCCAGGGCAGGCATTTTGTGCTCTGCGGGGACTATAATATAGCCCATACCCCTATAGATCTTGCCCATCCAAAGGCAAACGAGGAAAATGCGGGCTATCTCCCCGAAGAAAGGGCCTGGATGGATGCCTATACCAAGGCGGGCTTTGTGGACACCTTTCGCCATTTCTACCCCGGCAAAAAAGATCAATATACCTGGTGGTCTTACCGCATGAACGCCCGGGAACGGAATGTAGGGTGGAGAATCGACTACCACTGTGTTGACCCCGCGTTCCTGCCCCAGGTAAAAGCTTCCATAATACGGCCTGAGGTGCAAGGTTCGGATCATTGTCCCATTGAACTGGAGCTTGACCTATGAGGATAAAGTACAACGCCCCCACAGTCCTTACCTTCACCTTTGTCAGCGCGGGTGTGCTTATTCTCTCTTTGACTATTCTGCCTTCCCTGACCGAAACATGGTTTGTGGTTCCCGGAAGGGGCCATTTTTCGCCCCGCCGGGTCAGCAACTGGGTAACTCTTTTTACCCATGTGCTGGGCCACGCCAACTGGAACCACTTCATCTCTAACTTTGGGTATATACTTCTCATTGGCCCAATACTCGAGGAATTCTACGGTTCGTTTTCCATCTTCCTGATGATGGCCGTTACCGCCCTGATAACAGGGCTGCTCAATATCCTGCTTTTCAAGTCGAACCTCCTGGGCGCCAGCGGGGTGGTCTTTATGATGATACTTCTGGCTTCCTTCACCAACTTCAACAAAGGCGAAATCCCCCTTACCTTCATATTGATACTGGTGCTTTACCTGGGGCGGGAGCTTATCAATTCTTTTGCGAACAACAATGTCTCTGAATTCGCCCACATTGTGGGGGGCTTCTGCGGAAGCCTCTTCGGTTTCTTCAGGCCGCCGAGGAGATGAAACATTCTAAATTTTTTAGTAGGATAGGTATATGAAAAAGGAATTTCTAAAATACGATACGGTGCGCAATAACGCACTCAAAATGGCCCATAGGATATACCAGGAAGGTTTTATTCCCGATGTGATCTATGTGTCTTTGAGGGGCGGGGCCTATCTTGGCAATGTGATTAGCGAGTATTTCAAGATAGTCCACAGGCGCGCAAGGCCGGTGTATTACGCAGCCATGGTGGCCCGGTCCTATACGGGTATCAGGGAGTCCGACGAGGTCAAGGTTGAAGGCTGGACTTATTCGCCCGATGCGCTCCGTGTCGGGGACAGGGTGTTGCTGGTAGATGATATTTTTGATTCCGGCAAGACCATTAACCATCTTGCGAGGATGATTCTGGAGAAGGGCATACCCCGCAAAGATCTGAAAGTGGCGGTCCACGATTATAAATATTTTTACAACAAAGCTGAACAGCTTCCCATACAGCCTGATTACTTTTGCCGCAAGCATGAGCTTTCCGTAAAGGACGAAGATGTCTGGATTCACTATATGAGCCATGAGCTTGTGGGGCTTACCAGTGAAGAGCTTGAAGCGCATTACTACTCCCAGGATCCTGAATTGCGTGAAGTCCTTCAGGTTATTGCTAAAGATGCCAAAGATATACAGAAAGAATAGGCGGAGGCATGAATAAGCGGGTTTCCTTTGCGCTAGTGCTTTTACTGTTGATTGTGAGTTTTCCCGCTTTTGCGCAGGGGCAGGTTTTAGACGGCGGTATTTTGACCAATGCTTCCGGGGGCATCTTTGCCATTGATCAGCAGCTTTGGTTTTCCCTTGCTGTCCCCGGACGCTTGAGGCTTCTTCTTAATGGGGAAGAGGTATACTCAGGCACTGAGCCTGTTTCGGGTGAGCTTACCGCGCTTCCGGGTGAGGAGCGGAGCTATACCCTCAGCGCCGAACTTTTCAGCCTGCCTCCGGATAATACCCTCCTTGAGTCCCGGTCATGGCAGGTTTTCATCGATAAAAAGGCCCCCCCTCATCCCAGGCTGGGCTTTAAAAGCGATGCCAATGGTTTTTCCCTCAGCCAAACCAGGGGAAACAGCATAGCCCAGGGCTATATTGATACGGGAAGCGAATTGGTATATGTCCCGGATTTGGAAATCGGCGGGGCTGTCCCCGCGTCATCATTCCCGGCGGTGGTTTGGGCAGTGGACTCGGCAGGGAATTATTCCGAACCCAGGGGTGAGTATTATGAATTCCCCGGGGTGCGCATAGAAAACCCTGTTCCGGGCAGCTGGACCAATCCCCAAATGCTTATACTTTCAGGAACCGGGGAGCACGAGACAAAGTGGACCATAGACGGGAGCGATCCCAATGCCGCCAACAGCGCCGCTGTTTATAGCGGCCCTGTGCGCATTAACAGGGTAGGCCGTATTCAGCTCAGGGTGGGCTGGCTTGATTCGGAAGGAAGCCCCCAGGAAGACACTGTTGCTTTTACTGTTACCGGTGATGGGTATATACCGGGCAAATCGAATCTTTTTGATGATTTCCACGATCTGGAAGATGAGGGTATTTCTGCGTCCAGGGATATACCTATACCGGAATCGAGCCTTTGGGCCATGGGAGGAAAGCCTGATCATGCCGGCGGGGGAAAGGTAGCCATGCAGCTTGAGCCCGGCATACGCAGGATTGCTGCTATCCATCTTGCTGCCGGCACAAATGATATTGAATCCGGAAAAGCTGAAAGCGGGATTTACCGTTTCGCCTATCTTCTTGATGGTATAGGTGCTCCCGGCGGAAGATCATGGAATGCTTCGGAAAAAGGCGAATTCATGCTTTCAGAGCAGGCCAATGACGATAATTCCCCGCCCCTTAAGATGGTTTATTCAGGGCGGAGCAGGGTTCTTGTCTCACCGGAAGATTCAGTGCGTTACAGATGGGACGGGGACAGGCCATGGCAAGAGGGCAAAGGCGTAATCTGTGTTCCTGAATCCGGCGGCCTTCTCTATTGGTATGTAGGAGCCCAGAGCCAGGAGCCTTTCAGGCTTACAGTGCCGCCGCTGCCTAATCCTGAAAGCCCAGCCCTTACCGGCTTCGTCGGGTTTAGAAGGCTTAGCCCTGCGGATGATTCTTCGTGGCACATTGCTTCCGATAATTTGATCTATTCCCCTCAGGCTTTACGGAATAGAATCTTCGGGGCTTGCGATGGCGAAGATCTTGAATGGGCTTTTTTGGCCTCTGACGGGCAAATCCTTGATAAAAAACGCAGTGACAGGCTTGCCCCCCTGCCTCCCGTGCTTGTTGCCCCTATTGAAAATTCCTGGATACGCGGTCCTGTGACAGCAAGGCTTGAGGGGTATGAAGACAATGTCATGCCGGTAATCAGCGTTTCATTGCGTTATGCTTCGGGAAGGGAAGCGGCTCTTAAGGGAAATAATAAGCTTGATATCAATTCGCCTTCAGACGAATTGGCATCGGTGACTATAATTGCCTATGTCGAAGATGCGGCAGGCAATCACAGCAGCTCTGTGATGCGGCGTTTTACACTTGATCCTAAAACCATTTATGCGGCGGCCCCTGAATTTGCTTCCGGCGGTGCAGGGCAAAAAGGCGACAGGGATAATCCTTTCCAAAGCCTGGAAGATGCCCTTGCGTATGCAAAGACCAACGGCCTTGCCACAATATGCATAGGCGGAACCCTTAAGCTCGAAAATCCTGTGGTCGTTTCAAAACAAATAAGGCTGAATGGCTTATGGGATAAAGATCCTTCTACCCTTGTTCTGGGTGAAAAAGCTGTCTTTTCAGTGGAAGGCAATGGGGAATTAAGCTTAAGCTCCCTCAAAATCGAAAAGCGGAATTGGCTTCTTCCCCTTATCAAAGCAGGAAAAAACGCGCTGGTGGAAATTGCCAATGCTGAAATTACCCAGGCTGGTTTATTGCTTGCCATTGACGAAGGTGGAATTGCACGCGTTTCCGGAAGCAGGATTTCCCTCCTTCCGGGGGATAGTCAGCGCAATTCGGGAATTGTTTCAAAAAGCGCGGATATTTCAATATCCAACAGCTCTTTTGATATGAATGGCCTCAACAGCCTCCTTTTTGATGCTCATGGCGGGAACATTAAAGCAGAAGAAAGCGAATTCCTTGTGTCTGCGGAAAGCACCGCTTCTGTATTCAGCCTTGTTGATATGGTTTGCAGTTTATCCAATAATGCCATCTCGGCCCGTGCCAATGACTATGCATCCGCATTGGAAGTTCATAATTCAGGGATACTTTTAAATTCGGGAAGCATAGAGGTCTCTGCCAGGGACTGCACAGCAATACTGCTTGATAGATCCAACGCGATGTTTCTAAATGCCGCATTTACTGTTAAATCGTCATTCCTGTCCAGGGCAATGGAAATACGCGGCGCCTTTCCCAAGGTGGCAGATTGTGCCTTCAGGTATGAAGGCAGTACCCGCCGTGCGGAGGTTTTTGCGGGCCCGGATGCCGAAGCCCCTGAAGCTGAAACCATCGGGGGCAATAGTTTTACTCATTTTTCCAACATTTTCGGAAATGCCTGGCCAGTCTCCAGGCTCCAGGGTTTTAACCATGCCTTTGCCCCGGCAGGCAGGCAGAATACGGTCCTGTCCCCGTCCCCAGAATGATCTGCGGCATCGACGAGGCCGGCAGAGGCCCTCTTGCAGGCCCGGTCTGTGCGGCAGCAGTAATACTGCCAAAAGATTTTCCTTTTGAGATCCTTAATGATTCAAAGAAACTAAAAGAAAAGCAGCGGGAAGCGGCCCGCAGCCTTATAATAGAAAAAGCCTTTGCCTGGGGTATAGGGTGGGCTTCATTTTTCGAAATTGACAAAATCAATATACTTAAAGCAAGCCTCCTGGCTATGAAGCGGGCATACGAAGAGATGGCAGAGGCGCTAAAACAGGGGAATGGTTCCGCGATCGAATCCCTCACGTCGATCATAGACGGCCTCTATGCCCCTGATATCCCGATTCCCTGCACTCCCATGGTCAAAGCCGATGCCCAAATACCCGAAGTAATGGCAGCATCCATACTTGCCAAAACCGCCCGGGACAGGCTGATGGGGTATTATGCTTTATTTTACCCCGAGTACGGATATGAAAAGCACAAGGGATATCCCACAAAGTCCCATAGAGAGGCAGTGCTTACATACGGACCCTCTCCGATACAGAGGCTGACGTTCAAGGTAAAGCCCTGAATCCCCCTTGCTGTTTGAACTATTTGACTGCATAAAATCGGCAAGAAATCGGAAAAACCGCTTGACATAAGGCAATGTCTGCTTTATTATTAAAATGAACATTGTTCAAATATGAATATAGCTCATAATAGAACGTTGTTCATATATTGACATGGTTATGAAGGGAGGCCTATAATGACCAAAACACGGATTGGGTTAATAGCGTTACTGATAACGGCGGTTTTGCTTTCTTCCTGCGTTTCCACAGCCTTGTATAAACCTGTAAGCCAGGCGGAAGCAGAAAGCATGACAATACTCGGCTCGGTGCAATGCAATTTTTATTCAATGACCTATCTCGGGGCAGGGCGGATCTCAAGGGCCAATAAACAGCAGGCCTACATTGAACTTATGAAGGAGGCCAATAAAATGTATGAGGGGAATTTTGATATACGGAATATAACCATAGCCCATGTGGGCATTAATGTGGAGCATGGTAATGAATTTACTGCCAACGGCGCTGTTGTCCTGGCAAAGAACAGCGGCGGTTCAAACTAAAAAGCAGGAGCAGATGTATATGAAGCGGTATTTTTTAAGTCTCATTATGCTCGCCTGTCTTTCGGCGGTCTGCGTGTTTTCCTGGGAACCATCGGATCTGATGGACTATCCTGAGGGTATGGAAGCCGGGAATTTCATGCTGAATTTCGGCGCTGGTTTGGATGTTCCCGAACATTCCGGTCCGGGTTATCTGTACATTCCGCCAATTCATGCAAGCCTTGATTACAACCTTGCCCTGGGGGACAAAAGAATGCCCTTTTTTGTTGGCGGCACAGGAGGCTATTCCGGTTATGGATATGAAGATGAATGGTTCTATAGCAAAATCTATTTAGGCGGACGTTTCGGTTATCATTTCAACTGGGGCATAAGGAACCTTGATACCTATGCGGCAGCCACCGCCGGCTGGATAATTTATGCAGGCAGCGGAATAGCGCAAAACCGAAAATACGGATGGCCCCTCATTGGAGTGAATATCGGCGCCCGTTATTTCTTTAGTTCGGTTTTCGGGATTTGGGCTGAAATAGGATACTCCCTCAGTTTGATTGATGCGGGGCTGACCTTTAAGTTTTAATGTTTTTTCTCGCCGTCGTTTTTTTTGACTACCACCCGCCGGGGCCGTTTTTCACTGCGGGCGTCAGGGTTCTGCGATTTTGAGCGGCCTTTTGCCGAAGGCTCCCTCTCGTCTTTCTGTTTTCCTCGTTCCGGGCGGGCGTCGGCGCGGGCGGTTTTCTTCCGTTCACGGACAGCTTTTTCCAGAACCTTAAGGGATTCGTCGAAGCCTGTGAGGAATTCCTGGAGGTCGTCGGCGAAGAGTATCACTGACTGGCGTTCAAAGCCGCCTGTGTCCTTGTTCTTGCTTTCCACGATGTTGAGGTAAAGATCGCCCATGCGGTTTTCTTTTACATTGAAAAAATACGTCCTGTTCGGCAATGATACTGTTGAAGAAAAAATTTCGCCCCGTATGCCCATGTTATGCCCCTTTTAAGCTGCGCTTATCTGTCTGCTTCTTCCACCATGCGGCGCTGCCATTCAATGAGGGAGCGTTCCAGGCGTTTGTCCGAACCTTCTGCGTCCGCCATGACCCGGAAAACAGGTTCTGTGCCGGAACCCCTCATCCAGATGCAGGCGGTTTTGCGGCCTTCTTTATTGATGAACGCTACCTTGAGTCCGCCCTTGCCGGCCTCGCCAAAACGGGCTATGCCGCGCCGCTCTTCCGTTCCATTGTATGCGGTAGCGTCCCAATCTACAATGCCGTAACGGGCTTTAAGCTGTTCTTTGTGTTCTTCCCATTCTTTGAGGAATATGCCCTGGTAGCGGTCTTTAAGGAGGCCGTGATCCGCAGTCTTTACTTTTAACACAGCTTCCTCTGAATATGCCCCTGTGGTCTGGAAGGCGGGGAGGGAGGCGATGACATCCGCCAGGGTAAAATCCTCGCGGTAGGTTTCGGCCTGATCCGAAAGATCGCACCAAAGCTCGTAGAGGCCCTTGCGGTCCGCAATGCTCCGTATGGTCAAAAGTTTGAGCAGCGCCGCAACCGTATCGATGGGGTCCCGGACAGCCGAGGGGTGGGTGATGTTGCCCCCTGCGGAGCCTTCGCCCAAAATGCGCACCAGGTAACCTTGCTCCCTGAGCTTCCGTGCCAGGCCGACCACGTTGGCCTCGCCGACCTCGGCGCGGAACACGGGAATATCGAAGGCCAGGGCAATGCGATCCACCCGCAGCGAAGTAGGGTCGTTCACCGCAAGGGCAGCCCTGGTCATGGCATTGCCCTTGTTGTCGTATTTGAGTTCTCCTGTCCAGGCCAGGTAGGCAAGCTCGGCCATGCAGGCGAGGGCGAACACTTCCTGGGCTTCCAGGGCCCGGGCCTTTTTTTCGCCCTCGTCCCAAACGACCAGATTCCCCCGGTCGCCATCGCAATCGGGCACATAGCCTATGGTATAGGAAGGATCTTTTTCATGAAGTTCATCAAGAAAGCTGCGGCAGGGTTCAAGGGATTCGCCTTCAGGAACTATGCGGTGCCTTATTTCTCCGGGTTTATCGTTAATAGCCTCGAAACGGACGCCGATGCTCTGGAGAAATTCCCTGTCTATAGAGACTGTGCGGGCCGATCCGTTAAAGTCCGCCGCAATACCCAGGGGCCTCTCTTTCAAGCATGCGGCAATAGCCTCCAGGGCTTCGCCCGACTTTGCCTTGTCGGAAAAGCCTGAAACCACTTCAGCGGTAAAATCGAGGTAGGCTTTTTTGGCTTCTTCCTTGTATTGATTCCGGAGCGCCGGAACCGCCGCGAGCTTTTGCTGATCCGCGTTATTGAGAAGGCCCTCCATTTGGCGTGCGCAATCGGGAGAGGCCATGAGTTCCCTGAAATTTTTTATCAGTACGGCAGCTTCGGATCCCGGAAGCACCCCGCCATCGGCGAGGCCGAATTTGAAGCCGTTGTGGCCTATGGGGTTGTGGCTTGCGGAAATATAGACGAAGCCTGAAGCCGCATCCCCAAGGGACCTGGCATAGGCCATGATCTCGGGGGCTGCAGAAACCCCCAAATAGCGCACTGTTTTGCCTAGCCCAAGCAAAGCCTGAAGCAGGGCCTGGGCCAGGGCTTCTCCTGTGGGTCTGGTGTCGCGCCCCAGGATAATATCCCCGTTCCTGCCCAGATCCCCGATATAGTCCGCAAAGACCTTGGCCGCCCCCGCCGCAATGACGCGGTGGGAAGGGGAAATCGCCCCGGAAGGGCTTTCTTCGTCCAGGGTTTCGGAAAAAATGCCCCGCCAGCCCGAGGCGGAGAGGATCATATGTGATATATCCATGGGCGCATAGTATAGCCGGATTTTTTATTTTTAATCAATAAAGCTATTCCCAAAACCTACAATTCTTAGTATATTAGTAAATAATAGCTCAAGAGGTGAGTATGACTGAAAGGAAGATTTATATTGATTATAATGCGACCACCCCTCTCAGGGAAGAGGTGAAAGCCGCAATAATAGAGGATCTGGGTATCTACGGCAATGCGTCGAGCATGCATGCCTCAGGCCGCCTTGCCCATGCCAGAGTGGAAGAAGCCCGGCAAGCTGTGGGCGCCCTTTTGGGAGCCCCTGCGGCAGGCATCATCTTTACGTCCGGCGGTTCGGAATCCAACAATACCGTGTTCCAGACCATGCGTTCCATTGCCGGGGACAGCGGCCGCAACGAATTCATCACCACTGCCATCGAGCACCCCTGCGTGCTCAATTCGGCGTCCTATCTTAAGAAGCTGGGCTTCAAGGTGACTTTTCTCCCTGTGGACGATTACGGCAAAATCAAAATGGACGCCTACAAGGCTGCCCTGTCCGATAAAACCCTCCTCGTCTCGGTGATGATGGCAAACAACGAGATAGGCACCATTCAGGATATAAAAGAGATAAGCCGCCTGGCAAAAGAAAAAGGCGCCTGGGTGCACAGCGACGTGGTTCAGGCAGTGGGCAAGATCCCGGTAAACGCCGTGGATCTTGGCGTGGACTACCTTACCGTTTCCTGCCACAAGATCTACGGCCCAAAGGGCATAGGCGCCCTCTATGTGAAAAAAGGCGCGCCCCTCTTCCCCCTCATCCATGGAGGGCACCAGGAAGACGGCTTCAGGGCAGGGACCTACAATAACATAGGCATCCTGGGCTTCGGCATAGCAGCTGTCTTGGCCAGGCGCGACCTGGACAAGTACGCCAGGCAAACCCGGGCCCTCCGCAACAAGCTTCGGGACGGCCTCTTGGCCAGGGTGCCCAATATAAAAATCAACGGCCACCCCGAGGATGTGCTTCCCAATACCCTCAACGTTTCGTTCCCCAGAGCCGAGGGGGAGGCTATACTTCTTTCCATGGACATCAAGGGGATAGAAGCCTCTACAGGATCAGCCTGCGCCTCAGGGAGCCTTGAGCCTTCCCATGTGCTTATGGCATTGGGCGTGGACGCCGAGCTTGCCCACGGCTCCATACGTTTCAGCCTTGGCTGGGGAACCAGCGACGAAGACATAGATTACATCATTGAGGAAGTCCCCCCAATCATAGCGCGGCTTCGCGCCATGTCAACCTTGACCTAAATAAGGAGCTTAAAATGTCAGACTGGCTTTATTCAGATACAGTGAAAGACCACTTCATGAACCCCCGCAATGTTCTGATGGTGGATGAAAAAGAATTCCCCGCCGACGCCAGGGGCCAAACCGGAAACATCAAGTGCGGAGATCAAATGCTGATGCTCCTCAAAATAAAAGATGACATCATCGTCGATGTGCGCTGGAAGACCTACGGCTGCGCCAGCGCCATAGCTTCAACCTCCATGCTGAGCGAAACCATCAAGGGCATGGACATAAAGGACGCCTACAACATCAAGCCCGAGGACCTCGTAAAAGCCCTCGGGGGCCTCCCGGAATTCAAAATCCATTGTTCAGTCCTGGGCGATAAAGCCCTGCGCACCGCCATCGACGATTACCTTGCCAAAACAGGCCGCGCCGGCATGCTCAAGGAAGCTGCCACCGTCATCTGCACGTGCCTAAGCATCACCGACAAAGACATCGAGAACGCGTTCCACAACGGCGCCCGCACCTGGGAGCAGCTCCAGCAAGCCACCAAGATCGGCACTGTCTGCGGCAAGTGCGAAAAGAAAGCCATGGAACTTATGCACGAGTTCGCGCATATTTACGGGATGTAGGGAGAACCCCGGTATTTGAATAAGGAATAGTTATTGAATTTTTACTTTTTCGACTTCTTTTGCGGTTCCGCTCGAAGAAGGCAAATATGTTGAATGATAATCAATATTCATCTTCTTCAAAATATGAGGCAAGAATATATCTTCATAAAACGTTTTCAATGAACAAACAGCCAAAGAATGCATGGATATTTGAGCATTTTCCCAAAGGGGAAAATTTAAAGGTTCTGGAATTAGGCTGCGGGACAGGATTGTTTTGGCTTACCAATAGAAACAGTATACCAAAGACATGGGAAATAACTCTTACGGATTATTCCCGGGGAATGCTGGAAACAACAAAAAAGACGCTTTCCCGGATACAGTGCAATTTCAATTATGATGTTGTCAATGCGGAAAATATAAAATACACTAAAAACAGTTTTGATGCCATATTGGCAAATAATATGCTGTATCATATCGAAAACAGACAAAAAGCAATTTCCGATATATATGACATTTTAAAACCCAATGGCATATTCATAGCGTCCATAATGGGAATTGACGATCTAAAAGAAATGCATGAATTGTTATATAAATTTCTTGAAACAAAAGGGAATCTTTTTAAATTTAGCGAATTGAAATTTTCCTTGAATAACGGATTGGAACAGTTAAAAAAAGTTTTTAATAATGCGGTTTTAATAAATCACGAGAACGCATTGAAAATAAATGAAATAGAGCCAATAATAAATTATTATCTGTCATTTAACGAAATTCAAAACAATACAAAAATATTGCCGGAAGAATATATTGATGAATTTAAAGAGTATTTAAAAAAAGAAATCGATAAAGAAATGATGGTAACAAAAAACGATGGGATATTCGTATGTACAAAATAATCAAGGCCATGCCCCAATACAGCATTTCACTGGCCTCAAAAAAGTTGACCTCTTCATTTGCTGTAATTCGGCATGATAGAGCCTTTTACCAATGGCTTTCATTGAGTTCTCTATTTCACGTACGCTCAAACATCCTGAGAGCTGGCCATAGGCCATGCCTTTGAAAAAATCGTAGGTCTTAAGGCATATCCCTCTGTCAGCGTTGTAGCCTGAAACAGTACTTTCAAAATCAAATCCGCTCAGGGATCTTAACAAATTGGCCAGTACTGTGTATACTTCATCATAGCGTGTATTTCCTTATAATATATGGATTTGTGGTAAAATCGTTATATCGTTATATCGATATATCATTATAAGGAGAAAAATACAAGCTTTTTAGTTACTTAAATCGGACAGCAGTGTAAAATTTACTATAATGTCTTAAAAGACCTTGAATAGCCTTCTTATCCTCATTATAATTATCCATTGTCTTTCTATTAAGGAGTCATTATTATGGCAGCCAAATTCACAGTGTATCTAGGGTCATTGATGAAACAGTGAAGGTTGAATCGGCCAAGAAGCCTGTCCCCAAGGCTAAGGCCGCATCGAAGAAAATCACCACTTCCAAGGATGCTCTCAAGAAGAAGGGCCAGAAGCCGAAAGCAAAGTAGTAAGGGGCATTTCAATTTGGGTCTTGAGGTGAAGGTGTTTATTGAAAAAGTCTGAAATTGTTATGTATACGAAATTGTACCAGTATCTTCTCATGCTCAAAGACCCATTGTATGTATTCATAAGTCAGATACTTCAACACCTTTCTCCGGATTTATGGTGGGAGAAATACATCGTTCCTTATATAGAAGAAAAGTACAACAAGGATTACAAACATCTTGATTTCCTTGATTTGATAAATGTCCTCTCCCACAACTGGCAGCCAATAAAGGGATTTATAAAAAAGAACTATTCAATACCCGGCTGTGATAGATATGTTTATGTGATAACCGATATGCATTACATCCGTAATTTTGTTTCCCACACACGAGAAACAAATATGTCTCCATATAAGTATACCAAGCATTTGACCACCATCCTGGATTTTGCAGAATTTATAAATGCAGGTGAAAAAATAATCTCCGCTTTAGAAAAAGAGGTTCAAAAAACTAATCAGGATTATACCTTTACCGTTTTTGATACAGAATCGAATGTAAACAGGGAGGAATTGATTAATTTTATTGAAAAAAAGGTGCTATCCAAGGCTATAGAACAAGGAGAAGTCCTTGACCCTAGTATAAAAGAAAGCCTCATTCGAACCATAATACGGATTAAGAATATGAAAACCACCGATGAAATACTTAGTTTTTTCAATGGAGCCTTAAAATCGGCCAGAGGCCAGAGGGTTCGGGATGAATTACATTCTCACGGTCTTAAATCCTTTGAGGATATAGCTGAAGAAATTACCAGGAAATATTCACCCAAGTAAATGAATCTGGAGATATTTAACTATACACAGGTATAGTTTTTATCATTTTTCTTAAAAATTCGTTCAAAAAAGGTCATTTTGGGTTTGAGAGATGCACATATCGTGATAAAGTTTGTATATGGCTGATAAAAACAAAAGGTTACCCTTTAAAATTGACCAGAATTTAGAGGCATTAAATGTTGAAGACCAATCTGCTGATTCCGGTTTTTTGGAAGAATCCAAAGCCAAAAGGGACGGGCTGAAGAGACAGCAGATGATGAAAAAGAAGAAGGATGACAAGCCAGGGTTTTATGGGTGGGGTTCGGTGACCGGCTTTCAGACAGGGGTTTTGATGAGGCTGGATTAAGCCGATTGGCTAACGGTAGAAAAAAAAATACTTTAAAGGGGATAGGAAATGGCTACGGAAAATAACGAAACTATAGAAGATGAATTAAAATATTTTGAAGTGTTAAAGTCAATAAAAAATGATCCGCAATTCTTTAGTGTTCTTGCAGAGACAAATGTATCAGCTCAACAAATTATTGATAATATTAGCAAAAATCACCTCATGTCAGAATTTGAAGATTTTATTGGTAGATTAATAGTTGATTATCTTGAACACGATTATAAATTTTATCCTGATTTTCTTGATCTTATTAAATCTGCTTCCGGAGGAATACCCCTTTATGAGAAAAATGTTAAAAGTAAGAAAATAAAATCTATACCTAATATTCTGTCTATTTATACACCATTTATTTCTCTCAAATTAAAAATATTTACATATAAACAATATTGGGATCGACAAACTACTACTCTTTTTAAATATCTTACATGGGATGAAAAATATGTCACATCAATTATCAGGCATCCACATTACATTGATAAGAAACAAGATTATTTTGATAAGGATGTTCTTTTTAGTTTTTTTGAGCTAGGATTACAATTGAAATATTCTGATATAAAAGATATTAATTTTGATAGTATTTTTGTTCGAATTCTTGAAATGTTAAAATTTTCAATGAATCGGCAGAAGATATTCATGTCTGGTTACTTTGATATAATACTTGATTATACTGACCATAAAGAAGACCCAATCCATAATATAGGAGATGAAATAACAATTTCTGAACCATTGGGAAGATTTAATTATTCGCCATCAATTACTAAACCATTTTCAAGAATAACACTATTTATGAAAAATATTTATGATACTG
This sequence comes from Leadbettera azotonutricia ZAS-9, assembly GCF_000214355.1. Lineage (GTDB taxonomy): Bacteria > Spirochaetota > Spirochaetia > Treponematales > Breznakiellaceae > Leadbettera > Leadbettera azotonutricia. The sequence continues at coordinate 2,215,022 of NC_015577.1, read as the reverse complement.
CAAAAGAAATCTCTGTTAATCCCCATGAATTAATGGAGGTAGTTTATATTCATGAATTAATGCATTTCGCTGTGATAATGGGAATATTTCCAATTGATACCAGTTTCTTTGAATTTATTAGTGATAGGAAAAACAATAAACAATATGATGATTGTCTCTATCATGAAAGGTATGCCCAATATTTAACATATAAGTTTATAAAATATCCAGGTAATTTATTATGGGTTTTTTATGAACTAAACAAAATACAAAATCCTATTTATCTGTCATGGAAGGCATATGAAAAATGGGATATAGATTTATTTGTCCGTTCTGAAATACTATTATCACCTCCATTACCGGGATGAAGAATTGATTTGGTTTAATTTTAGTAAAAATAGTATATTTATTTTTCATTATATTATTTAGGATTCCTTATTAATAAGGAACATAAAATGGACAACTGCGACTTTCCGGATATAGATGAAACCTCTTTTGAAAGTGGCCCTACATACAGGACAATAGCTGATTACGAAAAGTCTATAGCAGACTTTACCAAAATGATCGAACTTGATTCAAATGATATTCTGGGTTATTTTAATCGAGCCCGGATATACAATATGAAGGGAGATTATGATGCCGCCATTGCTGACTTTACCATTTCAATAAAAAATAATCCTACCGGATTATGGGCATATAGAGAACGTGGAATGGCATATTACAAAAAAGGAGATCATGCTTCTGCCAAATCAGATTTTATTCAGGCTATCAATTTAAATTACATATATAATAATCGGGGTATTGATGAGTTTATTAAAGAAGTATTTTCACAAGCCATATCAGAAGGTACCCAGGCTATAAATCTTCATCCAAAGGATGGCATGAAGTATCTCAGTCGAGGTGATTCGTATTATCAATGCGGAGTATTTGAAAAAGCAATAAACGATTATACCCAGGCAATCAATCTTGATCCCGATCTGGTAAGAGCTTATCTAAAACGGGGGCATGTATATTTCAGTATAGGAGAATATGATAAAGCTATAGCCGATTATACCAGGATGATCGATTTTGATCCTTGTAATGATGGTGTTTATAATAATCGTGGAGATGCTTTTGTATTGAAGGAAGAACTGGACAGAGCCATACTTGATTATACAAAAGCATATATGCTTAAACACAATGATGGAGTAAAATAACTTATACTAACTCTTTCAAATATCCCCATATCTTTACCATTGCCAGAGTATCAAGCCGGCAATAAGCAAGCAGGGATTGCCGGATTGCGGTGATTTCTTCCGGACGTTTCTTTTCTAACCCGGGAAAAGCAGTCATGGCTTCACTGCCATTTTGAATTAGTTCAAGGTTATGATAGTCGAGTTCAGGATCATCAGGGAACAGTCCTGGTAAAACTGTTTTAATTGAATAGGATCCTTGAAACTCCCGTCGATAATAGGCATGAGACTGGAAAGGGGTCATAAGGTCTTTAATATGGCTCTGTATATCAAGGAGATGATTAGATAAATCAGGGAATAAATCAGCAAGGTCTTTTATTACCCTTTTCTCAAATCCGCTATTATAAGCCAGGGTGCAGACCTTTAGGGGTATATCTTTACAAAGGGCCTCTGCCAGGGGACGGCGTGGATCTGTTCCCTCTTTGGCTAGAAATTCATGATGTTCTGCCTCTGTATCCGGACTCTTGAGTATATGCAGAGAATATTGAAAAGGGATTTGCATATGGGCATCTCTAAAAACTCTTTAAAAACAAGCTGAACTGTGATAAAATAAATTCATGAAACAGCATGGATTTTTTGATGAAAATGATAGGCTTAAAGAATTAAGCGCGCTCGGCGATCCCCTGGAAAAATTAAACAAATACATTAAATGGGATAATTTTCGGGGGATATTAAATAAAACGTTGAAAAAAGAGGCGCAGGGGCCGGGAGGCAGACCGCCCTTTGATTACGTAATGATGTTTAAAATACTGATATTGCAAAAACTGTACAATGTAAGTGACGATCAGGCCGAATACCAAATAAAAGACAGGTTGAGTTTTCAACGGTTTCTGGGATTGGCTCTGTGCGATACCGTTCCCGACGCGAAAACGATATGGCATTTTCGGGAAGAACTGGTAAAGGCAAACATATTGGATACGATATTTTACCGATTTGTCAGGCAGCTTGAGGAGCAGGAAATAATAAGCTACAGCGGAAGCATAGTGGACGCGACCTTTGTGGATGCGCCGCGGCAGCGGAACAGCAAGGCGGAAAACCAGAAGATAAAGGAAGGCAAGGTGCCTGAAGAATGGGAAGGAAAAAAGAAAAAGCATAAAAAGTCACAAAAGGACATTGATGCCCGGTGGGCGACCAAAAACAAGGAACGGCATTACGGATATAAAGACCATATAAAAATAGACGCGGAAAGCAAACTGATAACGAAGTTCAGTACGACCAGTGCAGCAGTACATGACAGTCAGGAATTATCAAAATTGGTGGATGAGAAAGATAACATTTTGTATGCGGATAGTGCCTATGTTGGGGGAGAGATACAGAAATGCATACCCAGGAAGGCAAAAAATCGGATACATGAGAAAGGATACCGGAACCGGCCGTTAACAAAGACACAAAAAGCGAACAACACGCGGAAATCGAAAATACGGGCGCGGGTTGAGCATGTATTTGCCACGATGACGAATACGATGAGAGGGATAGTGGTCCGGAGTATAGGGATGGCACGGGCACACGCTAACATAGCGCTTATGAATTTGACCTATAATTTCTGGCGGTATATATTTCTTATGAGGGGAAAGCGGGCATATGCATAAGGGGAGTCTGTCCACGACACACGATTGTGGGCAAGAGCGAATGAATGAGGCAATAAATAAGCCCAATTATATCAATTTTTCGTTTTTTTCTTATCAATTCCAAAAAAAATTATTTAATAAGCTATGTCAGGATATTTAATAAGTGGTTTTTAGAGGTTCCCATATAAGGCCAACAACCGTCAAATGGAGGGATGGCCGGCATGAAAGTTTCAAAGTCCAGGAAGTATAAGGGGAATGTTAAGGTTTTTAAAAATGATCTTATTTCTTTTTGGACGTGTCCGAATTTTTGTGTAAATGGCAATGAATTATTTAGAACGGAACCCGTTCATTGCCAAAAATAATAGCGAATTGGTTGAGCGCCATCCCCCAATCCCGTACCGGCATTGTCCATTTCTCTGACGCATTCCTAATTGCCAAATACAATATCTTAAATATAGCATCATCGTTCGGAAATGTCGAGCGGTTTTTTGTGACTTTTCGCAGCTGGTAATTTAATGACTCAATTGCATTTGTCGTGTAAATTGCCTTGCGGATTTCAGGCGGGTATTTAAAGAACTCGCTTAAGTCATCCCAGTGGGTATCCCAGGACTGGTATATCATCGGGTACTTGGCATCCCATATCTTGCCGAATTCTTCCAGTGCGTCACGGCCGGCTTCCTCGGTGGCTGCCGAATATATGGCCTTAAGATCGGCACAGATTTTTTTCAGGTCTTTCCAGGAAACAAACTTGGTGGAATTACGCACCATGTGGACAATGCACAATTGGATACGGGTCTTGGGAAATACTGCCCGAACCGCTTCGGGGAAACCGGTAAGGCCGTCCATGCAAGCGATGAGTATGTCTTCCACTCCCCGGTTCTTTATTTCGTTCAGGACGCCCATCCAGAACTTAGCCCCTTCGTTCTCCGCTATCCAAAGGCCCAATACCTCCTTCTGACCCTCGAAATTCACTCCCAGAGCCACATAGACGCTCTTGGTACAGCTTTTCCCGTCCTGTTTGGTCTTGACCCTCAGGGCGTCCAAATACACGATGGCATAAGATTTTTCCAGCTGCCGATTCTGCCACTCCTTCACTTCTTCCATCACCGCTGCAGTGACACGGCTTATCAATTCAGGGGAGACTTCCACGTTATATATTTTTTCCAGGTGTGATTTAATATCCCGGTCGGTCATCCCAAAGGAATACATCGAAATAACCTGGTCGTTAAATATAGGGAGCCGTCTTTGGTGTTTCGCCAGTATCTTGGGTTCGAACGTTCCATTGCGGTCCCGTGGTACCTGTATCACTGCACTCTGATTCTCTGTCAGGACTGTCTTTTCACTGTACCCGTTTCGGCTGTCCCCCGAATTGTCCCCGGCGTTGGAATTCTTTTCATACCCCAAATGCTCGTCCATTTCAGCATTCATGACACGGCTTAGCAGCTTCCCTGTCAGATGCTTTAATAATCCTTCCTGTCCAAGGATTTCTTCCTGGGTCATTCCTTTAAGGTCTATCTGATCGAGTATTTGGTCGATCAGATCCTTCTCTTTCAGTTTTCGTGTACTGGCCATTTTGTCTCCTTGGTATTTCTACCATATTTTGGCCATTTACACAAACTTCAGGACAGGCCCTTCTTTTTTATTGACAGTTGGAGGCAGGCCCTTGACTTCTGATTCAACTTGATTTTGCTGCTTATCCGAGAGAGAAATCTGATTATTTAGCACATCATCAAAACTGATTATTCCTTGACGATAATAATTAAATTTAGTTCTCCCGGCCAAACGTGCAATAGAAAATATACTCTGTTCAGGAATATGTTTCCAACAGTAGCCACTAAAACCACACTCATAGGGGTCACTACAATGAGGGCCTATATCTATACCTGGTTCTTCTTTTTGTTCGGCGATTTTTTTGATAGAGGTTATCTGATTTCCTATATCATTTTGTTTTGCTAAAACTTCATTGGTGCAATCTTCAACGGTAAATAATTTATTTAGGTCAAGGTTGCCTTGCCTGATATATTGGTTGTTGATATGCATGAGGGATATTTTTTTGACCTTGAGACCACAGCCGGTAAGCACATAGTATTGAAAGGCCATATCGTCATAATAAATGGGATTTATTCCTGTGGAACTTTTAACCTCAATTATTTCGAATGAGTCATCAACTAAACGGAGAATATCCACGCTACAGAAGTTACCATCATGGGAAAAGGAAGCTTCTGTGATTACTTTTGTCTTTTGTTCAAGTAATTTTTTAGTATCATCAATCATAAGAGATTTGTCAGCATTATAGGGAACTTCGGAAAATGTACAGAAATAACCCATGGCTAAATCACCAATCTCATTACCCGTATTAAGTATCCCCTGGTTCATCACTCCATCATCATATTCATCGGGTATATTCTTCTGCATCCAGAGAATTTTGGGACACTGTAAGCCGCTGCAATAACGGGATTTGGAAAGGTTCATAATATTATGATGCTAGATGAATAAAAGAAAGATAATTTACAATTTCCAAGGTAATTTCCTTATTTGCTCATCTATTTCTGAAACAAATTTAATTTTTCCCTTTTCTTCCATAAATATTTTACCATAAGCATGCCCCTTACTTGTCATCAAACTTCTGATAGCAGCTAGAGGATTTTGAGAATAGTTACACTTTCCGATTGCATCAATAAATTTATTCAAATCAAAACCATTCTTTGGATCAACCTTAGTCTTTTTAATAAATAATGCAATTATTTTATGATGATTATAATCAGGCTTTTTGCTCCATTTGTTTATTTTAGTTTTAATAATCTTCAATTCGTCTTTCGTATAATTTCCTTTTGGCTTTTTGGTAGAGCATGCACTTAATAACCCTTTATTATTTTTTAAAATTATTTTACTGTATTTTATTGCATTTTTTTTACACAAGTTTGTAATTTTATCATATTCTTCTTCACAAATTTCTTGCAGGTCACCAATAGCTTTAACCTTAGCAGAATAATTGCTTTTAGTTTGAAATTTTTCAATTTTCTTAATTAATTTTTCTTTCTCTTTAGGTTTCAAATTGTCAAAAATATCGTGATTCTTAATAAATTCAATATAGGTTGTCCCCCCCTTTTCCGAATTATATTCTTCTAATACTGGAACAACATTACCAAAGAGATTAAGCCCGCATTTAGTTTGATTAATCGGTATTAAATGATCCCAAGAATAGTTACCATTTTTTAACTCTTTTCCCGAATAAATGCATCTTAAAATTTTTTTTCTTGTAAACTTTTCTCTTGTTTTTTCTTCATCTTCATCCGAAAAGCCGCCATAAATTTCGCTTATATCACTTAATAAGCAACGAATAAAGGCATTTGCAACATCAGAAGGATTTGTCCTTTTACCCAAAACAATACCCCTTTATAAAGTTTAAGAAGAGGCCATATAAAATGAAGACCTATGGCCACCCATCTCTATTTCTTCCCTACAGGCTTCTTCCCAGCAGATGCAACCTTAACCGGATCCTTAGCCTTTCCGCAGATACAAAGAGAATCCTACCAAAATCAAATGTTTTTGTCAATTACATATTGAAAAAAATCTACCTTATATCAATATTTTAGGGGATGGTCAACCAAAAAGGAAGCCACCCATGCCGGAACCAGCCAAAAGAGACCCCAAAGCTCCAAGATTCCTTCAAATCACCATCAAGGACAGTGAAGGCAAAGAATGGACCACAACCATAGCCCAAGAACTTTACCGACGGATCGGTCGGTTTATGGCTCCGATAAGGTGATCACCCCGGGGAACGGTATCAATATGAGCTGACTTTAAATCTCCGCCCTCCGGTTTCCCCGTTTGCCCAATTCCTCAATGACTGGGAGTTTAGCTCATTTGCCTTGGCATATGCTGCAGGGCTCATCCCGCTCTCTTTCCAATCCTCTACCCACATCGCCCTTTCGTCTTCGCTGTATCGCTTCATCTTGACCTCCGGTTTGTCTTGTTAGCGGAAGTTTATCAGTTCCTGTCTTCTTGTCCAGAAGCGGTTATTTTGACGGTTACAATAGAAGGTGCGATACCATGTGTATATAAATATATAGTCTTTTTATTAACCGGGAAGCATAAACCTCTTTTTACAGGGAATCTATCAATAGAAATATTATTTCGGGAATATTCAAAGCATTTTAAATCTTCTTCATAATTTATTTCGAGCAGGTCTATGTTATTCCTGATGCCGATAAACTCTTAACAAGACCTGATATTTCATCATGTCTAAATGGAGTTCTTTTATGTATTACAATTCTTTTGGGTAGGCCGGTAAAGGATTTATAAAATGAGCCTTTTTGTTAATATATATTTTTAAATTGTAAGATGTGCGGAAGATGACTTCTTATTTGATATAGCCCCCTGATCTTTTCCTCTTCCTTCGTGTCCTTGGCGGTTAAATTCTTCTCGCTGCCTGGTCTGGACATTTTATTAAATAGTGGTAAGATAAAATAATATGTGGATATTATATGCCCTGTTGTCGGCTTTTTTTGCGGCTTTGACTTCAATTTTTGCAAAAATTGGCATCGCAAATGTCAATTCAAATTTGGCGACCGCTATTAGAACCATTGTTGTTTTGATTCTTTCGTGGAGTATTGTGTTTATAACCGGAAAACAGAACGATATTGCAAACATCGGGCATAGGAATTTGTTGTTTTTAATTCTTTCGGGAATCGCCACCGGATTATCATGGTTGTGTTATTACAAGGCATTGCAGATAGGAGATGCGTCAAAAGTAATGCCTGTTGATAAATTCAGCCTCGTTATCGGAATGGCGCTGGCATTTATCATATTAAAGGAAAGCGTTTCGTTAAAAACAATACTAGGCGGAATATTTATTACTCTTGGAACTTTTATTTTGATATTTTAAAAAAAGGCACAGAATGCATCGAAAGAATCAAAATTCTCTCTTTGCGCTCTGTGCCTTTTTATGATCCGCGAAACCGCGCTTCGATGCGCTTGCTTCTAAATCTTTACCTCTTCTCCGACAGATCCTTCGGGTTCAGCAGCAGCGCTGTGCCGTCCGCCCTTTGGGTGATGAGGCTTGAGCCGCTTATGATAACTGAGGCAAAGGGGTGAATGGTTACCGAGGAACGGGCCTGCCTTGCCAAATCGGAATTGAAGCGGGCCAGGTAGAGGTTGCCGCCCGATGATGTTATGGCGTAGAGGTCTGCGCCGTTTGCCCATATCAAGCTGTTGGGGCTGATGTCGTCGTCGCCCTGTTTGATCATTTCCAGGGTGTCCGCGTTGATCTGGATGAGGCGTATCGCGCCGTTGCCCCGGTTCTCGCCGGCTATGGCGATTATCTTGCCGTCAGCAAGGGTGACGCTCCGGGCGTTCGCAGTGTTGAGGCCCGAGCGGAGTACTTCCTGGCCGTTGTCGGGGTTGAGTTTTACTATCCGGCCAAGGGAGGCATTGGGGGTAAGGATGGTGACTCCCAGGACTCCTTCTGCCGGGGGCGGGACGGGCTGCTGGTTGATAAGGGACTGCTGATCCTGTGCAATGCCCTGCCTGTCCTGCTGGGCCTCGTCGGCCTTTTGATCGGCGTATTGCTGGGTTTGGTCAGCTTCCTGTTTCTGCTTTTCCAGCTCCTGCTGCTTTTGCCGGGCTTCCTGCTCTTTCTGCTCAGCTTCCTGCTGCTGCCTCCGGGCTTCCTGTTCTTTCTGTTCAGCTTCCTGCTGTTTCTGATCCAGGGCCTTCTGATCGGCATTGGGGTTCTGCCTTTCCTGGGCTACCTGCTCTTTTTCCTGTGCGGCTTGCTGCTGCTTCTGCTGGGCTTCTTGCTGCTGCTGCCGGGCTTCTTGCTGCTGCTGGGCCTGCTTCTGCTCTTCCTCTTTAATGGCATCTTTCTGGATGGCAGCCTGCTGGCTCGCCTGATCGGACTGGCGTTCCTTGAGGTCCACCATATCCTTCCGGGTATCCAGGCTCTTGTCGGGTTCCTGCCTGAGCTGTTCGGTGACTTTGGAATCCGTGAGGGGGGTCGTGTCGATGTTGCTTAAGGGGCCTGCGCTTCCCATGCCCAACGGGATGAGCATGAGGGTACGGCCGGGCCATTCATCGTAACGTATGGAAAGGCCGGCTTTATCCTGGGTAACGTTGTCCATTACCGGAGCCTTATAGCGGGAACTGAAATATTTCAGGTCTCCCCGGTAAACGGCGTTGTAGATAGTGATGTATTCAGCCAGAAGGGCGGCATCTTTTTCTGTGTAGCTATAGGCAGCCTCTAGGTAGCCCTGAATGATGAGGCGGAGGTTACGCACATGGTCAACGCCGATATCCACGCCGAGGCCGAAAACATCGGCGTCAAGCTTAAAGCCATCCGCAGGGGAGACCGAATGGATCACAAAGTAGCGGCCTGTGCCGCCTGCCCTTGTCTGGCCTGTGCGTATCATGACCCCCAGGGAATAGCCAATGGCCTTGATCTGGGCCCTGGTCTCTATACGGGAATAGGGGCCTTCATAGTTGATGAATTCAACTGGCCCAAGATCGCTCAATTCGTCGCGGTTTACCTGGCCAAACGCCAGGGGCGCTGCCAGTACCCCCAATAAAATGAGAATATATAAAGAAGAAATGGGACGCAGGGACTTTTTCATTCTTTTCGCTCCTTGAACTTTTGTCGATCGATTGCCTTTAATCTTTTTTAAGTATATCTATTTTTGGCTAACGCCGCAAGGTTTTAAGCTCTCTTTCCGCCTGGCTGCGTACAGAGGAGGGCCTGTCGACGCTTGCCAGGGATGTGAGCACCCGGACCCCTGCGTCGCTCAGGGGCGGGCCCGAGAAGCGGCAAATGGCGCCTGTGGCATCGGCAATGGCGGCCAGGGCATGTTCATCCCTCAGCGGGGCCGGGGGAAAGACTGCGTTGGAAAAGGCCTGGAGGGCAAGTCCCTCGGGATCGACACCGATCCTGCCAAGAGCTTCGGCCGCGGCGGCTTTGACAAGGGGATCGTTTTCCCGGGTAAAGAGATCCGCTAAAAAGGGGACGGTTTCACGGGAGCCGAAATACGCCAATAGCCTCACTGCCTCGGACCTGTGGCGGACGAACACAGGAGGCCGCGCGCCTGTGCGTGGGGTACCGATGGCGCTGCCTGCTATGTCCATCAGATAGGAGGCGTATTCCCTTTCGTGTTCCCCAATCCGGCCATTCCGTATGGCCTGGCTTATTTCGCGGAGCCTGGGCTCCATGTCCTCTTCGCTGTAGCGGAAATAATCGTCCGCCATAAAGAGGGCCAGGGGCTTGCCAACGCCGTAATCGCCTTCGGGGGCAGGGCCGTAAAGCACCCGCTTCTGGGCCTTCACTCTTTCTTCAAGCCTGTAGGCGTAGAGTATCCAATCGCTTCCTCCGGAATAAAGCACCCCTTCGTCGCCAAAGCTGGGGAGGGCCGCGGATCCCTTTATGCGTATGAGCCAGAGCCGGCGGCCGTCGTCGGTAAAGCCCACAGCCCCGGTTTTGGTGAGGAGATAAATTCCCCTTTCATCCATGCTGATATTCGCTTCGATGCGGGAGCTTGCAAGCTCCTCCGGCGTTATGTGGGTATCCTTGGTCCAGAGTATCTTGCGCTGATCCATGGAGAGGAATGCCAGCTTGCCATCGTTGAGGAGGAGGGCCGCGTTCGCCCCCAGGCTTGCGGAAGCCAGCGGGGCGAAGGGGTAGGGTATGCCCTTGAGGGCTTCCCTCTCGCCGGTATTGGTGTTGAGGAGTTCCATATTGCCTTGAGCATAAAAGAACAATATTGAAACATCATTGCTTTTATTCAGTTTGAGCGTAACAGCCCCGACAGGCGCGGACTCAAGCTTGTCGGAAACAGTGTTGCCAAAGGCGTCCAGGCGGAGGAGTTCGCCGCCGTCGAGAACGAGGAAAAAGCCGCCTGTTTCATCTTTGACGGGCCTAAGGGCTATGGGTTTTTCAAGGTTCCTGCTCCAGAGGGTGTATCCTGAAGCGGTGTAGCAGGTTATGCGTTTTGAGGTGAACACAAAGAGCCTGCCATCCCAGCCGACCAGTACCGGGGCTGCCAGGGTTTCACCCAGGTTGATCTGCCAAAGCTCCCTGCCCGCGCGGTTAAGGGCTATGAGAATTCCGTTGGTTCTGCAGATATAGCTCGTGCCCTCCCGGGAACGGGTTACATAGGGGATGAGCCTGCCCCGGGCAAAATAATTCCAAAGGGGGCGTCCCTGGTAGCTATAGGCTTTGACGTTGCCGCCGTCCAGGGTCATGATCACCGATTCAGCCTGGGCAGCGGGCTGGCCTGTCACGGAGCCGCCCAGGGCTTGCCTCCACCAGGGCGGAGCGTCAAAGGGCGGCGGGTCGGGCGGGAGGCTTTGGGCGCTGATTTTGCTTAGCAGTATGAGCGCCAACAGGGCAGCAGCAAAACTGCGGGACTTTTTACCCCTCATCGCTTCCCCCGTTGCGGCTGAAAACCGAGAGGCTTTCGATGTGGGCGGTCTGGGGATAGAAGTCGTACAATGAAAGCTCCTTTAGTGCATAGCCCCCACGGGCCAGCTCCTTTGAATCCCTGGCCAGGGTGGCCGGATCGCAGGACACATAGGCCAAAAGGGGCGGCCCTTTTTCCGCAAGGTAGCTGCGCATCAAGGCCGAAAGCCCCTGCCTTGGCGGGTCTATCACCATGAAGCCCCAATTCTCCTTATGAAGCCGGGACTTGACCCATGCGTCATCGGAGATGGCGTAGAACCTGCACTCCTGTCCTCTTGCGTTCTCCCTTGCCAATGCAAGGGCAGCCTTGTTCTCTTCAAGCAGGTCCAGGGAAGGGAAGGGCCCGCCCAAAAAATTTGCGAAAGTCCCCACCCCGCAATACATATCCCCCATGGGGAGTTCATGATCAGCCTTTTCCGCAATCGCCTGTAAATCCTCAAGCAGGGTTTCCAGCATTGCCGCATTGCTCTGGAAAAAGACCTGCGCATCCATGAGGATCTCCTTTCCCAAAAGGCTCACTTTGCCCCGGCTTTGGCCGCCTTCGGAAAGGAAAGTTCCGCCCCGGCTGTATACCGTAAAGCGATCCTTCTGCGGGGGCGGCACAATGCGGCCTTCCTTCAGAGCGTTGTTAATGCCCATGTCGGCCACGGGACATTCCTTTAAAGGAAGTATCTCAATGCCCTTCCTTTGCATAAAGCCCAGCTTGCGCCTGTCTTCGGGAAAGCAGTGGAACTGCACCCGGTTCCGGTAGCCAAAAGGCGCCGAAGGCTCGACGCGGATTTTTGGCGCCTCAATCCCCCCGATTCTGGCAAGGCTATCCTTCAATATGGTTTCCTTGGCTTTGATCTGGGCATCGTACGCAAGGTGCTGAAGGGAACAGCCTCCGCAGCGGGCATAGAGAGGGCAGGGGGCATTGACCCGCAGGGGCGAAGGCTCGATTATCTCCTCAAGCTCCGCCTTTATCCAGCCCCGCTTTTCCTCGCTGATCCGCAGCCGGGCCAAGTCGCCCGGAGCTGTCAGTTCCGCAAAAACACTACGCCCCTCATGGCGGGCAAAGCCTGCGCCCCCTGCAGCTATGGCTTCAACCCTGGCTGTTATTGCTTCACCCCGTGCCATATGTATCTTCACTATACCATTATTGCAAGAAAAAATAACAGGGAGTAGAATAAGCCATGGAATGGTTAACTATGGATGACGGGGTCCGTCTCTTTACGCGGCGCTGGGAAACAGCAGCCAATGGCCCCAAAGCTGTGCTTCACATAGTCCACGGCATGTCGGAACATTCCCTCCGTTACGAAAGGCTTGCCAAGAGGCTTGCAGCCGAAGGGATAGAGGTGTGGGCAGCGGACATGCGGGGCTACGGCGGGACCGCTGCCAATAAAAGCAATGATCCCGGAAAGGGCGGCCTCCAGGGCCATTGCGCCGACAAGGACAGCTTTAACCGGGTCACTCAGGATGTTGACATCATCAACAGGGCAATCTTAAAGGAAAGGCCGGGAGTTCCCCTTTTCCTCATGGGCCATTCCTGGGGCTCCTTCATTTCCCAGAATTACATTGAAACCCTGGGCGGAAAGTACCCCGGCGTTGCTGACGCTGTGCGCCTCTCGGGCTGCATGCTTTCAGGAACCCGTGGGCCCGCAGGGGCTGTTTTGGTCTTTGGGCTGCCCTTCATGTCCTTGCTCGCTATTCTCAAAGGAAGCCGCAACGGATCCAAACTGGCAAGGACTCTGGCGGACGGCTCCTACAATAAGCCCTTCAGGCCCAACCGCACAAATTTTGACTGGCTTTCCCGGGACGAAAAAGAAGTGGACGCCTATGTCGATGATCCCCTCTGCGGGAACCTCTGCTCCACAGGCTTTTACCGGGATCTTATGCGGCTCCTTAAACGCATACACCGTCCCGAAGCCCTCCAGGGCATCAGGCAGGATTTGCCAGTGTATGTTTTTTCGGGCAGCTCCGATCCGGTGGGGGAGATGGGCAAAAGCCCTACGGTTTTGGTGAATCTCTACAGGGCATTGGGTATCAAGGATCTGGAATTCGTCCTCTATCCCGATGCCAGGCACGAGACTTTGAATGAGACCAACAGGGAAGAAGTCACCGAGAGCCTTCTTTCGTGGCTTCTGCGCCATTGTGGAAATTCGAATTAAATGTGGAGGCATCTTTGCGATTCAGATATTCCGCAGAAGAAAACGGCAAGCCTGTAAAAATTGCCGAAGTATATACCCAGAACGAGCACGGCATCAATTTTTCGGACGTGGACAGCGAGGCGGTATATGTCATCGAAAGGCTCAGGGCCAATGGCTTTGAGACCTATATTGTGGGCGGCGCCGTCCGTGACTTGATCCTGGGGAAAAAACCCAAGGATTTTGACATAGTCAGCTCCGCAAGCCCTGCAAAGATAAAAAGGATTTTCAGGAATGCCCGCATCATCGGCCACCGTTTCCGGCTGGTGCATGTCTATTTCGGCCCTAAAATTTTCGAGGTTTCCACCTTCCGCTCCCTCAAGGACGGTCCCACAAGCAACACCTTTGGCACTATCGAAGAAGATGTGCAGCGCCGGGACTTCACCCTGAACGCCCTCTTTTACGATCCCTTAAAGCAAATAGTGGTGGATTATGTAGGGGGCATGAAGGATATAAAGGCAAAAAAAATAAAGCCCATTATCCCCTTAACCCATATTTTCACTGACGACCCTGTGCGCATGATCCGGGCGGTAAAATACGGCGCTTCCACAGGCTTCAAGCTTCCCCTTTCCCTTAAATGGAAGATACGGAAACAGTCATCCCTGCTGGAAGCCATTTCCGCCTCAAGGCTCACGGAAGAAATTTTCAAGATACTCCATTCCTCCCAGGCTGCTGCCATAGTTGCAAGCCTCGACTCCATGGGCCTCTACCAGTATCTCCAGCCCAGGGCAGCCGAGCTTTTCAAAGCCAAGGCCGGTTTCCGGGAGCAGTACCTCAAAACCATGAGCACCCTGAACCAGAGGGATTTCAGGAACCTCCCCGGCGAGGCCCTGGCAAGCCTTGTGCGAGACTACCTCGAGGAAAACGCCGACTGGGACGGAGAGGAAGGCGGCCAGACCGTAAATCCCCCTTCGGAGCGTTACAAGGAAGCTTTTGCCCTTGCCCGCCAATTCGTCCTCCCCATGAACCCGCCCCGCATGGAGCTTGATCACGGCGTGCGCCTCCTCTTTGCCGAGCACGGGGTAACCATCAAAAAATCCCGCTTCACCGAGAGAGGCGGAAGGCGCGGCCCGGAGAGTCCCGCGCCGGAGTCAACAGAGGCGGAAGGAGATGCTCCGCCCTCAACGGACGACCAAGCCCCGAAGCGAAAGCGGAGACGAAGGCATAAACCGCGAAAAGAGACACCCGAGAGCCAGGAATGAGGCCTTGTTTGAAGCCTATACAGCGTTTACCGAATGCCATGTAGAAGGCGGCATGTCTCGGGTTGTTGATCTAGTAAAATTACGATTTTTTCCAAATTCACAAAAAAACGCAGCAAAAAACGAAGTGCCACGCATCCTGATGCCATATACAGTATAGAAACATACATCCACAGGAGGCGCCATGGAGACAGCACATCTTTTCGACCTTGTATTCAAAAAACTCATTACCTCTTCTCCCAGGGGCGTGATCTATCTTATCAATGCCCTCTTCAATACCACTTTCCCCCTCGACAGCCCCGTGGAATATCTCAGCACCGAGCACATTGGCGAAGATCTCGGTCTCCGCCGCTCAGATACCATGATCAAAATCAACAATTCCCATACCTATAACCTTGAGGCCCAGACTAAAAAAGGCAGGGAAATGGTCGTCCGGGTTTTTGAATACGGCTTTATGCAGGCAAGGGATAACCAGATTTTGACAAAAGAAAAAATCCGCCTGGCCTTCCCCATGCCTAAAATCATCTATCTAGACGCAAGGGGAAAAATCCCCGATACGGTAACGCTGGAACTAAAATTCCCTGACGACAGCATTCACGAGTACAAGGTAGGCACATTCAAGATCCACGACCATGCCGGAATCCTCGAAAACAAGGACATCAATGCGATACAATCCCTTATGGAAAGACTGGTCAGGGAACTCTATGCAGGCTATACTGAAATGGAAGGAGTGGACACTATGCTGGTGACAGAAATCAAGACTTACGCCGAAGAGCTGGAAGAGAAAATTGCAGAGCGGGAATGGCAGAACAAGCTCGACTCGGCCCGAAGCTTAAAAGCCATGGACGTTCCTGTTGACAAGATCGTTAAGGCCCTAGGCCTCTCCCTCGAAGTCGTCGAAAAACTCTAGGCGCGGCATCTATCGGCGTATTGGGGCAAGAAGCAGTCGAACCCTGGATATAAGCGCTTTGCAATACAATAATCTGTCACTCATCCGCGCGGTCAATTTTATTTAAGCCTGTTTATCAATTCCTCTGCCCTGGCTTTGTACCTGTTGGGATCAACTGACGCGGCGCGCTGGAGCCATGCTATGGCGTCGGCGTTGCGGCCTGCGGAGACGGCGTTGACGCCCAGGGCGTAGGAGACCAGGGCTTCGTCGGCGCCGTATTTAAGGCTGGACTGGTAGAATTCGTCGGCCATGTCGTAGTTTTTTTCTTCGTAGTAGATGAGGCCCAGGTAGTAATAGGGGGCATAGTGGGTGGACCGCTGATCGAGGGCGCTGAGGAAACAGAGTTCGGCGGTCATGGAGTCGTGGGCGGTGTAGGCTTTGCGGCCGTCTTCCATGAGCTCCGCGAAGGTACGGCGCCCATTGAGGTAGGACTGGTAATCGCCTGCCATTGCATCCGGGGCAATCCAGAGGCCTACGCGGTTTATTACGATTTGGCTGTTGTCGGAGGCTGTCGCAGTTGGTGAAAGGAGCAGAAAGCTTTCTACCAAGGTGCGGAAATAGTCTTCTTTGCCATTATTGAGGAAAAAAGACACCAGGGCCCAGGAGCATATTTGAAAATTGGGCGGCACATTTCCGCTGTCCGCCTGCATGAGCGCCTGAAGGCCGGGGGCATTTTTGCCCAGGTTCTTTACAGGCTCCAAATAGGCAAGGTTTTCTTCATAAGTCAGGGCCGAGGCTGCGGGATCGAATTTGAGGCCCGAAAAATAAATGGCAAAGCCTTCCCGTATCCAGGCCGGC
The DNA here is from genome assembly GCF_000214355.1 of Leadbettera azotonutricia ZAS-9. Taxonomy (GTDB): domain Bacteria; phylum Spirochaetota; class Spirochaetia; order Treponematales; family Breznakiellaceae; genus Leadbettera; species Leadbettera azotonutricia. The sequence goes on along the minus strand of NC_015577.1, from coordinate 2,198,668 downwards.
GGGTTGGCAATAAAGCCCCGCAAAAACTGGGTGAAAGCCTGATGCCCCAGCATGGAGGCTTCTTCGCTCGCACCCTTGCATACCAGGAGCTCGCGCCTCTCGCTCTGGTTGTAGTGGAGGTACACGGCTCCGGGGCGGCTCTGGCCCACCCGGGCTGTCACATAGGAGTCGTATGCATTCTTGTCCACAAAAACCCGCACCTTGAGGGGGACGGCCAGGGCAGCAGGGCTAAAACGGAAAAGCCTGTTATACACATCGAATCGCAGTTCCAGTTCTGTAGAGAGGGATTGGGCTGCGCTTTCGGCACCTTCTTCGATGCTGATCTCGTAATGGGATGTACGCAAAGGGCTTGAACTATCTGCGGATTGGGAAAAGGCCGAGGCAATTAAGACCAATAAAAATGCCGAAAGGCTGACGCATTTTTTCATATCTACTCCTGTTACTGGATGATCTTATCAATAATAATATTCACTTCTTCGATCAAGATGCCTGTGTAGCGTTCGATGTTGTCGATGATGTACTGCTGCAGCTCGTGAATGTTTCCGCCCAGCTGGGTGCCGTAAGGCACATCAATGGTTATCACAAGCCTGTAGCCCCGGTCGTCATCGCGGACAAGCATTTTTTTGATTCTGATATCGGGGTTGTTTTCGGCTACACAGTGGATAACCATCTGGCTTAAGGCAGCCTCGGAGATGATCACTTTTCCCCGCTTTGAGTATTCCGGGCGCACTACGGATTTTTCGTGCACTTTGGGAATGGGGCCGATGCCCGGCCCCCTGGGATTGGGGCGGCGCTTGAAGATCTTGATGGCATCGTAGAAAATTTGGGGGTAGCTCCGCTTTATTTCGATGGAGGGAACGGGGATCACATGCTTGCCTTCGATGCGCCTGGTGCGTATGGCCTTTTCAATCTCATCCTGGGTCGCAATGTCCTCTATTTTGATGATCTTGGAAGGCGGGGGCAGCTGGAGGCGGGCGGCAATCTTGTTCACCATTTTTTCCGAGGTTCCAAGGATGAGGATTTTTTTGGTTTTTTCCCCCTGCAGCTTTTTTGCCACTTCGTCCCTATGGTGTTTTTCGTCAAAAAGGGCCACTTTTACGGCAGCCATGAAGGTTTTTTCCTTCTTTGCGGAGTGCCCTGCCAGAATGCGGTTGTCCTTGATAAGGAGGCCGTCATCTATGATTAAATCTATCCCGTACTTTTGGGCTACGAGTATTGCCCGGAAGCTCTTGCCAGTTCCGCTTTCTCCGGTGAGGGCATATACTTTAATCCTTCTCAGGGCAGAGAGGAAATCGAAGAACATGCTATATATTATAAAGAGGAATAGGTTAATATAATAGTATCTTATAGAGGAGAGTCTTCATGCATTCCCTGATCATTTTTGGAGCTTCCGGCGATTTAACCAGCCGCAAGCTGATTCCCGCATTATATAAGCTCTTTCTCAAGAAGCGGCTGCCGTCCATCAATATTGTCGGGTTTTCCCGGACCTCCATGGACGACAACGCATGGCGGGGTAAATTAGCCGAGACCACCCGGCGCTTTGCTGCGGATGTTTTTTCCGAAGAATCCTGGAATGCCTTTGCCCTTCTGATCCATTACCATGCAGGGGATATAGCAAAAAGCGAATCCTTTGCATCCCTGGATTCATATCTTGGCGTACTGGAACAGGCAGCTGGAGAAGCGGATGAATCGAACCGGCTTTATTATCTTGCCACAGCGCCCCAGTTTTACGAAGCTGCAGCGGAGCAGCTAGGCGCCGCCGGGCTTGCTGCAGAGTCGCCGGGGAAATCGCGGCGGGTGGTAATTGAGAAGCCCTTTGGCACGGATCTGGTTTCTGCCCGGCATTTGAATGAGGTCATCCACCGTAATTTCGACGAATCCCAAATTTACCGGATCGACCATTACCTTGGCAAAGAAACAGTGAACAATATGCTGGTGCTGCGTTTTGCCAATGCGATTTTTGAACCAATCTGGAACCGCAATTATATCAGCGATATTCAGATTACAGCCAACGAAGATATACTGATAGGTCGGCGCTCCTTGTATTACGAAAAGGCGGGGATATTGCGGGATATGTTTCAAAATCACCTGCTGCAGATCCTGACCTTTACAGCCATGGAACCCCCGGCCCGGTTTGACGCAAAGGCGATCCGGGACGAAAAGGTGAAGGTGCTGCAATCCATTCGGGCAATGGCGGAGAAGGAGGCCCCCCTTAATTCCATACGGGGCCAATACCGGAGCTACCGTGACGAAGAGGGGGTGGCCAAAGGAAGCCAGACAGCCACCTACGGAGCGGTCCGGCTGTTCATCGATAACTGGCGCTGGAAGGATGTCCCGATTTTCCTCCGCAGCGGCAAGGGCATGTCCTGCATGTCCACCCAGGTGGTCATTAATTTCAGGCAGCCCCCCCACAGCATGTTTAAGGAATTTTCAAACTCCGTTCCTGAAGGGAATCGCCTGCTCTTGCAGCTTCAGCCGGCAGAAGGAATCCAAATTCACTTTATGACGAAAATCCCCGATACAGACATGAAAATCCGCATGTCGGAGCTTAACTTCAATTTCAAGAACAGTTTTTCCGGGGTCATGCCCGATTCCTATGAGCGGCTGCTTCTGGACGCCCTCCACGGCGATGCGTCCCTTTTTGCCCGGAGCGACGAAGTCGAAGCGGCATGGCGCATAATCGATCCGATCCAGAAAGCCTGGGACAGCGGCATTATGCAGGACCCTGAATTTTATGAAACCGGATCGACCGGCCCGGTCCAGGCAGATCGTTGGATAGAATCCTTTGGGCAGAAGTGGTTCGATCTCTGCCCCATTGTTTAGCAATGCCGTCATGTCATGCTGCATATTGACAAAAGCCAATATTATCATAGAATAAAAACGATTTGGGGGCAAAATGAATTTCAGAAAATTCAATTACTGGACCATAGAATTAAAAGACAACAAGGTCGAAATAGAGAAAAACAAGGCCATCGATATTTTAAGGAATATTTCAAAGTACATCCCTTACCTGAACGACTTTTCAATCTATCAGGAAAATAAAATTGAAAAATATTCATTACGGACTTACGGGAATCTGGCCAAAGTGGTAATATCGTCCGAATCGCTGGATTTTAACTTTTACAATGATGTTGAGAATATCCGGGAGTGGTTTGAATTTCCCGAGATAGTGTTTTCCATAATCGAAAATTCAGAGCTGGTTGATCCCCTGTATGTGAATTACGTGAAAAGGGCAATTTCCGATGTCTTTACCACCAAAATAAACCACGGCCAAATAATGAACGAAATATTTTGCAAAAACAATGTTTTTAGCAATATCATCAAGGATAAAAAACTGTTGGGGTTTTACCCGGAATTTACCATATTGCTGAACAAGCAAAACCAGGTCTACAATACCATAAATTTCAGATCCGACAGTTCCTTCATTGAGGATATGGAGAATCAATACCGCTCCCCTGAGCAGCTGCTGTTGTTCTTCGATGTTATAAAATCCAGGGGCTTTAACCCTGATTCAAAATTCACTGAAATATTCAAAATGTTCGATCCTTATTTTGAAAATGAATATTATGACAGCTTTATAGATTATATGGAAAGGCCAATATATAAATTTATAGAAGCCAACGATTTATAGGAAACCCAATGAAATTGCCTCATTTGGCTGTGCTGTTTTTGGGCTTTTTAGGCATTTTCCCCCTTTCATGCAACAGCGCCAAAAATACGCAAAACACACGGGAAGAGGAGCGTATATGGGATACCGTAAAAATCTGCTCCTTCAATATACAGATATTCGGCGTTTCAAAAATGGCAAAGAGTGAAGTCGCGGGAATGCTCGCCCAAATTGTTTCAGGCATGGATATTGTCGCAGTGCAGGAAGTGCGTTCGGTTTCCATAGAGCCAGTGGAACAATTCATGGCCCTCTTGCCTGAACGGTACTCCTATGTCCTTGGGCCCAGGGAAGGGCGCTCCGGTTCCAAGGAGCAATACTGGGTAATATACGATGCCGAAAAATTCACCCTCCTTGGGGCAGCCCAGTACCCTGATCATGACGATGTCTTCGAGCGCAATCCCCTGGGCGTGTACCTTCAAAGCCCAAAGGGCTTTGATTTTATCCTTATCGATAACCATTTGCAGCCGGGAGGGGCAAAAAAAGAAATCGAAGCCCTGCCTGCAATTGTTTCTTACTTCAGGGATTACTGGGGCGAAGAAGATGTACTCGTGATGGGCGATTTCAATGCCGACGGCTCTTACTACAATGAATCGGCCCTGGAAGCGGTATTCCCGGTCGAAGCATACGAAATCGTCATTACCAACGATTTTGACACCACCGTTGCCGCAAGCGACAATACCTACGACCGCTTCATCATCACCGACAGCGCAAGGGAAGATTTTACCGGCAATCGGGGAGTGCTGCGTTTCGACGAGGAATTCGACTTTTCCCTCTACAGCATAAAACCCCTGGATGTAAGCGATCATTACCCCATCTGGGCGGAGTTCTACACTGAGAGGGATACGGATTAATTTTTAATTTGCCAGTGATCTACTCACTTGCCCGTAAGCTTGTCCAGAAATTCCCTGACTTCTTCGCGGTTTACGCCTACGCCGCCTTTGGCGTCCAGGACGGGGAGGGTTCCGCCGGATGCTGTTTCAAGGGCCCTGAAGGCGGGCACATACCAGACGCCTTTTTTCTCGTAGGCCAGGTCGTTGTTTTCTTCGACCTTTGGGGCGTATTTGCCTGATTTGAGGATAGCCAGAAATTTCGGGCTGTCCAGAACATTCTTGAGGATGGCTGCCAGCACTTCGGGCTTTTCGACATCCTGCCGTTCCGCGGCGACTGCCTGGAACATGGCTGCGAAAAATGCCTTCATATCGGCGCCAAGTTCCTGGGCTACGTAATAGCTCTGGACGCAGAGATCCGTGTGGGGGGGATGATCCTCGGGCCTGGGGTGGGATTCCACAGGCCGCCATTCAATTTCTATGCCCTTGTAATTGGGCAGGAGTTCCGTAAGGGTTTCGTAGCCCCTCTTGCAGAAGGGACATTCATAATCGTAAAAGATTTGGAATTTGGACATCTAAAGATTCCCCTTAATTTATAGTTTTGAACCAAGTCAATTCAGTATAGCTTTTTTCCAGGTTTTGCAATACCTCTTTCCCAAAGAGCCCGCTGATTTCACGGCGAAAGTTTTCCGGCAGGGGCGCCCGGATGCGCTGCAGATTGAATTCCAGGACCCAGGCATGGAGGAAGAAGCCCCGGCAATCCGGGAGGGGTTTGGCGCCGTATTTTTTGTCCCCCGAAAGGGGGTGTCCATGTGCTGCAGCCTGGGCGCGTATCTGGTGGGTGCGGCCGGTTTCAATTTCCGCAAGGACAAGGGTATGGCTTTGGGAAGCGGCGACGGGGGTAATCGCGGTGAGGGCTTTTTGGGATTTTTCCGTGCTTTCGTCCCGGACAAAAGTTTTCTTTTCATCTTTGTCCCTTGTTAAATTGTCTTCCCAAATTATGGGGGCGTCAATATTTTCAAAAAGGCCGTCCACTATGGCGAGGTAAAGCTTTCTGATTTTTCTGTCCCTCACAAGGGCGCTGAAATTCCGGGCCCCTTCGAGGTTCGTGGAAAAAGCGATAACCCCGCTCGAAGGCTTGTCAAGGCGGTGGAGGGGGCCGGGCTTAAAGGAGAGGGAAGGGGGGAGCTTGGGCATGAGGTAGGAAAGCACTTGTTCTTCAAGGCTGTCTTCCCCATGGGCGGCAAGGCCCGCAGGCTTGTTGAGTATGAGGAGGCCGTCATGTTCGTAGAGTATATCAAGGGCAGATTCAGAAGAGTGCATTGCTGCACGGGGTTTTTCCCGATTTGCCCCCTTGGCATCATCACCATTATCGAGGCCCTGTATGCTGATAGTTTCGCCGGAGTTCACACGGGTTTCGGGGCGGGCCTTCTTTCCATTTACCTGCACCTTGCCTTTGCGCAATAGCTTGTGCAGGGCAGAAAGGGGCAGATTGGGCAGGGCTTTGCGGAGTATGCGGTCAAGGCGGCGGCCGTCGTCGTCGTCGGCGGCAATAAGGCTAAGGGCCATATCCTATTCTACCGGGCTGGAGGCTTGACAAATAGCCCTATCCTGGTAAAACCTTATATAATGTCTTTCCTTATGTCCTTGAAAGCCATGTCCTTAAAGGCTTTTATTGAAAATCCAATTGTTTTATCCTCCCTTACCAGCTGGGTGATGGCCCAGATCGTCAAGGCCCTGGTAGTGCTTTTGGGCAGCCGGAAAAAATCGCCCCGTGAGCTTGTTGAAACCATCATCTGGCGCACCGGAGGCATGCCTTCGAGCCATGCGGCGGTGGTTTGCTCCATGGCGACCGCTGTAGGTGTATACGATGGAATCGGTTCGAACCTTTTTGCAGTGTGTTTTTTCTTTGCCATGGTGGCCATGAGGGACGCCATGGGGGTGCGGCGTTCATCCGGGCTGCAGGCCCGCGCCCTCAACCTTCTGGGCAGGCTTACGTCCGATCGCCTTGGCTTTGAATACGACCCTGTCAAGGAAATTCAGGGCCATTCGCCCCTGGAAGTCGTAATCGGCGCCCTGCTGGGTATTTTTATAGCCGCAGCCTTTGCCTGGTTATAGGTTCCCTGTGAGATCCCGCCCCAGTTTTTCCGTTTTTGCCCTGGCGATGATTTTGGGGTTTCTGGTTTTGCGTCTTTTTATGCATGCCGTGCCCCTTGAGTCAGGAAAAGGGTATGCCATCCTGTCGGTGGACGCTGCCCAGGACGACCGCAAAATAGGGGATCTGCTCTCCAAAGCAGGAATGGACTATCAGTCTGAATCCACAGAAGGCTTCTATATCAATGATTTCAGCGGCCTGAAATGGCTGCCCCTGGATACGTACAGGGAAGGGCTTGAAAGCTTCGATCCCCGTGATGACGGCTATGGGGAAAAATTGAAAAGCTTTTTCGTTTTCGAGGGGAAACGACGCTTCTTTGTGCCCCTTGAAGATACCGGGAACCAGCGCAGCGTAGAAAAGGGATTCCGTTTGGCAATGGGAGATATCCCTTTCTCCCTTGAAATTCTGGGAAGTTCCAGGCCGATTTTAAATTACTTCGCTATAATGGCGGCCGCTTGCGGCGCTGCTTTGATTCTTTCCAGGGGAAAATGGCTCATGGCCCTTGAAATACCCGTTCTCCTGGCATTTTCCTGGGCTGGGGTTCCCGGTTTTGTCCTGGCCGGGGTTCTGGTAGGACTCAGGGGGCTTCTTAGGGAAGCTCTGGGCGAGTTTTTCTCCCTCAGGAGCTACGGGGCTTTAGGGGACAGGCTAAAACCCTATAAAATCAATTTCATCATAAGCCTTTTTTTCCTTGTCCTTTATGGAATCATCATAAAAATAAACGCCCTGCCCCTGGCACCCGCCCTGGCAGGCCCTGCCTCTCTTTTTGGGTTGGGCCTTTTCGCGCTGGCGGATCAGAGGCGCAGGAGCCGAAGCGCCGCCCATATCAGGTTTGCGCCAATCCCTATCATCCTGAAATTCGCAAAACCTCCGGTTTTTCAGCCTTCTGTGATGGTTTTTGCGGCAGCGGCTATTTTTGCCTTGGTATACCCTGTTTTTTTTACCGGTCTTTCGGCAAAGGGCGAAAGCCAGACGGAGCTTTCCAGCCTTGTTTTGCCGGAAGAGTATGCCCGTCATATGGATTTCGAGGCTGCCTTTTCCCTCCTTCCTCTGGATCGGGGCGGATCGGGGGAATATTTCCGCTATAAGCTGGGGGACGATGGGCTTATCGCCACTGCGGAGGCTGCTTTGCCTATGAATATGCCGGAGATGCAAGGGGAGGCGCTCCCCGCCTATCCGCTGGAAAAGCTTGCGGATTTTCTGATACACTTTGAAGGCAAAGCAGTGCCAACACCGGGAGCGCAGCTAAAGGATTGGGTTTCAGTGTTTTTGATAATGATAGCCAGTTTCCCCATCAGGTTCCCGAAGGAAAGCCTGGAAGGCAAGAAGAAAAAACCCAGCTTCCTGCGGGACAGGCGGATCGCTGCATGAGGATTTTGGCATGAGCAAGGTATATTCATTCCCCAGGGGGGGCATCTCCTTTGATGATCCCACAGTGCCCTCCCGGAATTCTTCTGTCACCGCCTTCCTTCCGGGCCTTTCGGTCATACCCCTGGTGCAGCATGCAGGGGGCAGGGCTTATCCCATTGTCTCCATTGGGGAGAATGTGAAAGAGGGCATGCTTGTCGGCAGGGGCCAGGGCATGGGATCCGCCAACATACATGCCACAGTGCCCGGCAGGGTTATCAAAATGGTCTCATGGAAAATGGCTGATGGCAAAACCAACGACGCCCTGGTGATACGCATGGAAGGGAGCTTCGAAAAACTCGGCAAGAAAGAAGATGTCTACCCCTGGCAAGGGATGCTCCCTTACGACCTCCAGCGCATCATTGCAGAATTCGGGGTGGTGGAAATGGAGGGCCTGGGCCGCCCGGTTTCGGATATCATTGCATCCCTCAGGAACGAGAGCGAGTCCATCACCCTGGTGGTCCGCTGTGTCTTTGACGATCCCTGGCTCGCGGCCGATTATGTTCTCTGCAACGAACGCTTAAAGGCGGTTGTTGAGGGGAGCCGCATCATAGCCAGAACAGTCAGGGCCAGCCGCATTATCTATGCGGTTTCCCACCGCGAAAAAGAATTGGGGGAGCGTTTCCTTGCAGAAGCAGGGAATTGGGATCCTCCTTCGTTTTTGGCCCTGGTAGGGGATCGTTATCCCCAGCGGAACAGGCGCGAGCTTGAGCTGGTCCTTCGCAGCTATGGCAAGCAGGAAGGGCTGGAGCTTGGCTCGCTTTTTATACTTGGGCCCGCAACGCTCGCGGCTGTCCATGACGCGATCAAATTAAAGAAACCCATACTGGACAGGTATGTGGCTGTGGGGGGCTCGGCGGTCAAAAAACCCCAGGTGATGAAGGTGCGCATTGGCTCGCGCATCGGGGAGGTGTTTTCGCAGTGCGGGGGCTTCGTGGACAAGCCCATGCGCATAGCCTCGGGCAGCCCCCTGATTGGCAAGGCCGTTGCGGATCTCGACGAGCCTGTGGTAAAGACAAGCTATGCTATTTTTGCCATCCTCGAAGCCCAAAAGGCCCCCAGTCCTTCGGGGTGCTGTATTTCCTGCGGTGAATGCCGCAATGTCTGTCCTGTGGGGCTCGATCCGGAGGAGTTGTACAAGCGCACAAGGTCAAGCTCCGGGCTTAAGGAAAACCCCAGCCAGGATGTGCTCTCTTCCCGGGCGGCAGAGTGCCACGGCTGCGGCTGCTGCGAAGTGGTATGCCCTTCGCGGCTGCCCTTGAGCTCGGCTATTACTTCTTCAGCCCTCAGGGGGAATTGATGGCAGAAAGCACCAGCGCCTTATACGAAAAACTGCAATCCCAAAAGCCCCAGGTAAACCTTGCCCGCCCCACTGTGGGGCGCATGTGGCTGGTAAGCCTCTGCGCTTTTATGGCTGTGATACAGTCCAGCCTTTCGGATGGGTTTTTTTCATTGCTGATTGCCTTTTCTGCTGTGGCTGCCGCGCTGCTTGCCGAATTCCTCATACTCTACCAAAGCGGGAGGGCTTCGCAGCTAAAGAACGGAAGCGCCGTGGCCACTGCCCTGATCCTTGCGTTGCTTTTGCCAAATACTATTTCCCCGATTTACGCAATATTGGGGGCTGTCTTTGCAATTGCAGTGGTAAAGCACAGCTTCGGGGGCCTGGGGGCCAATTGGCTTAACCCCGCGGCCGGCGGCTGGCTTTTCATACGCCTTGCCTCGCCCGGGGCTTTTGGCAAAGCCCTGGAAGGCTCGCCCCTTTCGCTTTTGGCGGAGAGCCTTTCCCGGGGTTTTGCCAATCCCCAGGGTTCTCCTTTAGGCATACTGAAAATAGATTCCGGGGGTGTTTTTGCCCAGGCCAGCAATCTGGACACGGTTATCCGGTCTTTTTTCAATGACACGGTTTTTTCCCTTACCGGGGCTGAACTCCCCGGAGGCTATCTGGATCTCTTTGCGGCAGGGGCGCCGGGGATAATCGCGGACAGGGGTGTCCTTGCCCTCTTGGCCGGGACCATTATCATCACCGCGACCCAGGTTAACCGCGCCTGGATACCTGCGGTTTGGCTCGGGGTTTTTGCCTTTTTGGTGCGCCTTGCCGGCGCCTTTGTATTCGGGGGCGCATGGTGGGGAGGGGACATGATTTTTGCCCTTTCCACAGGGGGGGTGCTTCCTGTGGCTTTTATCCTGGCGGCAGATCCCGCAACGGCTGCCAAATCCAACTGGGGCATATTGGGGGCTTCCATCGCGGGGGCTTGTCTGGCCTTCTTCTTCAGGTTTTACGGGGGCGAAGCCTACGGCGCTATTTTTGCGGTCCTCGTGGTAAATGCCCTTCTCCCCATAGTCAGGGCCTTTGAAGCCAGGCATTTCTATGACAAACGGAGCGGCTCATGAGCGACCGCAAATCCCTCATACCCCAGCTCAAGGACACAGCCATATTTGTAGGCTGGGTAGCGGGGATCGTCCTGATTGCGGCCCTCTGCTGGTTTCTGACCCAAAATTTCAGGGCCCAGTTTCTCCTCCGTTCCGTGAACAGAGCCTTAAGCCAGGTTGAAGAATCCAAACGTTTTGGAGAACTTGACGAGCCTATACAATTCAAGGATCTGGATATTGAGACCCCCCGCATAGGCAGCTGGTTCAGCTTAAAAGGCAAAGAGGGGTATAAGGTCCTGGTTTTTTCCCTGATTGCGGAGGGGAATTTTCTGCCTTGCGCGGCAGTGGTCAATGCCAGCGGCAAGGTCGAGGATATAGTGCCCCTAAACAGCAATGCGGCAAAGTTCAGGCTGCCTTCGGGCACGCTGGATGTCTACAAACGCCGTATCGAGGGGGGCAAGGAATGAACCAGCGCATACAAAGCCCGGTATTCTGGGGCTCTTACAGCCCCCTTGGCACCCTGGTAGGGGCTGGCCTCCTGGTCATGGCTTCTTCGCGGCTTGCGTTCGCGGTTTTTTGTGCCGGAGCCCTGCTCTGGGTCTATTGCCTCAGCGCCCTGGCTTTTTTCGCGGCTAAAAGCATTATGCCGAAAAGAGGAAAAACCATTATACTTCTTTTCCTCCTGGGCCTTGTCTCCAGCATCTACGTACTCTTTGGGTTTCTTCTCAATCCGTTATTGACATTGTCAACCTGGTTTTTCCTGGTTTTAATACCCCCGATTTGCATAGGCTCAGGCATTTTTGAGGATTTGGAAGGTCTTGAACTGGACGAATCCATACCCCGGGTTTTTCTCGAAGCCCTCAGCCTGGCCCTGCTCATCATCGCTTTATCCCTAATTCGGGAGCCTTTGGGAATGGGAAGCCTCTCCTTCCCGGGCGGGCCAGGTGGGATTGTGGAATTCTTCAGCGCCGATAATGGGGAAGGGTTTTTCCCTATACGGATACTGTCTGTTTCTTCAGGGGGGCTTTTGCTTTTGGGCTATATGGTAGCCTTGTTCCGCCATTATAGGGAGGGCAAATGATGGTTCTTGCAGGGCTTGCGGTTTTTTCCGGCCTTTCCCTTAACCTTATATTCCAGTTCACCCTGGGCTGCAGGGGCATATCGGAGGCATCCAGACAGGGGAAGATACCCCTTTTTCAATCCGGGAGCCTTTTTGTGTCTGTTTTTATCCTCTGGATAGTCTGCCATTATATGCTCAGATCCCTTTCCGGCGGGTTTTTGGAATATTTCCTCCTTTTCCCCCTGACAAGCCTGGCCTGCATGGGGATCGAGGCAGTATGGGACAAAATTTACCCTAAAACGGAGAAGGTAAGGGTCTTTTCCGCCCTGACAGCCTATGACGGCCTGGCCCTGGCATCGCTTTTATTGACCAACCATCTGGCAGTGAGCATTCCGGAAGCGCTTTTGCTCTCCTTTTCCTTTTCCATGGGATGCCTGTTGGCCATGCTCATCCTGGGGGAGATACAGCGAAGATCCCTTTTGGAATGGGTTCCCCGCAGCTTGAGGGACAGCCCCCTGGCCATAATATCCATGGGCCTCCTCTCTATGATATTTGCCTCCGGAGCCTGGATATGTTTTGGGATTCTCGAAAACTTTTAGGAAGTATTTTCACATTATTGGCTATTTTCCCCCGCTATCCGCTGCTATCCGCTTTTCAGAATGGGGAATTTGGGCTAAAGTTGTAGGATACTTTGAGCCAAAATGAGTTTTAAGATACATATTGTTTTGGGGGTTCATGGCCATCTGCCCAATGGGAGTGGGGAAGATAAGTTTGAGGCCCTCTATAACGCTGAAATAAAGCCCCTCATCACAACCCTGTATACCTTTCCCAGGGTAAACATGGTCCTTCATTATTCGGGGGTATTGCTCTACTGGATTGAGCGGCGGCACCCTGAGCTGTTTATGATCCTCGAAGAGCTTTTGGCAAGGAAGCAGGCTGAATTGCTGGGGGGCGGCTTTTACGAGCCCATGATGCCCCTTTTGGCGCCTGCCGATAAGGTAGGCCAGATTGAAATGTTCACGACCTATTTGCGAAAGCAGTTCGGAAAGCGGCCCCAGGGCTGCTGGATTCCCCGGGGCTGCTGGGAACAGAACCTGGTAGGCCCTTTGACCGCCTGCGGCATGAGCTATACTTTTCTGGATGATCGGTATTTTGAAGCAGATCCGAAGGCGAAAGGCTTTGTGCAGCCCTGCATAACCGAAGATCAAGGCAAGCTTATCACGGTTTTCCCTGTTTCCTTTGGGCTGGGGAAGGGGCTTATCCAGGATGAAACGGCTTTTGAATCCCTGAGGACAGCCCTGTGGCCGGAGCAGGAGCGTCTGGTCACGGTATTCCTTGCCCAGGGCAACAACAGCGAAACAGGGTATCAGAAGTTTTTCGAATTCCTTTCCAGCCAGGATGCTGATATCGATTTTACCACCTCGGCCAAAATTCACAAGAGCCTCCGGTTTTCTGAAAAACGCTACTTTTCCGCGAATAGCCCCCGCCGGATCCTGGTGGATTGCCCTGTCGCCAATGGCCTTTATTCCAAAACAATCTATACCCATGGGGTGATTAATCAGCTCAGGGGGGACAAGGTGCGGAAGCGGACAGCCCTGGAAGAACTCTGGAAAGCCCAGGATAGCCATCTCTTTGATCACCCTCAAATTTCTTCGTCCCTGCGCAAGGCAGCGTACCAGGCCCTGTTGGAAGCTGAAAAGATAGCCAGGGAAAAGGGGAAGTTCACCCCTTCGCTTTCGATTTTTGATTACGACCTTGACGGGGAAGGGGAGTATCTCTTCCAGGACGACAAGCTCAATTGCTATATAAAGGCAGAGGGAGCCGGCATCTTCGAATTGGACTATCTCCCCAAAGCCTGGAATTACCTTGATGCTTTTTCGCCTCATTCGGGGGACAAAAAAGCCCGCCAGGCTTTTACCGATTTCCTTGCACCCCTGGGTACTGTCCCTGATGCCGGGAATATGCCCATGGCCCGCTGCTGCGGGGCGGAACTGTTCGAGGCTGCCGAGATCGACCGCCCCCGCAGGAAGGCTTTCTTCCATCTTCCCCCTGTGCCGGGCTGCCCCTTTGGCGCTATCGAGATTGATAAGTGTTGGCAGATTAAAAAGAATGTGCTTTCAGTGCGCTATGTCCTTAAAAACACAGGTTCCGAAAACGAGAGATTCATCTTTATCCCCAGGCTCGATCTTTCTTTCCCCAAGAATGACGAAGCTTTTCTGCGTATCTTTGCCGTCAGGGAAGGAGCAAAAGAGGCGTTGCAGCCGGGCGAAATTTTAAGGGATATGAACGGCCTGGAATTTGGGGATGTTGAAAATGAAACCATCCTTGCCCTGGAATCGAACCGCCATTTTGACGCCAGGGTTATCCATGAGTGGGAAGGCCCAGAATACCAGTTCACCACCATATTTCCCATGCTGTCCCTTTCCCTTGATCCGGGCAAATCATGGGAAGCGGATTTTTCCCTCAAGATTAATTCGTAGGCGGCAATTGACCTGAGCGCCTTAAGTCCTTCATAATAGCAGCACCATGAAACGCAGACTTATTACCTCAGCTTTGCCCTATGTGAACAATGTCCCCCACCTGGGGAACCTGATACAGGTTCTTTCCGCCGATGTCTTTGCCCGCTTTTGCAGGCTCAGGGGCTACGAGACCCTCTATGTTTGCGGCACCGACGAATACGGCACTGCCACCGAAACCAGGGCGGCCGAGGAGGGCATCAGCCCCCGGGAATTGTGCGACCGCTTTTGGGCCATCCACAATGATATTTACAGCTGGTTCCACATAGGTTTTGACAAATTCGGCCGTACCTCCACCCCCATACAGACAGAAGTGACCCAGGATATTTTTAAAAAGCTCGACGCCAGGGGCTATATTGTGGAACGCACCATAGAGCAGCTTTACTGCGCCTCCTGCAAACGCTTTTTGGCAGATCGCTATGTCCGGGGCGTGTGCCCCCATTGCGGTTCACCCAATGCCCGTGGGGATCAGTGCGAGGATTGCGGCAAGCTCCTGGAGCCGACAGAATTGAAAGACCCCCATTGCTCAAGCTGCGGCGCCACCCCCTCACTGGAAAAAACCAGACACCTCTATATCGATCTCCCCAAAATAAAAGACCGCCTGGAAGAATGGATTAAGACCGCTTCCGTTAAAGGATTCTGGGCAAACAATGCCGTCAGGATGACCGAAGCCTGGATCAGGGACGGCCTCCACGAGAGGGCCATCACCAGGGATCTTAAATGGGGCATACCTGTTCCCAAGGAAGGCTTTGAAAACAAAGTTTTCTACGTGTGGTTTGACGCGCCCATAGGGTACATCTCCATCACCGGCAACCTGGGGGATGAGCATACAGGGGACTGGAGAAAATTCCTTGACTACTGGTGGAAGAGCCCCGACGAAACGGAGCTTTTCCAGTTCATTGGCAAGGACAATATCCCTTTCCACACGGTGATATTCCCTTCGAGTCTTTTGGGTTCAGGAGATTCCTGGACTATGCTCCACCACATGTCCAGCACCGAATACCTCAATTACGAAAGCGGAAAATTTTCCAAGTCCCGGGGCATAGGCGTATTCGGTACTGATGTGATGGAAACAGGAATCCCTGCTGATGTATGGCGTTTTTACATTTTCTACAACCGCCCCGAAAAGTCCGACTCCCTCTTTACCTGGAAGGATTTCGGCGAAAAGGTGAACAGCGAACTCATAGGCAACCTGGGCAACCTGGTCAACCGCACACTCTCCTTTGTAACCCGCTATTATGGCGGAAAGATCCCGGTTGGCGCTGCCAGCTTGGGCGCTGCCGGTTCGGGCCCCTTCTGGGACAAGGTGAGGGAATACGAAAAAGACATCACCGAAAAACTCGACCGCGCCGACGAGCGCGATGCCTTCCGCGCGATTTTTGAGCTTTCTTCCTTTGCCAATAAAACCTTCCAGGACGCCGCGCCCTGGAAAAAACGCACCGAAGATCCCCCCTCGGCGGATGCCTTGATACGGGATCTTTCCTATGTGGTAAGGGACCTCGCAGTATTGATACAACCCTATATGCCCCAGGCAGCTGAGCAGATCGCGTCTTTCTTCGGCCTCAGTTTCGGAAAAGATCTGGTGTACAAGAAAACCCCCGCGGTCCTTTCCTGGGATAGCATAGGCAGACTCGAGGGCCTGGGCGAGGTAGTGAAGAGCGAAGTCCTCTTTGCTAAACTTGAAGACGACAGGATTGCGGAACTGCGGGACAGGTATTCGGGGAGCCAGAAGGAAAGGGCGGAAGCCAAGGCTGCTGTAAATGCCGAGCCTGCGCAATCGGCCGCATCTTCTACAGCCGCACAGGCAGCTCCCGAGGTTCCCTTGGAACCTGTGGATCTGCGTTTTGCCAAGACCATGGATCTCAGGGTTGCAAAAATCGTGAAGATCGAAAGGCACCCCAAGGCCGATAAGCTCTATATTGAAACCCTTGAGATAGCCGGTGCCGATGGCGCCCTGGAGGAACGGATCATCGTTTCGGGCCTTGTGCCCTTTTACAAAGAAGAAGAACTCTTAAACAAGCACATCATTGTTGCCTATAATCTTAAACCCGCAAAACTGCGGGGCATTGAAAGCAGGGGAATGCTCCTGGCGGCATCGGATCATAAGGGCCCGCCGAATGAGCAGGGCGAGGGCACTGAGCGTGTCGAAGTGCTTGACGCCGGGGATACGCCCACAGGAACCAGGGTTGCCCTCGATGGACTGGAAGCCCGGAACGTTCCTGAAGAAATCGACATTGATACCTTTTTCTCCATACCCATAGAGGTTAAGGATAATACCGTTGCAGTTGGCGGCAGGGCTTTTGCTTTGAACGGCAAGCCCGTGCGCACTGTTGCGATTTCCCAGGGTGAAGTGCATTAAATTGGCCCGGTATTTGGCAAATTGTACCAATGCAGGGCTTTCTCTCTGCGACAGCTCCGAATCCTTTTTGCAGTCCGGGTTTTGGGGAAGCTTCAAAGCCCGCTTCGGCTGGAATGCCCGCTCGTTCCTGATCGAGTGGAATTGCGAATCCGAAGAGGAAAGCCAGCCAGCATCCCCGGCAAAAGATTCCCGTACCGCTCCAAAGCCCTTGCTGGTGATACGCCGCCCTCTTGCCCTGGGGATCTCTTTCGCCTATGTGCCCTGGGGCCCCGAGCTTCCCCCGGGTTTTCCCCAGGATGACGAAGCCAGAAACCAGGCCTTGATTGAGCTTGCCAAAGCCCTAAAGCCCTTTCTCCCCAAGAACACTGCATTTGTGCGTTTTGATCCCCCCTGGTACAGCGAAGGGGCCTGCGCGCCTCCTCCTGATATTCGGCTTCCTTTTGTGCGGGCCGGGGCCGATGTGCAGCCCCCGGATACAGTGCTCATGGATCTGAACCAGTCCATGGAGTCCCTCATGGAGAACCTGAAATCCAAGTGGCGTTACAATGCCCGGCTTGCGCAAAAAAAAGGCGTTACTGTGCGCCAGGCCGATGAATCGGGCCTGGATGTTTTTTATTCGCTTCTTAGGCAGACAGCCAAGCGGGATGGCATTGTCATCCACGGCATAGACTATTACCGCACCCTTTTTTCCCAGTGCCGGGAATATCAGGCAAAAACAGACGGCCCCGGCCTGGACCTTCGCCTCTATGTGGCGGATCACGAAGGAGAAACCCTGGCAGCCATCGTGGTGCTTCACCGGGGGAAAAAAGCGGTCTATCTTTACGGCGCTTCCTCGGATCGAAAACGCAACCTCATGGCGCCTTATAGCCTTCAGCTCAAGGCTATGGAAGACGCCAAAGCAGCAGGCTGCGCGGAGTACGATCTTTTCGGCATACCTCCCAACGCGGACCCGGGCCACCCCATGGCAGGGCTCTACCGTTTCAAAACCGGTTTCGGCGGACGCATCATACACAGACCGGGAAGCTGGGACTTTGCCTACAGGCCCCTGTTTGCCGGAGCCTTCAGGGCTGCGGAGACTTTGCGCAAAGGCTGGAGGAGCCGCAGGAAAGGGCGAGGGGAAAAGGAAGCAAAACCCCAAGGAAACACTAATGGATAATATAATCTTTTACTTTACCGGAACGGGAAATTCTTTGAAAATTGCAAAAATAATTTCAAATAAAATCAATAAATGCGAAATTGTTCCAACAGGATCAAACACAGGAATTGTTATCAATAAAAAATATGAAAGCATAGGATTTATTTATCCGATTTATTTTTGGGGCATACCCAAAAATGTGAAAGCTTTTATTTCAAGCATGGTGATAAACAATAATGAAGACACTTATTTTTATGCGATTGCCACTTACGGTGGTTTTGCGGGCAACGGCCTGAAATTATTGAACAAAATGCTGTTCGATAAAAACATAAAACTAAAATACGGGAAAACGCTGAAAGTTTTTTCAAACTATATTATAAATTTTACTATGCCCGGTAAATTCAAAAAACTGCTGGAAAAATCCGAAAAGAAATTAATGCCAATTGTTGACTCAATAAAAAACAAACAGACAAATACTATTGGAAAAATGAGCAAAAGAATTAATCAATTTTATGAAAAATCAATAAACTCTTTGCATGATGAGGATAAAAATTACACCGTCCATAGCAGCTGTATCGGATGCGGTATTTGCAAAGAAGTTTGCCCGGTAAACAATATAGAAATAAAGGAAAACAGACCGGAATTTAAGCATACGTGCGAACAATGCATGGCATGCATTCAATATTGTCCGCAAAAGGCAATCAATTACAAAAACAAGACCCAGGGAAAAATGCGCTATACACATCCTGAAATAAATTATAAAGAATTGTCGGAATGCAATAAAGCAAAATATAAAGAATAAACCGATAACCCTGCGGCAAGCCGCGGGGTATTAACCCCCTCAGCACAAATAAACCCGCAAAAAACAGGCATTTTTGAATTCATCAGATAAGATGAGTTTAATTCGGTAAATTCATCAGATAAGATGAATAAACCGCAAGGTAATAGAGGTTTTGGAGATTAAAATTCATAAAACCCGTTTAAATAAAACTATCAGTGTGTTAAATATGCTAATAGATTGACAGTATGATATGCATGGCTTAAACTAATCCCCGGTTATGTCCTGCCTTACAGGTGGTCCATATATATCATTGGGGAAAGGACAGGAAAATGCCATGGACTACATGGACTTCTATCGGAGCGGCGAGGCGAATCTCGAAAAAAAGGATTATGACCGCGCCCTTGCCGATTTCAACCAGGCCATAACGCTTAACCCGAATTACGCTCCCGCTTTCTATGAACGTGGTTGTGTATATGGCATTAAAAATGATTGTTTCAGTTCCGTTGCCGATTTCATTCAAGCTTGCACAATAAAAATTGCCGGCTATAGGGAATACCGCGAGAGAAAAGCCAAAAGCATAAGCATAATGGTAGTTGGCGCGCTTCTCGGATTATCAATCGGAAAACCCTTGATTGGAGGGCGCCATGGAGCGGTCTTGGTGGTTTTTTTTGCAGGTTTTTTGGGTTCCTTCTGGACTCTTGCCAAATTTTTGCTTTTTGCCAAAGGCGAAGATGAAAGGGGAATGAATAAATGGCTTTTGCTTGCTGTTGCAATACTTATTTCGCCTGTCCTTTTGGTTTACAGGCTTATAAAAGGGATTATAAGGATAGTGAATACAAATGGCGATATAAAATTTGTTTCCCAAATGGCTGATGAAATCAAAGGCATAAATGACATTCATATACTAATTGAGAAAACGGACAAGCTTTTGGAATACTGCAATAACGTCGATAGAATTCTTGAAGCAGAAGATTCAAGCTTCTGGAATAGATACTGAGCGAAAGGATTTTGCGAGATCCTCGGGGCAAGCCCCGAGGTCTCTTGTTCTTAACAAAATGCTTGCAGTGCTAGAAAGAAAACTTGCCTGCCAGTTTGCCATTTACTCCAAGACGTTTGCCAAAGTAACCGCTCACGCTGAAGTCCAGGGAAAGTTTATTCAGGTTTCTGGGGGTAAAGCTCAAGCCGAGTTCTCCAAGGCCGGAGCCGCCCTTTATGGAGGACTGGTCAATATCGTACCCGCTGGTGCTGGCTGCTGATTCGCCTGATAACTCATATTCATAAGCAGCGGAAGCGAAGGGCTTAAACTGCTCGTTAATCGAATAGGAGAACCCTGCGCCGCCCCGCAGGCGGTGGGAATTGAGATCGTCGAAATCAATGGGATCCCCGGTGGTAAGGGTAAGGGATTCCGCGCCCTGACGGGTCCAGAAGTATTTCCCAAAGATATCCAGCTTCGCGCTGTCGTTGACGTTCCAGAGATACCCGGCGCCGGCATGGAGACCGAAGTACAGGGCGCCCGCTTCATAGCTTGCTTTCTGGTTTGTAACCACGTCTTGCAAGCTGGAGTTATAGGTATTGCCGGCCCATCCGATGCGGCCGGACAATTCGGCGTAAATATTTCCCGATTTAAAGGAAGTAAAATCGGATCTGCCGAATATTCCGCCCCCGACAAAATAGGTTTTTCCATCACCCTCAAAGGAAATTGCCGTGATCTCGTTTGCGGTGGAATATGAGCCCATTCCGTATTCGACCGCCGCCCCCAGGAGCAATTGACCAAAGCCGGCCTGTGTACCCCAGCCCACCCCGCTGAGGAGGTTAAAGCTGCCCATGTCCAGGGATGAACCGGTAGTGTACCGTGACCAGCCCCCGGAGGTCTGGACAATGGCCGAAAAGCCGCCCTTGTTATCCCGCAGGGTCTCTTTGATTCCCGCTCCGGCAATAAGATCGGCGCCCTGGTTCAGCAGGGCAAGGCTTCCCAGATAACCCTGGGTCAGCACCTTGGTCCGGGGGTCGGTTCCCACAGACGCCAGGATTCCCAGCAATTGGTTCCCCTTCGCAGCAATATCAAAGGAATAAAGCAGGGTGACTCCCCGCACGCCCGGAGCCGCTGTAGCGGCATTGGCAGTTTCCCCGGTAAGACTGTTGCTTTGTATAAGCACCACCGAATCGCCCCGTACCATAGGCGTATTGCCGCCGCCGAAAGTTACAGTAACAGTGGCATCGCTCACATCCGCGCTGTCCACATTAAGGATGGTAGCATTTGCTGTTGTGCCGACCGGCAGATAGAAGTTAAGGGTGCCGTTCTTGATGCTCAGGTCGCCGGAATATCCGGCATTGAGGCCATCAAGAGTAAGGGTTTTATTATCCAGCGTAAAATCGCTGCTATGGTTTATAAAGTCGGCGCCGCCATACAGGGTCAGTTCTGATGATTCAAGGGAACCGGTAAGTTCCAGGATTCCGGCCTTTACTACTGTAGGTCCCTCATAGGTGTTATTTCCTGTAAGGACAAGAGTACCGCCGCCGGATTGTATCAGGCTGCCTTCGCCGCTGATGATACCATCGTAGGTAATGCCGTCGGAACGGTTAAAAGCCAGGATTCCATCCTCTGCTATTTCAACCACATTGCTGGTGATGCTTCCTGTGGTACTACCGTTGCCGATTTGCAGGACGCCGCTTTCTATGGTGGTAGGGCCGCTGTAGTCGTTGTCCCCGGTAAGGACAAGAATTTCGCCGGTCTGGATCAGACTGCCTTCGCCGCTGATTTTGCCATCGTAGGTGATGATGACGGGGATTTCAGGCTCTGATTCGGATTTACCGTGGTTAAAGGCCAGGATTCCGCCAGTTGCTATTTCAACCACATCGCTGGTGATGCTTCCTGTTTCTCCGCCGTTGCCTATTTGCAGGACGCCGCTGGTTATAGTGGTAGGGCCTTTGTAGTCATTGTCCCCGGTAAGGACAAGAGTTTCGCCGGTCTGGATCAGACTGCCTGAGCCGCTGATTTTGCCATCGTAGATGATGGTAACGGGTGTTTCAGGCTCTGATTCGGATTTACCGTGGTTAAAGGCCAGGGTTCCGCCAGTAGCTATTTCAACATCGCCAATGATGCTTCCCTTATCCTCACCGTTGCCGATTTGCAGGACGCCGCTTTCTATGGTGGTAGGACCTTTGTAGTCGTTGTCCCCGGTAAGGACAAGAACATCCGTGCCTTCCTTAACGAGAGCGCCAGTACCGCTGATAGTGCCGCTAAAGACAATGGGAGAATTGGTATCATCGTGGTTAAAGGCAAGGACACCGTTATTGGTTACATCGCCTATGATGCTTCCTGTTTCCCTGCCGTTGCCTATTTGCAGGATGCCGCTTTCTATGGTTGTACCACCTTTGTAGGTATTGTCCCCGGTAAGGACAAGAACACCCCCGCCGATCTGGGTGAGGACGCCCTCGCCGGTGATGTCGCCCTGGAAGGTGATGTCATCTTTACGGTTAAAGGCAAGGACGCCGTTATCGGTTACATTGCCCGTGATACTCCCTGTTTCCCCACCGTTGCCTATCTGCAGGGTACCGTTGGTAATGGTTGTACCGCCTGAATAATCGTTGTCCCCGGTAAGAATCCCTATACCATCTCCGTCTTTTTCCACACTGCCCTCACCGAAAATGACTCCACTATACAAGTTTTCTTGGCTGGGATTGATAAACAAAGCTGATCCTTCGCTTACATCAATATCGGTTTCTATTTCTCCCTCCTGGCCGAACCTCAGAGTGCCGCCATTAATTATGTAACGGGTATACGTCAGATTGGCTTTGAGGATCAGAACACCATCGCCTTCCTTATAAAGAGTTCCCGTTCCATTAATTTTATTATTGAACTCTATAGTATTGCCATTGGTATCGAAGTGTCCGCCAAAACCGCCTATATCGTTCAGGATTCCGGATGCATCGGGATCAAGGGATCCTTCATTATCGGGATTATAAGACCAATTGCTTTTCCATCTGAGGCCGCCGCCGTTAAGGGTGATATTGCCGGCTCCGAAATTAAGCAGGCTGTCAAATTCGATATATCCGCCAGTAATGACAGTACCCCCGGAGTAAGTATTATCAGACCCGTTGAGTATCAGGATGCCGCCCAATTCAGTACTATCGCTGATCTTGGTAAGCGTACCGGAACCGGTGATAGCGCCGGAAAAATCGCCCGATACCACATCCAGGCTTTTTTCGCCCATGGTAACAGTGCCTTCGCCCTCCAAACTCTTAAGGGAAGTTTTATCGGTTATACCCGAAATATCAAACGTACTACTGCTTGCAACAAGGTTAAGGCCGCTGGAATCGGCGATGGAACCCGATCCAGTGAGGGAAAGGGAACCGCTTGAAACTGTGGTTGCGCCGGTATAGGTGTTAACTCCGGTCAGGGTCAATTTACCTGTTCCTTCCTGGGTCAGTGCGCCGCTTTCGCTGATAACACCGTTGTGACTAATATCGTCGGAACGGTTAAAGATAAGGGTTCCATTGTTGACAACCGAACCGCCAGTGACGATACTTCCTGTAGTTCCGCCATTGCCTATTTGCAAAGTACCGGCTGATATGGTTGTAAGACCAGTAT
The DNA here is from genome assembly GCF_000214355.1 of Leadbettera azotonutricia ZAS-9. Taxonomy (GTDB): domain Bacteria; phylum Spirochaetota; class Spirochaetia; order Treponematales; family Breznakiellaceae; genus Leadbettera; species Leadbettera azotonutricia. The sequence goes on along the minus strand of NC_015577.1, from coordinate 2,175,800 downwards.
AGGTGTTGGCGTTGGTCAGGGTCAGAGTTTGCGCGCCCAGTTTGGTCAGGCTGCCTCCGGCTCCGCGTATAATTCCCGCAAAGATGGCGTCGCTGGCCTCGTTCACAGAAAGGGTTTTGCCGCCGAGCAGTATTTGCGAGCTTCCCGCAGAGCTGCTCAAATTATTAATGGAAGCGCCGCTGCTGCTTACACCCGAAATGTCAAAGCTGCTGTTGGCAGCCAGATTGAGACCGTTGGAAGCCGCAATGGAACCATCGCCTGAAAGTTTCAGAGTACCGGCCGATATGGTGGTAAGACCAGTATAGGTGTTGGCATTGCTCAGGTTCAGAGTTTCAGCGCCCAGTTTGGTCAAGCTGCCTCCGGCGCCGCTTATAATCCCCGCAAAGTCGGCACTGCTGGCCTCGTTCACGGAAAGGGTTTTGCCGCCGAGCAGTATTTTGGAGCTTGCCTCAGAACTGCTCAAATTATTAATGGAAGCGCCGCTATTAACGCCCGAAATGTCAAAGCTGCTGTCGGCAGCCAGGACCACGCCGTTGGAATCGGCAATGGAACCGGTGCCCGAAAGTTTCAGGGTACCGGCTGATATAGCGGTCGTCCCGGTATAGGTGTTTTCGTTGGTCAGGGTCAGAGTTTGCGCGCCCAGTTTGGTCAGGCTGCCTCCGTCTCCGCTTATAATCCCCGCAAAGGCGCCGCTGCCGGCCTCGTTCACGGAAAGGGTTTTATCGCCGAGCAGTATTTTGGAGCTTGCCGAAGAGCTGCTCAAATTATTAATGGAAGCGCCGCTATTAACGCCCGAAATGTCAAAGGCGCTGTCGGCAGCCAGGGCCACGCCGGTGGAATCGGCAATGGAACCGATGCCTGAAAGTTTCAGGGTACCGGCTGATATAGCGGTCGTCCCGGTATAGGTGTTTTCGTTGGTCAGGGTCAGAGTTTGCGTGCCCAGTTTGGTCAGGCTGCCTCCGGCCCCTCTTATAATCCCCGCAAAGGATGTGCCGGAACCGGTCTCGGTTACGGAAAGGGTATTGCCGCCGAGCAATATTTGCGAGTTTGCATAGGCGCTGCTCAAATTATTAATGGAAGCGCCGCTATTAGCGTCCGAAATGTCAAAGCTGCTGTTTGCAGCCAGGGCCACGCCGGTGGAATCGGCAATGGAACCATCGCCTGAAAGTTTCAGTTTACCGGCTAATATGGCGGTAATACCAGTATAGGTGTTGGCATTGGTCAGTGTCAGAGTTTCTGCGCCCAGTTTGGTCAGGCTGCCTCCGGTTCCGCTTATAATCCCCTTGAATTCGGCGCCGATGGTCTCGTTCACAGAAAGGGTTTTGCCGCCGAGCAGTATTTTGGAGCTTACCGCAGAGCTGCTCAAATTATTAATGGAAGCGCTGCTGTCAACGCCGGAAATGTCAAAGCTGCTGTTTGCAGCCAGGGCCACGCCGGTGGAATCGGCAATGGAACCGATGCCTGAAAGTTTCAGGGTACCGGCCCCTATGGTGGTTATGCCAGAATATTCGTTTACATTGGTAAGCGTCAGAGTTTGCGCACCCAGTTTGGTCAGGCTGCCTCCGTCTCCGCTTATAATCCCTGCAAAGGTATCGCTGCTGGCCTCGTTCACGGAAAGGGTATTGCCGCCGAGCAGTATTTGCGAGTTTGCATATGCGCTGCTCAAATTCTTAATGGAAGCGCCGCCGCTGGTGGTAACATCGGCAATATCAAAGATGCTGCTGTTGGCAGCCAGATTGAGACCGGTGGAATTGGCAATGGAACCGGTGTCTGAAAGTTTCAGAGTACCGGCCCCTATGGTGGTTATGCCAGAATATTCGTTTATATTGGTCAGCGTCAGGGTTTCAGCGCCCAGTTTGGTCAGGCTGCCGGTCCCGCTTATAATCCCCGCAAAGGTATTGCTGCTGGCCTCGTTCACGGAAAGGGTATTGCCGCCGAGCAGTATTTGCGAGCTTCCCTCAGAGCTGCTTAAATTATTAATGGAAGCGCCGCCATTGGCGGTAACATCGGCAATATCAAAGATGCTGTCAGCAGCCAGGGTCACGCCGTTGGAAGCCGCAATGGAACCATCGCCAGAAAGTTTCAGAATACCGGCTGATATGGCAGTAAGGCCAGTATAAGTGTTGGCATTGGTCAGGGTCAGGGTTTCATCGCCTAGTTTGGTCAGGTTGCCTCCGTCTCCGCTTATAATCCCCGCAAAGATGGCGTCGCTGGCCTCGTTCACGGAAAGGGTTTTGTCGCCAAGCAGTATCTTGGAGCTTGTTGCAGAACTGCTCAAATTATTAATGGAAGCGCCGCCACTGGTGGTAACATGGGCAATGTCAAAGGTGCTGTCAGCAGCCAGGGCCACACCGGTGGAATCGGCAATGGAACCATCGCCTGAAAGTTTCAGGGTACCGGCCGATATGTTGGTAAGACCAGTATAGGTATTTTCGTTGGTCAGGGTCAGGGTTTCATCGCCCAGTTTGGTCAGGCTGCCTCCGGTTCCGCTTATCTTCCCTGCAAAGATGGCGCTGCTGGTCTCGGTCACGGAAAGGGTTTTGCCGCCGAGCAGTATTTGCGAGTTTACCGCTTCCGCAGAACTGCTCAAATTATTAATGGAAGCGCCGCCGCTGGTGGTAACACCCGAAATGTCAAAGGAGCTGTTGGCAGCCAGAGCCACGCCGGTGGACTTGTCAATGGAACCGCTGCCAAAAAGTTTCAGGGTACCGGCCGATATGGCGGTAAGGCCGGTATAGGTGTTGGCATTGGTCAGGGTCAAAGTTTCCGCTCCCAGTTTGGTAAGGCTGCCTCCGTCTCCGCTTATAATCCCCGCAAAGATGGCGTCGCTGGCCTCGTTCACGGAAAGGGTTTTGCCGCCGAGCAGTATTTTAGAGCTTACCTCAGAGCTGCTTAAATTATTAATGGAAGCGCTGCTGTCAATACCCGAAATGTCAAAGGAGCTGTTGGCAGCCAGGGACACGCCGGTGGACTTGTCAATGGAACCGCTGCCAAAAAGCTTCAGGGTACCGGCCGATATGGCGGTAAGGCCGGTATAGGTGTTGGCATTGGTCAGGGTCAAAGTTTCCGCGCCCAGTTTGGTCAGGCTGCCACCGGCCCCGCTTATAATTCCCTTAAATTCGGCGCCGATGGCCTCGGTCACGGAAAGGGTTTTGCCGCCGAGCAGTATTTTAGAGCTTACCTCAGAGCTGCTCAAACTATTAATGGAAGCGCTGCTGTCAACGCCCGAAATGTCAAAGGTGCTGTCGGCAGCCAGGGACACGCCGGTGGAATCGGCAATGGAACCGGCGACTGAAAGTTTCAGGGTACCGGCCGATATGGCGGTAAGACCGGTATAGGTGTTGTTGGCATTGGTCAGCGTTAGAGTTCCCTCGCCCAGTTTGGTCAGATTGCCTCCGTCTCCGTTTATTTTCCCCATAAAGGTGGCGCTGTTGATCTCGTTCACGGAAAGGGTTTTGTCGCCGAGCAGTATTTGCGAGTTTGCATACGCGCTGCTCAAATTTTTAATGGAAGCGCCACTGGGGGTAACTTCGGCAATGTTAAAGATGCTGCTATTGGCAGCCAGATTGAGACCGATGGACTCGGCAATGGAACCGATGCCTGAAAGTTTCAGGGTACCATCTGATATGGTGGTTGTGCCAGAATACTCGTTTATATTGGTCAGGGTCAGGGTTTCAGCGCCCAGTTTGGTCAGATTGCCTCCGACTCCGCTTATAATCCCCTTAAAGTCGGCGCCGATGGTCTCGTTCACGGAAAGGGTCTTGTAGCCAAGCAGTATCTTGGAGCTTGTTGCAGAACTGCTCAAATTTTTAATGGAAGCACTGCTGTCAACGCCCGAAATGTCAAAGGTGCTGTCGGCAGCCAGGGACACACCGGTGGACCCGGCAATGGAACCGATGCCTGAAAGTTTCAGGGTACCATCCGATATCTTGGTAAGACCAGTATAGGTGTTTTCGTTGGTCAGGGTCAGGGTTTCAGCGCCCAGTTTGGTCAGGCTGCCTCCTATTCCGCTTATCTTTCCCGCAAAGATGGCGCCACTGGCCTCGTTCACTGAAAGGGTTTTGCCGCCGAGCAGTATTTGCGAGTTTACCGCTTCCGCAGAACTGCTCAAATTATTAATGGAAGCGCCGCCGCTGGTGGTAACGCCCGAAATGTCAAAGGTGCTGTTGGCAGCCAGATCCACGCCGGTGGAATCGGTAATGGAACCATCGCCTGAAAGTTTCAGGGTACCGGCTGATATGGCGGTAAGACCGGTATAGGTGTTGTTGGCATTGGTCAGCGTTAGAGTTCCCTCGCCCAGTTTGGTCAGATTGCCTCCGTCTCCGCTTATTTTTCCCATAAAGGTGGCGCTGTTGATCTCGTTCACGGAAAGAGTTTTGTCGCCGAGCAGTATTTGCGAGTTTGCATACGCGCTGCTCAAATTTTTAATGGAAGCGCCGCCACTGGTGGTAACATCGGCAATGTCAAATTTGCTGCTGTTGGCAGCCAGATTGAGACCGATGGACTTGTCAATAGAACCATCGCCTGAAAGTTTCAGGGTACCATCTGATATGGTGGTTGTGCCAGAATACTCGTTTATATTGGTCAGGGTCAGGGTTTCAGCGCCCAGTTTGGTCAGTTTGCCTCCGACTCCGCTTATAATCCCCTTAAAGTCGGCGCCGATGGCCTCGTTCACGGAAAGGGTCTTGTCGCCAAGCAGTATCTTGGAACTTGTTGCAGAACTGCTCAAATTTTTAATGGAAGCGCTGCTGGTAACGCTTGCAATGTCAAAGGTGCTGTCGGCAGCCAGAGACACGCCGGTGGAATCGGCAATGGAACCGGCGACTGAAAGTTTCAGGGTACCGGCTAATATGGTAGTTGCTCCGGTATAGGTGTTGTTGGCATTGGTCAGCGTCAAAGTTTCCGCGCCCAGTTTGGTCAGGCTGCCTCCGATCCCGATTATCTTTCCCGCAAAGATGGCGCCACTGGCCTCGTTCACTGAAAGGGTTTTGCCGCCGAGCAGTATTTGCGAGTTTACCGCTTCCGCAGAACTGCTCAAATTATTAATGGAAGCGCCACTGGGGGTAACTTCGGCAATGTCAAATTTGCTGCTGTTGGCGGCCAGATTGAGACCGTTGGAAGCCGCAATGGAACCGATGCCTGAAAGTTTCAGGATACCATCCGATATGGTGGTTATACCAGAATATCCGTTTATATTGGTCAGCTTCAGAGTTCCCACGCCCAGTTTGGTCAGGGTTCCGCTTCCGCTTATAGCGCTGTCGCCTTTCGCTCCGCCCAAGCCGTATTCCAGATCATTACCATGGTCAAAAATCAGAGCGGCATCGTTGCGTATGTTTCCGTATAAGTTCCCAGTCTCGGTGTGATTGCCGAATTGCAGTGTACCGGCCTCAATGGTTGCCCCTCCCTTCAAGTCAGTATCACCGTAGAGGGTCAGTTTGCCGGCCCCCGACTTGGTCAGGCTGCCTCCATCTGGAAGAGTACCGGTACTATCAATCGCCCCGGCGTAAACGCCCAGGTCACCTACCAACCTGCTTATGGTAAGATTATTGTTGCCTAGCTCTACAAGGGTAGAACCAGATGTACTGTTCAGAGCCTGAATGGTGGTAGAATTGGTGATATCTTTAATGTCAAAGACGCCGTGATCCTCCAGAGTTAAGCCGCTGGAAGCAGCTATGGAACCGCCGCCGGTCAGGAACAGAGTGCTGACATTCTCTGCCGCTTCTCCCTTTACTGTGGTAAGCCCCTCATATTCATTAATAACAGTAAAGGTAAGGCTGCCCTCGCCCATCTTGGTAACAGCGCCGGAGCCGGTAAGGGCTTTTGCAAAGGGCAGTATGGTGTTGCCGTTGGTGTTAAAGGTTCCACCGATTAAATCGCTTCCAACGACGGTGATCTCCCTTTCGGATATGTCATAATTGTAGTTCGCGCCCCAAAGGAGCCCTCCGCCGTTGAGGGTAATAGTACCCAGTCCTAAATTATTGGGCCGATCCTTGTTGTCCTTGTCCCTGTCGGCGTCACTAAATTGGATAAAACTACCCTTGGTACTATCACCCTTAATAAGGGTTCCCCCGGAATAGGTATTAAGCCCGGTAAGGACGAGGGTCCCCCCGCCGTCTTTGGTAATGCCGGTGTCGAAGGAGGTTCCGCCCCCTGTCAGGGGAGTACTCAGGGTGATGGGTAAATTATTATTGGTATGAAAGGTACCGCCGTTAATACCGATAGCGCCGTTGAGTGCACTGGATATATCGTCGCCGTTGTAACTGCTTGCCCATTGGAGGCCGCCGCCATTAAGGATAATCTTGTCTTGCAATAGGGTGGTAGTACCAAAATTAGCCGGATCACTGAAGTTGATAAGACCCTTCAGAATTTCGGTGCCGCCGGTATAGAAGCTGGTACCGGTAAGAGTCAGGAGAGCGGTACCGGTTTTGGTAAGCCCTCCAATGCCGGAAATAGCTCCGCCATAGCTGCCGCCGCCGTCCGCTATCGGAGTACCACCGATCACTGCCGGATCATGACCCACGATAATTCTATTGCTGCTATCCATGACATCACCTAAAAACAAGGCGCCAGCCCCGGACAGGGACTTGACCCGAACCTCGGTCGCATCGAACTCGCCAATGCCCGAAATGTCCAGGGTACCGGCGAGCAGGTTAAGGCCCAGGGTATCGGCAATGGCGCCGCTGCCGCTGAACGAAAGAGTCCCGGTGCCGGCCTTGGTGATAACATAATAATTGAGGTTAGTGTTAAGAGTACCAGGACCGGTAATGGGCTTGGCAAAGTTTACATTGATGTCAGTATTGAAGGTCCCGCCACTTTGACCGATGGCGTTCAATCTGCCGGAGATATCATAGTTGTTGCTGTCCCAACGAAGGCCGCCGCCGTTAAGGGTAATATTACCCAGTCCTAGGTTATTGGCGTCAGAGCCGGTACCCCAATCGGCGTTAGTAAATTGGATTAAACCGCCGTTGATGGTGGTTCCCCCGTTATAGCGGTTAGCCCCCGAAAGGATAAGGGTTCCGCCGCCGGTTTTGGTAATGCCCTTGGAGCCACCCCCCGACAGGACGGTGGCAAGAGTTATGGGGCCATTATTATTGGTGTCAAAGGTTCCGCCCTCAGTGCCGATAACGCCGTAGAGCTTATCGGATATATTAGTGGTATTGCCGGTTGCCCATTGGAGGCCGCCGCCGTTGAGGGTAATATTGTGATCATAAGCTGGTGAGGTGGTATCCCCAAAATTGCCAATATTGGCGAAATTAATAAGGCCGCCTGTAATAGTAGTTCCCCCGCCATAGGTATTAGCCCCAGTCAAAGTGAGGATGCCCGTACCCTGTTTGGTCAGGGTTCCGGTTCCACTGATTACCTTACCGTAATCGACGGTACCGGAACGGTTGAAGATCAGGGCGCCATTGTTGATAATGCCGCTGCTATTGGCTATGCTTCCGGTATCACCGGCACCGGAAACGCCATTGCCTATCTGCAAAGTACCGCCGGCTGAAATAATGGTTCCTCCGGTATAGGTGTTAGCCCCCGTAAGGATAAGAGTTCCGCTGCCGTCTTTGGTAATACCGCCTGTGCCGGTAAGGGCAGTTCCAAGGGTTACGTTATTTCCGTTGGTGTCAAAGGTTGCCCCGCCTGAGCCGATGGCGTTCAATCTGCCGGATAAATCATATGTGTTGCTGTCCCATCGAAGGCCGCCGCCGTTAAGGGTAATCTTACCCAGTCCTAAGTTATTGGCGTCGGTATTGCCGACGCCCCTATTGGCGTTAGTAAATTGGATTAGACCGTCGGTGATGGTGGTGACCCCAGCATAGTTGTTAGACCCGGTCAGTATCAGTGTCCCTGATCCCGCCTGGGTCAAAGCGCCGCTTCCACTGATAACACCACTATGGGTAACCGTAGCGTTGCGGTTAAAGATCAGGGTACCACTATTGTCAATCAAACCGGCATTTGCAATGCTTCCGGTAGTACCATTGCCTATTTGCAGGGTTGCTCCGGTGCCTATAGTGGTTCCCCCGGTATAGTTGTTATTACCGGTAAGGATGGTAGTCCCCGCAGTTTGTACAAGCTTCAGGCTGCCATTGATAGCATTGCTAAAGGTTAAACCGGTACTGTTGAACTGTAGGGTACCACCTGTGCCGGAAAACTCCGTGCTGCCGTCTAAAGTGCTGCCGCTTACTGCTACCGCAGTGCTGCCGGCTGCGGCGCCGATATTGATTACACCCGAGCTGTCAGTAGTAACCGTACCAGCCAAAAGGCTGCCGCCGGTAAGAGTAAAACTGCCCCCGTTAACCGCAATTCCGCTGCCGCCAACGTTTAGGTTGCCGCCGGTAAGGGTAAGGCTACCCCCATTAACCGCAACCCCGCCATTGCCAACGATCAAGCTGCTACCTAAGACCGTTAAGCCGCCGCCAACGGTAACAGTCTGAGCCGTCCCGTCGGAGCTGGAAACCACTGCACTGCCACCGCTACCGATTGCGGCGCTATCACCACTCTCCGGAGGGCCGACATGTTCTGGAGGCTCCTCATCACCCACCCTCCAGTTTCCGGAGGTGCTCCAATTGCTGCCGGGGCTTCCGTTCCACACATAGGCATACTCGTCCGCATAGACCGGAAGCACTCCGGCGGGACTAATCATCAAGAGGATCAATAAAAATGCCCAGAAACGACTAAAATTTCCCTTTGAATCAGAACCTGATGGAAGCATATATCACCCCTTGATTCGTAGGGAGGACACATACGCTCCAGGGGCCTGTTGATTCCTATGAATTACTGTAATAATGATAGCAAAATAATAAATAAACAAGACATTTTAGAAAAAAACGCATAAATCTTAATCCTATAAAACCAGGTGAAATAATAATATTGGATTATTTTTGAGTGTTTTGAGGCCGCCTTTTAAAAACACTAATTCATTATGCCATAATGAATTAACGTATTTTTATGAATCATTATGGAGCATGATTGAAACGGCCTCACCCTCTAAAGCTGTCCCCTCTAAAACTTGATTTCTATTCTTAAATTAAGTATCTTATAAAAAGAGAAATTAAATCATAAAAACAGGATGGTTCATCATGGTACGTTACATTGATCATGCAAAAATGGGACGGGGCGTTCACGGCTGGCTGGACAGCCATTTCCATTTTTCTTTTGCTGAATATTATAACCCGGAAAATATTCAATTTGGAATATTACGGGTTATAAATGATGATATGGTGGAATCGCAGATGGGTTTTGATACACACCCCCATGAGAATATGGAAATTATTTCCTATGTTGTTGATGGAGAATTGACCCATGGGGACAGTATGGGAAACAAGCAAACCCTGACCCGGGGACAGGTTCAGTATATGAGCGCTGGAACCGGAGTTCTTCATAGTGAATACAACCTGGGCAAAAAGGGCCTTCGCTTTTTGCAGATATGGATTTTTCCGGACAAAGACGGGTATAAGCCAAATTACGGAGATTACCGGTTTGTTTTTGAGGATAGGCGTGATACCTGGCTGCCTATTGCATCAGGAACTGACAACAAAAAGAGCGAGGCGCCCATTAAGATTCATGCGGATATTAATGCCTATGCGACAATCGTATCAAAAGGAAAGACTCTGGATTTTGAAGTTGCAAAAAACCGGCAAGCGTATCTTGTATTGATAGAGGGCAGCGCCAAGCTTAATGATATTCAATTGTCCATGCGTGATGCGGTTGAAATAACCGAAGAAAATATAACACTTAGTGCGGAAGAAGAGACCCATGCGTTTATTATCGAGATGGCTAAGGTGTAAATGCTCCCGTCCAAGAGGCGAAGGCCTTTAACAGCGGAATATGCGATTGTGGCTATCCTTGCACCATCGCTTGCTTATACGCTGTTCCCGGTCGATCTTTCCTTCGACATATTCAGACTTATCCCAAGTCCAGAAATCTAGGCAAAAATCGGCAAGAAGCGGATTGTCGGGATTGTTTTTGAGTGTTTTGAGGCCGCCCTTTAAAAGCCAAATTTCTCCAATTTTCCTCGCCCCGGTTTTGGTGGAAGGGGGGAGCTGGGACATATCAAGCCCCAAATTTTCAGCCAGGACAGCCGCCGACTTGGGCGTTGAATACCGCTTTTCAGAAGGGAGCCATATACGAACATAGTAGACAAATGAGCGGGGAACGGTTGTAGGACGCTTCCAAAGGGAGAGGGAACTTCGAGCCATGGTAACCCTGCGCCTTGCACAAAATACTACAATTTGTGCAACAATGGATTAACACTAACAAGCTTCGAGTTTTCCTCGCCAGCCCTAATTCCTTATGACATAAGGAATTAGTCATTAAAAAGCCCGGAAAGTCATCTTTCCGGGCCTACCAGACAAAAGCGGGAAACGGGAGTCGGACCAAATTCCCTTCATCTTTGGTAGTGCTAGTTAGTGCCAGATAACGACATAATTCTATATCATATAACAAATTATGTCAATAAGTAATGCAAGATAGTGCCAAAAAATGACAGGTAAGACCTGTATTTTGTACTACAAAAAATACAACACGCTTTCTATATTGGTTCTTAATGTTTCTCTTTTTTCGTAATATCGGGTATTTTTGATGATGGGGACGGTTGCTCCTTGGGAATTCTTTTCTTTATAGGGGTAACCGTATCGTGGCCTATAACGATTTCAAAAATCTGTTCCGGCTTACAATCCAATACCCCACATAGTTTTTCTATAACACGCAGACCAACATAATCATTCCTTGATAATTTTACGATAGTAGGCGGACTGATTTTTGCTCTTTCCATCACTTCCTTCATTTTAAGATTCTTTTCAATCAACAAATGATGAAAAGGTTTATAGCTAATTCCCATAATGTACCGTAATTATCCTTCGCATATTGAATAGTATAAAAATTTTAAGCTTTTGTAAATAAAAATTAAAAAATTGTTGAATTTACTCTTGACAGAAATTAAATAAAAGTATAATAATATTATAGTTATATTTAATTTTATTATACAGGAGTTTTATATGAAATTCAGTTCATCGGTTTTTGAAAAACTTTTGTTCCCCCTCAACAAAAAAGCGTATGGGGAACTGCAAAAAGCGATTGACGGCATCGACCGCAACAACCCCGGCAAACTTAAGGAAATGCTTGAAAACTACCGGAACGCCGCAACCGAAAGCACCCTCAAGGAAGAATGGAGGCCAGGGGCCGCAAGCGAGACCAAGTATCCGACCTTGAATATCACCATCTACTTTGATCCCTCTACAGACCACAAAATCTCGACACTCCATAAGGCCAGGGATTACCGCATCATCGTTGACTATGAGGAAAAAACGCCAGCCTCATATACCGGAAATCATCTTGTCGTGGGTTTCCACCATAAGGGGGTACTTAACTCCTTCATTGTACCTATGGAGTACCTTTTTGGGTTTGGCGAGACGGCGGTGCTGAAACAGGGATCATACCAGCTTTATTCCCATACCCTGCTTCCCGAAGAAAGCCAGTACGAAACAGCATACCCCCTCATGCAAAATCCCCTTCCCGACATTAACCAGAAAGGGCTATACAGGGCACAGAAAGCCCATCAGGAGAAATCCTCTATTTATGTGGGCATAACAAAGCGGACATGGCAGGAACGGTACAAACAGCATTGCTACGCCACCATGAAGGGTTCAAACCTTCTGTTCCATCGGGCATTGAGGGGAGAATTCTTCAAAATCAAAGTGCTGGAACATATTGTGGAAAGGGCAGGGCTTACCGAAACCCAAGCCCTTGACCTTGAAGAAACAGAAGTAGAGAACCGCTCCCTTTCTTCCCTGTACCAGAAAGGCTTGAACATGATCCCCGGCGGCAAAGCAGGATTGCAGTGCATTAGCCATTTTGCCAAGCGGACAGGCTACACCCTTGCCCAAGAGCTTAACGCCGATAACATGGAAGCCGTTTTATTGGAAGTCCAGAAGCATACGCTAGAGCGGAATTTTCATACTTCCGATATGAAGCTGGTCAACGAGAAAATTGCCAAACTATGGGCTGAAAATATGGATTTCAGGGTCAAGGTCATGACCGGACAGCACAATCATTTTTCCTTCCGGCAGATACAGTCGGCCCGAATATGGGACGCTTCCGGCTGGACGCATGGCAAGATACTGGAAAACCTTGTGAAAATGGAAAACCGGAAAATCGGCATGGATCAGCTTGAACGGCTACTTGATGGAAAAACTTACACATCCATACCGGAGGTGTTGATGTAGAACAAGAATATCGGGATTTTTTTATAAACAAAGTCTGTCAGGAATACCTGACAAACGCTTTATAGATTATACCGCCGACATCAAAATCGTCGGTTTGCCTTGCGCCTTTACACCAACAAGAGTAACATCGATATACTCGCCGCCATCAATGGAAGTCTTGACCGACTTGTCGATTTTTTCAACTTTTTCATTGGTAGGGCCATTAATGCCATTATTGCAGGATATAATCAGAACCGCACCCAACAACGCCCAAAAATACTTCATAATTTCCTCCTATAATCCAGTCAACGAATAACTGAAAGAACCGATATAGCCTGTGCCATCGTATATGGTCAATTTTTCATGCCCATAGCCCGAAAAATTCAAGGTATTGAGACCTCTTTCTGCCAATTTGGCATACAGCCCTTGCGCAAAGGCATTAGTGTAATGCCCCACTTGCACGGGACTTTCACCATCCAGAAGTACAAAGCTATCCCAATTAGGCTCAATGTCGCCAAGGTAACGATCAAGCTTCAAAGGAATCTGCAAATAACCTCCGTTCTTCACTACATCGCTATTTATGGCAGTACTAAAGCCTATGCGAATGGTATCATTCCCTACAAAATTGTACGTGCCAAAAGACAAATCCAACGGCTTCAACAATTTCGCCGTCAAATCCACGCTCAAATAATAATCGCTTCCGTACTTGGTAAAATTAATATGAATTCTATTCCCATTATTTGCATCCTTGTTTCCTGACGGATTATAATAATAATTAGGATGAAAGCTACTTTCATTCGTATTCAGCCAAGACCAGCTTACAATCTTGCTCAATCTATCGTACATCTTTTCAAGCGTGAAATAACTGCTGTCGGCACTATCAAGGCTGACATAATTCTCATGCAAAGCGTACAGCGCAAAATCCCCTTCCACTGTGTCATTGAAATTGTACAATTCCCTGAACCCTTTTTCGCCCATATCATTTAAATTCTTTGTCCAGCCCTTGAAGGCCAAGCCCTCAATCACAGGAGGATTCGACAAAGCAGGCAATTTTTGTCCTTTCTCCACAGCCACGGTATATTTCCCATGATCATACCAATTATAAAAATAATTGTTATACACTGCTATCGTAGCCGTACCTTTTTCCACTTCCTTATCATCATCCAAGGGCGTAGAGCAAGAACCGATCAATACCAAAGCTAGCATTACCACTGAAATTACAGAAACACATCTTACCTTTTTCATACCTTTCTCCTCCTATAAAAACAGTCAGCCGGTGAAAAAGCTATTAGCAGGTTTTTATCTTTTTAGACCAACAACGCCAAGGAGATCATGGTCATCAGAACATCTGCTATCATTTTGTCACTCGCTTTTTAGCTAAACCTCAATATGATAAAAATTCCGCTTATAGCAACATAATACATTATTTTAAGCTACTTGTCAATATGACGCGTTGCCTCATAAATAATCTAACCCAAAACAGGGAATGCCTCATAATAAAATTCTAACCCAAATTATGTAGCCTATATCCGGTAACAAGGGTACCGGAGGGCTCAATGGGGTTAACGATGAAAGAGAAACAGGCGCTTGCCAGAGAAATCAGCATGCGGTATCGCAAAGCCGGGAAAAAGGGCAAGACCGCTATCCTGGACGAGTTTGTCCAGAACACAGGGTACAACCGGAAATACGCCCTGCACCTTTTGGCGAATTGGGGGAGAACGGAACTGGTCAGACTGGCCGGAAGGGTTGTTAAGCTCAAGGCCGATGCGTTTAAAAAACGAAAAGCAGGGGGAGGGCGGAAGCCGGTCTACCAGGCGGCAACGATAAAAGCCCTCAAACTGATTTGGGAGTTCTTTGATTACATGTGCGGGAAAAGGCTTTCCCCCTTCCTCCGGGAACAGATGCCTTTCCTCAATCCCTGCAAGGAGTTTGGCATCACCAAGGAGGTAAAGGCGCAGCTGCTTGCCATAAGCCCCGCCACCATCGACCGGAAGCTCAAGCCTGAACGGAAGAAGCTGGAATTAAAAGGACGGAGCGCCACACGGCCCGGCGGCCTCCTCAAGCACCAGATCCCCATCCGTGTCTTTTATGCCTGGGATGAGAGGAAACCGGGCTTTTTTGAGCTGGATACGGTGGTTCATGACGGCGGAAACGCCTCAGGCGAGTTCTGCTGTACCCTCAATGCCACCGATGTCTATTCAGGCTGGGTGGAGCTCCGCGCCCTCCTCAACAAGGCCCATCGCTGGGTTAAAGAGGAGGTGTCTCTCTTCCCCTCCCAGTTTCCCTTCCCCCTTTTGGGCATCGACAGCGATAACGGCGGGGAGTTCATTAATTACCAGCTCAAGGCATGGTGTGACGAACACCGCGTCCAGTTCACCCGCAGCCGTTCCTACCACAAGAACGACAACTGCTTCGTGGAGCAGAAAAACGACATGACCGTCCGCAGGACCGTGGGGTACTATCGCTATGACACCCTCCAGGCCAGAGACGCCCTGGCCGAGGTCTACCGCCATCTCTGTCCCCTGCTCAACTATTTTTACCCTTCAGAAAAAATAATCGCCAAGGAGCGGATAGGGGCCAGGGTCAAGAAGGTGTACGACAAACCCAAGTCGCCCTACAGGCGCCTCTTGGAATCCCCTGACCTTCCTGATACATTCAAGGACGAGCTTCGACGCAGGGCTGCCCGTCTCAATCCGGTCAAACAGAAACGCCTGGTCAACCATGCACTGATGGCTCTCTTCGAGCTTCAGAGCCAGAAGTCCCTTGCTGCTTCGGCTCTTGAAGATGTTTAGCCACGGTTAGATTTTTATTGTGAGGCAGCCGTTCCTTTCGGTTAGATTTTATTTTGAGGCATTACGTATGAATATAAAGCATAATGTGAAAGGTTCTAGGAGTAACTTATAGTGGAAATTACCAAAATACGCAAAACTTTGGCAGCAAATGTTAAAGAAAGGCGAAATATGTTAAAGTTTTCACAAGAAAAATTGGCTGAAAAAGCAGGATTGTCTGTTCAAAGCATAAACGATATTGAAGGATGCCGCAGGTGGGTCAGTGATAAGTCCTTAACGAAATTAGCGTCTGCATTACAGGTGGAGACCTATCAGCTATTAGTTCCATACCAAAAAAGTACTGCAAATCAAGAGCCAGATTCTATGACAGAAGCATTTATGGTTTTAGAGCGGAATATACAGAAAAAAATCAAAGAAGATATTTTCTTGCAGTTTGAAAAATTCTTAAAATCTGGTTATATATAAATTTTTTGGGTAATACCTTCTTCATCTTTTTCAAATAAGCATAAGCGATATTTGCGATTTCTATCATCCTTCCAAAACTTATGATGAAAGCAAATCCTATTGAATCAGACAAATATTATCCGCAAACCTTAAAAGGACAATTTCCCCTCTTGCAAGCCTATACAAACATATAGTATATTTTACCTATGTCGAAAATTCTTGTAGGAACATGTGGCTTCTATTACACAGACTGGCTGGGGGTGGTTTACCCCGAGGGTACGCCGAAAAAAGACTTTCTATCCCTGTATGCAAGGCGTTTTAGGACGGTAGAGCTGGACTATACCTATTATTCCATGCCCAAGGCGGAAAATTTGGCCAAAATGCTGGTTGACGGGGGAGCTAGTCTGACCTTTTCTGTAAAGGCCCACCAGAGCCTGACCCACAAAATCGACCCTGCCAAGTGGGAGCAGGACGCGAAAACCTTCCGGGAAGCCATAGATCCGGTCTTAAGGGCTGGGCGCTTGGAGGCAGTTTTGGTTCAGTTCCCGTATTCGTTCAAATATGAAGAAAAAAACAGGCGGTATCTGGATAGCCTCTTGTCCTTTTTTAGCGGCGTACCTTTGGCAGTGGAATTCAGGAATAATGAATGGTTCAATGACAAGCTGATAGAAGGCATGAAGAAGCGAGGGATTAGCCTTGTGTCCCTTGATATGCCGGAATTGGCTCATTTGCCGCCTTCGATGGATTTAGTAACAGCCCCTGTTTCCTATATCCGGCTCCATGGACGGAACAAGGATGCCTGGTGGGGGTCTGATGAGGTTGCCCGGTATGATTATCTTTACGAGGATCAGGAATTGAGCGAGTGGGTTGACCGGCTAAAGATGGTGGCATTGGAAGCAGATAAAATTCTGGTTTATTTCAATAATCACGCCAAGGGACAGGCGGTTCAAAATGCCCAATCATTGATGAAGATTTTGGAAAAGGCAGGCCTGTATGGGCAACAGGCCTAGAACTATATGCCATCTCAATTGCATCGGGTTTCGCGCTATGGTGGCCTCGGCGAAGGATAAAGCTTTGCTTGGAAGGCCATTTGTCATTTCCGGATCGACATGCGGCAGGGCTTTAGTATTGGATTTATCCCATGAAGCGTTACAGGAAGGGATTACGAGAGGCATGTCTCTTTCCAATGCGGAAAAATGTGTTAAAAATTTATTGGTGTTGCCTCCTGATCCTTCTGCTTATACAGTTATGAATAGGGAACTGGAAAAAATTGCTGCGGTGTATGCCCCTCTTTATGAGAATGACGGACTGGGAAATCTATACCTCGACCTGACAGGAACGGATACGCTTTTTGGGGCTCCGTTTGCTTGCTCTGGGCGTATATTAAAAAAAATACATGAACAGACTGGTATGCGGCCTACAGTTTCGGTGGCAAACAATAAACTGGTTACGAAGATTGCAAGCAGGGTAATCAGGCCGACAGGCCGTATAGAGATACAGAATGGTATGGAAGCGTCCTTTTTAGCACATCAGAGTTTGAAGTTGCTCCCTGGCATGGGGGTTTCGCTTATGCAGACTGCGGCGGTTACAGGGTATCGGGAGATTGGGGAACTGGCGGCGCTCACTGATGGGGAGGCTCTTTCGCTTTTTGGCAAATATGGTCTAAAACTGCGTGATATGGCTTTGGGGATTGATACCAGCCCTGTGGAAAGCGGAGAGCTTGGGGAAAAAAAGATTGAAAGGGTTTTGGAGTTTGCAGAGGATGTAACGGAAGCGGAGATAATAAAGGCCGGGATTGTCCATCTTTCGGAGATTACGGGAATTGAAATGCGTGGTAAGAAATTAGGAACCGCACGTATTCGGTTCAAGGCTACCTACTCTGATGGGGCTTGGGTACAGGATATTGAAAAGGGCGGCTACTGGATCACTGATAAGAATATAGCACAAGCGGCCGAAAAGATATATCGCGCTATTGTGGTAAGGCGTTTAAGAATAAAGTCTATTGGCGTAAGCCTTGAAGATCTGCGGCCTCTTGGGTGGTGCCCGGATCTTTTTGAGGTTGAGCAAGAGGAAAAGCAACGGAAGCTACAGGAAGCAAAAGACAAGATACGGAATAGGTATGGGATTGGTTCTTTGACTACAGGAATGGTAATGGTGGTACAGAAAAAGTACAGTACAATTCCCCTGTTGCCGGGAGCGGTGTATGGTTGAACCTACACTCGAAGAACGCTTAGGGCTGTGTTCAGCATACTCGTTTTTATATGGAATGAGAAGGCCTGTTGAACTTATAGAAAAATGCAAAGCTCTTGGCGTTACGAGTATTGGTATTGCTGACAGGGATAATTTATATGGGCTACCTGATATTTTGGAAAAGGCTAAGGAAGCAGGGATTAGACCAGTTATTGGGGTCTGTCTGACTATAGAAGGTAAAGGGCTGATATATTGTTTTGTTGAGAGCAAACAGGGGTATGCGCGTATTTGTGAACTGTTGACTATTAGGAACAGAGATAAAAAGAGATATGACCCTATTATGCTGTTGTGTGAAAATTCTGCCGGATTGAGGCTAGTTTCGGAAGATGAAGCTTTATTAATTTCGCTGGCTGGGAAGGTTAAATATCTGTATGGGGGGATTACCCCCCAATCCATTAAAGCCGCAGGCCTTAACAAAAGGCTGGGTATTCCTTTGGCATTTTTAGACAATTCGGCTTTTTTGGAAAAAGAGGACTATAATGTTCACAGGGTTTTAAGGGCTATAGATTTGGGAAAGACCGTTGGTACACTCGAAGATACTGATTGTGTTACCAAAGAGGGTTTTGTGCTTTCCAATTCTTCATTGATTGAAAGACGGCTCATGTCATGGCCGGAATCAGCAGAGGGGACAAGAGAGATTGCCCAATCCTGCACTTATAATGAGTTATTTGATGGCTGGGTATTTCCTGGGTATGAAACTGGTGTATCCGCTGGGGAAGAATTATACAATAGAGTGATTGAGGGGGCTGTGGAACGATATGGGGAATTGGGGGATAGTGAATTAGCAAGGATTGATTATGAACTTGATATAATCGAGCGCAAGGGCTTTGCCCCTTATTTTTTAGTGATGGACGATATTGTTAAAATGGCTTCCCGAACCTGTGGCAGGGGATCGGGGGCCGCTTCTATTGTTTCCTATTCGCTTGGGATTACCAATGTTGACCCTATTGCACACCATCTTTATTTTGAGCGGTTTTTGAACCCCGCACGATCTGACCCTCCTGATATTGACGTTGATTTTGCTTGGGACGAACGAGATGAGCTTATTAAGAAAGTTATTGAACGGTTCGGATCAGACCATTGCGCAAGGGTAGCCAATCACAATTTTTTTCGGTCGCGTTCTGCACTGAGGGAAACGGCGAAGGCTTACGGGTTTGGCGATGGGGAAATTTCACGGATAGAAAAGCAGATGTTTCATTTTGGGGATAAGTCAGATATAAATGATCCACTTTGGACAGAGATATTGTCTATTGCGAAAAAAATTGAAGGACTTCCGCATGGACTTAGTATGCACTGTGGAGGGCTGGTGATCACCCCAAACCCTATACATTTCCGAATTCCGATTGAAAATTCTTTGGAAGGTTACCCTTTGCTGTCATGGGAAAAAGAAGGAACAGAGGCGGCCGGGTTTGTAAAGATTGATTTGCTGGGGAATAGAAGTCTGGCGGTAATTAGAGATACGCTTAGAAATCTTGAGGAGCAGGGTATCTGTATTGATCCTCACACTTGGCGGCCTATTCAAGACAAGGCGACGGTGGAAGCTTTGGCTGTAGGAAATAGCATGGGCGTATTTTATATTGAAAGTCCGGCTATGAGATTATTGCAGAAAAAAACAGGAGCTGGTGATTTTGAACACATTGTAATTCATTCCTCGATAATACGACCTGCGGCTAATAAGTTTATAAATGAATACATCAGACGTTTAAAAGGGGGAAAATGGGAGCCGCTCCACCCTCGCTTGGCAAAGATTTTAGATGAAACTTATGGAATACTTTGCTACCAAGAAGATGTAAGCAAGACTGCTGTGGCATTGGCTGGGTTTGATGAGGCGGAGGCTGATAAGCTTCGGAAGGTAATAGCGAAAAAAGCAGGGGCAGTAAAATTAGCTCTTTATGAAAAACAATTTTTTGAAGGGTGCAAAAGGAATGAGGTTAGCGAAGAAGCAACAAAAAAGATTTGGGAAATGATGCTTTCGTTTGATGGGTATAGTTTTTGTAAGCCTCACTCTGCCTCTTATGCTATGGTGTCTTTTCAGTCGGCATATTTACGAGTACATCACCCTGCGGAGTTTATGGCAGGGGTCTTAAGTAATCAGGGTGGTTACTATAAATCCCATGCTTATATTTCCGAGTGCAGAAGAATGGGCTTATTACTTGAAGGCCCTGATATAAACTTGAGCCAATGGCGGTATTATGGACAGGGACGAAGGGTTGTTATAGGTCTTATGGCAGTTAAGGGATTTTCACATAGTGGAGCTGAAACAATAATAAAGGAACGTGAGAGGGGTGGGGATTTTATAAATCTCAATAATTTTCTGCGGCGCGTTAAGTTAGATCGAGATGACATAACAGCTTTATGCCCGGCTGGAGTTTTTGATCGCATAGCCAATGGTTTGCCACGAACAATACAGGCAAGAGAACTTTTAAAGGCTCATACGAGGGCAACCCGGAAGGGACAGGAAGAACTATTCTTAACGGAGATTGTCCCTATTTATAAGGCTGGAAGTACTGCTGTAATGGCCCCTGTAAATAAAAAAACTTTCAACAATGAATTATGGGAAGAATTTAGGTCTTTGGGCTTTTTGAAAAATGTTCATCCTCTTGCCCTCTGGAAAGATAAAGTAATGGCTGCTCGGCGTATAAAAGCGCTTAGGATTGGGGATTTTCTGGGAAAATATATTTGTTTGATTGGCTGGCCTATTACGCAAAAGGAAGTATGGACTAAGGACGGTTTGACAATGAGTTTCCTCACATTTGAGGATGAGACCGCTATGTATGAGACAGTAATTTTTCCCAAGGTGTATGACCTGTATAATCATTTACTTTTTGATCAGCGACCACTTTTAGTTTACGGGAAGGTTGCGGAGGATTGGGGAGCGGTGTCGGTAGAGGTACAGAGGATTGAGATTTTAGAGTGATAAACACTTTACAAGGCCTTTGTGCCATCTCGCTCTTAAATCCGGGTAGTTCCCAAATAAAAAATCATAAAAAGAAAAGAAGATAAAAATAATGGATAACTTTATTCAAGTGCATGCCTATATTAATTATCACTATTTTAGTAATGGTTGACCATGGTCAACCCCTAGTAACTTAGTGTACTTTAATGCCTTTGCCAAGCCAATGGCAATCATCTGTTTTCTTAATCAGGTATTTGCCCCAAGAGGGCAGGGCATAACAAAAGTCCGAAAGGCACTATTTAAGCATTACTATTTTAGTAATGCTTAACCTAGGTTAAGCCCTAGTAACTTAGTGTACTTTAACGCTCAATGAGCCAATGGCGATCATCTGTTTTCTTGATCAGGTATTTGCCCCACGGGGCAGGGTATAGCAAAAGTCTGATAAGCATTATTTAATTATTACTATTTTAATAATGGTTAACCGTGGTTAACTCCTAGTAACTTAGTGTACTTTAATGCTCAATGAGCCAATGGCAATCATCTGTTTTCTTGATCAGGTATTTGCCCCACGGGGCAGGGTATAGCAAAAGTCTGATAAGCATTATTTAATTATTACTATTTTAATAATGGTTAACCGTGGTTAACTCCTAGTAACTTAGTGTACTTTAATGCTCAATAAGCCAGCGGCAATCATCTGTTTTCTTAATCAGGTATTTGCCCCAAGGGGCAGGGTATAGCAAAAGTCCGAAAGGCACTATTTAATCATTACTATTTTAGTAATGGTTAAGTATACTTAACCCCTAGTAACTTAGTGTACTTTAACGCTCAATGAGCCAGCACCAATCATCTGTTTTCTTGATCAGGTATTTGCCCCAAGGGGGCAGGGTATAGCAAAAGTCCGAAAGGCACTATTTAATCATTACTATTTTAGTAATGGTTAACCTAGGTTAACCCCTAGTAACTTAGTGTACTTTAATGCTCAATAAGCCAGCGGCAATCATCTGTTTTCTTAATCAGGTATTTGCCCCAAGGGGCAGGGTATAGCAAAAGTCCGAAAGGCACTATTTAATCATTACTATTTTAATAATGGTTAAGTATACTTAACCCCTAGTAACTTAGTGTACTTTAACGCTCAATGAGCCAGCACCAATCATCTGTTTTCTTGATCAGGTATTTGCCCCAAGGGGGCAGGGTATAGCAAAAGTCCGAAAGGCACTATTGAATCATTACTATTTTAGTAATGGTTAACCTAGGTTAACCCCTAGTAACTTAGTGTACTTTAACGCTCAATGAGCCAGCGGTAATCATCTGTTTTCTTGATCAGGTATTGCCCCAAGGGGGCAGGGTATAGCAAAAGTCCGAAAGGCACTATTTAATCATTACTGTTATTAATTTTACGCTTTAATTTTCAATTACACAAAAAATTTTACAAACAAAAAATTAACAGATATACACATATTACTAATAATAGCAAGATAAAGATTGTAAACAATTTGACGCAACTACTTATAATACAACAACTTACATTGTTTACAATTAGAAATTCTGTAAACATTTTTCCTTAAAAAGTTAATGCAATTCTTTATGTTATAAAGAATTGCAAAATGTTTACAAATCGTTGAATCAATTTTTTTCTTTACAATATCTTTTTTTCTTTATATTTTTATGAATCATTATGGCTATATATTTTAAATATAATTTTTTTAAAGAATTCCAAGAAAAAATATTCAGGCCTGATACGCATATAAGCTTACTTACCGAAACCCAAAAAGCCTGAAAGATGAAGTCAACATCAAGATTGCGTCAATCCATCAAAATCATGTTCTCAACATTTAATTTTTGGTAATTGCAGTGGCGGTAATTCAAGAAAGAATACATCAAGTACTTATGACAGCGTTGATTATAGAAGGCAATGTGTTATTATATCCCGACATAGGTATACTAAAGAACTCAAAATTAAACACCTTGTATATATTCAAAAGAAGGAAAAGAAATAACTATAGTGTACCATTGCAGATTGTGTTGTCCTGCCCACGTTGAACTTGCCGAAAAGAAGCTAAGCATATAAGGTAGTAACAACAAGCCCGAGGAGAGGAATATGGGCAGAAGAAAGCGGTACAGTCCTGAGCAGAAGGTGAACATCCTGCGGGAGGTTCTGGAAGAGGGCAAGACGATGAGCGAGGCGGCGGCCAAGTACGAGATCCACCCGAGCATGATCCTGGCCTGGAGGAAACAGCTCTTCGAGGGGGCGCTCAATCTCTTTGAGATCAAGCGCACAGACATAACCGAGAAGGCGCAGGGGAAGAAGTCCAAGGCGTTGGAAGCCAAGATAGCGGAGAAGGACAACGTCATAGCGGAGCTGGCCCAGGAAGTCCTGGAGCTAAAAAAAAAGAGAGTTGGCCAGAGTTAGGGACAAGCAAGATGAGCCTCGAGAAACGGCAGTTGATAGAGCGGGAGGTGCGGCGCCTTTGCCTAAAGACCGGCATAGCCATGCTGACCCTGGCAGGCTTCGCCGGGGTGCCGGAACGCACCTGGAGGGAATGGCAGGCACGGCGCAACCAGGAGACGAGGCATAACGGGCATATACCCCGGGAGCATTGGCTGACCCCTGCCGAAACAGAGGCCATCGTTGCGTACTGCCAGAGCCGGATGAAGCTTGGATACCGGGTGTTGTGCTGGCAGATGGTAGACGAGGATGTGGCGGCGGCATCCCCCTCCAGCGTCTACAACGTGCTGAAACGCAGCGGCTTGACGAAGAAGTGGGCAGAACTGGCCGAGGAGAAGAAAAAAGGGTTTGACCAGCCTCAAGGGGTACACGAACATTGGCATATTGATTTTTCATACATCAGGATTGACGGGGCCTTTTATTATTTCATCAGCGTTCTTGACGGATACAGCCGGATGATCCTGGGCTGGGACTTATGCCGGAACATGGACGGGCTTAATGCGGAGATTCTCATCTCCCGGACGCATGAAAGACACCCGGAGGCCAGGCCGCGCATTATCAGCGACAACGGCGGCCAGTTTGTTTCGAAAGACTTTCGTGATTTGATAATGCTTCTTGAGCTGGAACAAACATTTACCGCCCCGGCGCATCCGCAGAGCAACGGCAAACTCGAACGCTTCCACCGGACATTCAAAACCGAGCATGTGAGGCAGGCTGCTTATTTCGGCTATGAAGATGCCAAAGCCAGGATGGGCCGCTGGATAAAATATTACAACGAAAAGCGGCTCCACGGCTCGATTTATTATTTAAGTCCCCTTGATGTTTTTGAGGGGAGGACTTATATTCGTCTTGCAGAGCGCAGACAAAAACTGCATTCTGCATATATTCAAAGACAGAGCTACTGGCAAAATCAAAATGCCGGACTCTGAACTAGCTTATATGCTCCTTCAAAAAACGGCAAGTTCGGCTTGGGCAATACAGTGTTTGATACTAAATATTTTTTATATTACTATTTTAATAATGGTTAACCTTGGTTAACCCCTAGTAACTTAGTGTACTTTATCCTTCTGAAATTAATTTATTTTTCATGGGTATACATTTGACTAAGGTAAAAAGATATTGCACACATATGGTATTAACAATAGATAAAGTGGCTTAACCGAGGACTGTCCGTCAGACCTGGGGAATACCGAATATTAGAGCAATAAAAATATCAAAAAATATTTTATTTTTTTACCTATAATCAATAATTACTTGACAATCATAACACAATATATTATTATACAAAATGTGAAAAAATATTAATTTTATTTTGGTGATGTGAAATGAATTTTATATAAATTTTTTATAATTTACTATAATTGAGATATTATTTCATTTAAAAAATTTATGCATTTTCATATTTAAATTATACTTCTTTTTGATCATTTATAAACTTGACATCAATTTTACAGTATATCATGATAATTCTAACAAGGGGTGTTTAATAGTGTTAGAAATTAAGAAATATCTTTTCTCTTATAATGAAGCAGCAGAAATATTATCAATATCAAAACGGACTGTTCAAAGACTTTGTTCGGATGGAAAATTATCGAGGATATATCTTTCTAAAAGGAATGTTAAAATATCTATAGATAATATCATTCAATTTCTTGAAAATAATGAAGTTACTTTCAAAAATGAAATGTATTGCCCAAGCCGAACTTGCCGTTTTTTGAAGGAGCATATAAGCTAGTTCAGAGTCCGGCATTTTGATTTTGCCAGTAGCTCTGTCTTTGAATATATGCAGAATGCAGTTTTTGTCTGCGCTCTGCAAGACGAATATAAGTCCTCCCCTCAAAAACATCAAGGGGACTTAAATAATAAATCGAGCCGTGGAGCCGCTTTTCGTTGTAATATTTTATCCAGCGGCCCATCCTGGCTTTGGCATCTTCATAGCCGAAATAAGCAGCCTGCCTCACATGCTCGGTTTTGAATGTCCGGTGGAAGCGTTCGAGTTTGCCGTTGCTCTGCGGATGCGCCGGGGCGGTAAATGTTTGTTCCAGCTCAAGAAGCATTATCAAATCACGAAAGTCTTTCGAAACAAACTGGCCGCCGTTGTCGCTGATAATGCGCGGCCTGGCCTCCGGGTGTCTTTCATGCGTCCGGGAGATGAGAATCTCCGCATTAAGCCCGTCCATGTTCCGGCATAAGTCCCAGCCCAGGATCATCCGGCTGTATCCGTCAAGAACGCTGATGAAATAATAAAAGGCCCCGTCAATCCTGATGTATGAAAAATCAATATGCCAATGTTCGTGTACCCCTTGAGGCTGGTCAAACCCTTTTTTCTTCTCCTCGGCCAGTTCTGCCCACTTCTTCGTCAAGCCGCTGCGTTTCAGCACGTTGTAGACGCTGGAGGGGGATGCCGCCGCCACATCCTCGTCTACCATCTGCCAGCACAACACCCGGTATCCAAGCTTCATCCGGCTCTGGCAGTACGCAACGATGGCCTCTGTTTCGGCAGGGGTCAGCCAATGCTCCCGGGGTATATGCCCGTTATGCCTCGTCTCCTGGTTGCGCCGTGCCTGCCATTCCCTCCAGGTGCGTTCCGGCACCCCGGCGAAGCCTGCCAGGGTCAGCATGGCTATGCCGGTCTTTAGGCAAAGGCGCCGCACCTCCCGCTCTATCAACTGCCGTTTCTCGAGGCTCATCTTGCTTGTCCCTAACTCTGGCCAACTCTCTTTTTTTTTAGCTCCAGGACTTCCTGGGCCAGCTCCGCTATGACGTTGTCCTTCTCCGCTATCTTGGCTTCCAACGCCTTGGACTTCTTCCCCTGCGCCTTCTCGGTTATGTCTGTGCGCTTGATCTCAAAGAGATTGAGCGCCCCCTCGAAGAGCTGTTTCCTCCAGGCCAGGATCATGCTCGGGTGGATCTCGTACTTGGCCGCCGCCTCGCTCATCGTCTTGCCCTCTTCCAGAACCTCCCGCAGGATGTTCACCTTCTGCTCAGGACTGTACCGCTTTCTTCTGCCCATATTCCTCTCCTCGGGCTTGTTGTTACTACCTTATATGCTTAGCTTCTTTTCGGCAAGTTCAACGTGGGCAGGACACTTTCAAAAATGAAAAATAATATTTTTAGTTTTTATAGTGATTTATTAGCTTATTTAAATTTAGAACTCGCTAATGGAATTCCTAAATTTGGAGATATTGATATTTCAATAAAAATTTGTAATTCTAAAATTTCTTTAATAAGGTTTTCAAAATCTGATACTATTAAGCCGGACGAAATTATTCATGATTCAATAGTCATTGATCATGTTGCAGAAATTCTTGAAAAAATCATAGAAACTGATTTTACATAGAAAAATGTATCAAAAGCTTAGAATGTTATGAAAATATTAAAATTATGGTCCCTGCACTTGACTAAGATGCTATATTTTTATTTTTCTCTCCTATTTCCTGAAACACTATTTGAGGTTTGAAAGGTTCCCTTCATCCGCCTTTTTATTTAAATAATTACCAAATAGACATGAAGCAACATAATATCCTTTTTTCCTTTCTTTTCCACAATGATTTTATGCTTATATCCAATATTATCAAGAGACTGATTCTTTTTCCAACCATCTGTATAAATTTCTGCCTTATCATGCATTGTTACTAAGATAAAGTCATGTAGACTTTCCCTATTACTAATTATATGAGCATTTAAATTTAAATTTTTTATTCCACCTTTTTTATAGAAATATATTTTTCTTGCGCGTTTCTAATGTCCGAAAGTCTTTCGTCAGTAAGATGATCATAATGATCCGACATATCCGGATCATCATGCCCTGTTGCGAGCCTTAAAGTTGGATCGGGTATCTTACCGCGGAGGGTAGAATTAAACATATGCCGAAGTGAATGAAATGATATATTTCGGGCTTTCCGTGTTGCTTCATCAATACCAATCTTTTCAAGTTGATGGCAAAAGCCGCTTCCCAGCATTCTATGGGTAAAGGGAGTATTTTCATTAGCACCCCAAAAAATGAAGCTGCCATCATGAGGATTTTTTTGATGTAGTTTCAATAAATCATTTTTGAGTTCATCGCTTATTGGGACTACGCGGGTATTTCCGGTTTTTGTGCTTTTTATCCCTTCTGTAATTGACCAGCTTTTCCGAACCCATATAACAGGTTTCCCTTCATAATCAATATCAAAATCATTGGGAGCCAAGGCAAGAACCTCCCCCATCCGTAATCCAGTATAACGGGCCAAGAGGACAGCAAGGCGAATTTGCTCATTTTGCCATGAACTAGCCAATAAAGCGCAAAATTCTTTGGTCGTCAAAATGCCTTTCTTTTTAGTATTCAAAGGCAAGCTTCGGAAATTTTGGGTTGGATCGGTTTCAATAACCCCAAACCTATGGGCCTCTCTGATAGGGGTCAAGACGGCGTTCATAATGCTATTGATCGTTTTTGTGCTCAATTTTGTAGTTTTTTTCAGTTTCAGCTGAATTCGATCTAAAAATTTTGCAGTCACTTCCTGCAAGCGTATTCCAGTTACTAATGGCTTAATGTGCGTTTCTATGCGATTGTGGCTATCCTTGCACCATCGCTTGCTTATACGCTGTTCCCGGTCGATCTTTCCTTCGACATATTCAGACTTATCCCAAGTCCAGAAATCAAGGCAAAAATCGGCAAGAAGCGGATTGTCGGGATTGTTTTTGAGTGTTTTGAGGCCGCCCTTTAAAAGCCAAATTTCTCCAATTTTCCTCGCTCCGGTTTTGGTGGAAGGGGGGAGCTGGGACATATCAAGCCCCAAATTTTCAGCCAGGACAGCCGCCGACTTGGGCGTTGAATACCGCTTTTCAGAAGGGAGCCATATACGAACATAGTAGACAAATGAGCGGGGAACGGTTGTAGGACGCTTCCAAAGCGAGAGGGAACTTCGAGCCATGGTAACCCTGCGCCTTGCACAAAATACTACAATTTGTGCAACAATGGATTAACACTAACAAGCTTCGAGTTTTCCTCGCCAGCCCTAATTCCTTATGACATAAGGAATTAGTCATTACAAAGCCCGGAAAGTTATCTTTCCGGACCTACCAGATAAAAGCGGGAAACGGGAGTCGGACCCGCGACATCGACCTTGGCAAGGTCGCGCTCTACCACTGAGCTATTCCCGCGATTCTTTCTATGGAGAAAATAGAATATTTTTCTCCTAAGTCTTAAAAACCCTTGAGTTTTTAAGACAAATGAGCCGCCCGAGGATCGAACTCAGGACCCGCAGATTAAGAGTCTGCTGCTCTACCAGCTGAGCTAGCGGCCCGAAGTACTGCGTCCGACACGACTCGAACGTGCTACCTACGGATTCGAAGTCCGTCGCTCTATCCAGATGAGCTACGAACGCATTTTCTGGAAGATAGGGTCGAACCCTTCCACCGAGGGTGGATGACCGGGTTCGAACCGGCGACGGCCAGATCCACAATCTGGAACTCTACCGCTGAGCTACATCCACCGTGTAACGAACAAAAATAATATGCCCGAAATGATCAAAATTGTCAAGAGCTTTTTGCGCATCAAACTATAGAAAAATTCACTTCAAATATCCCCTAAATCCCTTTCCCTTAAATTCCGATAAAGAAAGGGGGTATTTGTATGAAAAAGCAATGGGATTATGGACGCTGCGTTTCCGTGCTGGGCCAGGAAATTGCCCTTTTTAAAAAGATATCCGCTGTCCAGGACTCGGTGAGGCAGGCGGTTTTAGCCCGGGAATGGGCCGACTTTGACTGGAAAATGGCCGAGATCAACCAGCTGGGCATGGAATTCAGCAGCCTTGAGCAGGAAAGAGCCGGGCTTTTTGCCTGCTTAATCGGCGAAAAGGCCCAAAATCAGGAAGAAACGGCTTTTTATGCCCTTGTTGCCCGGCTTCCCGAGGATGAAAGGCGGGAACTTTCGGGGCTTTACCGGACCCTCAAGATGGAAGCCATCAAAACCAGGGCCATGAACGAGGCCTTTTTGAACTACCTTGGCGAGGCAAAGACCATGGCTGCCGCCTATCTCGAGGCGGTTTATCCTGCCCGGGGCGGCAAGCTCTACACCAGCAAGGGTGCGGAAGCATCCAAAGACCTCAAGAGCATGGTTTTCAACCGTCATATTTAACCGCCACATATAGGAGACATCATGACATCTACCTTCATGCCAATAGAAATCGGGAAACGGGCGGTCGACGCCCACCAGCAGGCTCTGAATGTAACAGGCCACAACCTTTCCAATGCCTCCACCGAAGGCTACTCCCGGCAGAGGGTGGAATTTACGCCCTTTGAACCCATCTACCTTCCGGGCCTCAACAGGGAAGAAACCCCCGGTCAGATAGGCCAGGGCACGGTGGTCGAGCGCATCGAGCGGCTCCGGGATCAGCTCCTGGACCGCCGCATCGTGGCCCAGGCGGGCGGGGAAGGGTACTGGAAGACCCGTGACCCCTATATCAGGGAGCTTGAAAATATCTACCTTGAGCCGGGGCAGAATTCCATACGCAGCAAGATGGACGAATTCTGGAATTCATGGCAGGAGCTTTCCCTGCACCCTGCGGACAATGCCCCCCGCATGGCGGTCCTCGAACGGGGCAAGACCCTGGTGGACGGCATTCACGAGCGCTACAATGCTCTGAAACGTCTCCAGGATCAGACTGATGAGGATATACGCCTTACCGTGGGCAGGGTCAACGATATTACCAAGCGCATAGCAGCCCTCAATGACGACATACAGAAAGTCAAAGCCCAGGGGGATAATCCCAACGATCTTCTGGATCGCCGGGATCTTCTGGTGGACAAACTTTCTTCACTGATCAACCTCTCTGTGGATACACGGGACCCCGACGAGTTCATGCTCCACACCGGCGGGGTTGTGCTGGTGCAGGGCAGGATAGGCCGGCAGTTTGACATTGCGCGCAATACAGACACCGGCTATTCCGACATTGTCTGGAACGAAACTCGGGAAGACCTTGAATTCCACAATGGGGATCATAACGGGAGCCTTGGCGCTCTTTTGGATCTCAGGGATCATACAATCCAGTCGGAAATTCAGATCCTCGACAATATGACCATGAACTTCGCGGGCCTTGTAAACGAAGTCCATGAAAAAGCCTATGGCGCAAACGGCGTCACCGGCATCGACTTCTTCACCGAGCACTCCTTTGTGCCCAATGTGAACGGCAACTACGACAGGGACGGAGATGGCGAATTCGATTCATCCTACATCTTCCGGGTTTCGGGAACCAATGCCCTTGAACCCAGGGCCCAGGCGGGCCTCGAAGGAACCATCACCCTTTCAGCAGCCGACGGCCAGAGGCAGATAAATTACTATCCCACCGACACCGTGTCGGATATCGTCGCCAGGATCAACAATTCAGGGGCCGAAGTTACCGCACGGATCAACAGGGACGGCTTCCTCACCCTCAAGGGAAATCCTGCAGAAACCGGGGCTTCCCACGCCGCTAACCCCGACTTTGTGATACGCCATATCGAAGATTCAGGCCATTTCCTCACTGGCTATGCGGGGCTTCTCAATGCGCCCGGTGCCGAGGGTTCTTACGATTGGGGAAGGGCTGACGCGGTATCAAGCTTGAGGGGCGGTGCCGAAAGCTGGGAGCTTGCCCCCATTGCCCATCCGTCAGGCTGGGTTGAAGTGAACCCCGCCCTGGTGCGGGACCCCCTTTCAGTGGCGGCAGGGTTCGGCGAAAATGGCAGGACTGCCAATCCCGGAAACGGGGAGGCCGCCATGGCAATCGCGTCCATTAGGAATACCGAAGTCATGGTGGGCCAGTTCCGCAGCTTCGACGATTATTTTGCGGATTCCGTGGGGCGCATTGGCCTTTTGGGCGAGCAGAGCGAGCGTGCCCTGGAAACGCAGAACCTCATCATGAAGCAGCTTGAAGAAATGCGCCAGTCCGTATCGGGCGTGAACATCGACGAAGAACTGGCGAACATGATCAAATACCAGCACGGCTATTCAGCCGCCGCGAGGTTCATCACTACGGTGAATTCCATGCTGGATACCCTCATCAACCGCATGGGCGTTTAAGTAAAGGAGCAATAATAACATGAGACGAGTTGCAACAGACATGCCGAATAACGATATACAGTACAGGCTCCGCAGGCAGGAGGAAGGGCTGGCGAAGGTCAATTCCCAGATTGCGACCCAGAAGCGCATCCTGAACCTGCGGGACGATCCTCTGGCGGCCTCCCACGCGGTGCGCTACGAGTCCTACCTTGCGCGGCTTGAGCGCTTCGAGACAAACACCCTTTACGCGCGGGATCATTACCGCCAGCAGGACATCTACATGCAGCAGGCCACGGATGTGATGCAGAAAATCCGGGAGCTTTCCGTGCAGGGCGCCAACGGCATCTATACCAAGGATGATTTGCGCAATATGGCGGTAGAGGTAAATGAACTCCTCAAAGAACTAGTCTCCGTTTCCAATTCCGTAGGCCCTGACGGCAACCGGATGTTCGCGGGCGACAAGGCTTTTACCGAACCTTTCAGAATCGTGGAAGGCACAGTGCAGGGGGGCGGTGAATCCATGGTGGTCAATGTGGAATACCGGGGCGCAGGCCCTGCCCGCAGCGCCGAGATAACCGACCAGACCTATGCCCAGCTCGACATAGGGGGAGGGGAGGCCTTCTGGGCGGAAAGAATGCAGATCTTCTCCACCACCGACGCCACCGACTGGAGCGCTTCCGCATCAGGGGCTTTCTATGTGGACGGCAGGGAAATTCCTGTAACCGCAGGCGACACCCTTCCTGCCCTGGTCGCCAAGATCAACGAATCGTCCGCACCGGTCAAGGCTTATATTGATATTGATAGCCATGGACTTGCCCTTGAGGGAACCAATCCCCATCTTATAAAGCTTGAAGACAAACAGGGTTCCCGCACCCTTGAGGAACTGGGCATTATCCAGTTTAATAATGATCCGTCGGCACCCAACTGGCATGCCGGGGCAAGGGTCTCGGGGGGTTCAGCCTTTGATATGGTGCTGCGCTTGCGGGATGGCCTTTTCAGGGGGGATCAGGATTTTGTGGGCAGCCAGGGCATAGGCGGCATAGACCTTGCCCTGCAGAACTTTGAAACCCGGCTTTCCGAAATAGGGAGCAGGCAGGAAAGGGCCGATCAGGCTTGGGAAAGGCTCAACCAGGAGATCCCCAATACTGCCTCTTATCTGGCAAGGGAATCGGCTATAAACATGGCCGACGCTGCCACGGACCTGGCGATGATGGATTTTGCCCACAAGGCTGCCCTCCAGGCGGCGGCTAAAATAGTGCCCCCCACCTTGCTGGATTTTTTACGATAATATTCTGATATTAGGAGTTTGATGTGAAGGTTGCGACAAAAGCAAAGGGACTGATAGAGGTTGACGAGCGCCAGAAAATAACGTTCCCCCATGGGCTTTTGGGTTTTGAGACCCTAAAGGATTATGTGCTTTTCGATGCGGAAAGCCAGCCCTATTATTGGCTCCAGTCCCTGGACAGCGAGCAGGTGGCTTTTATCATTATCAACCCCTTCCTCTTCAGGCCCGACTTCGAGGCTAATATTGACAATGAGGAACTCAAAGCAATCGGTATTGCTGATCCCGGCAAGGCCCTCATCTTTTCAATTGTGACAATACCGCCGTCAGGGCCCATGACCGCCAACCTCCAGGGGCCTCTGGTGATCAACCGCGACAGCCGCCAGGGCCTTCAGGTGATACTTACGGATCAGCGCTGGAAAACCAAGCATGACATTATGGCCGAGCTTCAGACCGCCAATGCCGGGGCAAGGAAGTAGCCATGCTTATACTATCCAGGAAAATCAACGAAAAAATAATGATTGGGGATGATATTTCCATCTCCATCATCGAAATACGGGGGGATCAGGTGCGCCTCGGCGTGGACGCCCCCAAGAAAGTAAAAGTTTTCCGCCAGGAAGTTTTTGACGCTATCAAGGCCGAGAATAAGGCAGCCGCAGAATCGGCGATCGTGATTCCTGAACTGGACTTCGGAGTCAAGCGGGAACCTCTATAAGTTTGCCAGCAAACTTACTCATCCTTATTCGAATCGAATATATTTTCAAAATCCTTATGTATCCCCGTAAACACATCCACCAGGAAGGGATCGAAGTGGCTTTCTTTCCCTTCCAGCATTTTTTGCACAGTGACATCGTGGGCAAGGGCCGGCTTGTAGCTCCGCTCCATCCTGAGGGCGTCATACACATCGCTGATGGTGGTGATGCGGGCAGCCAGGGGTATCATCTCCCCTGAAAGCTGGTAGGGGTAGCCGGAGCCGTCCCAGCGTTCGTGGTGGGAAAGGGCTATCTCCTTGGCCATGGGGTTAGGGTAGGTCGAAAGGATGAAGGCGCCGTTCTTGGTATGCTCCCGCATGAGCGTCCATTCCCAGTCCGCAAGGGGGCCCTGCTTGTTGAGGATATCGTCGGGGGTGCCGATTTTCCCTACATCATGCATGGATGCCAAAAAACCTATGTTGTCAATGAAGTCGGCATCTATGCGGTTGTATTTGGGGTTCTTGCCCCTGAAGAGTTCTTCGGATAAACGCTTTGCGTAATAACTGACCCGGACTATGTGCTTCCCTGTGTCATTGTCCTTGAGCTTTGAAGCTTCAAGGAGGCTCATAAAGACCGATCTTAAGGGGCGGTTGTGTTCTTCGGTGACATCGTCGAAAAGGACCACGAATTCCATGGGGTCTTTGGAATCGAGTTCTGCAGGAAACAGGTGAACCCTGGTCTGGACTGTGGCTACATTTCGGGATTTGATTTTTGCCACACCCTTCCAGGAATAGCCGTTTGTGCCCTCCCTAATGGTCTCGCGTATGGCGCGTATGTCTTCCATCTCAAAGGCTCTGCCGAAGACATCGATGAAGTAATTGCCCGCAAGCTCAAAAAAGCCGGTAAAAAAGTTTTCGCAGGCTTTGTTGGCATAGAGTATCTTCATCATCCTGTCTACAAGGAGCACCGGAAAAATACTGTTGCTGAAGAGGCTGGACTCCGTGGAAGAGCATTTTTGGGCTATTTCTGAGGATGGTTCTTCATCGAGTTCCAGAACCTCGAGAGGTTCAAGGTCGTCGTCGAGTTCTTGGAGTTCAATTTGCTCGTCAGCCATACACCCCAGCTTCTTATTATAAATTAAGGCTCAATTCCGCATCGCTTTTACGCAAATAAAGAGGGCCGGAAAATTCTCTCTCCCTATAATGCAGTATATCATTCATTTGGACAAGTTCCAATAAGCTCAAGGAATTTCCCCGTCTAAATAAAGGAAAAATGGCGAGTCTTTCTGGTTTTTCCAGAATTCGGGCTATCAGGGGGAAGAGCATTTCAGCTCCCGGGCCGCAGAGCGCTATAGGTTCTTTGAGCAGGGTTTCATCATGGGTTCCTGCAATTGCCTCCGCAAGGGTTTCGGGGCTTGCGTCGAGGTAATCGGTGAGCCTTTTGCCGCCCCTGTAAAGGGCCGCATAAAAGCAGCTCTTTTTGGCATCTATGCAGGGGATTGCAAGGCCGGGCCAGATGGAAAACGGGTATGCTATGCAGTCCAGGGTAGGGACTGCTGCCATGGGTATGCCCAGGGCAAGGGAAAGGCCTTTGGCGGCAGCATAGGCTATGCGAAGCCCTGTGAAGGAGCCTGGGCCTTTCATGCAGGCTACAAGTTCAAGCTCTTCTTTTTTAAGTCCAGCGGATTTGAACAGCCAGTCGATCAGCTCCATGAGGAGCTCGGAGTGCCTTGAGCCGGCGTCGATCTCCACATGCCTTGTGCCGTCAGGGGAGGAGAGGGCAGCGGAAAGAACAGATCCTGTGGTGTCGAGGGCCAATATGTTCATGAATTGCCCTGCTTTATGGTGACAACCCGGCTTTCGCCGCTGCCTGAAGAGCTGTCAATCTCAATTTCCACAAAAATTGCCTGGGGGGGCAGGGCATTGGGTATGCGCTCTCCCCATTCGACAACGGCGATTCCGTCGCCCCCAAGGTATTCTTCGCCTCCCATGGCGGCAAAATCGTCATCCCCGGAAAGGCGGTAGGCATCTATATGATAGAAGGGCAGGGGGGGCGAATGGGCTTCGTACTCCGAAACTATGGTATAGGTGGGGCTGGTCACTTCTTCCTCTATTCCAAGGGCTTTGGCTATGCCTTTCGCAAGGCAGGTTTTGCCTGCACCCAAGGGACCCTTAAGCACCAGCACGCTTCCGCGTTTTAAGAGGGGGGCAATTCTTTCCCCGATAGCCATAGTTTCTTCGGCGGACGAGCTTTTTTGGATGGCAGGATGATCAAGTTGCAGGGAGCTTTCCATCGGAATCCAGGGCGCCTATATAGGTTTTGAGTTCCTTATGCAGGGGCACCCGGGGATAATCGATATTTTCCAGCTTAAGTATGCTTATTTCGATTTGGCCTGTAGGCATATGCTCAACCTGGAATTCCAGGGGCGCTTCGATATTTTTATCGATAAGTTCAATCACAGCGATGCCCGTATAAAAGCGCCTGTAATAAATGGGAGTATCTTTCCGGACTATGTTCTTAATCTCTATTATCTTCATTTCAACCTATGCAAATATATTAGCTTTTTTTATATATCGTGGTCAATCACTGTCGTAACCGAAAACCAGGGCGTTTATGTTGTTGAAGGCCCTGCGGGGTACTTTAAGGAATTTAATATGAATGATGGTCCCCACTGCCCCGGAACGGTTGGATCTCAGTACCTGGCCCAGAACGGTGATCATGGAATCGTCGCTGTAATCCACATCTATCTTGAGCCTCGAGCCTACCTGCACAGGGGCCGAGGTTTTTATGGAACAGCCGCCTATGGAAATATCCAGTATAGTGCCTGTAAAACGCCTGGAGTCCACAATGAGTTTGTTCACCTTTTTGCGGCCTTCCTTGGCGGTATCCACATACACAAAATAGAAAACGCAGCCTGATGCGACCGGCTTGCGCCTGTAGCGCCTCTGGGCCAGGGCCTTGGGTTTGCCTGTATGGACAAGCTGGAGGCCGGGGCCATTGGGAGTATCCACAGTGCCTACGACCCTGGAAGCGAAGGCAAAACCCTTGCTCGATTTGGTAAAGAACGAGACGCTGACACTCGTCGCCCTGGCAAGCTTCACAGGCGTTCCCAGGGCATTCCTGGGTATTTCCACCACCATGTTCTCGCCCTTGGACGAAATAACCCGCACAGAGTAGCTGTCCTTTCCTGTCGAAAGCACTGCCGCGGTGTTTTCCGCGATCTGGCTTGTGGAAACGCCGCTGCTTGAGGAAGGCGCCGAATCTATGGTGTTCCGGAGCGAAAAGAGCCGCACCAGCTGCTGCTGGACATCTTCCTCGGTTTCCGCATTCCTCTCTATGGCTTTATAGGCCCGCTTGAAATGCTTGTCCAATAGGGCAGGGCTTCTCATAACCCGCTCAGGATCGCCTACAGCGTCATTGCGGAAAACAAATTCCAGAAGATGGGCCTGATCCTTGTCAAGATTATAGGCTGTCGAAATCCGGTGAAGGGTAAAACCATTGAAACGCCGGGGGCTTGCGGAAGAAGACCCTCCCTTTACCGGGATGGCGCCCGCGCCCCCCCTTCTCGCCAGGTGGGCTATTACCGCAATGACAATGATGGTCCCTATTCCGATGAGGAGTATCATAGCCCCCATGGGATCGTCTTCTTTGAAGTATGAAGGGTTTTGCAAGAGCATTAAATTTCCATAAATCCCAAACATTCTATGTAACCAGCCTCTTTCCTCTATTACTCTATATTATATATATCGGAAGAAAAGCAGTAGATCAGGATACCGTTAATGAAGCGCCTTCTTTAAGCGCCTCAAAGAATTTTATAAGCCTTGGAGCCAGTTCATATTCCGCGAGATCGCCCACAAGGACAGAATCGCGGTTTTCATACGCTGCGGTCAGCTCCTTGAGGGCTGCGCTGAAATCGTCCATAAAGCTTTTTACAGGACTCCCGTCTACAGTAAAACCTTCGATGGAAAGGCCACGGGATTTCAACGCAAAAAGAAGGCGGAAGAGCTTTTCCCCCAGCCGGGTAAAAAGCTGCATGGTTTCTGCGGCCCTCCCGTCCTTACCGGTCTGTATGTCCAGGGGAAGATCTTCGAGCCGACTTGCAATACCCTGAACCGCATTTGCCGCATTTTCAATTTCAGCCCCCGGATCGGAGAGCTCCCTGATGCGCTCCTCGGCGAGTATGCTCAGCTGGGAGGGAGCAAGGCCCTCGCCTTTAAAGGCCCTTGAGGCAAAGCCTGCCATGTCGCTTATTTCCGCAGCCAAAAAAACGCAGGCTGCGCTTTTTTCCCAATCCGATACCAGCGCCTTGCGATCTTCGAAGCCTGCGTTTTCCCAATAGGCGCAGATCCCGCGCAGATCGTTCAAAGCCTGGGCTGCGAGGGCAGGCCAGGTCGAAATGCGTATGTCAAGGTTTTTAATGTCTGAAATTTCACGGCTAAAGAAATCGTCCAGGGCTTTGACGCCTATTTCCTTTCCGTCAATGGACAGGCCGCTCAAGCGGTTGCCCGTGCCTGTAAGCCAGGCTTCGAGGCCTAAAAGTATGTCCCCCACGGTTTTTTCGGTTTCCAGGGTAATATCGGCGGGGCTGCCGTTTATAAAAATGTTCATTGTTTACCTGTTGTTGTTGCTGTTCTGCTGGCTAAAGCGGTCGAGGGTGCCTGACATTTGTTCCATGCGGCTGTAGGCGCTTTCCATCTGGCCGTACTGCACTTTGAGATCCGCTTCCTTGTTTGCAAGCTGCCTGTCCATAGTGTCTATGCGCCGCTTTTCCTGATCGATGCGGTTGTCCACAGTGCCGGTCTTAAGGGCTATAAAGCCGCCGGTCTCCACGTAGGGTTTTGTCATGGTTTCGAGGGAATAGGCCACTCCTGTGTCGGCCAAAAGATCGCCGTTGGTATCGTAGCCGAAAAGCTCCTTTATGCCCGCAAACTTTGTGGCAATGGCCGCGTCCAGGGCTTTCTCGTCAATTTCAAGATAGCCCCTGAGCCGGGAAGGATCGTAGCCCGCGCTGGCGCCGCCCCTGCGTATGTCCGTTCCTACCCCTATCTGGGTCAAAAGGGCCAAATCCCGTTCCAAGGAAGTAGGGTAGGCCACCGATGCAACCCGCTGCAGGGTACTCCTGAACTGGGTCAAGGTAGAATCGGCCTGAAAAGCCCCGAGCCGCTTACGGTAATCGTCCTGCTCTTCTTTGGTAAGATAGGAGAGTTCTTCAATGACTTTGTCATCGGTCCTGGTAAGTATATTGATCTCGGCCATGAGCCTGTTGTAGTTGCCCACAAGGCCTATGATGGCGTCCTTTACCCCTTCGCGGTCGGGCTCCACGTTGAGCTTTACCGGCTTCTCGGTGGCCGCCCTGACAGTGAGGGTAACCCCGGGAAGCAAATCGTCGATATTGTTGGACGAACGCTTTATTTCGATGCCTTCCATTGCGATGATGGCATCCTGGGCCTGGGAAATCGCATTGAGGGGCCTTACGCCGCCTACGCTGGAAGGATCGAAAACCTCGATGTTCCGCAAGGACACATCCCGGTGGGTGTTCCTGTTTGCTATGTCGATGGAGACAATGGTCTTGCCTCCCGATATTTCGTCCAGCCTGTATTGGCGCCCGCTGAAGGAAGCTGAATCCGCCAGTGCGGGGAGCTCTTTCGTGGTACCGTCGGAAAAGCCAAGGGATATGACAGACATATCGTCTACCCGCCTGGGCGGCTGGGGGGGCGTCCATGAGGGAAGCTCCACCTTGGAGGCATCATTCTCGACGACGATGCCGCCGTAGGAAACCGCGCCTGCTGCGGGAATGGAAGGCCCCGGAGGCGGCTTGGGAGGGTTCCATGGTTCGGATGCTTTTAGGGCAGTGGAGGTTTCAAGACGCAAGACAAGGGACGAAGAAGGGGCAAGAGCGGGGCTCACAGCTATGGAAGCCTGTTCCCCTGCCTTTACCATCATGGGTTCCCCCATGATGCTTCTTCGGGTGTCGTAGGATTTTTGCGCCATGCCTGTCTGCTCGCCCAGGCGCTCTGCGGCGTCCTTAAAGCCCAGGCGGTTTTCTTCGCCTGTAACTTTGGATTCGATGAGGAGGGATTTGGATCCCGATGTCACCGATATGATGCTGGCCTGAATCTTGTTCTGGCCCCGGCGGTTCAATGCTTCGGTGAATTCCTTTAAAGAACCGCCCCTGAAATTGAAGGAGATTTCGTCTTTGCCCACAGTGAATGTATACGTTCCGCTCTCAACCTTGAACTTGTCGTCCAGGGGAGTGGAAAGGAAACGGTCCGCCTGGGCTATTTGCTTTACGGTAAAAAAGCGTTCCTGCTCCACCGCTTCGCGGGTGGCTGTCCCCGTGATGGCCCATTCGTCCGAAGAGTTGACTATGCGATCATTGAAAGGGTTCTGAAAAGAGTAGAGGGATCTGG
Organism: Leadbettera azotonutricia ZAS-9; assembly: GCF_000214355.1. Lineage (GTDB taxonomy): Bacteria > Spirochaetota > Spirochaetia > Treponematales > Breznakiellaceae > Leadbettera > Leadbettera azotonutricia. Next base: position 2,136,380 of record NC_015577.1, on the reverse strand, counting down.
CGCTGTCCCGCAGGGCGCTCATGCGGCGGCCCACGTCCGTCCAATATCCCTTCTCGGTGGTAAGGCGGTCTACATTCTTTTCCGCCCTGTCCTTCGGGATCCGTTCGACCTTCATCAGGTCTTCGATGATTTTTTCTGTATTGAACCGGCTTTTTACCCCCGGTATATAAACATCAGACATATCCCCTTTCCGTAGGGAGCTTCGCTGGAAGTTCCCGGACCCCCCAAGGCCCCCTTTAATTTTAGGGGCCTTCCTAATCCTCCGGCTGGCTAGACTCTTTCGTCAAAGAGGAAGCCGATGGTCTCCTTAATGCGATCATGGAGCCGCTGAAGTTCTTCAGGCGGAAGCACCTTGATCACCTTATCGGTTTGGCTGTCTATAACTTTAACGATAACCTCCTGGGACTCGTGATCCACGACGAACTTGAGTTTTTTGTTAAAGGCAAGGCTGATATGTTCCAGATCCTGAGTTGCAGCCTTGATGTCTATCCGGCGTGTTTCGCCGCCCTTGTCATTTCCCGGCAGGGTTGATTCAAATTGTGCGATGGCGGCGGCTCTTTGTTCCGCGTCAACCCGTGCTTGGCGCACGGCCCTTTCCTGCGGGAGTTCCTGGGCAACGGAACTAACATTGCCGATGGATGCTGCCACTATTTGCATACCCATAGTATACCTCCCTGTAAAATAAATCCCATCAATCCTTGACGGGAGTCGTTGCCAAAAGCGGACAGGGAGCGGCGCGCTTTTCCCTGCCCAACGCTTAAAAGACGACGTCCAGAGGTCTCTTTAGCGTCCGATAAAACCTTAGCCCAGAAGCTGGAGCACTGACTGGGTCCGGACATTGGCCTGAGCCAGCATCGCATTCCCTGCCTGTGACAGTATGGAGTCCTTGGTGTAGTTGACCATCTCCGAAGCCATGTCCGCGTCCCTGATTCGGGATTCGGCAGCCTGAAGATTTTCAGCTGCAATGCCCACGCCCTCTGCTGCCATTTCAAACCTGTTCTGGTAAGCGCCCAGGTCGGCTCTCTGCTTGGAAACCTGCTTTAAAGCGGCGTCCACGGAACCAATTGCCTGGTTGGCATCTTCAGGGGTAGCGATGGTAATGCTACCAGTCTCTCCCTGCGGGGTCTGTAATCCAAGTGCCTGAGCGGTCATGGTGCCGATATAGATCCTTTCGCTCTGATCCATATTGGCGCCTACCTGAAGCAGCATTGTCCTGCCAGCAGCGGATTCCTGGGCAAAAGACCCGGTCAGAAGATTCATACCGTTGAATTGAGCATGGCTCGCAATGCGGTTGATTTCATCGACCAACTGGGATACTTCTACCTGGATCTGCATGCGGTCTTCGTCGGTATAAATACCGTTGGCAGACTGGACAGACAGCTCCCGGAGGCGGTGAAGGATATCCTGAGTTTCCTGGAGATACCCTTCTGTAGCCTGAATGAATGACACGCCGTTCTGAATATTGCGCTCCGCCTGATTCAGCCCCCGGATCTGGCTCCGCATTTTCTCGGAAACCGCAAGCCCGGAAGCATCATCGCCGGCGCGGTTAATCCGCTGGCCGGAGCTGAGCTTTTCAATACTCTTTGCCACGTCTCCCTGGGTTATCCCAAGTTCACGATTGGCATACAGGGCGCTCATGTTGTGATTAATAATCATATAGCCCTCCTTGAGTTGTAATACCAAGGCTGTCCCTAGCCTTAGCCGTACCTCAGGTGGGGAAGACAGAAGCAGGTTCGCGCCGCTGCTTTTGGAGCTTCCTTCTGCAGTACGAAACGGACATCAATTGATTGATATTCGTTCCATACCGCCCTTGGGCAGTGTTTGCACACCCTCAAGAAGAGCATTCTGTCAAAAAACATGGCAAATCGCGGGAATCCATGGGTTTACCCCAGGGACTCCCTGATTACCCTACATTAAAGTATAGTGCTTTATTGGAGAAGCTGCAATACCGAAGTGGTCCGCTGGTTTGCCTGGGCCAGCATGGCAGTCCCCGCCTGGGACAGAATCTGATCCCGGGTATATTCAACCATCTGGTTGGCCATATTGGTATCCCGGATTCTGGATTCGGAAGCCTGCATGTTTTCGGCGCCTATATCAAGGCCGACTACCGCATGCTCAAGCCTGTTCTGGTAAGCGCCCAGATCGGCCCTCTGCTTGTTGATGATCTTGAGGGCGGCGTCCATAACGCCGATGGCCCTGTTGGCATCATCAGGGGTTTCCAGGGAGATGAAGGATTCGTCCCCAACGTTGCGGATTCCCAGGCCCTTGCTGGTCATGGTGCCGATGAATACCTGCTCCCTCTGATCCATGTTGGCGCCTATGTGGAACCACATGGAAGCGGTGGCGATATTCTGCCCGGTCAATCTTGCGAAACGTCCGGTGAGCATATTCATGCCGTTGAACTGGGCATGACTGGCAATGCGGTCAACCTCGTCCACCAGCTGGGACACTTCAACCTGGATGTACATGCGGTCTTCGTCGGAATAGATGCCGTTGGCAGCCTGAACCGAAAGCTCCCTGATCCTCTGGACTATGTCCTGGGTTTCCTGGAGATAGCCTTCAGAGACCTGAACGAAGGAAATGCCGTTTGAAGCGTTGGTGGATGCCTGGTTCAAGCCCCGGATCTGGCTGCGGAGTTTTTCCGATACTGCCAATCCCGAAGCGTCGTCGCCGGCGCGGTTGATACGGAGTCCTGAGGAAAGCTTCTCCATGGACTTGGTAAGGTTATTTTGGGTAACCTTGAGGGACCGATCCGCAAACATAGCGGACAGGTTGTGGTTGATGATCATAGTCATCCTCCTTGATAGTCAGTCCAAAGCATCCTTGCTTTGGTTCGGCGCCGTCCTTTTTGTCTCATCTGCCGCGGACAGAATGAAGCCGGAAAGATAGCACGCCATTCTGATTTTCGGTACATAAGGAGGGATACTTTAGCCTTTTTTATTTTTTATGCTGAAATTCATGGACGAAAAGAGCTATATAGGTTATCTCTATAATATATGGAAAATAAGATGGGCGTCATGCCGGTCAACAAGCTTCTCCTCTCCATGTCTATCCCCATGATGATCTCCATGCTGGTTCAGGCCATGTATAACATTGTGGACAGCCTTTTTGTGGCCCGCCTGGGAGAAAACGCCCTGGCTGCGGTTTCTTTGGCGTTTCCCATACAAAACATGATGATAGCCATAGCTGTAGGGACCTCGGTAGGTGTGAACGCGGTGCTTTCCCGCAGCTTGGGTGAAAAAAACCGCGATGATGTGAACAGGGCGGCCAATAACGGCATTTTCCTTGCGTTCTTAAGCTATTTTGTCTTTTTGATCTTCGGATTGCTGGGAACCAGGGCTTATTTTGCCATGCAGACAGATATCGAAGAGATAATCCAGTTCGGCTATGACTATCTTTTTCTGATCTGCACGGTTTCTTTTGGAATTTTCGGGCAGGTTATCTTTGAAAGGCTCCTTCAATCCACAGGAAGAACTTTTTATACCATGATAACCCAGGGGGTTGGGGCTGTCTTCAACATTATTTTTGACCCCATCCTCATCTTTGGCTTTTTTGGCTTCCCCGCTATGGGGGTGAGGGGAGCGGCTCTGGCCACGGTGATAGGCCAGATTATCTCCATGGGGCTTTCCATTTATTTCAATTTGAAGCATAACCCCGATGTGTATATCAGCTTTAAAAAGTTCCGCCCCCACATAGTTACCATAAGGCGGATTTTTTCGGTTGGATTTCCTTCGATTATTATGATGACCATTGGATCGGTTATGACTTACGGTCTCAATGTGATTTTGCTGGCCCTTTCGTCCACGGCAACAGCGGTTTTCGGGATTTATTTCAGGCTTCAGAGTTTTATTTTTATGCCTGTCTTTGGGCTGAATAACGGGCTTGTTCCCATAATTGCCTACAACTTCGGCGCGCGAAAAAGGGAGAGGATCAAGAAGGCCATCATTATTTCTGTTGCATACGCGGTGGGCATTATGATTTTAGGGACTGTTGTCTTCATGGTTTTCCCCAGGCAGCTTTTGTCGCTTTTTAACGCTTCGCCGAGCATGATGGCGATTGGGGTAAATGCCTTGAGGATACTCAGCACCTGCTTTCCTGTGGCGGGTTTCTGTATTGTCACGGGATCGGTGCTGCAGGCGCTGTTCAACAGCCGCCTTTCGATGATCGTTTCTATATGCAGGCAGCTTGTGGTGCTGCTTCCGGCCGCCTGGATACTGGCGCATTTTGGGGGTCTCGATCTGGTGTGGTGGTCTTTCCCCATTGCGGAAGTTATGTCCCTCATTATGTCGGCGGTCTTTCTCCGCCGGGTCTATCACAGGGAGATTAAGGTACTGGACGAGAAGGCGGTGTATGTGTGAGTTTTACTCGAACTGCTTCTTTATCCAATTAATGCAGAGCCCAAACCACTGGGCTGCCTGGGGAAGGATGAATTCGGGATCCCCGTCATAGGTTTCGGTGTTTGCAAGGGAAAGGCCGTGTTTGCCCTCGGGGAAGATGTGAAGCTCAAAGGGGATAGCGGCCTTCTTTAAAGCCGAAGCGAGGAAGATGCTGTTTTCCACAGGCACCGCGTCATCGGCCCAGGTATGCCAGATAAAAACAGGGGGCATTTTGCTGTGCACCTGCTTTTCCAGGGAAGTAAGTTCCAGGAGATCCGGCCCAGGGTTTGGCCCCAGAAGGGCGTCAAAAGATCCCCTGTGGGCAAACTCCCCGGAGCTTACTACAGGATAGCAGAGCATGAGGGCGTCGGGCCTTGAAAAGGCGGGATCGATGCCCGGAGCCGCGGCAAAGCTGCGGTCATAGAAAACAGAGGCTGAAAGGGCCAGATGGCCTCCTGCAGAAAAGCCCATGATCCCCACTTTGTCGGGATTGAGTTTCCATTCATTGGCATGGCTCCGTATGATCGTGAAAGCCCTGGCTGAATCCAGGAGGGGGACCGGATGATGGCGCGGGGTACAGCTGTACCAGGACACAAAGGCGTGGAAGCCTTCGGCATTGAATCGTATGGCAAGGGCCTCCGCCTCCCTGGGGGAGCACTGGACATACCCTGAACCAGGAAGCACCAGAACGGCCGGGCGGGGGGCATCGCTTTTTAATATGTAGCAGTCCAGGGTGGGTCTGAAACCATCCTCTCCTGCGCCCGGATAATTGAATCCTTCCCATAGATCCAAAGTAAATGCTTTCATTATCTTCCCCCTTGCACTATATTATAGGTAATACATTTTATTGGGGTAGTATAATGAAAATCGGTATCAGTTCCTATTGCTTCTCGAAACTTTTCAAGGCAGGAAATTTTACCCTTTTTGACGCTATTGAATATGCAAAGAAAATCGGCTTTGACGCCATAGAATTTACCGATCTCCCAGCCCTGAAGGGCGCCCTTCAGGGCACAGCCTCGGGGAAAACTACCGCTGATTTTGCCCTTGATGTGCGCAAAGCCTGCGAAAAGGCCGGTCTTGAAATCACCTGCTATGCAGTAAGCGCAGATCTGCTTTACGGTTCTGACGGGGATACGAAGAAAGAAATTGAGCGCATCAAAGGCTGCGTGGACATAGCGAAAATCCTGGGCGCTTCGCATCTCCGCCACGACGCCTGCTGGGGATTAAAGGATACTTCAAAGGGGAGAAACTGGCGGGACGCAATCAGGATCATGGCCCCGGCTATACGGGAAATTACCGAATATGCCGCCGGCCAGGGCATACGTACCATGACCGAAAACCACGGCTATTTTTTGCAGGATTCAGCGCGTATGGAAAAGCTGGTTCTGGCAGTGGATCATCCCAACTACGGACTCCTCGTGGATATGGGCAACTTCATGTGCGCCGATGAGGAGAGCGTAAAGGCTCTTGCAAATGCGATGCCCTATGCCTTCCATGTTCACGCCAAAGATTTTCTTTGGAAAAGCGGGGCAGAACCCCAGCCCGATGATTCCTGGTTCCCCACCAGGGCCGGGAACCATCTGCGGGGTACCATTCTGGGGCATGGGGTGGTGTCGGTTGCCCAGTGCCTTGATTATATCAAGGGCTGCAATTATCAGGGAACTATATCCCTTGAATTCGAAGGTTCCGAAGAGCCCCTTGAGGCGGTGCGCAGGGGGTATGAGTTTTTGAAGGGGCATAGCACCAGATAACTATGATATAATCAAATTGATCTGCGAGAGTTGAATTTCAAATCGTATTAAGGAGTATGAGCATGGAAAAAAATTTGAAGCGGTTTGCAGCGATCATTCTGTTGATGGCCGCGCTTTTTTCAGCGGCCTGCCGCAATTTGCCGGGGACTGCAGGGCCGGTTTCGGGAACTGGCAGTAGTACTGCTATAGCCAAAGGCTTTGGCGGGGATGTATCCGTCACGGTGACCGTAAAGGATGGTCGGATCACCGATGTGACCGCCCTGGGACCCCAAGAGACCCAGGGGATTGGTAGCAATGCTATTGATCGGCTGCCTCCAGCCATGGTGGCGGTTAATAGCGTTAAGGTGGATTCCGTATCCGGGGCGACCAATACCTCACGGGCGATCCTCTCCGCCGCTTCCCGGGCTTATGCTGCCGCTACTGGTCAGCCCCTTGCTTTGGCCAATGTCAAAATGGCTCCCGGAACCTACACTAACCCGGTGTGGGCTTTCTCGGTAAACACCAGGATGGAAGTGGCAGTTACCGTCAGTGAAAACCGGATTCTCGCAATTGATGTGAAGAATAATGATGAAACCCTGCCAATACTCCGGAGTGCCAAGGAACTGCTGATTCCCCGAATTCTTGAGGGGCAGTCCATTTCCATTGATGCGATTACCGGGGCAACTGGTTCCTCAAGCGGGATCAGATCCGGTGTGGCTCTTGCCCTTGAACAGGCGCTGGCTGCCGGCGGCTCGGATCCCTCGGCGATTGAAAATTTCCAGGTCACCCCTGCCAAGGTAACCGGGGTAACCCGGACCCTGGATTACGACATATTGGTAATCGGTATGGGCGGCAGCGGTTCTGCTGCGGCGATGAGTGCGGCGGAAACCCAAAAGGCGGCAGGCCGGAACGTCAGCGTCCTCGCCATCGACAAGGCGGGCAAGTATGGCGGTACCTCATCGGTGACTTCCGAGATGATGGCGATCAACCCGCCCCGGTTTATGGCAGCCCACAACAACGAGGTGGCCAAAGTGCAGCTCGGTGTGTTTGCCCGTCCCCTGCCGGACACCCGGCGGAACAAGTCAGTATATGTGGAACGGTCAGTGCTGAAGCAAGCCTGGCTTGAATACACCGAAGGAGATGCCAAGGAAGATCTCCTCGACCTGATGCTGGACCACTCCGGGGAAACCTTGGACTGGCTTGTCAATGAGCACGGGTTTGTCTTCGGCCTTCCCCAGTTGGGGGTGGAGCCCTCGGCGACTTATTACGTGGTATTCCAGTATAACGGCAGTTTTATGGACAACAAGCACCTGATCATCGCCTACTTCGACAAGCTCTACGATGATTATCTCAAGTTGGGCGGCAAATACATGCTGGAGACTGAAGCTTACGAGCTGATCTACGATCAGGCCGGGGGCAAGGTTGTCGGAGCCAAAGCCAGGAGTGTAGATGGTACCGAGTATATCATCAACGCCAAATCAGTAGTGCTGGCCACTGGTGGTTTTGCCGGTAATGGAGAAATGACCTCCACCCTGCTCAGCGAAAAGTACTTCCCCCTCCAGGGTACCTGGAACCAGGTCGGTATGCACCAGAACGACGGCAAGATGATCCAGTCTGCCCTGAATATCGGCGCGGGAACCTACAACATCGGAATGACCCCTATTGTTCACATTGGCGGCGGCCGCCAACTCATTCACGATTTCGAAACCACCACGGTGCGGGTCAATGGCCAGGATCGACCTTATGCCCTTAACGATATACCGATGATCATGGCCATCAGCGGGAATGTCCTTTCGGTGAGCAAACGGGCTGAACGGTTCAGTGATGAGTCGGGACTTGGCTTCCTCGAACCCTGGAAGGGCGGGCCTGAATTCTATTCAATCTGGTCCCAGGATCAGATCGACAAGGTGCGCTCTAAAGGCTTCGACACTGTAACCGTGGGGGCCTTTATAAGCCAGGGCGGGGTTCCTACGGGGTACCCCATCTCGAATATTGATGAGGTTATCAATGCGGCGATTGCCCACGGCATCAGCTGCAAGGCCGATACCCTGGAAGGTCTTGCCCGGCAGTTAAAAATCGATCCGGCAAAGCTCGCGGCGACGGTACAGAAGTACAATGGGTACTGCAATACCGGGGTTGACGCAGACTTCCACAAAGCCAAGGAGTTCCTCGTTCCGCTGGGCAGCAGCGGCCCTTATTATGCATTCCTTGGGGCGCCTTACTGCTACAGCACTACTGGCGGCCTGGATGTGAACACCAGCCTCCAGGTTCTCCGTTCAGGCAGTACCGCCCCAATACCTGGGCTCTATGCTTCCGGTACGGACTGCCTCGGGGTCCTGCTCACTGAGAAGAAAGCCTATGTCACTTACGGCGGTCTCGCCCAGGGCTGGGCCTTTACCTCGGGCAAACTCGCCGGAGCCAGCGCCGCCCGGAGCGCTAACTGAACTGACTGGCTATTCCCTGGCAGCGGATGCGCTCATCAGCACGCTCTTCCACTGCCAGGCTATGGGGCCTTCCTTGACGCGTTCCTGCAAGGCATCCCTGAGGGTGTAGAAATCTTTTTCCCCCAGAGCCTGGAAGATGCTGCTGCCCCAGCTTGAGCGGGCAGGATCGAACCAGGCCTGGAGATCCTTTGCGGTAAGAAGGCGTTCTTCTTTCTGTTCTATCAGAGTGACGGAGGTTTTGAATCCTGCTTCTGTAAAGCTTTTTTCGAGCAGCGCGGCATCCCAATTCCAGCGGGCCGCATCGTCGCCTAAAGTGTTAAAGAAGCTCTCCTCTGCCTTTTTAAGTTTTTTGACGAGGCTTGCAGGGACGGGGGCTGTTTTCTTTGCGCTTCCCTGGGCGATTGTTTCTTCACTCAATATCCTTGAAATCCTTTCGCCCAAAAGGGGAGGGGACTGGAGCAGCACAATAGTGCCTTTTGGGGCCAGGAGTTTTTTGGCCTGCAGGGCAAAGGCTGAAAAGGCCCCGGGCCCCGGAGCAACCCTGCGCCAGGGTTCGCGGGCAAAGATATGATCGAATTGGGATGTGGAAAAATTTTCTTCCGCTTCTTTTGGATCAGGCAGATTGCCCGGCATGTTCCCGGGGGTTTGAACCTTAATTAAGGGCTGTTCAGCTTCATCCAAAGCCGCTGCAAAACGAAGCAGGGCTTCTTTTGCGGCTTCGGTATCGACCAGGGCGGCGCAGAGACCTTCGGGGGCGCGTCTCAGGCTTTCCCAGAGGAGGAGGCCGTCGTTGGCCTGGGCAATTAGAATGCGGTGGTGCCGGGAAATTTCGGAAGCCCCCAGAATGGCGTCCCTGTCGGAAAGGAGCAGGCTGCTGCGGCCCGATTCGAGCCGCTTGAACCAGCCTTCGCGGCCTTTCGAAGCTGCGGACCAGGTGAGGATTTCGCCTTCCGCGGCATTGGCTGCATTCTCGCTCATGTCGCCTAAAATCACTGCGGCCTGGACTTCCCGCTTCTTCTGGACTTCGTCGCGTATATGGCCTTCGTAGCCTACTGTCGAAGGGGCATAGAAGGTTTTGCCCTTGAGAGCCGTGGGGAGGTACTGCTGGGCTGCCCAGTGATCCCGGTACGCATGAGGATAGATATAGCCTTCGCCGTGGCCGAAGCCTTCGGCGTCTCTGCTTGCGTCCCGCAGGTGGTTGGGCACTTCCGCGTCTTCCTTGTCAACTTCCGCAAGGGCATCGAAAAAGGCCAGAGTGGTATTGGATTTGGGGGCTGTCGCAAGGTAGAGGCAGGCCATGGACAGGGCGAAATTCCCTTCGGGGAAACCGATGCGGTCAAAAGCTTCTGCGCAGGCCATGACCTCCCTGATGGCATTGGGATCGGCCAGGCCCACGTCTTCCATTGCGAGTATTATCATGCGCCTGAAAATAAACGAAGGGTCTTCGCCGGCCCTCACCATTTTGGCAAGCCAGTAAAGGGCAGCGTCAGGGTCGCTCCCCCTGACGCTTTTGATGAAGGCGCTGATGGTATCGAAATGGTAATCGCCGTCCCGGTCGTAGAGGACCGCCCGGCGCTGTATGCTTTCTTCGGCTGCCTCAAAGCTCACCTTGATTTCGGCGCCCGGAGGGGGAGGCCATTGCAAAACAGCTTTGCCGTCTTGCACGGACGTTTCTATTGAAAGCTCCAGGGCGTTGAGAAGGCTCCGGGCATCGCCTCCTGAAACTTCCACAAGATGTTCCAGGGCGCCTTCTTCGAAAACCACTTTCCATTTGCCATAGCCCCGTTCCCTGTCGGTCAGGGTGCGTTCCGCGACTTTTCGTAGATCCTCTAACTTAATAGGTTTAAGCTGAAAAATGCGGCTTCGTGAGACCAGGGCGCGGTTGACCTCGAAAAAGGGGTTTTCCGTGGTGGCCCCGATGAGGATCACAGTGCCGTTCTCCACCCAGGGGAGGAGCGCGTCCTGCTGGGCTTTATTCCAGCGGTGGACTTCGTCTACAAAGAGTATGGTGCGCTTGCCGTAGAGCCGCCGCCTTTCGTCGGAGCGGTCTATGACTTCCCGTATGTCTTTAATGCCTGTTAATACGGCGTTGAGGCTTTCGAAGGTGCTGCGGGTAGTGTTGGCAATGACCCTGGCAAGGCTGGTTTTGCCTGTGCCCGGGGGGCCGTAAAAAATCAGGGAAGAAAGGCGGTCTGCCTGTATTGCCCTGCGGAGGAGCCTTCCGGGGCCGACTATATGATCCTGGCCTATGACATCGTCCAGGGTTTGGGGCCTCATGCGGTCCGCCAGAGGACCCTGCTCCCCGGCATTCCCCCCCGAGGCAAAGAGATCGCTCACGCGGATTTATCTTTGCAGAGGCTTATTCTTCGGCATTCCATAAGCCGCCCCTCAGGGACTGGAGGCCGTTGTTGGCAGTGGAGGCGAAGATCACCGGTTCTCTGGGAACCTGGAGTATATGGAACACCGAATACCGCGCGATGCTGGCATCGTATTTTTTGCGATCCTCCAGGGCGACGCTGGACGGGATTATGCTGCCCGGAGAGTTCACCTCGACATGGATAGGCGGCATGAACGGCTTCCCTGCTGAATCCAGTTCTATTTCCCTGTACCCCTTGCTGTAGCTGCTTCTGCTCTGCATTCCCAGAAGCAGGAGTTTGGACTCCCACACCCCTGCGGGAGCAACTTCAGTGCCTGTATTTATATATTCCTTCCAGATTGACATGCCCCCGGTATAGTTTGGGCCGCCTGTAGATATGGCTATAAAATCTGAACCATCATACGCAAGTATCTGACCGCCCCTGGTAACCGCTGTAATAACGCCATTCACATTCAGAATCCCTGTTACCTGCGCGCCTGCGGCGACTTGCGCTGTACCGCTGAGAAGATCCGTTATAAATATCCCGTTTCCAAAGGTCGCGATATAGAAATTTCCGGAACCATCCGCCGCAGCCCCGCTGAGCTGGGAAGAACTATTGGCAGGCATATCCGGGACCTCCTGGAGATCGGCGGCGCCATCAGTGTAAAAAACCTTCCAATTGCCGCCCTGGCTTCCCCCGGCAAAGAGTCTCTCGCCGGCGCCGTAAATGTATTGGAGCGAAAAGCCCTCCGCATCCCCCTTGCCGATAGTGCTCCAGGTTTCACCGGAAACAGGGTATTTTTTCAGGGAGGCGTTCATCCGGTCGCCGCCGGTCAGGGCATAGAGGTCTGTCCCATCAGACGCAAGGCCTATGACCCTTCCCCCGTTGCTTCCGAATGTGCTCCAGCCTCCCTCATATTTGTGTATGGTTCCTGAGCCTATGCTGGCCGCGTAGACCGCATTGCCTATGGCAACGATATTTGCGGGGGTGCCGGCGATGCGGGGGTCTTTGGGTTCCTGCTCGGCGGCGATGCCTGAAAAAATCGAGTCCTGCGCGCATGACAGGGCCAGGGCCATAATGAGGGGAAGCAAAAAGGCGAAAGCCCTAAGCTTTCCTCCAAAGCGTTTTGTCATATACATTAACCTCGTTAGAAATGATACCGGGCCGAAAGGGTGACTTCCAGGAAATTCCCGAAAACATTTTCGCCGTCCTTAGGCCACTGGGGCACCATCCACCAGTTGGTGTTTAGCCCAAAAGACCAGTCCGAATTAAACCTGAAATAAGCCGACGCACCGGGCTTAATGATCATTCCAAAGTAGCCCTGATCCAGGTATTTTGTAGGGGAGGCCCCAATCATCAACGAAATGGGGAATTCAAAGCGTTTTACTATGAATTGATACCCCACCCGAAGGCCAAAAGGAACTATGAAGAGCATATTCTTCCCCAAGGTGCTGGCAAACATGCCCCCCAGCTCCCCGCCTACAAAGAGGTGGGCGCCCAGGAAATAATTGAATGCCAGGGAGCCTGTGCCGCCCAGTTTGATATTGTCTTCGTTCCCATGCAGCCCGGAACCTGTGAACACGGTGGGGATCAGAACGCCCAGGCTTATGACAAAGGTTTTGTCCCCCCGGGCATAGAGATCCGGTGTAAAAGCATCCCAGTCGGATTCTATGGGAGGCGCCGGAGGATTCCCCCCTCCGCCCGGCTCGTCCCCATCCTCCTGGGCATATAGGGGTAGTCCAGCCAAAGCCAATATCAATAAAAGGATCCAGATCCTTCGCATATGCAAAACTCCTGTAGCGCAAATATTCAACACCCCTTTAACTATACCGAAAGAGGCAAAAGTTGGCAATCACAGCCTTCGAGCTATGGGAACGTACTCATAGGCTAAACAAAATTTTAGGGCTTAAGTTACTGCCCGCCGCCTGCCGGGGAGGGGTTTACATCTTTTTCCAGGGTCAGATACTGGAGCAGTATGGGGTATTTGGTGAGAAGCTCCCCGTACTGGGCCAGTTCATCAAGCCTCAGCCTGGCATGCATGCGGGCTTCCGCTCCCCTGGCTACATCATCCCTCAGGGTCGCCTGCTGCCGGGCTATGTATTCGCCATAAAGGCCCTTGGCAGCGTTGTAGAGTTCATAATCAGGATACCTGGCAGCCCTTACAAGGCAGGCAAAATTTTCGATTTCAGGGAAGGCTGCCTGGGCAGCGCTGTCCAGTTCGGGAAGGCTGCCGGAAAGGAGCAAGGCAGCCAGTTTTGCCTCGTCCCTGCCGTAGGTCTGGAGCCTTTGAAGGACGAAGGCTTCAATTTTGTCGGCATAGGCCTTTTCATAGGCTTCAAGGCTGTCCTGGCCTTGGATGTTTTCCCTTTCAAGAAGGGAAGGGAGGATATCCGGCTTCAGGCTGAATGAAAATTCCCCCGAGATTTCCCAGGAAAAATCTGCCTTAAGCCCTGCAAGATCCGCATAGACATCCCCCGAGGGCAGGGTGCCGGAGCTTTTCAAATCGCGGCTCATACGCCCCAGGCTATAGGCTTGAATATCAACATTGGTAGGGATGAGCTTGAACCAGACCCAGCGGAATTCGCCTTCTTTTATAACCTGGGGATCCACGCCGTATAGTTTGGACCGTATGACCCCGTAAGATCCTGGGGGGACTTCGAGCTGGGCCCAGCCGAAAAAGAAGCCCGCCCCTCCGAGGATAATCAAAATGACCACTATGGCAATAAATTTTTTCATGACCCCTTCTTCTTGTTTTCCTTTTATGATAACCTATGTAAGGCTTGCCTGCAAGCAAGCCTGTTAAGGATGCCATGAACCGGCCTTTTAAATATCAGTTTCTTACTATCCTTACATGCAGGGTAGTGATTTTCTTCTTCTCCATGTGCCTCATTACCCTTTTTCTCTATGCCATAGGCACTGCCCAGGGCTTTATGGATTCTACCCAGCTGGTACTCCTCAGGATAGCCGCAGTATTGGGGCTCCTGCTTTTGATAGGCGCCCTCTATGGGTTTGCCCTGGATTTGATTCTGTACATCAGGAACCGCTGGCTGCGCTTCCTTGGAGGCGGCGGAATCTACCTTGTCCTCGGGGCCTTTGGCTTCGCGGCAGCAGCCGTGGCCTTTTTCATAATCGCTGCAGCAGGGGGCAATGCCGCATGAATGGGCATAAAAGGCTTTTCGGCCTCAGGGGCGCCTGCCAGTGCCTTAACGAGGAAAAGGACATATCCAGGCAGGTTGTCGAACTCTACGACGAACTCTTGAGGCGCAACCAGCTCCCGGAAGCGGACATTGTTTCCATCATTTTTTCTGTGACTGACGACCTGGATGCCAAGAACCCTGCTGCAGCCCTGCGCCAGGGCGGAAGGGCGGGGGAGGCAAGCCTTTTCGCGGTCCAGGAAGCCCGGATTCGGGGAGGGCTGGAACGGACTGTCCGCATCCTTGTTCATTGCTATCTGGACGAGGATCAGGAAATCGCCCATGTGTACCGCAATGGCGCTGAAGTGCTAAGACCGGACAGAAAATAGCGCCATTGGAGAATATAGAGGTCGTATGCATATTTAACAAATCTAAATATGTGTATATAATACGAATGGCATGAAATCTATCCTGGTGGTGGACGACAACTTAGCAAGCCTCAAGCAGATAGGCGCCCAGCTTCATGGTGATTATGAAGTCTATCTTGCCAAATCCGGCACCATGGGGCTGGATATTGCCAGGAAAGAGAAGCCCGATTTGATACTCCTGGATGTTGAAATGTCCGGCATGGACGGCTTCAGAACTATAGCCAAAATCAGGGAATACCCGGCCTTGCGCCAAATTCCGGTGATTTTCCTCACAGGGAACAGCGATTCGGCCACGGAAATCAGGGCTTTGGAGTCAGGAGCTGTAGATTTTATCCTAAAACCAGCAAATACCGATATTTTGTACCATCGCATTGAGCTCCACCTCCAGTTTACCGCCTATCAGCTTCACCTGGAGAAAATGGTTAAGGAGCTGGAGGACAATATCGGGGCTTCTTTTGCTGAATTAATAGAATGCAAGGACGAAAACATAGCCGGCCATGTGATGAGGGCCGGCAAATATATGGAATTATTGGGGAAAGAAATCCTGGACCAGGGGATTGTCGATCAGTCTTTTACCTTTATGGATCTAACCCAGATGATCAGGGCCGTCCCCTTTCATGACATAGGGAAAATGGGGATTAGCGACACTATACTGCTTAAGAAAGGTACCTTGACCCCTGAGGAATATGAGGAAGTGAAAAAGCATACCCTCATAGGCGCCGAAGTGCTCCAGAATATTTCGGAGCGTACCCCGAATCAGCCTTATTTTAAGATGGCCAAGCTGATAGCTGAAGGGCATCATGAATGGTTCAATGGCGAAGGCTACCCCTACGGCCTCAGTGGCGAAGGCATACCCCTCTGCAGCCGCATCATGTCAGTGATCAACGTGTACGACGGCTGCATGACAGATCGGATCTACCGCCCTGCATTGAGCCATGCTGAAGCCTGCGAGGTCATCATCAATGGCTCGGGGACCCAGTTTGACCCCCGCATTGTGGATGTTTTTAAATCCATAAGCAGCAAGTTTGAAAAACTCGGCATAGAATTGCACGCTGCGAATAAAGTTGAGACCAAGGGGCCTTTAGGTTGAAGCAAATCCTTGTAGTTGATGACAACCTTTCAAGCCTCAAACAGATAGATGCCCAATTGGCGGGGAATTATGAAGTATCCCTGGCTAAATCCGGGGAATCTGCCCTGCAGATCTGTGCCAGGCAGCGGCCCGATCTCATCCTTCTTGATATAGAAATGTCCGGCATGAACGGCTTTGAGGTTATGGATAAACTGAGGCATAACCCCGCCTTAAGCCGCATACCGGTAATTTTCCTTACCGGCAACATAGATTCAGAAACCGAGGTCAAAGGCCTTAAGTCCGGGGCCAGGGATTTCATCACCAAGCCTATAGAGAAGAATATCCTTATCCACCGCATAGAGCTCCACCTCAGGTTCTCATCCTACCAGGTCCAGCTTGAATACACTGTCAGTTCCATCTCGGACAGCATGGCGGTTGCCTTCGCAGAGCTTATAGAATGCAGGGATGAGAACACCGGGGGCCATGTGACCAGGACCTCCAAATATGTGGAGCGCCTGGGCAGGGAACTCCTTAAAATGGGTGCCTTTCCAGGCGAGCTGAGCGAAGAGGGGCTGGAGCTTATTGTGCGCGGCTCCCCCCTCCATGATATAGGGAAAATAGCCGTAAGCGACCGCATACTCCTCAAGCCCGGCAAGCTGGACGACGCCGAATTCGCCGCTATGAAGAAGCACGCTGCCATGGGCGCCGAAATGCTTTTCCATCTTCACGCCCGCACCCCCAACCAGCGCTACCTCCAGTATGCCCGCATGATAGCCGCCTCCCACCATGAGAAATTCAACGGCCAAGGCTACCCCGCCGGCCTTAAAGGTGACGACATCCCCCTCTCAGGTCGCATTATGGCAGTCGCCGACGTGTACGACGCCCTCTCCAACGACCGCGTGTACCGCTCTCGCATGTCCCATGATGAAGTCTGCCGCATCATCCTCGAAGGCAAAGGCAGCCATTTTGACCCCCGTGTAGTGGAAGCCTTCGAAGTGGTCCACAATGACCTGGAGCAAATAACCTGAGCTATTATCGCGGCCAAGCATTCTCGGCGAGGGGCGGAGTTGTAGATTGTTGACATTTATTCCGTCTTGGGTTATAGTTCAATTCCCTTGAGGAGTCCTTGAGGGCGTAGAAGAAAGTTGCCATCTTAGCTCAGTTGGTAGAGCGATTGACTTGTAATCAGTAGGTCTTCGGTTCGATTCCGGAAGATGGCTGAAGCCTAAGAGCGGGCAATAGGTTTTTGAAATTATTGGGGAGTTTCCAGAGTGGTCAAACGGGGCAGACTGTAAATCTGTTGGCTCAGCCTTCGAAGGTTCAAATCCTCCACTCCCCAAAATGTGTAATTTCTTACGTTGTAAGGAATTAGGGTTTATAGAAAAAGCACTACCACCACCAACGGCGTGTTTTTCCTCTCTGGTGCCAAAACGGTGCCAAAAGGAGCGGAAAATGCGCCGTTATTATTTACGCCGGCGGAAGCCCGGCGGCAACTGGTCTGCCATTTTTATGGACACCGATACCAGCCAGCAGGAGAAAACCCGGACTACCAGGACACCGGACGAGAAAAAAGCCGATGCCATAGCGCAGGAATGGCTGGCCAATGGGCTTCCCGATGATGAGCCTCCAATCTCCAAAACTGCCAGATCAATGAGTTTTTGTGATTTCCTTACTGGCTTTTGGGATTTTGACACTTCCGAGTATTTTAAAGAACTTCAAACCATGGGGAAGGAGCCTCACCGTGCTCATGCCCAAGAACAGCAAAAGCTGGTAGTACGATATTATTCCGACTATTTTGGTAATATATTACTCTACAAAATTGAAGAACTAAAATTTGTAAGTTTTTTAGTATATCTAAAACAAGAGAAGAAATTGTCAGCAAGTACAATTAACCAAGCCCGGAATGTTGCCGTAAAGGCGTTGCGGTATGCCAAAGCAAAAAAAATGATAAAACATTTTGATTTTGATGCGGTTTTTAGGGCATGGGGGGAACCAGAAAGACGGGGCATCTTAGAACGAAATGAAGTTGAAAATTTATTCAAACTGGAATGGCGTGATCCTCGTTCCCGACTGGTGAACCTTATTGCTTCTCAAACCGGTATGCGCATGGGCGAAATTCGGGCACTTCGGGTTTGCGATATTTTAAAGGATAGGATTAACGTTGAACACAGTTGGAGTAAAGTTGACGGCGGCTTGAAATGCACTAAAACACAGGAACAGCGTAAAATTCCTATTTTGCCTGAATTGCATGAAGAATTTATTGTCTATATTAAACAATTCGGGGGACTTTATCGGTCAGAAAGTTTTTTATTCCCTGGAATAAATAAGGATATTCCCTATGACAACAAGCAGATAGAAAAAGACTATCATGCCATGCTTGAAAAAATCCAAATAGATGACAAAAAACGTAAGGAAAGGAATATAGTTTTTCATAGCTGGCGTCACTATTGCGCTAAAAACCTCGCACAAGCGAATACCCCTCGGGCTATTGCAATGGCTATTCTTGGACATAAAACTGGATTTTTATTTGACTATTATGCGAGGCATTTTGATACAGAGACCTTTGACAAGATGGCAGAGGCTATAAAGCAGGGGCTTCGACCGAGGATTGAGGAGTTGCATAAGGCTCAGTAAGGCAAGATGCCATACAACTCAGGATGCTTGAATAAGGTAAATAAAGACTCCATAATACATAGTATTCTTGATAATGAGGTAGGTTGTATATGCCTAAAGATGATCTTAATCTTCGTTCGTATCTAAGAGATTGGAATGCATCTAGTTATAATGATACTGAAATTTTATCACAGCTGGATAAATATGAATTTTATCTTTCATATATAATTTATACATATTATAAATTTTTACATGACTTTGATGAGTTATATAAATATTGTAAATCTATAATAGATAGTGCAAAACAGCATACTGAAAGGTTAAATCCGGCTGAAGCTATGAAAAGAAATGAATATATCAAGGCAGCAGAATCAGAAAAGCCTTGGGAGCTTAATTTTAGAAATAAGATTTTAAATTTAAAAGATTTAAAAAATCAAAGAAGAATTATAAGTGACTATTTCGCCAGATATAATTCAATTCTTTATGACCTTTTTCAATATACTCCAGATAATATTGTTTATATTCCATTCATCTTTTATAAAAAGGTTTCAATTAAATTGTTTTTTAAGAATCCGCTATTATCATTTTTTTACAAAAATATGTAACACTTAAACCGGATCGTGAATTAAAAAAAATTCTTGGATGATATAAAGCAAGAAAAAGAAAGATTATTAATTCGGGAAGCAAATTCCCAAAACAAAGAGATTATACCAGTATATAAAAAAGATGCAGTTTTTAATTTTTTTCCAGATTTTAGGCTACATTTAGAAAGGTTTAAATCTAACAGAATTATTTTTGAAACAAATACTGGTTTTATCTGGAATATTGATATAGGTTGTTTCGTAAACTATTTAAGTGATCATGCTAAACGTAAAAAGCATCCTAATTATAGTATCATTGCTTACTTTTTTTCATGGTTAGATAATAATGAGATTATAGTATTAACAACAGAAATGTTACAAAATAATAATAGGGGTGCGCCCGTGAAATATAGCATAATTAATGATATAATAAAAGGAAAATAATTTTACATAAATCTTACAATTGATTTTGTAACCTATTTTCTTTTATCTATGCTACCTTCTCAAATAACAATGCGTTTTATAGAAACGTAGGGTATACTTTAGGGAGGTGTATGATGTTACACAAAAATGAGAAAAAAAAGAATTATGCTTGACACGACCAAGCCTGTGCTAGATCGCAAGGAGACTTCAGTCTATCTGAACATGTCTATAGCATCTTTAGATAAGATCAGTGAAGATGAACTTCCTCGTATCCGATATGGAAGAAGCGTAAGGTTTTACCAGGAAACATTAATAGCTTATATTAAATCACATATGGTAGGATGTGTAAAAAATGGAAAATAGCTTTTGGATAAAATTGATTGAAAGAATCAAAAATGAGAGACCCTTTTATGGAAGCCTAGAGATTGAATTTTTTTTTCTATGATGGTAGGCTGGTGAAGTATGACTTTTATACTAAGGATTCAAGTATTGTTGATGAGGGAAAAGATGAAAACATTAAAAGAAAAAATAATCTAATGGAGGGAAAAAATGGGAATCCTATTTAAGGATTTAATGCAAAAAGTGTTCCCCACAGCAATTTGGGTCGTGGAAAAGTTAATAACAAATGGACTGACGCTTGTCTTGGGCGCATCAAAAATCGGGAAAAGCTGGTTTGTTCTCCAACTTGCAATTGATATTGACAACGGCAGCCATTTCCTTGGGGAGTTGGCAGTACAGAAACTTGGCATTATTTATTTCGCCTTGGAAGATACAGAAGCAAGAATTCAACGACGGCTTACAAAACTTGGTATTGTTGTATTCAATGATGCCTGGCTTGAAACAACCTGGGAAAAAGAAATAATTAAATTAAAAACTTATTTGCAAGATAAACCTAAATACAAAGTAGTAATTATTGATACTTTGCAGAAATTTGCTAAAATTTCTGATCTCAATGCCTATGGGGAGGTTGTAAAGGCTTTGGGTTTATTGAAAAGCATAGCAGATGAATTAGGAATTGCCATTATAGCAATTCACCATACACGTAAAGGTGTTGAGAGTGGTACAGGAGACTGGATGGATGGCGGTCTTGGAAGTATGGGGATTAATGGAACCGCTGACTGCACAATAACCCTGACGCGGAAGCGAGAAAGCAGTGAAGGTTTCCTAAGAGCTACCGGGCGGGATATTGAGGACATACATTGGGCGCTAAACTGGGATAAGAAGTTATGCATATGGACTAAAACAGGCAATGCCCCAAAGAATAAATTGCTTTCTGTTGATCAACAAATAATAATCGATATTTTACAACAGTCAGCTCCTGAATCTCTTGAAACATCAGATATTGCTAAAAAGGCTGGAAAGTCGGAACAGAATACCATCAATATCCTAAAAAGAATGGGTAATATGGGTTTTGTTACAAAGACAAGCCGTGGGTTATGGTCAGCCAATAAATTAACTAATTCACTCTCTCTAGGGGAAAATGAATTAGTTAATTTGGCGTTGATTGGAGACAAAATTCCTGTTGTAACTATCGGAAACAATGAAAATACCAATCAAGGGGCAAAGTAATGGAAAATCATTATCAAGTTGTACGGTTTGAGCGACGGAAGACTTGGACAGGTGTGAAAAATTGCCTGCTTCATAATTTAAGGCAAAAGACTTATTTAGACGAATATATAGATCCTGAACGGTCAGAATATAATATTTATGGCGGAGCAAGGACGATAGACGAGCTTCAAAATATTTATAGGGAGAAAATGAAACTCATCACCTCAAAGCGGAAAATTCAAAAAAATGCCAGTAAAATGATAGAGTTTGTTTTTTCGTATAGCCATGAGTTTTGCAAGAATTGGGAAACTGATAAAAAAGAATATGAAACTGTCAGGAAGCATTTTAATGAGATTGTTGAATTTGTGAAAGTCAAATATGGGGATGTAATCATTACCTATGCGATTCATTTTGACGAGACAACGCCGCATATACATATATTCTGTATACCTTTGGTCTTTGATAAATCCGGCTGTAAATATTCATCATCTGATTTCATTGGCGGGATAAAAGATATAAAGGCACTACATACGGATTTATATGAAATGGTTGGTAAAAATTTTGGTTTGGGGCGTGGTAAAGAAGGCTCAAGGGCAAGGCATGTCTCGCTTGGGGAGTATAAACATAATGAAGAAACCTATCTTGGGAAGATTCAACAAAAGGAAAAGGAGCTTGAAGGGCTTATTAATTCAAACCGGCAAAAGGAAGAAACTTTAAGCCGTGAGATAGCGGAAACGGAGCATTTAAAGCAAGTGATGGTGGAAACTCAGAAAGCGAATATAAAGCAGAATATTGAGATAATAAACAAATTGAAGGTTTTGGACGAAAGCGAAAAAGCCTTTAAATATGAAATTCCTCAAATTCCTGATCCTCCATTGATGAACAAACAATCTTGGCGGGATGGGGTTCAGGAAACTATTACCGACTTCTTTAATGGCATTAAGGCCGCTTTTCAAAAGTTGATCATCGACTATAAGGAGTTAAACACAAAGCATACCACTTTAAAGTTTGAATATGAAAAAATGAAGTTTCGAGCGGAAACTGCGGAAAAGGATTTGGCTGAGAAACCAATAGAAGAGATATCTGCGATAAGGGAAAGAAAAATGGTCAGAATATTAAGCTCACAGATAAATCTTGGCGGAGGAAGAAAAATATGAAATTATGTAGTAAGGTGCTGCTGTTGTTTGTGGGAGTCCAGAGGGTGAAACCCTTTGGCTTACGGGACTTTGAAAAAGTCCCTAGTAAGTTAGTGGCTTTTTCAAAGCCACTGTTTAAACAATTTAATACCTATGTAATATACAGATTTTACTACTATGAAGCTCAAATATTATATGTTTTTAAATTATACATAGTGTACATTACATACACAATACACATAAGATGCATCTTATACACACTATATTTATTGAAAATTGCAAAAGTTTCTTACAAAAACATCATGATCCGTAAAAGCAATTTGAAAACGGATTCCTTTTGCCCAGAAAGTATTAAAAATTCCCTTCTGGAACATCGAGAAGGGGCCGCCATTGATTTTGTTTTTAGAAATCGCAAAATGTATCGACCTATCCATAAAGTCTTTCCTGATAGGATTTTTAGAACAGAAGGGCGTAGAGAGTATTTAAATATTTTGTATACCTTTGGTCTTTGATAAATCCGGCTGTAAATATTCATCATCTGATTTCATTGGCGGGATAAAAGATATAAAGGCACTACATACGGATTTATATGAAATGGTTGGTAAAAATTTTGGTTTGGGGCGTGGTAAAGAAGGCTCAAGGGCAAGGCATGTCTCGCTTGGGGAGTATAAACATAATGAAGAAACCTATCTTGGGAAGATTCAACAAAAGGAAAAGGAGCTTGAAGGGCTTATTAATTCAAACCGGCAAAAGGAAGAAACTTTAAGCCGTGAGATAGCGGAAACGGAGCATTTAAAGCAAGTGATGGTGGAAACTCAGAAAGCGAATATAAAGCAGAATATTGAGATAATAAACAAATTGAAGGTTTTGGACGAAAGCGAAAAAGCCTTTAAATATGAAATTCCTCAAATTCCTGATCCTCCATTGATGAACAAACAATCTTGGCGGGATGGGGTTCAGGAAACTATTACCGACTTCTTTAATGGCATTAAGGCCGCTTTTCAAAAGTTGATCATCGACTATAAGGAGTTAAACACAAAGCATACCACTTTAAAGTTTGAATATGAAAAAATGAAGTTTCGAGCGGAAACTGCGGAAAAGGATTTGGCTGAGAAACCAATAGAAGAGATATCTGCGATAAGGGAAAGAAAAATGGTCAGAATATTAAGCTCACAGATAAATCTTGGCGGAGGAAGAAAAATATGAAATTATGTAGTAAGGTGCTGCTGTTGTTTGTGGGAGTCCAGAGGGTGAAACCCTTTGGCTTACGGGACTTTGAAAAAGTCCCTAGTAAGTTAGTGGCTTTTTCAAAGCCACTGTTTAAACAATTTAATACCTATGTAATATACAGATTTTACTACTATGAAGCTCAAATATTATATGTTTTTAAATTATACATAGTGTACATTACATACACAATACACATAAGATGCATCTTATACACACTATATTTATTGAAAATTGCAAAAGTTTCTTACAAAAACATCATGATCCGTAAAAGCAATTTGAAAACGGATTCCTTTTGCCCAGAAAGTATTAAAAATTCCCTTCTGGAACATCGAGAAGGGGCCGCCATTGATTTTGTTTTTAGAAATCGCAAAATGTATCGACCTATCCATAAAGTCTTTCCTGATAGGATTTTTAGAACAGAAGGGCGTAGAGAGTATTTAAATATTTTGTATACACAATATACAGAATATACATCAGATACACATATTATGTATAAGGAGTAAATTTATGGGAAAAATCGTTGTATTCGCAAATCAGAAAGGTGGCGTCGCGAAAACCAGTACAGCTAATACTTTTGGTCAAGCTATGTACTATCTGAAAAAGAAAGTCTTATTTATAGACCTTGATCCACAATGCAATATGACACATACGTTGCAAGCTGTAAATAAAGAGGGAACTATCATGGATGTATTATTGCAGGAAATGTCCATTTCAGAAGCCATACAAAAAGTACATTATGGCGATTGCCTGTCTTCAACCCCATTATTATCAAGTGCGGATAAGAAGATTAATAAGGTGGGATCGGAATTTTTGCTTAGAGAAGCCTTGGCAGAAATAAAGGACCAGTATGATTATATTGTAATTGATACTCCGCCAGCCCTTAGTATTTTAACAATAAATGCCTTTACGGCTTGTGAGGATTTAATAATACCCTCACAGCCGGATATTTACAGCCTCCAAGGTCTTGCAGATTTTTCACAGACATTGGAAAGCGTGAAAAAGTATTGCAATCAAAATTTAAAAATTGCAGGTATACTGATTACAAGGTTTAACCATACAAATATAAGTGGTGAATTCACTGAAAAATTTGAAAAAGCGGCGGATAAACTCAATACAAAGGTATTTAAATCCCGCATCCGTGAATGCGTTGCTATTAAAGAAGCAGAGGCTATTTGTTCGGATATTTTTCTTGAAGCTCCTAAAAGCAACGCTGTGGATGATTATTCAAGTTTTATAAGAGAATATTTGGAGGATAAAAATGCCGAAGAAAAGAACTAATATCAATCCAGCGGATGAATTTATTACAAGAATGGCTAGTTTCAACAATGGTGAGGATTCTCCCAGAGATGAAGAAACCTTACCAATGCCAAAATCTACCCCTCCTAAGACACATCCTACAAGGGGCAAGGATGGAATGGAACATAAAACGAAACGCTTAAACCTTCTTATTCAACCCTCTTTGCATGAAGACATTAAGAAAATTTCGGTAGTCAAGGCGACTAATCTTAATGAAATCGTAAATCAAGCATTACGAGAATATCGGGATAAAGAAAAACGTTCATTGGAAAAATATGAGGAAATCCAACGGGTGAGGAATACGTAATATTAGGCGCCAAAGTTTACTTGGAGCTTACCTTAGTATATTACCTATTTACTAAGGATTTCCTCTTTAAAAATTTCATCAATCTCAGTATCAATTTGCCGACTAACGGATTTCTTTAGGTTCACCCGAAGAAGCGATAAAAGCTCGACTGGGGAAGTACCTTCCTGCTTACCAATGGTACTTTCATCAGAAACCAGCAATAAAAATGGGGCAATATCGAAAGCATTGGAGATTTTGGACAAAGTTCGATCACTGACCCATTTTCGACCTCCTTCAATATCATTGATAGTTTGAGCGGCTAATCCAGTAATTTCTGCAAGTTTTTCCTGTGAAATTTTGAGCCGTTTCCGGTGCTTTTTAATATTCAACGAAAGGGATTTTCGTATTTCCTCGGGTTTAGTTGGCATAAATACTCCGTTTTTTATGTTAAAGATTAAGAATGAGTTGACAACTTGCTATAAATAAGTTATAAATAAACTTGCTTATAGCGGATTTTTAATTTTATTATGGAGGCATTTATGAAACCCAAAGTGGTATTTACTGTTCTAATGGCTGTATTTTGCTTGTTTGGGCTAACCTTTTGCTCTGATGATCCTTCAGGGAATTCCGGTAATCCGGATGTGCCTAATGAAGTAGCAGACGCTTTTGAAGCTATAGGGGCAGAGGATTTCGTTGTCCCATCAGGGGGCAGTTATCATTCATACTATATGGATGATAACAGTGAGAGTTTATCTGTCCTGTGGACAAATTGCAGTAAATCCATTTTTGATCAATATGTTAGTGCTTGGCAAAAAAAGCTTGGTGAAGCCCCAGAGCCAGAAAAAAGTGGATATGAGGATGGGATTTATTTTGCTTATTTTGGGGCAGAAGATTATTTTCCGTCAACAGAATTTACCACTTTCTGGGGTATAAGTATAATATACTTCCCTTATGCCATAAATGAAGAAGGTATCCCCGCGAATTCTATATTACTAGAGCTTCCATGCGGGGGTTCCGAAAGCGCCGGTGGAGAGTAAGTACTTTCTTCAAGCGAGCTTTGAAGGATGATAATGATCTGACCCAATGGAGTGAAGTTATAATGCGAATAAACATGATTTTTCTGACAGTAATGGTCATGCTGTTGTCCTTTACGGCCTGTTCCGGCGGAGGGCAGGGACAAAGTGCCCAACTTGATTCCAAGCCCAATACGGCTGGTATTTCGGTCGATGGGGACGGAAACCTTGTTATTAGTGCACCGCTTTATGAAGCAGTCGCTGATAGCAAGGCGACTATTAAGGTTCCTGGCAGAACCAAGGATACGCCGGAAATTATAAATTACAATTTCAATACAAAACCTGTAAAGGTAGGTTATATCCAAGACGGCGTTCTTACTGTTACGATCCCTCCTTCGGCTCTGGAATTGTACCGATCCAGTGATACCGAAACAGCTACCAAAGAATCTGATCCAAATGTATTGTCCGGGAATATTCGGCTTGAAACCAGAAAAGATGAAACAATTGCCTTGTGTCTCAGATTTACGGATATTGGAATAGGGTACCCCTATAGTGACTATTTTGATATTGCCTATTCCGATGGGGATGTTACTTTTAAGGATTCTTATCAAGATGTTGACTATCCGGAAAAATCATGGCGAGTAAATTATAGCTTAAAAAAAGGCTGGAACATTATTTCTATCTTGGAAACAAATAATGTCATAAATGTTTCCAATAAGAATATTTCCCCGGAAGCCAAATGGATAATTTATTCAAAATGAGACGGATGAACTCTGCTATGCCTTGATTGTACCAGCTTACATCAATACCTCCGGTATGGATGTGTAAGTTTTTCCATCAAGCAGCCGTTCAAGCTGATCCATGCCGATTTTCCGGTTTTCAATTTTCACAAGGTTTTCCAGTATCTTGTCATGCGTCCAGCCGGAAGCGTCCCATATTCGGGCCGACTGTATCTGCCGGAAGGAAAACCGATTGTGCTGTCCGGTCATGACCTTGACCCTGAAATCCATATTTTCAGCCCATAGTTTGGCAATTTTCTCGTTGACCAGCTTCATATCGGAAGTATGAAAATTCCGCTCTAGCGTATGCTTCTGGACTTCCAATAAAACGGCTTCCATGTTATCGGCGTTAAGCTCTTGGACAAGGGTGTAGCCTGTCCGCTTGGCAAAATGGCTGATACACTGCAATCCTGCTTTGCCGCCGGGGATCATGTTCAAGCCTTTCTGGTACAGGGAAGAAAGGGAGCGGTTCTCTACTTCTGTTTCTTCAAGGTCAAGGGCTTGGGTTTCGGTAAGCCCTGCCCTTTCCACAATATGTTCCAGCACTTTGATTTTGAAGAATTCTCCCCTCAAGGCACGATGGAACAGAAGGTTTGAACCCTTCATGGTGGCGTAGCAATGCTGTTTGTACCGTTCCTGCCATGTCCGCTTTGTTATGCCCACATAAATAGAGGATTTCTCCTGATGGGCTTTCTGAGCCCTGTATAGCCCTTTCTGGTTAATGTCGGGAAGGGGATTTTGCATGAGGGGGTATGCTGTTTCGTACTGGCTTTCTTCGGGAAGCAGGGTATGGGAATAAAGCTGGTATGATCCCTGTTTCAGCACCGCCGTCTCGCCAAACCCAAAAAGGTACTCCATAGGTACAATGAAGGAGTTAAGTACCCCCTTATGGTGGAAACCCACGACAAGATGATTTCCGGTATATAAGGCTGGCGTTTTTTCCTCATAGTCAACGATGATGCGGTAATCACTGGCCTTATGGAGGGTCGAGATTTTGTGGTCTGTAGAGGGATCAAAGTAGATGGTGATATTCAAGGTCGGATACTTGGTCTGGTTTGCGGCCCCCGGCCTCCATTCTTCCTTGAGGGTGCTTTCGGTGGCGGCGTTCTGGTAGTTTTCAAGCATTTCCTTAAGTTTGCCGGGGTTGTTGCGGTCGATGCCGTCAACCGCTTTTTGCAGTTCCCCATACGCTTTTTTGTTGAGGGGGAACAAAAGTTTTTCAAAAACCGATGAATTGAATTTCATATTATACTCCTTAATATCAGCTATAACATATATAATATATGTAATTGCATATAATTGTCAAGAGAAATATTTGTATTTTTATAGAAATTATTTGAAAAAACTGATAAAATATATATAATCTTCAAGATAGGAAAATGATATGGGAATAAGTTACAGACCTTTATGGGTTCAACTTGCTCAAAAAGGTATGAAGAAAACTGACTTGTATACTATTGCTGATATAAGCACAATGACCTTGGCAAAGATGTCAAAAAATCAACCTGTTGATGGCAAAATATTGGAACGCCTATGCTCTGCCTTAAACTGCCAGCCTGGGGAAATTATTGAGTATATTCCTGATGGCGGTAAATGACTTTTTTGCGGTACGCCTAAAACCTTACCGCCGAATGGGGGCATACACCCCCAAACCCCTGTGGCCCGCTCGGATAAATCCGGCAGGCTTTGATCATGAGGCTTTGTACTACTATGCTGGCTTTCCGGCTGATAAGGTAGTCTCGTGAGGTTCCAAGTGGCCTTGACCGGAAAAATCAACATATTGGGGTTGGGGAAGTCCCAAACTGACAAAGAGTTCATCTGTCTTTTTCCGATGGTATTCCGCTTCTTCTTCGGCTGACATTCCGACAGTCTCATCCTGAATCAGACGGCGGGCCGCATGAATTTCCCGCAAATATTCGGGCATGGCTTGAATATCAGGATCATTCATATATTCTTCGATAGTTTTCATAATACCAAAACCTCCGCAGGTTTATAGATTCCAATGGGCTTGTATCCATGCTGCAAATTTATCCGGCGAACCCGCTCAATCGTCCAAGGCCGGACTATATGCTCAAAATTCAGGCTCACTATAAAGTCTATGCCATTGGCGGTTGTTATTGCAATATGCGCCGCATCAATCGGTTCGGATTCAGGAACAACCTTTTCCCGCAGATAAAGCTCTGCAAGACGCTTGGCCTCAACGGATTCTACAAGGATTTTAACGCCAAATTCAGTAATGAGAGAAGCCATTTTCCCCCTTTTTTCAAGGTTAGTTTCCTTAATTATTTCATCAGTTGTTACAGTTGATGTATACGCTTCATATTTGCCTGTTTTTATAAGGTCAAATACTTTTCGGGTATCTTCCTTCAAACTGATATAACCTTGCTTAGTCCGCTCCTCGTGATAAAAACTGAACATGGTAGTTTCAAGGTAAATTTTTTGTATGTCCATTACTTCTCCAAATATAATTTTATCAAAAAAGACAGAAATTGAAAACGGCTGAAATTTTGATTATGTATTTTCATTGATATTACAAAATAATAAATTAGGTTATTCACGAGGGTAAAAATCTGAAAAGCTATGCCAAAACCATGCCAAAATTTTGACATCATATAGCTCCATAGGACCAGAGAAAGTACCATAAAGTCCCATAAAACACTTGAAATCCTTTTATTTTTGAGGGTAAAATAAGCCTGAGAGGACATAATAAGGCTCTATATAGCATTATGAGGTAGTCTGGTCGAGCCTGTAAATCTGTTGGCTCAGCCTTCGAAGGTTCGAATCCTCCACTCCCCAAAGTGAGTTAATTCCTTGCGTTGCAAGGAATTACAAATTGAACTACCCTTACAGAGGGCGTTCATTATCCTATACGGAAAAAAACGACACATAGAACGACACAAAAAGCCGTTCTCAATGCCGTTTCCGGAGGGTGTGAACGTGAACAATTATCCGTTCTCCATTTTCAAAAGGGCTAACCGGCCCTGTTATTCAGTGGCTTTCAAAGACGAAACCGGAAAATTTATGCCGCCTGTCTCAACCAAAAAAGCCACGGAGGCGGAAGCCTTCAAAGTGGCTTTCCAGTGGCTTCAAGAGGGCATCCCCCAAAAGCAGGAAAAGGTCCAGGTCAAGCAGCTTTCCCTGAAAAGCCTGGTTCATGGCATATCCACCGAGCGGGAAGCCGAAACCATCCTGAAAGAGCTTAAACGCATGGGCTTTTTGAAGGGGTATATCCTGACCGGCACAGACAAGGCCCGGGATCTGATTGAATTCCTCACCGAGTTCTGGGACTGGAAGCGCAGCCCCTATGTCCAAGAAAAACTTCGCAAAAAACACAGCCTCCACGAAACCCACTGCCGCCAAATGGCCCGGGCAGTGGAACGATGCTGGAAGCCCTATTTTTCTGGCCGCCTTTTGGGGGAGATAACCCGGCAGGACTTGAACGCCTTTATCGATTCCATAGGGAGTCAGGAAACATCGGCCCCCTGGAAAAACATGGTTATCCGGGCCGGTACCATCGCCCTGAAATGGGCGTTCAACCGGGAAATGATAGAAAAGGATGTATCCGCAGGGATTATCTGGTTTTCCGGGAAGACGAAGGAACGGCAGATCCTCAGCCCCGAACAGGCGGCGGCAGTATTCCGCGCATCATGGAAGGATGAACGTACCCGGCTGGGGAATCTGCTTGCGGCAGTCACGGGACTGCGCTCCGGGGAAATAAAAGCCTTGCGGGTTCAGGACATGGGGCAGGACTGCCTCTATATCCGCCATTCCTTCAACCGCCTCGAAGGGCTTAAGGAAACCAAGAACAATGAACCCCGGCGGGTGGAGCTGCCTTTCCCCGGCATCATCAGGGACATGATGAATCTGGCCGCGCAAAACCCGCATGGCTGTAACATGGATTCATTTATATTCTGGGCAGCCCTGAAAGCGGACAAGCCCCTTGAAGAGCGGCTCCTGCTTGATGACCTCCGGGACGCCCTTGTTCAGACCGGTATGTCCATGGAAACCGCGAAGGTCTATACTTTCCACGCTTGGAGGCATTTTTTCACGGCATACAAGAGGCCCCGTATTGATGAAAAACTGCTGCAAAAACAAACCGGCCATAAATCTTTAGTCATGCTGGATCATTATTCTGATCATGTTCTTGACGGTGACCGCCAAAAGATGCAACAGGCGCAGGTGGAGGCGTTCGGGGATATTCTGCCTTTAGAGGCCAGAGCGGTTTAGGGGGAACCAAAATGTGGATATTCGGCAACGGGGACGACGAAAAAGAAATGGAGGATATCACCCGTTGCTTTATAAGCTTCCCCCAGTTCCGCGCTGATATTGGCATACTCATTGAGGAGGGTGTGGTTAAACATGACGCCTTTGACCAATACGAATGGGTTAAGAGCAAAACGAGCCTCGCCGAATACTTCAAATGGATTGGTAGTAATGTAGAGTATGTTCCCGGTGGATTCTGGGAACCAATAGAAACCACGTTCAGGATAAAGCGCGGAACTCTTCGGAAGTTAGCCGATAACAATGCGAACCCCCTTAAGCCGCCAGAGTCAAAAGACTTTATGAAAATCAAGGCGGCAGTACAACAGCAGCGGGCTAGAATCGACCAGGAAAAGAAAGAAAGGTCTGCCTTCAACACCATAAAAAAACTTATTGGGGAAGTTGAGGGCGGGGAACCCGAAAAAATCCGGGAAATCCTGCACAAAATAAAAGAAATCCTTTCCTGAATTGTGGACAAAAAAAACAGTAAAAACACATCCGGTAACAATAAAACAACCCGGTAAATGCTCTTTTGTTATATATGGGCATCTCTAAAAACTCTTTAAAAACAAGCTGAACTGTGATAAAATAAATTCATGAAACAGCATGGATTTTTTGATGAAAATGATAGGCTTAAAGAATTAAGCGCGCTCGGCGATCCCCTGGAAAAATTAAACAAATACATTAAATGGGATAATTTTCGGGGGATATTAAATAAAACGTTGAAAAAAGAGGCGCAGGGGCCGGGAGGCAGACCGCCCTTTGATTACGTAATGATGTTTAAAATACTGATATTGCAAAAACTGTACAATGTAAGTGACGATCAGGCCGAATACCAAATAAAAGACAGGTTGAGTTTTCAACGGTTTCTGGGATTGGCTCTGTGCGATACCGTTCCCGACGCGAAAACGATATGGCATTTTCGGGAAGAACTGGTAAAGGCAAACATATTGGATACGATATTTTACCGATTTGTCAGGCAGCTTGAGGAGCAGGAAATAATAAGCTACAGCGGAAGCATAGTGGACGCGACCTTTGTGGATGCGCCGCGGCAGCGGAACAGCAAGGCGGAAAACCAGAAGATAAAGGAAGGCAAGGTGCCTGAAGAATGGGAAGGAAAAAAGAAAAAGCATAAAAAGTCACAAAAGGACATTGATGCCCGGTGGGCGACCAAAAACAAGGAACGGCATTACGGATATAAAGACCATGTAAAAATAGACGCGGAAAGCAAACTGATAACGAAGTTCAGTACGACCAGTGCAGCAGTACATGACAGTCAGGAATTATCAAAATTGGTGGATGAGAAAGATAACATTTTGTATGCGGATAGTGCCTATGTTGGGGAAGAGATACAGAAATGCATACCCAGGAAGGCAAAAAATCGGATACATGAGAAAGGATACCGGAACCGGCCGTTAACAAAGACACAAAAAGCGAACAACACGCGGAAATCGAAAATACGGGCGCGGGTTGAGCATGTATTTGCCACGATGACGAATACGATGAGAGGGATAGTGGTCCGGAGTATAGGGATGGCACGGGCACACGCTAATATAGCGCTTATGAATTTGACCTATAATTTCTGGCGGTATATATTTCTTATGAGGGGAAAGCGGGCATATGCATAAGGGGAGTCTGTCCACGACACACGATTGTGGGCAAGAGCGAATGAATGAGGCAATAAATAAGCCCAATTATATCAATTTTTCGTTTTTTTCTTATCAATTCCAAAAAAAATTATTTAATAAGCTATGTCAGGATATTTAATAAGTGGTTTTTAGAGGTTCCCATATGTGTATATCTGTTTTTTCTTGTCCTAACCCATAGTGTGAATTATTACGTATCCTTCAAGCATACCGTGAACAAATGAAATTCACGGAACAGCTTATGGGAGGATAGAATATGACAGTTACTAAAGACACAATTTCCGATGTCCTAAGCCGCACGGAAGCAGCGGCTTACCTGCGTGTTTGCAAAACCACGCTTGACCGCCTTGATATTCCCCGGACACAGATACGGCGCCGGGTACTTTTCAAGAAGGCCGTATTGGATGCATGGCTTGATGCGCATACCGCCCCAAGTACGGAAAGGCGGCAGTAATATGACAGCCAAGCAAGCCATAAAAGCCCGGTGTCTGGACTGCACCGAGACCAAGTGTACGGATACCCGCTGCCCCCTCCATGGGCTGATGAAGCCCAAACGGGGTGCGGATAGAAACGGAGCGATCCGGAAGTATTGCGCCTGGTGTATGAACGGTCATTCTGTCCGACTCTGTTCTTCCCCGGATTGTGCCATTTATCAATATCGGGCGACAGTTATGGGGGTACTGTTTTTCCCCTTGAATTCACCCCAAAAAGCCCCTTCTATGCAATCCGGTGCAACACCGGACACGAAAATAGTATATCCGGAGGGGAACCTTCGAAGCTCCGCTTCTCGGCGGAGGATTCCGGTAGGACAAGGGGAATTGGCCTTTCCAAAACGAAAAAGCAGAGGTGATTATGAGTGACCCGAAGGAACGGGAATCTCCTGCCCGGTACCACCTGGCTACCATCGTTGCCCGGCTTGCGGAGAATACATCCGGCTTGCGTTACGGTACTGCGGCAGTTTCATTACGGTTTCACGATGGCCGGATAGTGGACATTACCTATACGGTAACGAAAAGCCAGAAGGAAAAACCCTGAGATAATAAGCTTTTCCTCTATTGTCTATTTTGACCAAAATTGTCTATACTTTTCTCATATTCCAACCCCAAAAGGACTTCGCCGGATTATGAAAATAATTTTCAGTCAAAGCGCATTATACCCCTACAAACCTGATGAAGCATTTGCTGAAGAATATGTTGCAGCAAAAAACGCTGGATTTGAAACACTCCTCTTTGATTATGATAATTTGTCCACCAGTAGAATCGTACCCACAGACAATCCTGAAACGATAATCTATAGGGGATGGATGCTGACTTCCCGGCAATATAGCGATTTATACGCGCAGCTTTTTAAGAAGAATTATAAACTTATAAATGAACCCCAAGAATATGAAAACTGTCATTATTTACCTGACAGCCTTCAGTTTATCAGTAATTACACGCCAAAGACTATTTTTCAAAAACATGAAGATGAAAATGATATTGACTTTATAATTGAAGAAGCAAAAATTTTTGGCCCTAACCCGGTAATTATAAAGGATTATGTAAAATCAGAAAAGCATTACTGGAAAAATGCCTGTTTTGTAGAAGATGCAACTAATTCATCCAAATTAAGGGAAGTCATAAAAACATTTATCGACCTTCGTGGTTCATCCCTCAATGTTGGAATTGTTGTTAGAGAATATATAGACCTTAAAAACATTTCAGTCCATTCAAAAAGCAACATGCCTTTATCCGAAGAATATCGCCTTTTTTTTCTTAATCATAGTCTTTTGGAGATCTATAATTACTGGGAAGAAGGTGAGTACAATACCGAGCTTCCTGATATTAAACAATTTAAAGAAATCGCAATTTCCATTAGCAGTAACTTTTTTACAATGGATATTGCCAAAACAAAAAATGACAAATTCATAATAATAGAACTTGGCGATGGTCAGGTTGCTGGTATACCTGAGAAAGAAGATAAAAACAAGTTTTATCAGGATGTATATTCTCTATTCAATAAAGGTATCAACTAATTATGGCAAAGAAGCAAACCATCGCCTTCCATGAGGAATTTCAAAATCTACTATCTGATATTCATCAACTACAAGATGAACTGGCTGCGCTGTACTTTGAAAAAGACGAATTACAATACCAGATATGCAAAAATATTGAAATGGAATACATGCTAAAAATCGGCGCTCTGGAATATAATCTTTACGAAAAAGAAACCCAGATATTACGCATAAAACGCAAAATAGAATTAATCCGCCAAAAAATAAACCGCCAGGAAACATTTATCCTCGAAACCATAGAAAAACAGTTAGATACCGAGTATGAAGAATATACAAAAAAACTTAAAGCCCAATACGATATTTTCCAAAATGCCCTTAACCGCAAGGAAAGTGGTTTTCTCGACAAAGACAAGGCTAAAGATGTAAAGAAACTGTATGGAATCATAGTCAAAAAACTGCATCCCGATTTATTACCAGAACCCGATAAGGCAAAAAATGAACTTTTCTTAAAAGCAGTCGAAGCCTATAAAACAGGCGATTATGAGTCCCTCTCTGCAATCAGCCTCATGGTTGATAAACCAGATCCTAAGTCCTCGAAATTAAATACTACGGAAGAATTAAAAAAGAGGCATACCTCTTTGCAGGAACGGATTATCAATATCAATGCCAGTATCGAAGACATAAAAAAATCTTTCCCGTACAATCAGCTTGATTTCCTGAAAAGCCCTGAATTGGTAGATCAGAAAAAACAGGAACTAACAGACAAAATTGATGAATATAATGCCATTTATATCCAATATGAACAAAGATTGAATGATCTAACCGGAGGCGCCCAATGAACGACATCATAAAACTTGATGAAACAAATATTATAAGTATCCTTCACAGTGGAGACACCCTTAAAGCAGCCGGGAAACCTTTCGTCAAGCAGATTTATTTGGTTGATGCTCATATCGCCGGAACCATGTACGTTGATAACATTGAAGAATTGGAGCCGAACCTTGTAGTAGGAAAAAAATTGAATTTTTACCGGGAGCCGGAAAACCCCCATGATAAACTTGCCATTGTAGTAAAAGATGACCAGGGTAATAAAATCGGTTATGTCCCCCGCAATAAAAATGAAGTTTTAGCCAGGCTTATGGATGCCGGGAAATTGATTTATGGGACCATCCACGAGAAAGAGTATCGTGACGATTGGCTGAATGTTTCAATGCAAATTTACCTGGACGATTAAAACAGGTAATCGCCTGGTCAATCAGCTCACGTGGGACAATAAACTTTCATAAGCTCCTCAAAAACCATTGGAATTTAGAGCAGTTGAAACATTTATTATGACAAATTATCACATAATGTCATTTTTACCTCAAATTGTCCAAATTCCATCAATTTTTTCATCTCAATAAAGGTCTCATCCTATCCCGTAATGCCTCAAAATAAAATCTAACCGAAAGGAACGGCTGCCTCACAATAAAAATCTAACCGTGGCTAAACATCTTCAAGAGCCGAAGCAGCAAGGGACTTCTGGCTCTGAAGCTCGAAGAGAGCCATCAGTGCATGGTTGACCAGGCGTTTCTGTTTGACCGGATTGAGACGGGCAGCCCTGCGTCGAAGCTCGTCCTTGAATGTATCAGGAAGGTCAGGGGATTCCAAGAGGCGCCTGTAGGGCGACTTGGGTTTGTCGTACACCTTCTTGACCCTGGCCCCTATCCGCTCCTTGGCGATTATTTTTTCTGAAGGGTAAAAATAGTTGAGCAGGGGACAGAGATGGCGGTAGACCTCGGCCAGGGCGTCTCTGGCCTGGAGGGTGTCATAGCGATAGTACCCCACGGTCCTGCGGACGGTCATGTCGTTTTTCTGCTCCACGAAGCAGTTGTCGTTCTTGTGGTAGGAACGGCTGCGGGTGAACTGGACGCGGTGTTCGTCACACCATGCCTTGAGCTGGTAATTAATGAACTCCCCGCCGTTATCGCTGTCGATGCCCAAAAGGGGGAAGGGAAACTGGGAGGGGAAGAGAGACACCTCCTCTTTAACCCAGCGATGGGCCTTGTTGAGGAGGGCGCGGAGCTCCACCCAGCCTGAATAGACATCGGTGGCATTGAGGGTACAGCAGAACTCGCCTGAGGCGTTTCCGCCGTCATGAACCACCGTATCCAGCTCAAAAAAGCCCGGTTTCCTCTCATCCCAGGCATAAAAGACACGGATGGGGATCTGGTGCTTGAGGAGGCCGCCGGGCCGTGTGGCGCTCCGTCCTTTTAATTCCAGCTTCTTCCGTTCAGGCTTGAGCTTCCGGTCGATGGTGGCGGGGCTTATGGCAAGCAGCTGCGCCTTTACCTCCTTGGTGATGCCAAACTCCTTGCAGGGATTGAGGAAAGGCATCTGTTCCCGGAGGAAGGGGGAAAGCCTTTTCCCGCACATGTAATCAAAGAACTCCCAAATCAGTTTGAGGGCTTTTATCGTTGCCGCCTGGTAGACCGGCTTCCGCCCTCCCCCTGCTTTTCGTTTTTTAAACGCATCGGCCTTGAGCTTAACAACCCTTCCGGCCAGTCTGACCAGTTCCGTTCTCCCCCAATTCGCCAAAAGGTGCAGGGCGTATTTCCGGTTGTACCCTGTGTTCTGGACAAACTCGTCCAGGATAGCGGTCTTGCCCTTTTTCCCGGCTTTGCGATACCGCTTGCTGATTTCTCTGGCAAGCGCCTGTTTCTCTTTCATCGTTAACCCCATTGAGCCCTCCGGTACCCTTGTTACCGGATATAGGCTACATAATTTGGGTTAGAATTTTATTATGAGGCATTCCCTGTTTTGGGTTAGATTATTTATGAGGCAACGCGTATCCTTGCAAAGTAGGGGTGAAAAGGGTAGAATATACCCGTGGGTAGCTTCATCACCAATCAGAACGGCAAATTCCTCTCCGAAATCATCCAGAGTATACTGCCCAAAGCTCAAAACGCCTCATTTCTGGTCGGCTATTTCTATTTTTCCGGTTTTGCCGAGATTTACCAGGGGCTTAAAGACAAGCATCTCCGGGTTCTTGTTGGCCTTGAAATCGAACAGGACATGATAAACCGTGTCCGCGAGGTTGATTATCACACAACAGAGAAGCAAACTCGGGGCGCTCTTAAAGCTACCTTTTATGAATCCCTAGCCGATCTTTTCAATGAAACGGACTACTTTGACAGTGAAAAAGCCCAGGAAGCGTTTACCCTCTTTTTGACCAAAATAAAAGAAGGAACCTTGGAAATCCGCAAGACCAAAGAAAGCAATCATGCAAAGATGTACCTGTTTGAAAACGCGCCAGAAAATAACGAAGGCGATTCCTATCCGGGATCCCTTATCACCGGTTCAAGCAACCTCACGTTTCAGGGACTTAAAGGCCGCCTGGAATTAAACGCCATTCTCCGGGATAAGTCCGATTACGAAGAAGGGAAAAAAATATTTGATGAGCTATGGGAAAGCGCCGTCATCCTTGCCGACAAAGACAATCTGGCCGAATTTGAAAATGCGGTAATCGAAAAAATCTGGTACGAAAAACTCTATAAACCATACTGCTTTTTTCTCCGGGTATTGGATGAGTATTTTTCGGTCAACTATGACAAAGATTTCAAGACCGCCCATGATATTAATGATTATTTCTATGATCTTAAGTACCAAACAGACGCCATTAAATTAGCCCTTGCGACAATAGAAACCCATAATGGCGTTATAATCAGCGATGTTGTTGGTTTGGGGAAAAGTATCATCGGTTCAGCCGTTGCCCATAATTTAGGCTTGCGGATTATCATCGTGGCTCCCCCGCATCTGGTACCCCAATGGGTAGATTATGCAGCCGATTTTAACTATCACGCAGTGGTTTATTCATCCGGTAAAACCGAGGCAGCCCTCGAATACTTCAAGGAAAAATCAACCTTTGGCAAGCCTTGGCTCATTATCATTGACGAAGCCCATAAATACCGTAATGAGCTTACCTCCGATTATAATAATTTACACAACCTTTGCCGTGGTAATAAGGTAATGCTTTTAACCGCAACCCCATTTAATAACCGTCCCTCTGATATTTATTCGATGGTTAAATTGTTCCAGTTACCCCTTAAATCAACATTAAAATCCGTTGATAACCTTGGATTCCGCTTTAATGAGCTGATTAACCAATACAATGATATACGAAAGCAACAGCGTAAAAAAACAATTGATGAAATAACGCTAAAAAATGAAGTAGATAAAATCGCAGGTCAGATCCGCCGTATCATTTCCCCTCTGGTAATTCGCCGTTCCCGGCTCGATTTACTGGGAATTCCCTCATATAAGGAAGACCTCGAAAAGCAAAAAATAGGCTTTGCCGAAACCGGCGACCCCGAAGCTCTCGAATATGATTTGGGCGATATAAAAGATTTATACCTTGATACCTTGCAGCAAATTTCACCTGACTTGTCTATCGAAGCAGACGCTATGCGGCCACACTATCAAGCCGCCCGCTATAACGCAGTAACCTATGTAAAACCGGAGTTTGAAGAAAGGCTCCAGAAAAGAGTTGAAGAAGCAGGGATTGAATATAACCTGTTTATCGGAACCCAAAGTAACCTTTCAAAATTCATGCGGCGAATGCTTGTCCAGCGGTTTGAAAGCTCCAGAAAAGCCTTTGAAATATCCTTGGGCAGGATGATTTCTACGTCTCGTAATATTTTAAACTGGATAGAAAAGCGTGGTAAAGTGCCTATCTTTAAAAGAGGATACTTGCCCGACATAGAAGAGATTTATAAAGAGAATGCCAGTACCGATGACCTTTTTGCTGAGGAAATTGCCGATTCAACCTTTGAAGTTGAATTAAGCAAACTCGAAGCAAAGGGCTTGTTTGAACTTGAAACAGACTATTTTGATGATGCCTTTGTAAATGATATAAAGGGTGATATTCAAATACTGGAACAAATTCAGCAAAGCTGGTTTGGAAAAGGCATAAACTTGGCCGACCCAAAGCGTGACCATTTTGCTGAAATTATATCATCCCAGATTAAAAACGATCCACAACGCAAAATTATCGTTTTCAGTTCCTACGCTGATACCATAGATGATCTTTATGAAAAACTAAAAGGAAGCGCTTTGCGCGTATTTAAATATACATCAAAAGAATCGAATAAAACAAACAAGGCCATTATCGAACGTAACTTTGACGCAGGAAAGAAAAACCAGGATAATGATTATGATATTCTTGTCGCTACTGACGCTATTTCAGAAGGCTATAACCTGCACCGCGCAGGAACCGTATTCAATTATGATATTCCCTATAATCCCACCCGTGTAATTCAGCGTGTAGGCCGAATTAACCGTATCAACAAAAAAGTATTTGATCGCCTTTATATCTATAACTATTTCCCCACAAGCATTGGCGAAAGTGAAACCCGCACCAAGGAAATCTCGACCCTCAAAATGGCGATGATTAACGCCATAATCGGCGAAGATACTAAAGTCCTTACTGGCGATATAGAGCTCCGCTCTTTCTTTGCTGACCAATACAGGAAAATGGTTAATGCAAGCGAAGTTGAAAGCTGGGAAACAAAATACAAGCGATTATTAGAAGAAGCCAAAGGCACAAAAGAGCACGAAACCGCCTTAACCATTCCCCATCGTTCCCGTGTAGGGAGAACAGCCGATAAAGGCCGCAGAGGTGTTTTGATGTTTGGCCGGAAAAAAGACACTTGTGTTTTCAAAATGTCCAGGGATTTACTGGATTCTGAAATTCTTGCAGAAGAAGATGCCTTTAAATTACTTGAAGCAGATATTATTGAACAGGCAAAGCCGGTCTCGGAAAGCTTTGATGCTATTTATCAGATCATAAAGCAAGGACTTTTCAAGACTACTGTTACCGAAAAGACCGATAAACAAAAACGTGAAGTTCTGGATAAAATAAACGCCATTGCCCAAAGTGGCACTTTAAATAGTGATTACATAAAGGACCTACAATATGTTACAGAAATTGGCGCCCTTTCAGGCCTCTCAATGCAATTTATCCGCCAACTAAAACCTGCTGAATTCAATACGTTGCCACAGGAGATAGACCAGGACTTTCTGGACAGGGTTATTAAAATGGCCTGTGATATTGACGAAGGCAAGGAAAGCATTATTTTAAGCGAGGAATTACTATAATGGATTTTAAAGAAAAGTATAATCGCAAGGCATGGCTGTCTTTCCTCGAAGATTCATTTTTACCTGATGATTTTACTGTTGATGAAAAAGATGTATCTTTTACTGAAAAACTTGAATATACCCAAGCTGTTACAAAACTAGGTGAGTCCGCCTCATTAGGATTAACGGCATTTGAAATTAAACATAAGTCAACAAATGATGCTCGTGTAGGTTTGAGCAAAGATGCTTTTCGCGTTGTTTATCATTATACTTCACACGCCAGAGCTTTGGTTCTATTTGTTCCCCAGAACAATGACGATTTCTATCGTTTCTCTTTAGTTGAATTTACTCCCGTGGTAAATGATAAAGGCGAGGTTAAACGGGATTATTCCAATCCTCGGCGATATTCTTTTATTTTAGGGCGCGATGCAAAAGTAAAGACCCCACAGCAGTATTTGATAGAGAAGGGACGAGTTAAAGATGATTCGGACTTAAAAAGCCGTTTCTCTGTTGAGGTTCTTAATAAGGAATTCTACAATAAGCTGGCTTCATGGTATGACATTGCTTTAAACGATATTAAAATTGATTTATCTATGGCAAGCAAGATTCTTGACAAAAAGATTGACGATGAACTTAAGCCACAGGCGGTGATACGCATTATAATACGGCTTATGTTTATTTGGTTTATGAAAGAAAAAGGTTTAATCGAAAGTGGTTTTTTTACCAGAGAATTTAATGCAAAATTTCTAAAGCATGAAAATGTTTATTATAACGCCGTTTTGCAAAATTTGTTTTTTGCAGTTTTGAATAAAAAAATTAATGAACGGCGTTTTAGAAAACAAGATAATGCTAATCATTATGACCCCCAAAAGAATGACTATGGTATTTCTGACGTATTTAGATTTAAAGATTTTTTTAAGGATGGTAAGGCTGATGAATTTATTGAAAAAACCAGAAATATTCCTTTTGTAAACGGCGGCTTATTTACTTGCCACGATTATAAATTTTCGGGACTCGATATCATTAGCAACAAAAAAAACATAGAACAGAATTACATTATTGATGGCTTTAGTGATAATCCAAAAGAGCGAGTAAAATTGAGCGATAGTGTAATATTTCAACTCATAGACCTTTTTACTGATTATGCATTTACTATTGAGGAAAATACACCGCATGATATTGTGGTCGCACTTGACCCTGAACTTTTGGGGACTGTATTTGAAAATCTGATTGGCGCATATAATCCCGAAACAAAGCAAATTGCCAACGACCGCAAGAATACAGGCAGTTTTTATACTCCGCGTGAAATTGTAGATTATATGTGTAAAGAAAGTCTAAAAGAAAGTTTGAAAAATCGTTTCCCCAATTTGACAGATAGTATTAATAAACTTATTGACGAACACGAAGATAAACTTGATTTCCCACAAAAAAACAAAATAATATCTGCCATTACTGATCTCAAAATCCTTGATCCTGCGTGTGGTTCTGGTGCGTTTCCCATGGGAATGTTTAACCTAATGGTTCGAACAATAGAAAAATTGCAGGAACATAAAACAACTTACAAAAACAAATTGGACATAATTACCAGTTGCATTTATGGGATTGATATTCAAAATATTGCGATAGAAATAACTAAACTCCGTTTTTTCATTTCTCTACTTGTTGATTATGAAATACCTGTCAAGCTTGAAGATTTTGAAGTGCTACCGAATTTGGAAACTAAATTTGTTACGGCAAATACTCTGATTGGGCTTAACTTAAAAGGCGCTGATTTATTTAATGAAGAATTGTTTGCAAAATGTAAGGAACTCACTTCTGTTTTTACGCCGTTCACACAGGCAAAAACGCCAAAAGAAAAAGAGAATATAAAAAATAGCTTTGAAGCCAAAAAACTGGAACTGATTACTCTGCTAAAGAACAACAATATGGCGTCCGATGAAATAGAAAAGGTTAATGCATGGAATCCTTTTAGTGTTTGCTATGCTTCACCTTTTTTTGACAGTGAAATTATGTTTGGCATAAAAGATGGGTTTGATGTGGTGATTGGGAATCCGCCGTATAAGCAAATTCCTAAAGGAAGTGTATCTAAAGACACATTCCCCTTCTCCGAAGGTAAAGACAAGGGCAAACAAAACTTATATAAAGTTTTTATTGAAGCGGCATATAATTTTTCTAAAGATAATGGTTGTCAATGTTTGATAACACAGAGTAGTTTACTTTGTGATTTAAGTTCCCAATACACACGAGAACTATTGTTAACTCAATGTAAAATAATATATATAATTGAATTTCCAAAAATTGCACCATCACATCTCGGTCAAGTTTTTCAATCTGTATTGCAGGGTACTTGTATATCTGTGGTTACAAAATCAATCCCTGAATCTGGATATATATTTAGTATCTCAATTAACAATGATACAACGACTTTAAAAAGCTTGTCATTTGAGAAAATGGTCCAAGAATCAATAAGATGTATTTATCCTGATTCGTTTAATATTCCGTTAGTAAAAAATGGCGAATTTGATATTATAAGAAAAATAAATAATATCTCTATACGATTTAGAGATATAATACAATCGATAAGCCAAGGTGATATAAATTTAACTACTTCAAAGGCATATATTATTAATTCAAAAACAAGAATAAAACTACTTAGAGGTAG
Source organism: Leadbettera azotonutricia ZAS-9 (assembly GCF_000214355.1). Lineage (GTDB taxonomy): Bacteria > Spirochaetota > Spirochaetia > Treponematales > Breznakiellaceae > Leadbettera > Leadbettera azotonutricia. Next base: position 2,093,262 of record NC_015577.1, on the reverse strand, counting down.
GAATATTTCCAAATATTATATTAACTATGATACTGATGAATTTATCAAACCAAATTATAAGACGGAACTTGTAACAGCAAACCAAAACGATACTTTCTTGGTTTGCCAAGAAGTTACAGGAACAGTTGATAAGTGGCGATTGCATTTTGCACTGACAAATACAGGGGAACCATTTCTCTTTGGACATACCGCCAATAAGGTTCGATTAAAAAACCCTGAGAATAACTTATTTTTTCTTTCTTTATTAAACAGCAAATTATTAGATTGGTATTTTCGCAAAACTAGCACGAATAATCATGTCGGCGGGTATGAAATTGAACAACTACCGATACGAATTCCAACAGAACAAAGACAATTTATTGAGCTTGTTAGCAAAATACTTGTCGCCAAAGCCGCCAATCCAACAGCAGATACTACGCAGATTGAGACGCAGATTGATAAGATTGTATATAAGTTGTATGGGTTGACGGAAGAAGAGGTTAAGGTAGTGGAAGGTAAGGTATGATAACGAAAATAACTATGAATAATGTTGCTTGTTATAAAGACAGCACTGCTCTTATTACTAATAAAAAGGTTAATCTTATTTATGGTTTAAATGGAACAGGGAAAAGCACTCTTTCAAACTATCTCTATGATAGGAATGACCCAAATTATGAATATTGTGCTATTGAAGGATTAGCCAATGAGGATATTCTTGTCTATAATCAGCGTTTTATCAGTGAATATTTTTATGAAAGTGATACTTTAAAGGGTATTTTTACCTTGTCGAAAGAAAACAAAGTTGCTGAAGAAACTATTTTAAAAACCGAAAAAGAAATACATAACTTGGATGATGAACAGAAAAACCAAAATAATATCCTCGAAGAAACTAATTTGGAAATATCGCGTAAAAAACAAGAAGCGGAAAATACAGTATGGAATATAAAACAAAAATACACTGGTGGGGATCGTGTTTTAGAATATTGCCTAACAGGATTGCAGGGCAAAAAAGAATCTCTTTTCACCCATATACTACAAGTGTCAAAACCAGTATCTCAGCCAATAATGACGATTGCCAAATTAAAAGAAGATGTCGAATCTCTAAAAGGGAACGCTGCGCAAAAATACAACGAATTACCACTGATAAATTTTGATGGAACTGAGATTGAAACTAATTCGATATTTCAAAAATCGATTGTTGGTAACGAAAATAGTACTATTTCCGAATTGATAACAAAGTTGGGAAATTCTGATTGGGTGAAAGCGGGATTGGATTATTTGCCTTCTGAAATCGGAGATAAAACCATTCCTTGTCCTTTTTGTCAAGAAACGACAGTCAATTCTATTTTAGCTAACAAAATAAAAAATTATTTTGATGGCACATATACACTTGATATTGAGGAAATAAAGCGACTGTCATCTATTTATACTAATAGCATGAACGCTATTCCATCGGAAGAAATATTTATATCAAACCCTTTCATCATTGGTAAAAAAGATGATTTTGAAAACCGATATAAATCTGTATTGCAATGCGTTTCGCAAAACAAAAGAGCTATTGAAGATAAAATTAAATCGCCTAGCCAAAAAATATTTTTCATCGACTCGACTACTGTTGTAAATGATTTTAATGATCTTATAAAAAACGTGAATAAAGAAATTACTGAACACAATGCAAGACTTGACAATAAAGAGTCTTCGTTAAATAAAATTAAAATAATATTTTGGGAAATCATGCGTTGGGAATATGATCAGACCATTTCAAATTTTCTTAATGAAAAGAGCCAAAGTGAAATAAAAGTGGGGAAAATAAAGGAGAAATTATCGACCATTAGTACCGAATTATCAAAAAAGAAACAATATATTACTGAACAGCAGAAAAAAACTGTCAATATTGATGAAGCAGTGCGTGTTATCAGTGATGAACTTATTGATTTAGGTATTGATTCCTTTAAAATTGAAAAACACACAGATGTTTTATACAAGATTACAAGAATCAATGAAAAAGGTGATACATTTAAGACGCTCAGTGAGGGTGAGAAAATGATAATAAGTTTTCTTTATTTTATTGAACTCTGCAAAGGTAAGAAATCTGCCTCGGATACGAATACAGGTAAAATTATTGTCATTGATGATCCTATATCTTCCCTTTCTCATATTTATGTATTCAACATCGGTCTACTTATAAAGAATAATTTTACTAATCCAAAAAGTCAGTATGACCAAGTTATTATCTTAACACATAGTTTATACTTTTTTTATGAATTGACTTTTACCAAACAAGAGGATCGAAAACAGTATATGGCTTTATATAGACTGATAAAGACTAGTAATGGTGCTGAGATAAAGTCTATGCATTATCATGAGATTCAAAATGACTACCATAGTTACTGGGATGTTATAAAAGATATAAATTATTCACCCGCATTAATTGCAAATTGCATGCGCAACATCATTGAGTATTTTTTTAATTTTATTGAGAAAATGGAATTGGCCAATGTGTTTCAGAAACAAAGTTTACAAGATGTTAAATACCAAGCTTTTTATCGATATATAAATAAAGAATCGCATTCGTTAGGGGAAAATATCTTTGACATCAAGGAATTTGATTATAATACTTTTAAAGATGCATTTAGACTTGTATTTGTTGAGAGTGGTTATGAGGGACATTATAATAAGATGATGCAATAGGAATGAATAAAATTTTCGCCGAATACAGTAGTTTCGATTATCTTACTGTTTTATATAAAATATGTTGGAGGGGGAATAAAACCATAAATGCCAATAAATGAAGAAATTCTAAAAATAAAAGACATAATCCTCAACAGCGTTGACTGTGAAAGAATATATTTGTTCGGTTCCTATGCTTACGGTACACCAACTGCCGACAGCGATTATGACTTTTATGTAGTGCTAAAAGATGATTTTCCTGAGAAACCGATTATTGCTATGGAAATGATAAATCGAAGCTTGATGAATTTCAACACACGAATGCCGATAGATGTACTTGCAAATTACAAAAATCGGTTTGAATATCGCAGCTCACAGCCGACGATTGAACGAAAAATTAATAAAGAAGGTATATTATTATATGGCTGATATTAAACTTGTAAAAGAATGGTTTCAATATGCAAGCAATGATTTGATTATTGCTCAACATGCTATTAATGATGTATATCCCAAATTATTGGAAATTGCCTGTTATCATTGCCAGCAATCAGCAGAAAAATCTTTGAAAGGATATTTATTTTTTAAGGATATTGAACCTCCCAAAAAACATGACCTGCGTTTATTAAATTCCCTCTGCCTTGAACTGGATAAGGCTTTTGAAGTAATCAGGCCCTACTGTGCAGATTTAACAGGCTATGGCGTTCTTACCCGTTATCCGAATGAACTGGATGTTGATGAAGCAATAACAAAATCGGTTTTAGACAAAGCAAAGCAAGTATACGATTTTTGCTTAATGAAGGTATCTATTGTTGAAATCGAGATGGCCGAAAAGGAAAATGAATAACATAGACTCCATTAGAAATGAACTTGATATTCTCACCAAAATCATCGCAGAAACAATCCCGGTTGAGCAGATATATCTCTTTGGATCCTATGCCTATGGAATACCGCATAAGGATTCCGACCTTGATTTATATATAGTCCTAAAAGATGAGACCCCAATACGGGAAATGGAAGCTATAGAGGCCGTAGGTCTTGCAATATATAAGAAACAAAATCATGCTATAGATTTACTGGTACATAAAAAGAGTAAGTTTTTAGATCGCTCCACTGGTATTACAACAATCGAAAGGATAGTATCGACCAAAGGGATAAAAATTTATGGCTAACTTGGAATCCAACCGCCTTGAATACAAGCGCGAAGCCGACAAAGGCGACAAGCTCGAAAAAGCCGTGGTGGCCTTTCTTAATTATAATGGCGGCGGCGAAATACTCATTGGCGTTGACGATGATGGCTCAGTTGTCGGTGTTGCCAATTCCGATGCCGAACAGCGTAAGATTACCGATAGGCTTGGTAATAATATCCGTCCAAAGATTTTGGGATTATTTGATGTAGTTGCCGAAGAAATGGACGGCAAAAATATTATCCGCATAGTTGTATCGAGCGGAATGCAGAAACCCTACTATATCCGCAAGAAAGGAATGACTGAGGATGGCTGCTTCATCCGGGTAGGCGCCTCTGCCCAGCCGATGACCGAAGCGATGATTGAGCGGCAGCTTCAGCACAGGCAGGCAAACTCCCTCGCCACCACACCGGTATCGCGGCAAAAGCTGACATTTGAGCAGCTTCATATCTACTACAACGAACTCGGTTTAACGCTGAATGACCAGTTTGAAGAAAATCTTGACTTGCGTACCGGCGACAGCTCGTATAATCTTCTCGCGTACCTGTTGGCAGACAGCAACGGCGCATCAATTAAAGTTGCTAAATATGCGGGAACTGATAAAATTGACCTGATTGAAAATGAGGAATACGGCTATCGATGTTTGATAACATCGATATATCGTGTCCTTGATAAGTTGGCAGTCGAGAATAAGACCTTCGCAAAAATCACTCCACGCAACCGATTGGAGCGGAAACTTATTAATCCGGTTGCCCTGAGAGAGGCATTTATAAACGCCGTAGTTCATAACGACTACAATTTAGGTTGGCCCGTCGTTGAGTTCTTTTCCGACAGAGTGACCATCACTTCTACCGGCGGGCTTGTGGAAGGCTTGTCGCAAGAGGACTTTTTTGCCGGTCGTTCCATGCTCCGCAACCGTGAACTTATGCGCGTGTTCAAAGACGTGGAACTCGTCGAAGGCTTAGGCTCCGGTATGCGGCGCATTTTGGAAGCATACGACCGTTCCGTGTTTGAAATTACCCCGAGCTTTATCGTGGTGACATTCCCCTATGCAAGTGATTTTGAACGAAATGAGGGCGATGGCACTGTAAATGGCACTGTAAATGGCACTGTAAATGGCACTGTAAATGGCACTGTAAAGAACGATTTAAGCGAAACCCAAAAATCAATCCTCTTGCTGATAAACGCAAATAAGGGAATCACAATCGATAAGATGGTAGCCGAAATAGCAGTGAGCCGGCGAACGATTTTACGCAATATAAAAATATTGACCGAAAAAAACATTATCAAACGGGAGGGTTCTGACAAGACAGGACAGTGGGTAACTTTAAATTGACTACGAAGGTATATGAAAAGGCGTATTGAGAAAAAGATTTTATGCTATCCAAACCGCTAAACTTATATATTATTGCAAATTTGGCGGCAGCTCAGGGGCATGGTTTTTCCCCCTGATTTCCCCTGAAAAAAGCCCTTCCTTGCAATCCAGAGCAACGCCAGACGTAAATTGATACATCCGATAGGGTAAGCGGAATTGACCTCCCCAAAACGAAAATTAAGGACAAAACGCCATAGGCCGTTCCGTCCGCTCCGTAAACGCCGCTCCCTCCACGGCCCAAGGCGTTTCCCCGATTTACCAAGGGGGATTAAAGGCGGGGACAACATCATCCGCACCAAAGACCCCAATCCCGCCAATAGTAAAACTACCGTCCCAGGCAGCTTCGCCTTCCCCCTTGAACCCTCATACCACCCCCAAGCAAAAAGCCCCCGCACAAACCGCCGCCCTTCCCTTCGGGAATAGCAGCAGCCCCCTCCGGTGACTCGAACGCCCGCTGTTTCGATAATAAAAACGTCATTCCCAAACGGCTGTATAAAGACCGTGGGGAACTCATCGTACTATGCCCACCCCAGGCCGCGCCACCTTCAAGCCTATCGTGCTTCGGTGGCAGTTTAGGGACGGCATCCATTGTCCCTCCCCCTCGCCGCCGGGCTTCCCCCTCTACAAGAGACATAGGTTAGGTTTACTCTCTCCACTCCGCTGCGCTCCGTTCCGGTCGCAAACCCTTCATCAACGGCTCAAAGGGGGAGGAACAGCTCACTCCCGTAGGTCGTTCGCCGCAAAGAATAAAAAAATCCCGGCGTCCATGCCGGTATTTTTTTACTTCCCAGTCGGCTTCCTGCCTCCCCGTCCCTAAACCGCCACAAGCTGGGCGTACTTTGCCCACCCAGCTTTTCGTTTTCCAACAAGCCCATCGTACTTCGCCCCACGGCTGCGGCATCAATGATACATACCCGCCTGGTGAAGCTAATTCACCACCCTCGACAGTGATACCATTACCAATCATAACCGCCCAGCCCTATCGGGCATGGCGGCCTTTGTTGGCTAGTAATAAATTTACCAAGACCAAGATTACCTATACGCGCCCCGTCTTTCGGACCGGGCTTACATGATACCCCAAAGAAACCGCCTCAACAGACTATTCCTGCAAATATTACCACCGTTAAAAAAATCGCCGACTTTTCCCACAGGCTCTGCCCGTGGGATACATCTAAATCAGTAACCGTTATTGCCTGAATCGAAAGAGCAGCATCCTATAGCAATAGTGAAAAAAATCCTAAGCGGCAGTATTTCCACTTCGACAAGCTAAAGCCTCATTCAGTAATAACTGCCCAGCCCTACCGGGCATGGCGGCCTTTGTTGGGTAGTGATACATTTTCCAAGAAAAAGATCGCCCAGATGCGCCCCGTCCTTCGGACCGGGCTTGCCAACGGCTGATGTAGAGTAAGAATCTGACCGCTATTGAAAGCAGGGATCCTCCGAAAAGCCATAAGAAGGCTTGGCCGTCCTGGTCAAAGCAAGTTCAGTAATTTTCATTTTGGATGGGGTGCATTCTCCTTGCCCTAAGAATGTACCAAATTTGTGTTCAGTGTTGCTCAGGATTGCACAGAAGGGCCTTTTTCTCCCGAATTCAGGGAAAAAACAGTATCCCATGAACTGCCGTCCGAAATTGATATATGCAGCAATCCGGGGAAGAATGCAGCCAGACAGAATGGCTGTTCATACGCCAGATCTGTATTTTCCAAACCTCGTCATTCATTCTGCCCGAAGCATGACCAATGACAGAAATCCCTCGAAACCGGCCCTGAGCTCGGTCATTTATGACAACTGGTTTTGTCATTCTTTTAGCTGATGGACGAGCCATCCCGCCGCTGAACCAAGGAAATGACGCATCAATGCTACATCGAATGACACTTAATAATGGCGCATAAAAGTGTCGGATTTTTTTTCAACCATATATAATTTCTTTAATTTTTTTTATGTTGCTTATGACATAAAAAAAGAGTAAATATAATAATAAAGGGATATATATAAAGAAGTGGAAAATGACGTACAAGCAGCATTAAGCGTCACGGAACGCTGCTGCCGTCAATTTTTTCCGACCCAGGGGGGAGCGCGCACGGGCTTGAAAATTGCCATATTTTGCTAAACCGGGCAAAATAGATTGACGCTTAACACCCTTATAGGGGCCTGTTTTCACCACAAGGGCAAAAGGGGGCGCGGGGGAAAAGCCTAATACCCTATCTCGCCAAGTGTCAGGAGGAGGAACTCGGAATGCGGTTGCACTCCCCAAGGGCCGCTCCTGCCTGTGGTATGGCCCCGACCAGATAGGGCAGCGATTTAGTAGTGAAGGGGTAAGTAAGCCCCGCTATAGTCCGAGCCTTGGCCGCAACCTTCATGCGTCAGCCAAGGTTACAACACTTAATATCAGAATTTATTGCGCTGGAGCGGTGAGGTCTTTCATTTTTTCGAGGTCGGCCATGACATCATTATATTCAAGAAGAGAGCAGGGGACATTATATTGGGCGAGATACTGCTCAAAATCATAACGATTCATCCCGGCATAGTGGGCAGCCATACCGATAGTAATTTTTTTATCGGCGTAGAATTTCATGGCAATGAATTGCTTGAATTCCTGCTCTATCTGGGCAGAGGCAACCTGGTCTGCCAGGCCCTGCGGAATATCTATGGTTATACGCAGTGTGTTCATCTGGTAGAAAAAAGAGCTATTACCGAAACTTTGAAAGTATTTCCGGATTATTCGCGGCATAGTTCAGCACATCGGCCATTATGCTGGTATACCCTTTACCCAGAGACTTATATTTTGAAAGGCAATCAGGGACAAGGCGCAGGGTTACTACTTGTCGCTTTTTCTGCCGGTTCCGCTCTGCCGCCAGGTGGGCAAATTCCTTAAGAGCCTCCGGGGAAAGTTCCGGCGCATCCTCAAGGTTTATAGGGAATTTTGCGGCTTCCTTAATTTCTTTACGGATCCGCTTTAATGCTTCTTTAGGTGGCTTTTGTCCAACCTTCACCGTCGATTCTATAATAGCCATTGTATGATCTCCTTTCCGCCTTTGTAGCCAGGCGGGCCGTGATTAATTGTTTGCCATTCCCTTTTTCGGCATATACCACAAAAAGGGTCTTTTCAATTACCTTATTCATGATGTATTACTTTTTGTATGCTCTGTCAAGGATTCCAAAAACGACACAGAGATCGACACAAAAACGTCTATGTCAAGGTAATGCAGTCTAGGCCGGAATACGCCAAAATACGTCAAATAGCTTGAATAATCAATCAAAATGGGCTAAAATGATACACAATAAGACTGTATAGGCTTGCATGGGGCATTATCGGGGTTCTGTAAATCTGTTGGCTCAGCCTTCGAAGGTTCAAATCCTCCACTCCCCAAAAAGAAGCTAATTTGTTGTGTTACAAGGAATTAACTCAAATTAAGAAAACGCTACCACCGCAAAAGGCGTGTTTTCATTCATACTATTGGACTGAATTACCAAATTCGTGCCAAAAGGGAAAGAAAATGCGTCATTATTATCTAAGGTAAAGAAACTCCGGAGACAATTTTCAATTCATCCTCATGGACACTGTTACAAGAAAACAGGTCGCTACTCGCTCAACGGGAACCAGCGATGAGAGAAAAGCCGAAACCATAGCCTAAAAATGGCTTGATGATGGGCTGCCCGAAAACCCAAAATCAGCCAACCCCGCAGAGCGGTCGGGGTATGGTTGTTCTTTAAAGGTATTAGACTCGGGTACATACCATTTATAACGCCCCAAGGCTCCCTCGCGGGAGCGAATTCTTGGGTATGTACCCTCGTTACGAATCAAACAAGATTGCCCGGATAAATCCGGTAAGTTTTGCTCTTGAAGTTCTGTCCTACTATGCTGACTTTCCGGCTAATAGGGCAGTCTCGTGAGATCCAGACGGCCTTGACCGGAAAAATCAACATATTGGGGTTGGGGAAGTCCCAACCTTGCAAAGAGTTCATCTGTCTTTTTCCGATGGTATTTCGCTTCCTCTTCGGCTGACATTCCGACAGTCTCATCCTGAATCAGATGGCGGGCCGCATGGATTTCCCGCAAATATTCGGGCATAGTTTGAATATCAGGATCATTCATATATTCTTCAATAGTTTTCATAATACTAAAACCTCCACAGATTTCACCTGACATTTCTAGCATAAAAACTGGATTTATGGTACAATAGTTACCATAAAAAGGGTTTGAATGGCAAAATCTACCGTCATTCGGCAAAACAATGGACAGAACGGACTAAAACCCACCGACTCCGGGTGGATTTTGCAGGATATGAAAGAGTTCAATCCAACCACCGGGCTAGGCGTTGCCGTTCGGGAATACCCCGCACACTCAGGCCCTGCCATAAATTAGTGAAAAAATAACATGGACGAAGCAGCATCTATCGAAACGCTTGTAGCTGAAATTGCTGATCTTGAAAGTTTGCTTTTACAGAAGAAAGCTGAACTCGTCCAGCTTAAGACGGAGCCTCATGCAATCGCAACCGAACCAGTAAAAGTTGAATCGCCGGTCGAGAGTTTGATACTCCAAAACCCGACTGAGGATGCCAGCAGCCCCGGCATCAATAACCATTCCGCTCCCGAAGATAAAATCACCCTGTTCCGTTCACTCTTCAGGGGAAGAGAAGATATATACGCCAAACGGTTTGAAAGCAAAAAGACGGGAAAATCGGGCTATCAACCGGTCTGTAAAAATGAATGGGTTAGGGAAGTATGCGAGAAAGCCCAAGTGGCCTGCGGTGTCTGCCCTCATCGATCTTTTGAACCTGTAACCGATGAGGTTATTAGAAACCACCTCGCAGGGTTTATTCCATCCCGTACCGACTGGGGTAAACCAAGTCCTTTCGTAATGGGGATATATCCTTTGCTGCAAAATGAAACCTGTCATTTATTGGCTGTCGATTTCGACAAACAATCATGGCAGGAAGACGTGAAGGCTTTTTTTGAAACATGTCAGACAGAAGGGATTCCCGCCAGTGTTGAGCGTTCCCGATCCGGAAATGGTGCTCACATCTGGATTTTCTTTGACCACCCGATACCGGCGTCCAAGGCCAGGAAACTTGGTTCCCTTTTAATGACCCGGACCCTCGACCGGCGGCCCGAAATAGGGCTCGACTCCTTTGACCGGTTTTTCCCTAATCAGGACACCCTGCCCAAAGGCGGATTTGGCAACCTTATCGCCTTGCCCCTGCAAAAAGCAGCGCGGGTAAAAAATCACAGTGTTTTTCTTGATCCTGATATGGTTCCTTATCTTGACCAATGGCAATACCTTGCTTCAATAAAACGAATTGATGAAGAAACGATTGACGCGATCATACAAACTGCTCTGGAACGTAACGAATTGCTTCCGGTATCGTTCAATCCCCTTGAAATTGACAGTGAAGATAAACCTTGGCAAAGGAAACCCGGAAGCCTGCAGTTTCCTTACACGCTGCCCGCTATTATGGATCCCTTGCCCTCCGTAATTGATGTAATTATTTCGGATCAAATTTATATAAATCATACCGGTCTTCCGCCGATACTCCGCAACCGTATCCTGCGTCTGGCATCCTTTTCAAATCCCGAATTCTACCGGGCGCAGGCAATGCGTCTTCCTACCTGGAACAAGCCGCGAATTCTTTATTGTTACGAGTTTTTCCCGGAATATATCGGACTCCCCATCGGTTGCCTTAGTGAGCTGACAAAGATTTTTGATTTTTATCATATTACGCCGCAGTTCCAGGATAAGCAAAACCACGGAACGCCGATCAATGTCAGTTTTCAGGGGGAATTGTATGCTGAACAAAAAGCTGCGGCAGATGCGATGGCAATTAACCCCACAGGGATACTTTCTGCGTCCACGGCTTTCGGAAAAACAGTTATTGCGTTGTGGCTGATTGTCCATCGAAAAGTCAACACCTTAATCCTTGTCCACCGTAAACAATTGCTGGATCAATGGGTGGAAAGGATACAGCAATTTTTGAATATTCCAAAGACTGAAATCGGTTGCTTTAGCGGGGCTAAAAAGAAACGGACCGGGATCATTGATATTGCAGTCATGCAAAGCATCAGCAAAAAAGGAAATGTCGCAGATTGGGTAAAGGATTATGGTCAGATAATTGTTGACGAATGCCATCATATTTCAGCATCCTCCTTTGAAAGCATCATCAGGAAATGTCCTGCCTATTACCGCCTGGGTCTTTCGGCAACCGTAACCCGCAAGGATGGGCAGCAACCCATAGTCATCATGAATTTGGGTGACATTCGATATTCAGTGCGGCAAAGTAATACTCAATTCATTCAAAAAGTTATACCTCATTATACCGAATTTCAACTACCGGCAACAGAGGATAAGCCTCTCGAAATTCAGGATATTTTCAGGCATTTATGGATGGATGAAAACAGGAACAGGCAAATCATACAGGATATTGTCGCAGCTTTTACCGAGGGACGGGAGATTCTTGTTCTCAGTGAACGGATCGATCACCTTGCCTTGTTAGAGGAAGCCCTTCTCCGGTTTACAGATTATCTTTTTGTGTTGAAAGGCGGCCTCGGAAAAAAGCAGCTAAAGACCATCATGGAGAATATTCAAAATGAGCCGTCTGATGCTCATAGAATAATACTGGCAACCGGAAAATACCTTGGCGAGGGTTTCGATTTGCCTTGTCTTGATACGCTCTTTCTTGTTTTTCCCTTCTCCTGGAAAGGTACTTTAATACAATATGCAGGACGGCTCAACCGTACCTATTATGGAAAAACAGAAACCAGGATATACGATTATGTGGACGAGAAAGTCCCGGTTTTACTGCGAATGTATAATAAGCGGGTTAACGGATATAAATCTTTGGGGTTTAACATTTTCGATTAGCAGTATTTGGAATTAGTAATTGGATATTTTTTAATCGAATGCTTGCCGGTTCGCGGGATGTTCCGGGGGTGACGGTTCTTTTTTGGGGCTGGAAAAATTGTCGTCTTTTCGGTATACTGCCATCCATGAATCTTGAAGCCTTTATACTTGGCTGTGGGGGCATGATGCCTCTGCCCAACCGGCATCTTACGTCTGTGCTTTTAAGGCGGGAAGGGGAGCTTTTTCTGTTTGACGGGGGCGAAGGGACCCAGGTGTCCCTGCGCAAGCTCAACCTCAGGTGGAAGAAGATTTCCGTTATCTTTATAAGCCATACCCACGCTGATCATGTTACGGGTATTCCGGGTCTGCTTATGCTTTCGTCCCAGGTTGACAGGGACGATCCCCTTTATATAATCGGGCCTCCGCGCATTGCTGAGTATATCGAAACAAGCAGACGGGTTTTGGATATGTACATCAACTATGAAATCATCGTAAAAGAGATTACCGCCCCTGGCGTAGTTTACGAGGGCGAGGGCTATAAAGTGAGGGCCTTCCCCCTTCGCCATACCAAGCCTTGCTACGGCTATACCCTCGAAGAAGATATCAGGCCCGGTGAATTCCATCCCGATAAGGCTATGGCCCTTGGGGTTAAAATGGGTCCCCTCTGGTCAAAACTCCAGTCGGGAGAGGCTGTGTGGGCTGAAGACGGCTCGGAAGTAAGGCCCGAACAGGTACTTGGCGCTTTCCGTTCGGGCCGCAAATTTTCCTTTGTTACCGACACTCTCGCCTTCCCGGAAATATCGGCGGAAGTGGCAGGCTCGGATCTTTTTGTCTGCGAAGGCATGTTTGAGCAGGCTCTTCTCGAAAGCGCCAGGGAAAAGAAGCACATGACCGCAGAACAGGCTGCCCGGATTGCCCTGGATGCCAAGGTAAAGAAGCTGGCGCTGATTCACTATAGCCCCCGTTACACCGAGTATGATCTCAAGCAGGTATTAAAAGAGGCGGAAGCCATATTTCCTGATACGGTACTTTCAAGGGATAGAATGGTTTTACCTATAGATTTTATTGACTAGAGGTGGTGAGAAAATGATAGAAGTGCAGAATCTGTCAAAGCGTTACGGTGCATTTGAAGCAGTAAAGGATGTTTCTTTTTCGGTTGGGCAGGATCAGGTCCTGGGTTTTCTTGGCCCTAACGGGGCAGGCAAGACCACCATTATGAAGATCCTCACGGGCTACCATTTCCCTTCAAAGGGGGCTGCCATTATAGACGGCATTTCCGTAGAGGATGATCCTGTGGAGGTAAAGAAACGCATAGGCTATCTCCCCGAAAGCGTTCCCCTTTACGGCGATCTGACCCCTGCTGAATATTTGGGCTTCATGGCCGAGGCAAGGCTTATCCCCAAACCGGAGCGGCTCAAAGCAATAAATGCGGCGATTGCTGCCTGCGGGCTCACCCATTTCCGGGATAAACGCATCGAAACTTTGTCCAAGGGCTACAAACAGAGGGTGGGTTTGGCACAGGCCATTATCCACGATCCGCCCATTCTCATACTGGACGAACCCACTTCGGGCCTGGATCCCAACCAGATCATAGAAATCCGCTCCCTTATCCGGGAATTGGGGAAGAGAAAAACAGTAATACTCTCAACCCATATACTCCAGGAAGTGGAGGCAGTTTGTTCGGAAGTGCTTATCCTCAACGAGGGCCATATAGCAGCCAAGGGCACGAGCGAAGAAATCGCAGGAACCATGAAGGGCAGGGACACCTGGGACATTCTCCTCAAAGCCCATGAGCAAAGCCTGCAAAACTGTCTGGGAGGGTTAGGCATAGATCCTCATTCCGCAAGCATTGAAGCTGTCGAAGCGGGAATAGTAAAACTTGTGTTCAGCATACAGGATGCAGACGCAGGCGAAAGGATTTTCGACTGGGCTGTTTCCCATAATTTCAAAATACTCAGCATGAACAGGAAGCGTCTCAGCCTTGAAGATATTTTTGTAAAGCTCACTTCCGAGGAGCATGCATCATGAGTATCATATCCAAACGGGCTTTGGCCCTGGCACGGAAAGAGTGCTACTCTTCCCTTTATTCACCGGCGTTTTACGGTATTGCTGTTTTCTTTTTGGTGTTTGTGTCGGTTTGGCTTTTTTATCTTCAGCGTTTTTTTATCATGGATACTGCGAGCCTCAGGCCCTTTTTTGCTGGTTTTCCTCTCGTCTATATACTCATTATCCCTGTGCTTACCATGAAAAGCTGGGCAGAAGAAAAAAAACTTGGCAGTGTTGAAATACTGTTAACCATGCCTTTCTCCGAATGGGAGTTATGCTTGGGGAAGTTTATTTCTTCATTCGCAGTATTGCTGTCACTGTTAGTACTAACACTGCCGGTTCCTTTAAGCCTTATCCCCCTGGGCAATTTTGATCCCGGCGTCATAATTGGTGAATATGCCGGTGCTGTGTTTCTGGGCTGTGCTGCCATAAGCCTGGGGCTTTTCCTGTCGGCTCTGGCAAAGAACCAGGCAGGAGCTTTCCTTGGAACTGCGGTGGTGCTCATGGCAGTAATATTGTTAAATCAGATCACCCTTTGGGCAGGGCTTCCCTCATGGCTTAGCCTGTTCATCAATTATATTTCCCTCTCCTTCCATTTTGAAAGTTTTTCCCGGGGGCTTTTGGATTCCCGGGATCTGGCCTTTTTTATCCTTACTACCGGTTTATTCCTCTTTTTGAATACTGAAGTACTGATCTACAGGAAGAGGGCGTAACATGACAAAAAAGCAAATCAATATCATTGCCATCCTTTCTGTCGCGGCCTTTGTTCTGGCTTTTATGCTGAGCAGCAGGATCTGGTTCCGCCTGGATCTTACCAAGAACAAGGCATACACCATCTCTGAAGTTTCAAGGAACCTCTATAAAGAGATACCCGACCCTGTAAGCATCACCTATTATATTTCGGATCGCCTTGCCCGGGCGCATCCCCTGCCGGAAGAAATTTCTGATCTTTTAAGGGAATATGCAGCCCATTCAAGAGGAAAAATACGCTTTACCCAGCGCGACCCGATTAAAGCTAACCTTGCCGGTCTCATGGAAGAACTTGGCATAGCCCCGCAGCAGATCCAGGTAGTGGAAAATAATGAAACTACGGTAGCTACAGTCTATACAGGCGTGACCATCGAATATCTTGAAAAACGCGCGGTTCTCCCTGTGGTGTTTTCTTTGGATACCCTGGAATACGATCTTACATCCAGGATCAGATCCCTTGTTTTGGACAGGGAACGTGAAATTGGCATTATTGTGGGATCTCCCGCAAAACAGTGGAACACCGAATTCGGCTATCTTAACCAGGAGCTTGCCGCAGCAGGATATAAGATCCGGCTCATTGCCCCTGGCGATGAAATCCCTGCGTCATTGCCCAGCCTTTTTGTGCTGGGGGGCGCGGCCGATCTTGACGCCTGGGCCCTCTACCGCATCGATCATTATATACAAACAGGGGGCAAAACCCTTTTTGCACTGGAAGGAATTTCGGTCAATACTCAAAGCGGGCTTGAGGCAGGGGCTGTGGCGGATCAGGGGCTTTTCGCCATGGTCGCAAATTATGGCGCTGTTATACGGCCTGCCATGGTTCTTGACACTTCCGCATTGCAAATCACTTTTCAGATACGGAGCGGGAATGTTACCCAATACCGCACCATGCGTTATCCTGAATGGATAGGCGTGCTGGAACAAAACGGAAATAAAAACCATGCTGTAACTGCCCGTTTTAAGGGCATCGACCTCTATTGGCCAAGCCCTCTGGAACTCAAGCCCCCGGCGGGAGTACAAGCTGAACCTCTTTTTACCAGCACCCCCGAGGCATGGCTCCAGACAAAGGATTTTATTACCAACCCTGACATGCTCTCCCTTGCT
Organism: Leadbettera azotonutricia ZAS-9; assembly: GCF_000214355.1. Lineage (GTDB taxonomy): Bacteria > Spirochaetota > Spirochaetia > Treponematales > Breznakiellaceae > Leadbettera > Leadbettera azotonutricia. The sequence goes on along the minus strand of NC_015577.1, from coordinate 2,077,316 downwards.
GAACAGGAAGCAGGCGAAACCAGGGGGACAAAAATCCTCGGCGCATCCCTTCAGGGGGGCTTCCCCAGCGCCTTTAGAGGAAGCCCAAAACCAATTCGGGAAGGCTCGGAAGAAATACTCCCCGACCTGCCTCCAGTCCCTTCCCCTTCGCGTATTATTGTAATCGGGGATACGGATTTTGCGGGAAACTTTATGCAGGTTTCCCGGGGCGAGGACAGGAATCTCAGCTTCCTCCTCAATGCGGCAGACTGGCTTTCCAGCGATGATGACATCATCTCCATCCGCAGCCGCCAGGGGGAAGCGGGAAGGCTCAACAAGATACAGGACGCAAAGAAAAAGGCGGCTGCCATGAATTTTTCCAAGGGCCTCAATGTGTTCGCCGTTCCTCTGCTTGTGGTTACCATTGGGCTCTTCCTTTCCATAAAGCGGCGCAATGAACAAAAATCAACAAAGGGGGATAACCATGATTTATAAAAAAAAGCTTACCCTTCTTTCGGGCCTGGTACTGGTTTTAGCTTTGTCATACATACTGACCATCATTTTTGATCCTGAAAGGCAAGGAGCTAAAAGTTCAGCCTATGCCTGGATAACAAGCGACCTCCTCGACAGGGCTGATAGAATTGAAATCGCCGGTTCTCAGGGCAATACGGTTTTGAGCAGGAAAAACAATCTTTGGGTCATTTCTGAAGGCACTATTGATTATCCTGTTAAACAGTCCAGGGTAGGGGATCTTTTTCGGGTTCTCTCAATGAGGAATAGTTTTCCTGTGCGTTCCACTTCAGCTTCGGCAATGGAAAGGCTTGGCCTTGTTGAGGGAAAGGCGTCACGCATTACCGTGAGGGGCGGGGCAGGGCTTCCCCTTTTGGATCTCCTCGTGGGTTTTGCCGATGCCCCGGGCAGCGGGCTGTATTTGCGGAAGGCAAACCAAAATGAAGCCCGTTCGGGGGAAGACGTGTTTACCCTTTATACGGAAGGCTCCAAAAATTCCTGGCTCGACCTCAGGCTTTTTCCGGGTCTCAATATAGGCACAGTGCAAAGGGTGCGTGTTAACCCGCTTCCGGGCGACGGGGCTGCCTATGCCCTTTCCAGGGTCAACAACGGCTGGCAGCTTTCAGATTCGCTATTGGCTGTGGAAACTTCAAAAGCCGAATCCTGGGTGCGGGCAATTATTGACGCAGAGGCAGAAAGTTTTGCATCTTCCCCTGACACTAATGGTTTTAATGAAGCCAGCATCACCCTTGAATTGGGGGATGGCACAATCAGGGAGCTTAAGGTTGGCGCATCAGGGGAAGAAAAAAGGAGGAACTCGTCAATAACGAATTCCCCCTTTGTGTATTCTTTGGCCGAATGGGCTATAAGCCGCATTTTCCGGGAAGCCTCTTATTGGCCGTGATTTTTGGAAATAAACTCCCGGTATTTTTCGGGATCGCTTTTAAATGCCACGATGGGAGATGATTTACTCTCCATGGCTTTGTTTAAAGCCTGGGATGCTTCAAACATGATGCGTTTTGCTTCAATGAGCCTGCCTGCCCTGGAAGAAAGGCCTATGCAGAGGTCTTCGCGATTTGCAAAATACTGGGGGAATTTTTTACTTATCCTGCTGTGGAATTCTTCGGATCTTGCAAAGCCCAGATCCACATCTATGCCGGGTATAATGACCGCAAGGCCCTGTCCGCCTTTTTCGAATATCAAATCCCTCAGGTTAAAGAAGCTTACCGCCTCATCCGCAAAGGCTTTGTAAAAGGCAGGATCAGGTTCTTCCGCAGTGTATTCCATCACAATAAAAGAAAGATCCTGCTCGGATGAAGCGCAGCGGTGAAGCTCGGCTTCAAGCCTGTCATGGGTATAAGATTCCCAGCCTACATTACCTCTGGGCGAATATAGCCCCTGCGCAACAGGGGGTTCTTTTTCGGTTTCATCAGTCCAGGGGGCTGTGGAAGGGGCACGATAATAGCTTGTGCGGTTCTTTGCGGCAAGCTCTATCAAAAGGGTGAGGACTGCGATAGCAAGACCTGCCAGAATGAAGAGCAGGGTGTTTTTCAAGGTGATGATAAAGAAATCATAATCAACATAGCTATACAGGATCCGGATTGTGGCATTGCGCTGGCCATCTATGCGCAGGTTCCGGTGATACGGTTCGGAAGGAAGGCCGAAACCAGTCTTGAAGCGTCCTGAATTCCCAATCCAGGTGATGACGCTTCCCGGTTGGCGTTCAAAGCCGTATTCACCTGAAGAACCTGAAATAATAATCCCCAAAAGGGTTTTGGAGCTGTTCAGGGCATCACTTATGGATTCCTGATAGCCCTGGCTCATAAATCCGAGAATAGCTGCGGAATTGGCCCTGTCGGTCAGATCGCTGCATTCCTCTTCTATCAGAACCCGGCGATCCCCTATGCCCGAAATAATCCTTACTGCCCCCAAGGCAATGGCTGCTATGTACAAAAAGATGCAAACGGCAGCTATTACTGAGGAAACGAGCGATGTTTTGCCTGAAACACCCATGATCCTTCCTTAATGTTATTTCTCTTTATAAATTATCGGAAATTATATACCTTTTCTCCATACCATGCTAAATTATAATGATGAATTTACGGGAACCCTCTCTTCCGGCAGGCTGGTACCCCAGGAATCTCCACGAAATTGAAGAATTCCTAAGCCCTTTTTCAAAGGGCAGCCCTTTCTCAGGGGGCAGCCCTTTCTCAGGGGGTGCAGCAGATGCTCATGCATATGCTGCCATCAGCCCTCACGCAGGCTGGTTCTTTTCCGGTATCACTGCGGCGGCCTCTGTTTCAAGCCTTGCAAAGGATGCCGACACTGTGGCAATCATTGGTGGCCATCTCCCTGCGGGCGTCCCTATGCTCCTGGCTGAAGAGGATGGGGTAAAGACGCCTTTCGGCACTATGAATATGGACCGCAAGCTGCGGGATTTTATCCGGGCCAGGGTTGAATCCAGGCCGGACAAGTACAAGGACAATACTGTCGAAGTCCTTATCCCCATGGTGCATTATTTTTTCCCCAAGGCTCAATTGCTTTGGGCGAGGTTTCCGGCAGATTCCCGGGCATCTGAATGGGGTTGTATACTTGCCGAAGCCGCAAAAGCCCTGGGGCGGAAATTGGCAGTCCTGGGTTCTACCGATCTGACCCATTATGGAGCTAATTATGGATTTTCGCCCATGGGGATGGGCAAAAAAGCCCTTGATTGGGTGCGCGGCACTAATGACGCTGCTTTTATCAAGGCTGTGCTCAAGGGGAATCCCGATGAGGTTCTTGCCCGCTCTGAAGAGGATGCCTCCGCCTGTTCTGCAGGGGCAGTCCTTGGGGCTATGGGCTTTGCTTCCCAAAACGGTTTAAAGCCGAAATTACTGGATTACCGTACCAGCGCCGAGGCTTTGGGTGGCGAAACCCCTGAGTCTTTTGTAGGCTACGCTTCCATCGTGTATTTATAAGGCGGAATCTATCTCTTTGATGCACCAGGCTTTTGTTTCTTCAATGAGCTCGTAAGGCTTCAATAATGGCATTCTCCGTTTAAAGGCAGCCGCAGCAGGGAGCAGGGTGGTGAGTATGGTTTGTTCCTCATCTTTGAGATCTTTCCCGATGGGGGGAAGGGCTTCAATTGCCTGCCTGTAGAGGGCAAGGAATTTTTCCGCCTTCATGCGGGCGGGGCCCTGGGAAAAGATGCTTAGGTCCCGGCTCATGGCATAGGTCCTGTTTTTGGCGGCAATATTGATGGGCGCCCCTATGCCCATGGCAGGGATTATTTCGGGGTTCATCAAAAGGCTTTTTCCTTCAAGCTTCTCACGGTAAAATTTTAATGATTTTGTTTCGTAATACCAGGAACCATCGGATTTTATTTTCTTTTCCAAAGGGCTTCTGTAAAGAAAATTTGAATGAAGCGATTCAAGTGAAGAAAGCCTGTTCTGGCGTATTTCAAAATACGGGTGAATATATGTCCCCCTGGCGTAACTAAGGCCCGACGGGTATGAGAAATCCGCGCCGTAGACTTCGATTGCCTGGGCGCCCAATTTTTCTGCCAGGGAAAGCGCGGCATAGGTGACATTGGCGCCTGATGTATCCAGCTCGGGAAATGAGCGCCATGCCCTGGAAATATACCTTGTAAGGGGATGGCCGCCCGAAAAGAAATGGGGTTCTTTTGAGCGTGACGCTATCAGGGGAGGGCTTGCCAAATCCAGAAAGAGGAGGGTTTCTTCAGGAAGCCCCTCCATGAAATGATAATAGGAAATATGCTGGCAATCTATAGAAACCACCGCATCAGGTATAATGCCTTCTGTTACAAGCGCAGGGAGGCTTGTGTCTGCGGCTATCAGAAAAAAATTCTTGCGCTTTTCTTTTATTTCCGGAATTTGAATATTGAGCGAAGGCCCTGCGGCGGCAACAGCAGCCCTGCGTATGGGCGACAGGGGGCTGGGGGAGTTTTCTGCTTTTTTAAGGTTCCGTATGACATTGGAAAACCAGCGGGTGCCAAAATAAGCCTGGACTGAATAGTCGGCGGAGATTTTTTCCAGTGCCGATTCAACAGCCTCCCCTGCGCCAATAAAAGCTTCTTTTTCATATTCAGTCCTTGCCCTGAGAGGGAAGGTCCTGATTCCTCCCGAAAGCACGGGCTGGTAAATATCGAGTATGTATTCTTCAAGGATTTCAGGGTCGGGATCAACCAGGAGATGAAAACGGGGATCCTGAAACAAGGCAACATAATCTTTTGACGCAAGAAGTTCAGCAACACTGTCAATGTTGTATTCAATGACCAAAACAAGGGATGTTTCTTCCCTTTCAAGGGCTGCCTGGGCCGAAAAACCGCCCCCCAGACCCAGGAGCATAACGAGGCCTTCATTGCCAAGGGTTTCCATGAGCCGTTTGCCTTCCCGTTCGGGATCAATCAGGGAATGGAGGGGGTGGGCCGAGCCCGAAGCATCCACCCGGGCGGGAATGGTTTCACCGCTCCGGGATTCGAGGAAACGGTAATACCCCCGGGTGGTCTCGGCCGCAGAAAGCCTTGAACAAAGGGAAGCGTCCTTGCCTGATAAAGCCAGCATGTTTCGTTCAAATAAATACTGTCTATTCACGTCCCTGCCCCCAATAAGGTTTAAGCACCGCCATTAGGGATTCTCCCAATTCATCCAGGGAAATGGGCGCTTCTTCAGGGCAAAGTAAAGGGCACAATTCTTCTATAAGCCTTGCAGTGTACAATGGGTTTATCAATGCGGATTTTAATATCTTAGCCCCCGTTTTTGCGGGATTTTCGGGGAAACTAAGTGTTTTTGTTTTAATAGGGGAAAGGGAATTTCCTTTTGCTTCAAGGGCTTTGCCAAGGGAGGAAACAGCAAGATTTTCAAAAACAGGATTGTTCGGGCCAAGGGAATAAAGGCGCTTGGGATAGGCTTCAAGTTGGGTTTTAAACCAGGATGCATAGATAGAATGGCTTCCCCCTGTTTTTATATCCTCGGAACGGCTGAAAATTTGCGAATAAAAAGGGTTAAGCCGGCAGGATTTTTCTTCCCAAAGCATATCAAAACTGTAAGGCCTGGCATGGGTTCTGATATCCTTATTTGAAAGATCCACACCGGTAAAAAAAACAGTGCCCCTGGTAAGATAAAAAGCAAGATCCAGTGCCGTAGCCGTGACAGTCCCCCTCTGGGCCAGGCTGATATAGGGTATCCCAAGGCCTTTTAAAACAAGATCCTGCCAGAGGCTGGAGTCGCTGATCGTCAAGACAGGGGATTCCCCGCATTGGGAGGGCAGGGCTGCGCTCAACGAAGCCGCAATAGCCTGGTTTGACGCTTCCCCCCTGAAACATTCATGGAAGTGGAGCAAAGCCCAGTTTCCACCGTCAGTGCCAAGCACTAAATCAGGTTTTATGCCTGCCGCTTTCAACGATGCAACAGAAGATGATACAGCCAGCACAAACAAGGCTGAACGGTTTTCACGTATTAACGGAATAGTGTCTTCAAGCCCGGGCCCTGCGCCTGTCATGACTATGGGGAAATCCAGAGTTACGGGAAAAACAGCCTGGCCAATTATATTGATATTCCTGAAAAAATTTTTAAACCATTTCAAACCAAATGCTTTTACTGTCCTGGCATTAGCATCAATACGCTTAATAAATTTTGCAGCTTCCGAAAGCAGCTGCACATAGGATTCCCCATAAAGACTGAGGCTAGGCCTCCATTCAATTACCTTTATTTCAGCTCCCTCTAAATCGGGAATTTCGCTTTCCAGGAATTCTTGCAGGGAAAGTTGTGATTCGGGCAGCCAGGAAGCATCGGGCCGGTTCTCTTTTGGATAATTCCCGAATTGGGCAGGATTGGCAGCATGCAGGGCCAAGATTTTCGCCTTCTGATTCCTCTTTCGCAACAGGGGAACAAGGTACCCTAATCCCGGTTCAATTAAAAGAAAAACTTTTACTTTTGGATTAAATGCAAGAGTGTTAAGGTATTTTTCCGCTTCCCCATGGGGATTATAGCGGGAATGTAAGGACTTTATATTCCCCTGTTGCATGGCCTAAAGGAAGGGTTGCAGGGTTTTTAAGGCTTCTTCGGGGCTGTCTGCATCGAAGGCCGCCAGGATATTTGTCTTAAGGCTGTTTTTTAGCCTGTGGGCTATTAAATCTCTGTCCGCCTGCCTTGGTATCAATATAAGGCTGTGGTTGGAAGGAAAGGGGGCCGCAATGCCAAAAAGGGAAACCATATGCGAAATCTTCAGGGGAACCCCCTTTTTATCTTCTTCGTTGATGGTTTTCGGCAGCTCTACAAGAATCCCCGAAAAAGCAGGATTGGTTTTATGGTATTGCTTTATAGTTGCTTCTATCTCATCTGTCTTGGAAGCGCTGCTTCTTTCAGCGGAAAATTTTGAATCCCTCTGAATGATTTTGTCTATTTGAGGGTTGATAATATCCTGAATGCCTTCAAGGATTATGGCTATGGGTTCGGGGTTAAAAAGCGAGGCACCATCAGCCCCCAATAGCAGCACAGCACCCCAGGGGTGTTCTTTGTCTAGGGGAAAGATCCAAATGGAGATATCAGAATCCAGGTACTTTACTCCAAGTGTTTCGCTTTGATCAAGCTTGAAGTATTTGGATGAAGCATTTTGAGGGGTATACAATTTTTCTGCATCTATATTGATTTTTTCAATGCCCAGGCCAACAGAGGCATAGCTTGTATAAACCCCCTTCCTTAAGGAAAGGCAGATGCCAGCCTGAAAAGAGCTATAGGCTTTCATCAGGCTTAAAGCCGTATAAGGGGCTGTCTTTTTCGGGGGAAGCCTTCGTATCCTGTCGCGGAGGGCTTTTCCCATTTGGTCCAAATCGGCAGCAGGCTGGGTATCTATGCTTGCTCTGTCCGCTTTGCTTAAAAGCCCCATATTATACAAGCCCTAATTCTTTGAAGAGTTTTTTATAGGTGTCGAAATATTGGGAACGGGCAAACTCTTCTATTTTTTCATCAGGCAGGGATTCGAGAAGCTGATCCATATAGGAAAGCACGGTTTTGAGTTCCTGCTTAAGATGGGAAGGTATGCCGCCGGGGCCCGGACTGTCGTCGCTTGCTGCATCGGCAGTCACTTCTTCGATTATATCTTCCACCGCAGTTTCATCGGGAATGGCAAAATCATCCGGGGTCAGGGCATCGTCGTCCGCGCTGACTTCAGCATCACCCTGGCTTTCGTCAGCTTCCACCACAAAGCCTTCCGGGATCAATGCAAGATCCTCTTCCGCGTTTTCCGCAGAGGCAGTTTCATCATGAACAGCTTCAGGGGAAACAGGGATTTCCTCCTCTTCCTCCAGGGGGAATTCGATCTCCTCGCCGGCATCAAGGCTGAATTCTTCTGTTGGAATTTCCAGTTCTTCAAATGCTTCTTCAGGCTCTTCGGCAGGAGTGGTTTCGCTGTCTTCCAGCCCTATATCAAGATCAATGGAAATATCGTCCAGGGAAGGTTCCTCGATGGGGTTGTCCTGAATTTCTCCGGAAAGATCAGGCTCATCGATTACTGCTTCCGAAAGATCGAGGGATTCTTCATCAAAGGTTTCACCGGAAAGGGGATCCTCTTCGAGGTAGCTGGTGTCCTGGGGCTCCGGAGCAGGAGTCATGGGCTGGGCCCCTTCTTCCTGAAGCTGCTTAAGCTCATTGGGGACATCCAATTCTATGGGTTCGATGGATTCTTCGAAGCTGTCGGCGATACCGGGGCCCATGTCATCGAGACCCTGATCAAAGGCGGTTTCACCGGCAAGTTCGTCAAGGTCAGTCTCTTCCAGGTTTATATCCAGATCGAGGTCGTCTATTGTCTCCTCGGGAGACTCCGCCGGAATTTCGGCGGGCGGTTCGGCAGCTTCCTCGATCCCTAAATCATCCAGATTGAAACTTTCGTCCGTGGCATCCGCCCCCGCTTCTTCCGTAAAATCCGCGGTATTGAGGATATTGTCCAGCTCATCGCCGGTAAGCGAAATGGTCTCGTCTTCTTCTTCATCAAAGAAGCCGCCTTTTATCTCAGTGTCTTCGACCTCATCGGTCTCCTCGACATTGAGGATGGTGTCCATCTCGTCCCCTGTGAGGGCTATTTTTTCGTCGTCTTCTTCCTGATTGAAGAAGCCGCGATCGGCAGGACTGCCGGATGGGGCGCTTTCGGTTTTGAAGCCTGCAAAATCTTTTTTAAGGGAGGACAGCTCGGTCCGTATGGAGGCAAGCTCGTTTGCGATCTTCATGAGGAGCTGGGTAGAAAGCTCCTGGGAAGCAGATGTTTCCCCATGCCCTCCGGCAGGCTCGGCGGCAGCTTCGGGAAGCGGCTCTGAAAGCTCGGGCTCGTCCAGGGAAATCGACTCGTCAAAGGAAGCATTGTCGCCCTCGTCCGAAAGATCGTCAAGGGAAACTTCGGCAAAGCCCAGGTCCGCGCTTTCGTCGCTGGCTTTTTCAGTGGTTTCGTCGGCAAAATCCTCAAAATCCATTTCAGGAATTTCCATGTCCAAATCAGAAGAGCTGTCAACGAGGTCCAGGCCGTTATCTATTGCCGGCGCCTCGTCTGTTTCGTCTTCCGTGATTTCAGCTTCTGGCACGTCAAAAGCGGAGAAATCATCCCCTGCGGGGAGATCCAGATCAGGCAAATCCAGATCGGCCAGCCCGTCGGAATCTTCAATATCAATTGATTCCTCGTCAGCCGTTTCTTCTGCCTCAGGCATGTCCGGGGTAATGTCCGTAAAATCCGCTGATATTTCGTCAAAAATATCGGTAGATCCTACATCGGTTTCGTCCAGGGCTTCCTGGCTGTCGGCCCCCGAAGAGGACAGATCCTGAGGTTCGCTCTTGACCCAGACCCCGTATTCGTCCAACTCATCCGAGGACCCTATGGTTCCCCGATCGTAGTATATTGATGGTTTTTTGTCATTTGCCATGAACCGCTCCCGCTTTTATGATTACAGTTATAGTGAATATCGGCTACTCCTATTATAAAGCTTAGCCCGAGCTTTTTCCTGTTGTCAATCCTGCAGCGATGGCTCAAGAAACAGGGAGAAGTATCCGTTAATTGAGATAATGAGAGCAGCAAAATACCTCATCGCCCTCTGGGTTGGGGTCCTTATCTATGCGCTTTTTTCCGCAAATTCAGGGCCCAAGGGCTTCAGGGCCTACAGCCAGCTTGAAGCTGAATTGGACAAGGAAAAAGCCAATGTTGAAGAGCTGATGGTTATAAACCACGATCTTGGAAACACCAAAGACGCCCTGCTCTACGACAGGGATACCCTGGCGGTCTATGCCCGGGAACAGGGCTTTGCCCGCTCTGACGAAAAGTTCATACGCATAGTGGGCCTGGGCAATACTCCTAAAATGACAGCTTCTCCAGGCCGCATAGTGACCGCCATACCCCCGGAGCATACCCCCGACAGGTTTTTGCGCATTTTTTCCTTTTTCGCGGTCCTTACATTGCTGATTTGTTTTGGCGCCTACGACTTCCTCAATTACCTGAAAAGCAGATAAAAAATTACCGCATGCTCCGGGTCCACTTGGTATCCCTGGAGGCTTCGGGGTTTATTTCCACCAAAAGATTGCCTTCAACCTTGGCCTCTGCCGAGATCTTGACCCCTTTAAGGTGGGCGCCCCCCGAGTACAGGTAGAGTTCCCAAACCATAGGGCCTGCCTCGGCGCTGAGCTGCTTTGCCACCCCGTAGGGCAGGGGATAATAGTAACGCTCGGTATTGGGCGAATTTTGGCGTACCTTAAGGGTGTTGTTCTCGATGGTATAGCTAAGGTTCATTTGGGCCCCCGAGGAGAAGAAAGCCACACCCCGGCCGCCCTGCTGGAGACGTATCATCTCAATGCCCGATTCCCCCCGCCAGGTACCGATTACAGCTGTTTCAGTGATGGGCTCGGGGCGTTCGGCAGGGGCCTCTTTAGCCTCTGGGGAAGCTTTTGCGGCCATCACCGGGGAGGAAAATACGTTTTCCACCAGGGAGCGGGCTTTAAGGGCCAAATCGCTTGCAGTGCGGTGCACGGTGGTGGAGCTTAGGGTATCCCCCGAGACGGTATTGTGGACTTCCAGGGTGAAGATCCTGCCATCAGGCTCGAGGTATATGCTGCCGGTCAGCACATAATCGGGGGCTTTTGTCCATGTATCGGGCAAAGCCCCTGTGCCGGAAAAATCCTGGGGCAGGGAAGAGTCAAAAAAGTTTACCACATCCCCAAAATCGCTGAGGTAGGACTGGATAAGGGATTCGATGAAGCGAGTTTCTTCTATGCCTATGCCCTTGGTAAAAAAAGGGCTGAACCGGATTATCGGCTTGGATTCCTGCGAGTATGCAAGGAACGGAAAAAAAACCGCCGCCAAAAATGGCAATAGCCTTTTTCTCATAAATTTAATTTCTGCTACGATACTATCCCCATTCTCTTAAAAAAACAATGCTATTGGCGGGTTGGTGCAAATCAGCTAGTGGTGTCTCCTGAATTCCCTGGCTAAATCCCGCTCAACATCCCTGTCCCGAATATCGGCTCTTTTGTCGAACATCTTTTTGCCCTTGCAGAGGCCCAGTTCAACTTTGACCCGGCTTTTCTTAAAATAGAACGAAAGGGGTATAAGTGTATAGCCCTTTTCCTCGGTTTTGCGGGCCAGCCGCTTTATCTCGTCTTTATGGAGGAGGAGCCGCTTCTTCCTGTCAGGATCATGGTTGAATATGGAGGAAAAGGGGTTTTCAGCCACCCTGAGGGATCTGAGCCAGACCTGCCCGTCCAGTACCTCGGCCCAAGCGTCGGGGAAGGAGATTTTCCCGTCCCTAAAGGATTTGACCTCTGTCCCCTCGAGTTCTATGCCGCATTCATAGGTATCGTCCACGCTGTAGTCGTGCCTTGCCCTGCGGTTTGTGGCAATGATCTTGATCCCCTCGCTCATGGTTTTGCCCCCAGTGCCGGCCTGAATGAGACAAATGCGGAGCAGGAATAAGGGGGCAGGGAACCCCGGGTTTCGGTAGCCACGGAGCCTGAGGGGCTAATCCAGGCGCCGCCCTTTACCGATTTCTCAGGCGACAAATTATTGGAAATTGATGCAGGGTCGGGGAAAAAATCCAGGGGTGCGTAGGAATCCTCGCACCATTCCCAATAAGCCCCCTGCATGCCAATCCCGGCCCCGGCAGCATACTCCCATTCAGCCTCCGTGGGGAGCCTGGCTTCCCATTTTGAATAGGCGGGGGGAAGTTTGGCAGTGAGCCATTGGCAGAATGCCCTGGCAGCGTGCCAGGAGATCCCGGGAATGCCGGCCGCAGGAGGATTGCGGTTCAGATCCTGAAACTCCGCCACTTTGAGGTAATCGGAGTTTACAAGGCCCTGTTTCATCAATTCTGCGGTATTTTCCTGCCGCCACTTTGGGTTTTCATTCAGAAAAAGATCCCAGACCGGGGCGGTGATTTCAGTTTCGGCCAGGTAGAAATTTTCGACTTTTGCCTTATGGGGAAAGGCGCCGGGCTGGACAAATTCGCCGCCGGAGATTTCCTTGAAGTTGAGGCCCAGGACAGCAGGCCCGTTGCTGGTTGCAGCCCCGCCTGGGTTGCCCAGGGTCGAAGCATAATCGACTTCCCCCATGTACCAGGATGATTCTGCGATTTCCGAGCTTGCATTATCCTGGAGCGTGTCGGCCAGCCATGCGGCAGAGCCGGGGTTCGCCCCGAGGAAAGCAAGGATATCCTGGGCGGAAGAAACAAGGCTCAATGGCGAAGGGGAGAGGCCCTGATTGTCCAAAAGGAATTTGGCCCTCGCCAAATCCCTGAGACTTGCGCGGGTTACGGCGAACCTGGCGGATGCCCTGAGGGTCTTATCCATTGCGTCAAAGACCGCCCCGTTGGAAGCTGAAGGGCCTAGGCGGTATGCACCCTCCGAAAGGCTCAAAGGAATTTGATAGGATGCTGTAGGCTCGCCCGCAAAAGTCCAAGCCGCAAAATCAGCAGCCTCGTTGACAAAAGCGGCAGCAGGGTCAAGGGGCTTAAGCTCTGCCCTAAAGGGAAGCTTCAAAGGCGCAAAAAGGGAGGCAAAGGCGCGAGATTTTATTTCAAGCTCGACGCGGTAAGGCTCAAAACCGGGAAGCACCGCTTCGACGCGGTGAATGCCCCTGGGGACAAACACGCTGCAGGGGGCAGCGGCCATGTAAACACCGTCCACCCTTATGGCTGCGCCGAAAGGCTCTGAATCAACAACCAGCACGCTGCCGGGTTTTGAAATCCCCGGATAGAGGAGGGCAAAATAGAGGATCAGGACGATAAGCACGCTGTAAATTCCCGCCAAATAAATGCCGGGGCGCATGCCCAGGAAAGGTTTTAAATGAACTTTGTCTTCTTCATGTAAAGTTGTATCAATTTCCTCTGAGACGGGCTTTTTGGAAGGCATGGCTAGAATTATAGGAGAGGGGCTGGATCTTGTCAACGATGGCTGTTCATGGTATTTTCTATAATAGATGATCAGGGAAATTGATTTTTTTGACCGCCTTCAAAGGGCGACCGAGGTTTTTCTTACTGCCCGGCGCAGGGAAAAACGCATCAAAAAGGAAAAGCAGAAGGCCAAGAACTTTGTTCTTGATTGGCTCGAGGCCTTTTTATGGGCAGCAGGCGTGGTGCTGCTCATCAATCAATATCTCTTTCAGGCATATCAGATCCCTTCGGGGTCGATGATAGACACCCTCCTTATTGGGGACAGGATCTTTGTCAACAAGATAATCTACGGCCCCGAAATTCTTCCCGGCCTGGGCAAGCTGCCAAGCCCGGTGAAGCCTAAACGCAACGATATTATTATTTTTGAAAACCCTTCGTATATTTCCAGGGGTACTGTCTTTGACGTGGCCCAGCGCATCATCTATATGCTCACCCTTTCGTTTGTGGATATCGACAAGGACGAGTCTGGGGAACCCAAGGCCCACTTCCTCATCAAGCGGGCTGTAGGCACGGGCGGCGATTGGTTCGTTCAGGACAAGGGGAATTTGCGCATACGCTTTGCCGGGGAAGATCGCTGGGCAGACGAAAATGATTTTCATGATCAGCGGGGCATGGTGCACAAAATCAGCCGCCTCATGGACGAAAGCGCCTATCCTGCCCTGGAGGCCGCGGGCAAGATTTCAGCCTACAACAACCTTGGCCTTCCTGTCCCCGGATCATTGAATGCCGAAGCTGCTCCGGTGAACAACATACGGTACCCCGATTATATTGCCCATGAGAAGGCATGGCTTGAAGTGCTGCGGGCTGCCAATCCCCAGGACAGCCGCTACCGGTCAAGGCTCGCCAGGCACACCCTTGGCTGGTATGTGCCCGAATCGCGCATACTCCCCCTGGGGGACAACCGGGACAATTCCAGGGACGGCCGTTATTTTGGCCCGGTGAAGACTTCAAAGATACTGGGCAAGGGTTCTGTTATCTATTACTCCTGGCCCCAGCTCGGGCGCATTGGCCCAATCAGGTGAACAATGTTCGGTAAAAAGCGCGGGTATTCCTTCGCAGAGCAAAAAAACCAGCGCCACCGCATACGCTGGATACTCCTCTGGGTATTTGTTTTTTTTGCTGTGTACACTTCCCTCACTTCCCTGGTTTTTTCCATGAGGGTCCTCGAAAATGGAACCATGGAGCCCGGCCTCCATGCGGGGGACCGTTTCATTTTTTCATCCTATAAAATTTATTCCTTTATCCCCGGACCGGATATGGAAAAGCTTCCCTTTAAGCGGGGCAATGTAGTGCTGGTGGATACGTCCCTGGGGAACAAGAGGGGATTTTTCTCCCTTGCCCTTGACGGAGTGCTCCGTTTTTTTACAGCCCAGCGCTTCAGCCTTGAAAGGCAGGGGGAACAGGTTTATCTCAAACGGGTCATCGGCCTTCCGGGGGACGAAATTACCATGACCAATTTTGTAATCAGGGTAAAGCCAAAAGGGGATGCCTACAGTTTTACGGAATTCGAGCTTTGGGATACCCCTTATGAAATTGATATACCCCAGGTTCCTGCCCTCTGGGATAACACCCTTCCTTTCTCGGGCAATATGGAAAGGGTGGTCCTGGGCAGTGACGAATGTTTTGTCCTCTCCGACGATCGCAGCAATACTAACGATTCCCGTACCTGGGGGCCTGTTCCGGTTAAGCATATAGCAGGAAAAGTGCTTTTCAGGTATTGGCCGTTTACAAAGCTGGGGCAGCCCTAGAGCGTGGAGGCTTCGCTTTATGTGCATGTCCCTTTTTGCGCGGGATGCTGCGACTATTGTGATTTCTATTCGGCGCCGGTTTTAAGGCAGGACAAGCGGCTTAATCTTTTTATTGAAAGGCTTCTTGAAGACGCAGCGTTGCTGTTCCGCAGTTTTCGTGTTGATTGTATTCCTACAGTTTATATCGGAGGCGGGACGCCTTCGGTTCTTGGCGCCGAAGGCATTAAGCGGCTTTTGGATGGATTGTCCGGGTATTGGCCGGGAGAAAGCCGCCGGGATTCCCCCCTGGAAATTACCGTCGAGGCCAATCCTGAATCGGCCGGCCGGGACTTCCTCGAAGCCTGCCGTGACGGCGGGGTTACACGGGTAAGTCTGGGGGTGCAGAGTTTCTCCGAAAAAAGCAGGAAGGCTGTGCACAGAGTGGGGGAGGCGGGGCTTCTTACCGGATGTTTGGAATTGGTTTCTGAAATTTACCCCCGCAGTTTTTCTGCGGATCTTATTGCGGGGCTTCCCTTTCAAAACGAGAAGATTTTGCTTGATGATATTGAAAGGCTTTTATCCTTCAATCCCGGCCATGTTTCCCTTTACAGTTTGACTGTCGAGGAAGGCTCCGCCCTGTTTGATATTGTTGCCCAGGGCGAAGACATAGGGCTGCCGCCCCCTGACGAAGCGGACAGCCTTTGGATAAAGGGCAGGGATTTCCTTGAGCAGGCTTGTTTCCGTCAATACGAAGTTTCCAATTTTTCATTGCCCGGCAAAGAATCCCTGCATAACATACGGTACTGGCGCATGGAAAACTGGCTCGGCCTTGGGCCCGGAGCTTCGGGCACGATCTTTGACGATGAGGGGACAGCCCGGCGCTATACGGTCAAGGCTGATGCGGATGCCTGGCTGAAACGCGAAACCTCTTCGGAACCGCCGGAGGTAATAGAAGAGAGTCTCGACAGCCTAACTCTGATGAAAGAGAGCCTCCTTATGGGGTTCAGGTATGTTAAGGGTGTTGACCAGCCGTTATTTAAAAAACGATTTGGAAAAACCCTGGAAGAAGCCATCCCCCATACACTGGAAAAGTGGAATGCCAGGGGGTTTTTGCGGCAGGGCAGCATGGCTCTCAACAGCGGGGGCCTCCTTTTTCTTGACCGTTTTTTGATTGACGCTTTTGATGAAATAGATCAATAATGATACTGAATTAAGGGGGCCAGGATGAACAGGAATGCGATAATTAACGCCATGGAAAAAAAGGCCAAGACCATTTTAGAGAACTCCGCCGAATACATGAAAGACGGCAGGCGGGGCATGATGGTTGTCGAAATCAGGGACGACAAGAACCCTGAGCAGTGGGATTCCACCTGTCGGAGCTTCGGCGTGGTCAGCCGCGATTACGGCTACGAAGGCGAGCTTGTGGTAAACAACGGCGTCAATTTCGACGGGCTGGCCCATGAAAAAATAGCCTTTTGCCGCCGCACAGGCAAGAACTCGGGCACCAACTATTACCAGGTCCTGGGCAATGAATCATGGTGGCTCGGCGCTATCATAAGCGATGACGGCAACTGCATCTGCTCTTTCTCGGGCCTCATGGGCATAGACGACCAGGCCATAGCCCAGGCCGGCATCTCCTGCTACGAATCCCTTAAGCGCACCGGTAAAAGCCTTGTCACAGGCGGCGACGCCGAGCACGAAGGGGAAGAGGACGAAGAAGAGGAAGAGGAAAAATAAGAATTAATTTAACACCAAAGAATGAAAAGTTGAATAGTGCTGCTAATTGGTTTTTATGGAACTGCGCCCATCTCTGCTTTTTTTAATTAAAAACTGCAAACATGGGCGCAGTTTCATTTTTAATGCAGGCAATTTGAATTGGTTTTAAAATCCCCTTGATTTTGGAACCGGCACGGCAAACTGGCGCAAAATATGTTGACAGAAATAACAAAAGGGGCATATTTTATTGAACATATCGATGCTTTAGCGGTCATTCATTGGCTGCCGCGCGCCTATGCAGGCCAGGAGCGCCGCCAGCCCGTACCCGGCAAAAGACGAGATGAGCCGGTCAAGGAGGTTCACCGGAATGCGCGAGCCTATCTCCACGACAATGCCGGGCAGATTTCTTCGTACCAGGGCGAGCCTGAAATTCAGTTCAGGGTCTATGGGATCATGAACCTGTGGATCAAAACCTTTAATGATCAGCGCGCAAAGGCCCCCAAGAACGCTTATAACCAGGCATAGGGCAAAAGACAAAATGACAAGCACAATAGCCCTTCCCATCAGGTCCTGCAGCCACTGGCTTTGCCATTGGCTGGGCCGATGGCCTTGGGGCAGCGGCTTCTCTGCGCCGTCAATATGCAGCTCCTGGGGAAACCAGCGGATAAATACAGCAGTAACCAGGGCTACCGCTATGTTGCAGAGGGCATATAGATAATGAGGAAAACCGTAAAAAAAGATGCTTTGCATAATCAGGTTGGTCAACGCTCCGGTCAGGACGCCCCAGAACACGCCACCGTAAAACGTGACGGTCATGGTCAGCGCCGTATCCAGGTACAGGGGAATGCCCAGCAGGTTCCGTAAAAAATGACCCACCAGGACATTCAGCAAGGCCCCCGCGATGGATACAAAAAACAAAACCGGCGGATTTTTCGTTCTATGGCCGGAAACAGAGTCTGTCAGCATATCCGTATTAAAAACCTTTATAGCCCTTTTGTCCAGTTTTCTGTTATAATAAGATAATGCCGGAAATCCTGTTGCCTTCGGAATTCGATTCATATTTCCGCCTGTTGTGGCTGCTGGTGCTTTTTATCGGTCTGCTTATGGCCTGTCTCAGTTATATCTATCTTGCCATGCGTAAAGCCAGGAAACGGGAATTGCAAAACATGGCTTTTTCTTCTTTGGCGCTGGAAGCGCAGGAAACCGAGCGACGCCGCATTGCCGCCGAGCTTCACGACACGGTGCTCCCGGATCTGCGGGACAACCCTGCCGCCGCCCGTATACGTGAAATTTGCGGCCGCCTTATGCCCCCCGATCTGATCCGGTTCAGCTTGAAAGATTCTCTCAGCTCCTTATGCGACAGCTTTGTCAAACGCACCGGAATCGAATGTATTGTCGAAATAGAAGAAAGCCTGGACTTTAACGGCCTGAGTGACGAACACCGCCTGCATCTCTACCGTATCGCCCAGGAAGCGCTCAACAACATCGGCAAACACTCCCACGCAAAACAGGCCGTGCTGGTCGCCCGGCAGGGCGTCCCGGAACCTGTCGGATTCCTGAAATCCAAAGGATTTCCTGGAAAGGGTCAGCCCCTGCTGTTCAGCATTTCAGATGACGGCCAAGGTCTGCAGAGCAGACCAGGGCTGCGTAGAGAAGGCAAACATGACGGCCTTGGCATGAGTACCATGCGCCAGCGGGCGGCAATCCTTGGGGCGCATATCGACTTTATCAGCGTAGAGGGCAACGGCCTTATGGTGTGCGTTAAAGTGCCGCCGCAGGATAAGCCGTGAACAGCATCGTCATACTTGAGGACCACCCAGTCATGCGCAAAGGGCTGGCCGCATGGTTTGCCGGAACCGGGCACTGGCAAGTTTTGGGCATCGCCGCGGATCTTGCGGAGGCCAGGGATTTGTTTTCAGAGATGGCGGCGCTTCCTGACATCTTGCTCCTTGACATCCAGCTAAGCCCTCATGATGGCAAAACAGAAGACGCCATGGGTCTTGATCTTATCCCCTGGGTGAGGGAAAGGTTCGGCAAAACGCCCCCCGTAGTTGTGTACACCCAGTTTGATGACTACGCCCACGCAAATGCCGCCCTGGGCTTCGGCGTCCGGGGTTATGTCTGCAAATACCGGAACGAGGAAGAACTCGAAGCCGTCCTCCATGCGGTGCTTCAGGGTAAAGTCTCCATAGACAAGGCCGTGGAACCCAAGCTGAAAAACGCCGCAGAAACCCAAAAACTTCTTACCCACCGGGAAGCGGAAATACTCAGGCACTTAAGGGATGGCCAGAGCAACAAACGTATCGCCTCCGCCCTGGGTATAAGCCCCCGCACCGTGGAGAACCTCCTTTCCCGCATTTACTACAAAACCGGCATTGCGTCACGCTCGGATTTGCAGAAGATATAGCTCCGGATATCCTACGCCTTTTGACGCATCTCGTATTCCGCACGGACCTGCCGAATTAACAGGTTCATCTTCATAACTCCCGTATCTGTTGTTCGGTTAACCCGGTTATATCCATGATAAAATCTATATTTGCGCCCTTTCCTTTAGCCTTTTTGGCAACCTCTACCGCTTTCTTTTGCGATCCATCCTCATAGGCGCCCTCAATCTGGGAAATACGGTCACGCCAGGCTTTTTGACGCATCTCGTATTCCGCACGGACCTTTTCGTCCGCGCTCAACTCATACAGGGTGTCTACCGCTTTCCTTATTTCAGGGTTCTTTGCCGCTATCATCTCGAATTCCTCCTTTTGCGTTCCACGCAGAAACTGCATCCATTCCCAGCCGGTGGTACCATCGCTTTTGACTGGGACTTTGGGTAGTTCAAGGGTGTATACTTCTTCCGGTATATCTTCAAAGCATAGCCCGGTTTTTGGATTGTAAAACTTAAAATTGTTCAAATAGCCCTGAACCCCGGGGAAGAGCTCGTAATTGCTTATGCAGATACAGATGACCTTCTGAATGACGTTGTACCGTTCGCCCTTGCCTATCTGCTCTACTATCAGCTTTGATTTATAAAAGGAAAGCCGTTGACCGATATTTTTGATCGGATTGACCTGTATCTCGATATCAATAATCTTTCCGGTCTTTGTCTGAACCTTCACGTCAACGATGCCCAGTTTATCATCCTCGGATTCAGGTTTTAAGTAGGTGTCTAAAAAGGTCAATTCGTATTCTTCATCCGGCAGGGCCACAAAAGCCTGTAATAATGATATGAGGCTGCTCTTATGGCGTTCATCGCCGAAAAGCAGCTTGAAGATCCAGTCATCGGTGGGTGGCAGAATTTCATAATTCATATAACCAGTATACCCAAAAGGGCGGTCAGAATGCAACAAGACTTGCGGATCTCCCACAAAAGTCCAATAGCCCTCCAATTCGTGCGTAACTACCTACAAAACACCCCAAAAAACCCTGCAAATATGAGTAGCTAAACTCACGACAAATATTTTTTATATGGAAAAATAAAATCCAAAAGGAGATTTTGTATGAAAAAGAAATCAATTATTATGGCAATGCTGGTTGGTCTTTTGGCATTGGGGTTGGGGTTGGGGTTTGTTTCGTGCGATAACGGATCAACGGGCGGCGGCGGTAGTATTCCTGCCGAACTAGTTGGAACATGGGGGCTTGCTAGTCCTTATACACAATTTTTCCAGATAAACTCTGATGGAAGCGGAACATGGGGCAATAGCCCCACGGTAGGTTGCACATGGAAAGCGAATTCATCAACACTGACTCTTGAATTAATGGGGACATCCTGCACAGTTGATTGGAGAATTACAGCCGGCAAATTGAATCTTTCAAATGCCAGAAATGGCAGCGGCGTATCCACAGAAATGGCATTTGCGGCACTTAATGGTGTTGCAACTTTGTATCCAAATCTGGACAAATTTATTTAAGGACAGCCATTCAATTTGTGTGTAGTAATGGGACCGATAAATGGATTGCCGTCGGATCTTCCGGCAAGATAGCCAGCTCTCCCGATGGTTCCAGCTCAATTAATGGCATAGCCTATGGGGATGGTCAATTTGTTGCCGTTGGCGCCGAGAGCAAGATGGCGCATTCCTTTACACACAAATGAAGCGCCGGTTTTTGAACTAAGATCCATCCGGGAGGCTCTGCGTCTCCCGGATATTTACATGGTATTGCTTAAATTAAGCAGGTCGCTTTAGACCCTTTTTTAAATAAAATAGGTCTAAAGTGACCTGTTCGTTTCCCTCTGCTTGATCCAAAGAATGGGTTTAAATGCCGCTGCGCCGTTTGCCAATATGGCGTTCACATACGCAGAATATTGAAATTTCGCACAAACCCCCAAAAACTTAAAAAACCCGGCAAAATCTCCGAATTTTTCACTTTTTTCGCAAAATTTCAATGCGCCATGCAGGGCAACACCATATATAAGGTGGAGGCAAACCATGGCAAATAAGATTCTGCACCCCAAGCTTGACTATGTGTTCAAGCTTATCTTCGGCGACTCCTGGAATATTGATATTCTGGAAGCTTTTCTCAAAGCAGCCCTCGACATCCCTGCGGATGAGTATGATGGCCTTGTTATTGCAGACCCCCACCTTAAACCCGAAACCACAGTACAAAAATGCTCTCCGAGCAGCTTAAACGGGGCGAAAGCTGGAACACCGCGGAACGGGTAATCAGTATTATCATTATGAATGAGATACTGGTTCCCGAGGAAGAAAATTATTATAATAGGTACGGACTGTATAACCGGAAGAGCGGGGGGCAGTTTTTGAGGAGCGAGGAAGAGGAGGAATTTGCGATGGTAGCTGAGAAAGACCCTGGGGTAAAGAAAGCTGTTGCGGTACTGATGGAACTGAGCGAGGACGAGCAGGCGCAGATACTGGCTGAGAAACGCCAGATATGGCTTATGGACCAGCATAGCCGTGAGATGCACCAATACAACAAAGGTCTGGAAGAAGCCGAACAAAAGGCAGCGCAGGACAAGGCTAAATTCATGGAAAGCCTGAAAAAGCTGGGCGTTTCCGAAGAACTGATAGCCGCCGCACAAAAGCTGGAGTAAAACCGGCTTAGCGGTAAAAATCCCCCGCCCTTACCCCAGCAGATCCGAAAGCCTTCTGTACGTCTGGTTCACGATGTGCTTCTTGCCGATGTCCACTTCGTCCCCTAATTCGTCGATGAGGGTTTCTACGCTGGAGAGGCTTTCGTTGAGGCTTGTGTGGAAACCCCTTGAAACTTTCATCCAGTAATTTCCGTCCCCGTCTGTAAAGAGGGCAATGAAGCCCAGCTCTTTTTTGATTGTTCCCTTGGGCGTGTTTTTGCCTTTGGCCTTACAGAGAGCCGGGGTCACGAGGAGGGGGAGGGCATCCAGAAGCTCGTCCAGGTTTTCTTTGGAATCGAGGTTCCCCTTGTTGGGCAGTTTCTTGTTCCATGCCTCTTCGGGGTTGAGCGAAGGAGTAAGGGTTAAGATGAGGGAGAGCTTTTCTCCTGGGAGAAGCGAATATTTGCCCCCGACAATGATGGTTCCTTTTAAATTCTTGTAAAGCGACGCGGTTTCCGGGGTGATTTTATCCTTGGCTTTGGAAAGCTTTTCCCAGGGGAGCTTAACTTCCTTCTTGCCCCTGATTGTTTCAATTTCAAAAATTTCATCCCCGATTTTGACATTGTTCGTGAAGTCCCGGGGACGCTTGAGCTTTTCTGACTGGGTAGTCCTTCTGCCCCTGCTGCCTCCAAAAGTTTTGAACAATTCAGGGCTGATTTTTTCCAGGGTCTTGTAGGAGAGGGGCGAAACGGACATGGCGTACATCCGGGTGGTGCGGACGATTTCGCCTGCCACGATGTACTCGGGGTCCATCCTGAACATGACCGAACCGGGATGGATAAGAATGCGGTCCGCAGTAAGACTGCGGTATAATTCCCTTCCCTCCCGGACGCAGACAAACTGTATAAGGCCCCGTGCAATGCAGCAGAGGTAATCTTCTACCGGGCCGCCGCTTAGAACGGGGATTTCCATATCCGACACTATTTGTGCTAATTGGGCAACTACGTTGGCGATTTCTGCCATGGCTTTTTCGTCGAGGTAACTTTTTTCGCAGAACTTCTGCTTGTTTGTCGAATCCATGTAGGAGCGGTAGAGTTTTAAATAGGAAACAAAATCGCCGTCAGGATCCCTGAAACCGTGGTGGGCTTTGCGGGCGTCGGTCTCTTCGCCGGGGGGGAGTATGTAGGGGCTTTGGGTCGAGAGGAAGGCCGCGGCAATGACGGTCTCTTCGGTTACTTCGGGGTATTTTAAAATGGCCTCCACGATGATGCGGGACTGCCTGGGGGGCAGGGGGAATTCGGTCATGAGCTTCCCGGTTCTGGAAAGAGTCCTGTCGCTTTCGAGGGCGTCGAGGAGGTTCAGGGTTTCTATGGCGGCAATAAGGCCCTCGTGGTTGGGCGGGGAGATGAAGTCGAATTCTTCAAAGGCCGTAACGCCCAGGTCGGCCATGCGGAGCACCACTTCCGAAAGGTCGGTACGGTAAATTTCTTCGGTGGTAAAGAGTATGCGGTTTTCAAAATCCTTGCGGTTGTAGAGGCGGTAGCAGGTTCCTTCCCTGGTGCGTCCCGCGCGGCCCCGCCTCTGGTTTGCGGAGGCTTTGGAAATGGGGGCTTCTATCAAACTGGACGTAAAAGTCCTGGGGTTGTAATAGTTGAGTTTTGAAAGGCCCGAATCGAGCACCGCAGTGATGCCGTCTATGGTCACGGAAGTTTCCGCAATGTTGGTGGAGATGACCACCTTGGTCTTGCCTTTTGGAGGGGCTTCAAAAACCCGTTCCTGTTCTTCCTTGCCCAGCCTTCCGTAAAGGGGAACGATATGGAGATAGGGGCCTGCGCTTCCCATTGCGAGGCGGCCCATGCAGTCCTTTATCGTTTTTTCACCTGAGAGGAAGATGAGAATGTCGCCTTCACGTTTTTCGCTTATGATCCGTTCGGTGATGGAGCTGATCTTTTCGAGGAGGGCTTCGGATGCAAGCTGGCTGCCAGCCGAGGCTGCAACGGCGGGGGGATCGTAGATCATGGTAACGGGGTAGGTGACAGAATCAATTTTTACCACCGGACATTCGCCGAAATATTCGGAGAAGACGCTTGCGTTTATGGTGGCCGATGACACTATCACTTTGAATTCTTTGCGCGATTCAAGGACTCGTTTTAAAAGGCCCAGGATGAAGTCAATGTTGAGGCTCCTCTCGTGGGCTTCGTCTACTATGAGGCAGCCATATTTGGAAAGCCATGGGTCGAGCTTCATCTCCTGGAGGAGTATGCCGTCGGTCATGATTTTGATTTTGGTATCCCTGGTTGTTTTGTCTTCGAAGCGCATCTTGTAACCCACTACGCCGGGGACTGGGGTCCCCAGTTGGCGGGCTATGAATTCGCTTACCGAGACAGCGGCTATGCGCCGGGGCTGGGTGACGCCAATGACACCGTTGTTGCCGTAACCCGCGTCCATGAGTATCACCGGGAGCTGGGTGGTTTTGCCCGAACCTGTGGGGCTTTCGACTACCACTACCTGGTTTGTTTCGAGGGCCTTAAGTATGAGGTCTTTATGCTTATAGACCGGGAGGTCGAGATAATTCATACCTTATCATAACCTTATAAACGAATAAGGTTAAGGTGCGGAAGCCTTTATTTCTTTTTCCAAATGTGATATGCTGAATTCATCAATTGGAGGGTAAAACTGAATGGCTAAGATAAAGAATGTCTATTTTTTCGGCAACGGAAAGGCCGAAGGCGATGCATCAATGAGGAATGAGCTGGGCGGCAAAGGCGCCAACCTGGCTGAAATGACCAACCTTGGAATCCCGGTTCCCCCGGGATTTACTATTTCTACCGAGATCTGCGCGTTTTATGCAAAAAGTAAAAAATATCCTGTTGGATTGGACAAAGAAGTCCTGGCAGTTTTACAAAAGCTTGAAAAAACCATGGGCAAAAAGCTGGGCGATCCCGATGATCCCCTCCTTGTATCGGTGCGTTCAGGGGCGCCGGTTTCCCTGCCCGGCATGATGGACACCATCCTCAACCTGGGAATCAACGATAAATCAGTCAAAGGCCTGGCTGCCAGAACCGGCAATACCCGCTTTGCCTGGGATGCCTACCGCCGGTTTATCCAGATGTACGGCGATGTAGTCATGCTGGTTCCCTACGAAGAATTTGAAGGGGCCATCAATGACCTTAAAAAGAAGCGTGGCGTTGAGTTGGACACTGACCTTACAGCAAGGGATTTGGAAGAACTTGTAGGGGAATACAAAAAAATCGTCAAGAAAACCACGGGCAAGGATTTTCCCCAGCAGCCCATGGATCAGCTATGGGGCGCAATAAATGCGGTATTCGGATCATGGATGAACGAGCGGGCCATCAAATACCGGCAGCTCAACGATATCAGGAATATCAAGGGAACGGCAGTAAATGTCCAGTCCATGGTCTTTGGCAATTTCGGCGAAGATTCAGGTACCGGCGTCTGTTTCAGCCGCGACCCCTCCACGGGCGAAAATGAATTCTACGGCGAGTATCTTATGAACGCCCAGGGCGAAGACGTGGTGGCGGGCATTAGGACTCCTGAAAAAATTTCCACCTTGGCCAAAAGAAACAAGAAAATTTACGACCAGCTTGTGGGCATCAAGAACAAGCTCGAAAAGCATTTCCGCGATATGCAGGACATGGAGTTTACAGTCCAGCAGGGCAAGCTCTTCATACTGCAAACAAGGAACGGCAAGCGCACCGGAGCTGCCGCGGTAAAATGCGCCGTGGATATGGTAGCCGAAAAACTCATCGACAAGGAAACCGCAGTACAGAGGGTAAGCCCCGCGCTGCTGGATCAGCTTCTGCATCCCATGATCGACCTCAAGGTGCTCAAGACCGCCAAGTCCATGACCCGGGGGCTCAACGCATCTCCGGGAGCTGCATGTGGCAAGATAGTATTCAGCGCCAATGATGCGGAAGAATGGCAGGCCAGGGGCGAGAAAGTGCTTTTGGTGCGCAAAGACACCAGCCCCGAAGACATTGGCGGCATGGTTGCCTCCCAGGGTATACTTACCTCCACGGGAGGCATGACAAGCCATGCGGCAGTTGTGGCCCGCGGCATGGGAACCCCCTGCGTGGCAGGCGCCAAGGAAGCGATTGTCCAGGGACACACCCTGTTTATCGGAACCAAGAAATTCAGCGAAGGCGACTGGATCACCATAGACGGTTCAACAGGCGAAGTGTACGAAGGCAAGCTTCCCCTGGTAACTCCCGATATTTCCAAAGACATGGACACCTTCCTCAAGTGGTGCGATGACATACGGGCGTCCGCAAAACGGGGCAGCCTTAAAGGCTTCGAAGTTAGGACCAATGCCGACCAGCCCGAAGACGCCAAGCGGGCCTTTGCCTTCGGCGCCCAGGGTGTGGGCCTCTGCCGTACGGAACATATGTTCTTCGATAAAGACAAGCTTATCCACTTTAGGGCCATGATCGTGGCCGATACCCTGGAAGAAAGGAAAGCGGCCTTAAAAGAAATACTCCCCCTCCAGCAGAAGGACTTCTTCGGCATATTCAAAGCCATGGAAGGAAGGCCCGTTACCATCAGGCTTCTCGATCCTCCCCTCCACGAATTTGTCCCCCATACTCTGGAAGAAACCCAGGAGCTGGCCGAATTCCTCAAAGTTTCGGTGGAATCCCTCCAGCCCAAGATCGACAGGCTCCACGAGCAGAACCCCATGCTGGGCCACCGTGGCTGCCGCCTTGCGGTTACCTACCCCGAGATCTACAATATGCAGGTTGAGGCCATTGCCCTTGCCGCAGCGGAATGCATCAGCAAGAAGATCCCCGTGCAGCCCGAAATCATGATCCCCATTGTCATCACCGCCAGGGAGCTCAAGCTCCTGCGCCCCAATGCCGAGGCTATTTTGAAGCGGGTCTTTGACAAAGCCGGGGTCAAGCTTCATGTGAAGATAGGCACCATGATCGAAGTACCCAGGGCGGCTATACGCTCAGGCCACATTGCCAGATATGCGGACTTTTTCAGCTTTGGCACCAACGACCTTACCCAGATGACCTTTGCCTTCAGCCGCGACGATGTAGCGTCTTTCCTGCCCGCGTATTTGCAGCAGAATGTGCTTGATGTGGATCCCTTTAAGTCTATTGACGAGGAAGGGGTGGGCTGGCTTATCTCCTATGCGACCCAGCAGGGCAGGGCAGTGAACCCCGATCTTAAAGTAGGCATCTGCGGCGAGCACGGCGGCGATCCCCTGACCATAGACTTCTGCTACAGGGCAGGCCTCTCTTACGTGTCCTGTTCACCTTTCCGGGTGCCCCTCGCGCGGCTGGCTGCCGCCCAGGCGGTGCTGAACAATAAGCCCAAGGCTGATAAAAAGTCGACTGTGAAGAAGCCGGCTGCGAAAAAACCCGCGATCAAGAAGGCTGCTGATAAAAAGACTGCAAAGAAAACAACGGTAAAGAAATCCGCAGCAAAAAAGCTGGTTACAAAAAAAGCGGTTGTTAAAAAGACTGCCAAAAGCATAAAGCCGGCAGTAAAAAAGGCGGTGAAGAAACCGGCGGCAAAAAATGCTTCTCCTGCAAAACGCGAGCCCAAGGCTAAAAAATAAGACAAGGAGATAATTCCGAAATCGGTTGAGTCGGCTTCAAAACAAAAGTTTTTTAACCCTCCCCGCGTAAGCGGGGTTTTGGGCGAATTTAAGGAAGAAGAAAAACAAGTCCTCTTACCTTTGTGTTACTTCGCGTTCCTTTGCGGTTCATTAATTCTTGTTTTGAAATTATTATTACAGGAGCCTTCGAGAGGTTCAAGGAAAGTGTTATGCAATATGTAGAATTTGGAAAGACGGGTGTAAAAGTATCCCGCCTTGGAATGGGATGTATGCGGCTGCCGAGCTATGAAAAAGACGGCAAGACTATTTTCGATGAAGAAAAGGGCATAGCCCTCATTCATCGCGCCATGGAATTGGAGGTCAACTATTTTGATACCGCCCCTTATTATTGCGATAAGCAGAGCGAGGTTATTTTAGGCAAGGCCCTCAAGGGCGGCAGGCGGGACAAGGTTTGGGTTTCTACCAAGAACCCTATCGAAAATGATTCGGGCGATGATTATGAAAAACGCCTGGAATTGTCCCTCAAGAATCTCCAGACAGATCATATCGATTTTTATCACTTTTGGGGTGTTTCGCTTAACGATTTCCTGACCAAAGTGCTGGCCAAGGACGGCCCTTTCGAGAGGGCCAAAAAGCTCAAGGCTCAGGGAGTGATTAGGCATATTTCGTTCTCCTTCCATGACAGGGAAGCGGGAAAGAAGGAATGCGATAACCTGAAAGAGATCCTCAAAAGGGGCGAAGGTGTGCTTGAAACCCTCCTCTGCCAGTACAACCTCCTGGACAGGGATAAGGAACCGGGCATTGCCCTGGCCCGCGAAATGGGTCTTGGGACTGTGATAATGGGCCCCGTGGGCGGCGGACGTCTTGGCGCCCCATCAAAAGTGATTCAGGATCTTATGCCCGGCAAGGTTCAAAGTTCCGCTGAAATGGCCCTGCGCTTTGTGCTTTCAAACCATAATGTGGATATTGCCCTTTCGGGAGTGAGCACCATCGGGCAGCTTGAAGAAAACGCCAAAGTGGCGAGCAATGCTTCCCCCTTGAGCGCTTCGGAAACATCCCAAATCGAAAGCATGATGAAAGAAAACGAGCGCCTTGCGGGGCTTTACTGCACAGGCTGCAAATACTGCATGCCCTGTCCACAGAATATCAATATCCCCGAGATCTTCACCATGATGAATTATCACCGGGTGTACAAGCTTACGGAATTTGCAAAGAAGAATTATTCCGAGATCGGGAAGAATCCCTGGATGAATTACGAAAACGCTTCCAAATGCGTGGAATGCGGAATCTGCGAGGGCAAATGCCCCCAGAGCCTTCCCATACGGGAGCAGCTTAAAGAAACCCATAAAATATTGGCAGGCTGATTTTTTGTGAGCAATCCGCTAATAAAAACCCTCGTTGGCCTTAGGGGAAACCCTCGGGCCTGCGTTTATACCGAGCCCATGTGGGGGCTCTCCATGAATCTCTGCATACCCTATGCGTCAGTGTATATGCTGGCCATAGGCTTGAATGATGTGCAGGTAGGGCTCATCGCTACTATTTACATGCTCTCCCAGGTGGTCTTTGCGTTTTTTTCCGGCCCTATTACGGACAAAATGGGCAGGCGCAAAGCCACTGCGGTTTTCGATTTTATATCCTGGAGCATACCCTGCTTAATCTGGTGGAGGGCTGAAAATTTTTGGTTCTTCCTGGTGGCAGCCCTTTTCAACGGAACCATGAAGGTTACCACCAATTCCTGGGACTGCCTTCTGGTAGAAGATGCAGAGAAAAGCCAAATTACCAAGATCTATTCGCTGGTAATAGTGGCCGGCCAGCTTTCAGCATTGTTTGCCCCCATATCCTCGATAATGGTTTCACGGTTCACCCTGGTGCCCGCCATCAAGATACTTTACATCAATGCGTTTGTGATGATGACCGCAAAGATAATAGTCCTCTATTTGGTGTCCAAAGAGACCCGTACCGGCGTGGTGCGCCTCAGGGAGACCCAGGGTAAAAACATCTTCCAGCTTGCAGGGGGCTACGGTGGAGTAATAAAGAT
The DNA here is from genome assembly GCF_000214355.1 of Leadbettera azotonutricia ZAS-9. Lineage (GTDB taxonomy): Bacteria > Spirochaetota > Spirochaetia > Treponematales > Breznakiellaceae > Leadbettera > Leadbettera azotonutricia. Next base: position 2,048,336 of record NC_015577.1, on the reverse strand, counting down.
TATCGCCCATTCCCACGGCACTGTTTTTTCACTGGTGATAACCGCCCTGGTGGGTGCTGTAGGCATGATCAACAATACCTTCTGGCAGGTAATCGTAAGCAAGAAACTTTTGGTCCCCGATCCCCTGCTGCCCCTTTTCCCGGTGCTGAAATCCGTGGTAGCCATCTTCTTCCTCTTTGTGGTGGTGCCCCATCTGACCAAGGGGCTTCTCAAGATCCCCCTCCTTGTGGGCTTTGCCTGTTATTTTGTCGGACAGTCCCTGCTCATACTCACCCCTGTGGAGGGGGCAGTAAAATATGTGCTGCTTTGCATTTCCCTTATTTTTGATGGTTTTGGTTTTGGCATACTTGCCATGCTTGCTGAATCCCTGGTGGCCCTTCATGTAAACGCCGCCGAGCGCGCAAGAGTCATGGCAATCCAGCACATGATTATCATGGCCGCAACTTCGCCTTTCGGGTATATAGGGGGAATGCTTTCAAGTATTTCCCGGAGTCTCCCTTTTGTGCTGAACCTTGGCCTTTTAGCCACAGGCTTTTTGGTGACCTTTATCTACTATTTGAAGAACCCCTACCTCCCAGCGGAAACTCCTGCTGAAGGGGAAAAGATGGATGCGGAAAATGAACCGCAGGGATAAACAAAAAGCGGAAACCTTTATCGAAATTATGCGTTCTGCGGAAGTGCTCTTTATGGAGCAGGGTTATGAAAAAACTTCCATGCGCCTGATTGCGGAACGTACGGGCCTCACCAAGGGAGCTCTTTACCATCATTTTGATTCCAAAGAAAGCCTCCTGGACCGCATGTGCGCCGAGCATTACCGGGTGCTGGGCATGGCGGCGGAGCCGTTGGCCCAGGATATAAAACTCTCCTGTTTCGAAAGGATACGCAAAATCAGGGAGATAAACCGGGACATGGGCATGTCCCATATCACTTTTGTTTCCGAATATTTAAAACGCAGGCGGGACGAGGGGAGCGTTATGCTCAGGGACAGGTTAAAGAAATATGAAAGGGATTTTTATGTGGCCCTTGTCGGCCCCCTGCTCAAGGAAGCCCGGGAAAAAGGGGAGTGCGATTTTGCCGCCTCCTCCGACATCCTTTCTGTTTTCCTCTGCCAGATGGACAGGGGGGTGGACGAAGAAATCCGCAGGGCCTTTGCGGGCGAAACCCGCGCCAGCGCGGAAACAATAATAATGGATATCATGAAAACCTACGTCTATGCCCTTGCAAAAATCCTCAACGCAGGGCATGAAAAAATCGCCTCCCTTATCAGCCTGGAAGAAACCATGCGCTTCTACAGCGAAGTTCTAAAAACAAAGCAAAATTCCTAATCCCTGCCTGTTCCGTGGTGGTCAAATTCTTCCTTCTGCCCATAGCCTACAAGAACATCCAGGTTACGCTGTCCTGTGAACCTTTCCATTTATGCCTTATTCCGGTATTATTATTAATATGAACACAAAATTTTCGCGGTCGATACTAATTGTTTTAGCCTTGCTTGCAATCAGCGGATTCGCCCATGCCCGGGGGGCCAATGAACAGGCCATTAACAGCCTTGCCATATACGCCATCAAAGGGCCATCCGGCGTCAGCATGATACGCATGTTTGAGTATCCGCCGCAGATACGGGGTTATGAGGTTAAGCTTGAAGCCCTTGCCCAGGCAGACTTGATGGCAGCCCGTTTCATTTCCGGGGACGCAAAGGTCGGCATATTGCCCGCCAATGTGGCGGCGAAGATTGCTTCTTCGGGGAAAAACATTCAAATCGCCGCGATTACCGGGACCGGCATGCTGAGTCTGCTCACATCCGATCCGGCAGTACAGAGCCTTGCAGATCTGCGGGGCAAAACCGTGGAAGTTGCTGGCCAGGGCGCCACCCCCGATTATGTGTTCAGGCGTCTGCTTCTTTCCGGGGGGATAAACCCCGAGAAGGATGTAACCCTGAGCTATGCCCTGGCATATCCGGAAATTGCCCAATCCCTGATCGCCGGACGTGTTTCCACCGCCCTGCTGCCCGAACCCTTTGCCACCATGGCCCGGTCGGGAAAAAACGATCTCCGTCAAATAGGGGATATTCAGGATGAATGGATCAAAGCGGGCGGTCAGGGCAATTATCCCATGACCGTCCTGGCAGTAGACGGGGATTTCGCGGCCTATAATCCCGCTGCAATCAACGCAATCCTCGAAAGCCTTAAGGCTTCTATCGAATGGACTGTTTCCAACCCCGCAGCAGCCGGGGTTCTGGTAGAAAAGCATGACCTTGGGCTGAGGGCGCCCGTGATTAGCGCTGCCATACCCCGCAGCAATTATGTGTTTATCCCTGCGGATCAGGCCAGGCCGCAGATAGAGGCGCTTTTCAAAGTGTTCCTTGAATTTTCTCCTGCTTCCATTGGCGGCTCCCTTCCGGGAGACAGTTTTTATTATAAGCCCTAGAGAATGAAGCAGGAAAAAGCCGGCCTCTGGTTATTGGCAGGGATTATAGTTCTGCTCATCCTTTGGCAGCTTGGGGCATTTCTTTTTGGAAGCAGCCTTATCCTTCCCGGCCCTCTGCCGGTAATTGAAAAATTCGGTTCCCTTTTTGGAAACCCGAAATTTTTAACCAGCCTGGGCTTTAGTTTTTTAAGGGTAATAGGCGGCATGTTGATCTCTGTGCCCCTGGGCCTTGTCTTCGGGATAGCCTCGGGGCTTGATAATCGTGCGGGCGCCTTTTTAAAACCCCTCTTTTCGATAATTTCCGCAACCCCCGTAATGTCGGTCATACTCATCTGCTTTCTTATATTGGGATCAGAAAAGACCCCGGTTTTTACAGCCTTCCTCATGGTCTTCCCGGTAATGGCTGCAAATACCATAGAAGGCATACACCAGGTGGACCCTAAGCTAAAAGAATTATTCATCGTTTACAGGATGAATCCCAAAGAAACCTTGCGGTATCTTTATATTCCTTCCATAATGCCCTTTATGCTTGGAGGGCTAAAGAGCAGCCTTTCGCTCTGCTGGAAGGTTGTAGTGGCCGCGGAAGTTTTAGTGCAGCCCCTCCGCAGCATAGGAACCGGCATGCAACAGGCCAAAGCCCAGCTCGAAACCCCCGAGCTTTTTGCCTGGACCCTTGCGACAGTTTTGGCGGCAGCCCTTACCCAGTTCATGCTGGGTCTTGTCATTAAAAGAAAAAAACCATGAAGATACGCATCAAAGATCTTTCATTTGGCTTCACTGAACATCTTCTCTTTACTGATTTTAATTTGCTGCTGGGATCTGACAGTGACGATCTGCCCACAGCGTTGCTTGGCCCTTCCGGCTGCGGTAAGACAACCCTGTTGCGGCTTATTGCCGGGCTTTTGCAGCCTGGTTCAGGCAGCATTGATATTGAAGATGAGGGCAGCAATAACGATGCATGCGGGACTTTCTCTTTTGTGTTTCAGGAGGATCGCCTCCTTCCCCATTTTACGGTGCTGGAAAATGTTTCTTTGGCATTGGAAAAAATATTTGGAAAAGGCGAAGCCCTGGCTCGGGCAGGCCACTTTCTTGAATTGGTATCCATGGAAGAAAAAGCCCATGCCTTTCCCTCGGAGCTTTCGGGAGGCCAGAAGCAGAGGGTTTCCATTGCCAGGGCTTTTGCCTATCCTTCACCCGTACTTCTCATGGACGAGGCTTTTCATTCCCTGGATATACCGTTGCGGCTTGGACTTATGGATCTAACCCTGGATCTTCTGCACAGGGAAAAAAGGCTTGCCCTGGCAGTTACCCATGATCCCAAGGAAGCCCTCTATTTGGGGAGCAGGATACTTGTCCTCGGCGAGGCAGGGCAAGGCATTGTTTTTGATGAAGAACTGACGCTGAATAAAAAAGAAAGGGCTTATGGTTCCCACAAGGCAGCGGAATTGGAGGGAAAGCTTGTTGAAGTTTTGGTCGGCCTCGCTACCTGATGGTAAAGCGTATAGGATAACGGTAACGCACTGCTACAATTTGCCCATTTGATTCGGCGGGCTTGCCCTGTATGCCTTTAAAGGCATTGACCGCAGCCTCCCCGAAGCCCCTGCCTTCAGGTGTTTCCCTCAATATTGATATCTGGCGTATTACCCCCTGGCGATCCACAAAAAGTTCAAGGTAGACCGTCCCTTCAATATTGGAACGCAGGGCAATGGGGGGATACACAATGGCTCGTTTTATCTGATCCTCGGGAAACTCCGGGAGCCTTGATACCTTGTTCATGGGAAGATACTCTATGGTTTCTTCCTCCACATAGGGAAGGGTGCTTGTAATTACCGCATCAGGGACTTCGTCAGTTTCGATCATGGTTTCTGCCACAGCCTCAACGGTGTTCTGGACAATTTCAGGGGGCCTTTCCCTGGGCGGCGGGGGAGGGGGGAGCTGCTCCCGTACGTCCACAAGCTTCATTACATTTGCAGGGGGCTCTTCGGCCTTTATCTCATTTTTAAAATGGAACACCACAAAGAACAGCAAAATACCGTGAAGAGCCGCGACAAGCATAAAAATGAGGAGGCGTATTTTGTTTTCACCGGAATGTTTTGCGTTAGGCATCTTTGACCACGAAACTTACTACCCGGTATTGAAGTATTTGCAGGATCTCAAGGACTTTGTGTATATGCTCAAAGGGGGTGTCACGATCCGCAATGATATGCACCCGTGTATCAGGGGCATTTTGATATGCGTTGACAATGCCCGCTTCTATGGTATTGATATCGCATAAATCGCCGTCCAAATAAAGGCTTCCAAAACGATCCACCCAAATTTCGAGGTTTTTTTCGGCGCTGGTCTTTTTTGCAGTTTCAGCTTCGGGGTAATCGATCTTGACTTCCTTTCGGTAATTAATAAGCGATACAAGCATAATAAAAATGAGGAGAAGGAACGCCACATCGGACATGGAATTCAAGGGGACTATAAAATTCTTTTGTTTTCGCGCTAATTTCATGAATCCCCCTTCATGTTAAATGAAAAGGAATTTATCTCAAGCTTTTGCGCCAATTCCACAAAGGAAACCACCTGCTGCCATGGCGCGCCTGGGTTTATTGACAGGACTACGGCCAAATTGGGGCGGCTCGTGGCGGCCCGCTGAATCAATCTTTCGGCTTCCGCAGGGGCCAACGAATTCCCTTCGTAAGAAATATCGCCCCTGCCGTCCATATCAAACCGCATAAGATCATCTTTCAGGATCATGCGCATTGAATCCCTGGCCGGAAGGTTCATAAGGAAACCCTTATTAATATTAAAGCCCGCAATGACTATAAAATAGATAATAAGGAGAAATGCCATATCGCTTGCAGCGCTGGATTCCAGGAAGCCTGCCCTTTTGCGCCTTTGGAGTTTCATGCCTCTGGAGCCTCGTCGCTTAATAGGGAGATAATATCGGAACAGGATCTCTCGACTTCGGCGGAAAATTTATCCACCACATGGGTAAAGAGGGAATGGGCTACCATGGCGATGATGGCAATAACGAGGCCGAAGACCGTAGTAATAAGGGCTTCATATATGCCGTTCGCTACGATTTGGGCATTTACATCAGATGCCTCCGCAATAGACTTGAAAGCCCCTATCATGCCCGAGACAGTGCCCAAAAACCCGGTAAGAGGGGAGAGGGAACCCAGGGCGGTGAGGAAATTAAAGCCGTTTTCCAATGAATTAATGCAGGTAACAGCCTCTGTTTCCGCAGCCTTTTCAAGGCGGTGCTCTGAAATTGGCTTTCCATTGGCGCCAATGGCACGGTTGATGAGCACCAGAAGAATTCTTGCCCCTATGCGCCTTTTGGTGAGCTTTTCCAAATATTCCCTGGCCCCGTTGAGATCTTTGCTGCGTATAAATTCTTCGGTTGCATCCTTAAGATCATCCAGGCGCAGGTTATGGTAGAGGAGGTATATAGCACGTTCCATGGCAATGGCTATGGTGGCAATGGAAAAGAAAAGCAGGGGCCACATAAAAAAGCCGCCCAAAACAAAAAGCTCAAGCAAAGAAAATGATGATCCCATAGTGTCTCCTTATTTTGTTTTTGTTAAAACAGTATTGTTTAATCCCGCAATAATATCATCCCAGCAGTATTCTATATATATCCATGGGGATGCTTCTTCCCAATCCCTGAGCATGGCGCCTGAATCATAATATTCTTCAAGGCTTTCCCCGAATTTGCTGTTGGAAGCCTGTTTTGGGAAAAGCACAGCACCCCAATATTTATCAAAATCTTTTTGATTTTTGAATTCAGGGATACCAGGCTGTTTCTTCATCCAATCGATAAGGGCAAGTATGCGTTCCCTGCGGTTCCGTAAATTGGCAAGGGCTTCTGTTCCGGTAATTCTGTTGCTCTTTAGCCGTATGCGTCCTGCAGAAATTTGCACCCCTTCTATAGGTTGGGGAGTGTTTAAGATTGCCCTGTCCCCATTAACAGAAAACGACGCGCTGCCAAGAATATCCAGGGTAAATTCATTCCAGCCATGCACATGGGACGAAAGTATTTTCGCAGAGCCGAGCTCAAAATTGCCCGAACTGTCGGGAATATATCCCCGAAATTCCAGGCCGGGGAAATTGCTGTCTGTAATGGCCAGCATTTCTTCTCCATTCTTAAGCCTAACTTGCCGCGCTTCGACTTTGCGTTCTTTTCGTTTTCCCTTTGTTGCGTAAATTGCAAGGGTCTTGTCCGCAAAAGCTGTACCATCCAGGGCTTCGCCGGCCTTGTTCATCAAAGTAGAACAGCCCGATATAAGGAGAATTAAATTGAATATCAAAAAGCCGGACAATTTTTTCATTTATATTAATAGCTCCATTTTAATCCAAAAGAAACCATGGGTATGGGCATTTCATAATTGGCGCTGTCGCTCCCTGTATCTTCCTTGCCGGTATACTGGTTAAAGCTGGTGTTTGCCTTAGCGACATACACAAGGGAAAGCAGGTTTTCGGCTCCAAGGTAAATTTCTGTTTGCATCTTTGTTTTAGGGTTGAAAATAAAATATGAAAATTTCGTGTCCAGCGGAATTGACCAGGTGGTCCTGGAATTTTCGTTGTATTCGGATTCCCGCTTGTACTTTATGATTTGTTTCCCTGTTGGAGCGCCGCTGTCATCATAAAGATCGACAAGATAGCTGGTGATTTTTCCGGTTATTTCGGGTTTAAGCCTTCCCGATGCAATGCCAAGGCGGGTATAAATATTGAAATTCCTTAGGGGCTTAAAATTGATTACCATGTTTATATTGTGGAAACGGTGAAATCCCGGATAATACCAGCCTGAATCCTCAAGCTCCGTATTGAGGGACGGTGAAAGTTCAGTGAGAGGCTTTTCAGGCTGATGGTACTTTGCGTACGTGAAGGTGTAGGAAAGCCAGCCGTCCCAATACCGGGAATCAAATTTCTGGAGCATCGCGTCAAAACCCCAGATGATGCCGTCGCCATTAAATCGGTATCTCTGTTCCGGAACTGCGCCCAGCTGGGTATAGAGGTATTGATACGCCCGGTCATATACGAATTTAAAATAACCCTCCAGGTTAAAACTCCACTCTTCCATAATGTCGGTCCGCATACCTACGACAGAAGTCCATGAGCGGTTAGGCTTTAAGGTAAAATCATCAATGCCCGAATCCAGCTGTATGGAAGCGACCGCGTCATTCATGGAAGAAAAAAGGCCTGTCCCGGCGGTGAGATCAAAAGAATCAAAAATGCCTTTGTTTTTAAAAACATTGAAGTCCAGATTGAGCCTAGGGTTAAGCACCGGCACGGTCTGAATGTCAAAGCCGTCACCGGAAAAATAAAAATGGTCAACCCTTAATCCTAATTCTGCGCCGAAACGCCCACCCGGCGCAAGGTATTCCAAAAGGGTGTATGCGGAAGTATTGAACATTCCATTGCTGAAATCTATTCCAAACTGCCTGGGGAAGTGAATATATTTAAGTTCCATTACGGCTGTGTCAAAGTACTGCATCTCCGCAAAAAACCGGCCTTCCTGTTTGGCAGTATGATGGCTGTAAATTTCCTGTGCCCCGATGCTCCAAAGGAAGCCGTTGCCCAGGCTCCAGTCATAATCGATGCGGCCCTGGATATTCAGGGCGGAATCATCGCTTTTGACATTCATGCCGATATCATCATTATCAAGAGTATAAGAGTAGGGCGGCACAAGGCTAGGATGATCCGCAATAATATCATTTGTGTATTTTGCGGTCAGGTAATCATAATTAATTTCCCCGTCAATTTTAGCCTGGGCAAACCCTGCCCCCGCAGTGGTTTTAAGGACCATATCCCGCCGGGGGTTAAAAGTAAGGCCGGTTATTAAAAAACCCTGGAGATTGTCCCAGTCAAAAACCATATGGGATTTGCTTTTGACATATTCATCATTGCTCTCGTTGGAGTAGTCGGCGCCTACCCCGTCCGCGCCTATAAAAGCCTCGGCAGTCCATTCAAGATCCGCATTGAAGCGATAGTTTACATTTATAGCGCTGCTTCTGATATACGGGGCAGTGGTTACCGCATTGACCATCTGAAGAGTGTCGTTGTCAATTACCTTGGAAAGCTGCTTGACAGCCCAGACAAAAGGATCCCAGTAGGTAACTTTCCCCATAACCATAAGGCCGCCCCTGGTTCCCAAAGGCATGGAAAGATTCAAATTGACTGCGCTGGTGGACAAGCCAAGCTCAAGCTCCGCCAAATCAGGGGAGGCTTTTTTTGAAGTGATTTCCAGAAGCCCCGAAATGGTATGCCCGTAACGGGTGGAAAAAATGCCATGGGAAAGCTGGGCGCTGGCTACCATGTGGGGATCGAAGATTGAAAATCCGCCGCCCCAATGGTAAGGGTTCTCAATATAAAAACCGTCCAGCACAGCCATGAGGTCGCCGGGTTCTCCTCCGCGTATGGAAGGCATGGCATTGAACATGCCTGTATAGCCTACCCCCGGAAGGAGCTTGATGGAAGTCATCACGTCTTCGATAAGGCCTATCTGGGATGATCGCTCCAGGGCTTCCCCTGAAATCGCAACGCTGCGGCCGCTTTTTGTTTCGCTTGAACCAGGACGCCTGGCCTCGATCACAAGCTCCCGTGATTCCATAACCCCGCCGAGCCTTAAGCCCAGCTTAAAGCTGTCGCCCTTCAGGGGGATGATGAGCCTGCCGTTTTCATAACCTGGGTACTGAACCTGTATGGTAACCTGCCTGTCATCAGGCACGGAAATTATGACTATCCCGTTCTCATCGCACATATAATCGCTGTTATCCCAGGAACGTATCGCAGCGCCTTCAAGGGGAATGCCGAGGTCAGTGTCTTCCACAATGATCTCCACATCCCTTGCCCAGAGCAAATTAAAAACCGAGAAGGATAAAGCAATGATGAGGAAAAATATTTTTTTGCCTAAGGCCAAAGCCTTCGCGCTCCCTTTTCTTCAGTCTATCATAAGAGCGCCCCGCGATTCCAGAGCTGCCGCAGTTTCGGCCGCTGTCTCCATGAGCCCTTCGATCACCAGAGGCATGATGACAATAAAAAAGCGGAGACTCTTTTTCCCGCCCCGGCTTTCCCAGGCAAGCTCCGCGGATTCCCAGACTTCAAAAAAGCGGGGCAGAAAACCAAGCATCAGCGAAAGCCCCAGGCTCAGCCTCAAATGTTTTACGTGAAGGAGGGCTTCAAGCCTCGCGAGGGATTTTTTGATTTCCCCCATGGTGGCAACGGAAAAGAGCAGTGCCCCTGCGGAAAAAGAAAGGGCCATTTGTATGCCGAAAATGCAGCCCTCTTTTAAACCTGAACTGTCAAAAGAAAAGGGTGAAATATGAAAGCCCTGGAGCAGAATTACTGCAATTACAATCATGAAAAGGGGGCCGCTCCCCCTGAGCAGTTCCCATGGTTTTATCCCCGCGTTCAATGCTCCTAAAACAAGAATCATGCCGATAACGGGGAGTACGATGAAATTGGGGAAAAATACGGCTATGGAAAGGAGAAGGAGGATGAGCAGCTTTACGCCCCCGTTCAAACGGTGGACAAAAGAATTCCCCTTGCGGTAAGCCCAGGGGCATTGCCGGTTCTTAATCATGAGCGAAGGCTTCCCAGCCCATGCGGGGATCACGCACCCCCCAGCCTGGGTCGAGGCTGTCGAGGACTTCTTCGGGTTTCCCATCAGCCCTGATTCTGCCCTTGTCCAGAATGACAAGCCTGTCCGCGAGAGCCAGGACTTTTTCAAGCTCATGGGTGAGTATGATGGCAGTCCTGCCTGCCTGTTTCAAATCTTTGATTATCTTGATTACCTGCACTACCCCGATCATATCCAGATTGGCAAAAGGCTCATCCATGATGATGGTATCGCAGCCCATGGCTATGACTCCCGCGACCGCAAGGCGTCGTTTTTCGCCGCCCGACAGACGGCGGGGAGGGAAGTCCCTTTTGGTTTTCATTTCCAGCATTTCAAGGGCATCTTCAACGCGCCTGCCTATTTCGTCTTTGCCAAGCTTGAGGTTTTCAGGGCCGAAGCGTATATCCTCTTCCACGGTTTCGCCGACGATTTGGGAATCCGCATCCTGGAATACAATGCCCAGGGATCTGCGGAGCAGGCCGGTGCATTGGGGAAGGGCAATCCCCTTAAAAAAAATGCTTCCCTCTGTAGGCTCCTGAAGCCCCGCCAGCATGCGCATAAGCAGTGTTTTCCCCGAGCCGTTGGACCCTGCCATAAGGAGACATTCCCCTTTGTATATATCGAGATCCAAATTGCTGATGGCTTCAAAGCCATTGGGGAATCTTTTCCTGAGGGACCGTACCTTAAATAGGACTTCCTTATCCTTCAAGATGATCGGCTACAGCCCTCCTGAGCCTGGGCGCTGCAATTATTGCCACTACGGCTTTAATCGCATCGCCTATGACAAAAGGAATAAAGCCCCCTGCCAGGGCCTGGGCCCAATTTAAATTCCTGCTGAATTTGAGCCAAATTACCCCTGGCACGTAGATTGCAAGCAGGCCGAGAACCGCCGCGCAAATAATGCGCCAAAGGGGAGCAGCCTTGGCCACCCTTGGCCGCCCCGCAATCAGGCCGCCCACAACAGCTGCCAAAAGATATCCAAAAAGAAATCCCCCGGTGGGCCCTGCAAAATGGGCAATGCCGCCCACTGCCCCTGCGAATACCGGCACCCCTATAGCGCCTGCCAAAAGGTAAAGCCCTACCGCGGCCCCTCCAAGGAAAGGCCCAAGTATCAAACCTGACAACAAGGCAAAAAGATTTTGCAGCACTATGGGCACTGGCGAAACCGGCACCGGTATGGAAATAAAAGTCCCCGCCGCGGTTAAGGCGCCAAAGAGAGCCGCAAGGCAAATTTTGAGGAGAGTCTTTCTCCCCGAAATTGTTTTCGATTTTTCCATGATGTTATACTCCTATAAAAAATCAACCAGGAAGTTGCCTGATTCTTTTGCGCTAAAATAAAAATGAAACAGATCCGGGCGAAAAAGCGCGTTTCTCATCCCGGTCATTTTTTATGACCCCCCGGCCCAGAACATCCACGCCGAGGAAGATGCCTCTTTCAACAGGCCGGTTTTCTTTTTCCTTGCCCTCCACAGCCATGACCTTTCGCCCCCTGCCCTCAGCCATGGAATTCCAGTGTTTCCCGAGTTCGTAAGAATCCGCGTTTTTTATCTTGTCCCATTCATTAAGGACAGCCAGCAGGGTTTCCCGGCGCGAAATGGAATGTCCGGTTAATTCTGACAGGTTTGTCGAAGAGTTTGCGGAATAATTCGAAGAGCGATTGGCTGCGCTTTTTTGGCTGACCTTGTTGTTCACATTGATACCCATGCCTATAGCGATCCAATCCAGCCTGTCCCCCTCGGCTCTGAATTCTGTCAGTATTCCTGCGATTTTTTTGCCTTCCACATAAATATCATTGGGCCAGCGGAGCAAAGCCCTTTTTCCCGACATGCGGGAAATTGCCCTAGCGGAAGCAATCTGGGCGGCCATGGAAAGTTTGGGATATTCGAGGGCCGATAAAAAAGGACGTTCCAGAAGAGTAAAGAAAAGCCCCCCTTTTTGGGAATTCCAGGTTCTGCTGTTTCTCCCTCTGCCCGAAGTCTGCTCCTCGGCGGTGATTACGGACCCTCCGGGGTATAGTCTGCCGGCCAATTCCGCCGCCCGGTTCATGGTGCTGTCTGTAGATACCCAATGGTGAAACAGCTTTTCCCTTTCTTCGAATTCCCAGGGGTAGAGGAAATCGTCCCCTGTGAGGCTTTCCTTTTCCTGAATCCAGCGGTAGCCTTTATCATCCCCTTCTATAGGATACCCCGCAGCTATAAGGGCCTTAACGCCCTTCCAAACCGCTACCCGCGAAACCCCAAGTTGTCTGGCAAGGGCTTCGCCGGTGAAAAAACAGCCCTTTTTCTGTCGAAATTGCTCCAGAATGTATGCTTTTACCGAGATGCATGGGATATTTTGGTTAACCTGCATAAATATCAGGTTAACGAAGAATTGGACGAATGTCAATTGGCTTTTTCAAAAAACGTGATATACTATCGGTCGGGAGGAAATAACCATTGTCAGAACCTTCACCATCGGCCGTTAAGGGGCCTTTATGCGCTGCGCTTGCCGCCCTGGTGCTGTCGGCAGTCCTTGGGGCATTGGGGCTTTTTGCGACGATTGATCGGGGCATTTACGATCTCCTGCTTTCGGCAAAGATACGCTATTTTCCCCTGGCTCTGAATTCCCAGATCATACACGCGGACTTAAGCGATAGTTCCGAAGTCCGCCTTGGGGAAAGCCTCGGCAGCCGAGGGGCTTTTGCCGACTTTCTCAATGTCCTGGGTTCCTATAATGCACGGGTTGCCTTTGACTTTATTTTCCGTACCCCTGCCGCGGAGGACGCTGCTTTTGCGGAAGCCGCCCGCTCTGCCAGCCTCTGCATCATGGCAATCGCGCCGGTGGAAATGGAGTACGCCAACTTCGCCTATGACAGTCTGACCTCCGAGGAGAAGGCCCTCCTTTCGTCCAATGTGTGGCACATACGGGAGCATGGCAAAAATAACATACCACGGGCGCGGACCTTTATACTTTCCGATTACCCTATTTCCAGCGCGGCAGCCGAGCTTGCCCATATCGGGGTGCTTCCCGACAGCGACGGTGTGTACCGCAGAACGCCTCTCTTTTACCGCTGGGAAGACGGCCTTATACCTGCTATTTCCCTGGCAGTGGCAGTGCGGGAACTGGGGATAGATCCTTCCGCAATCGAATTCTATCCCGGCCATTGTCTCGTCCTTCCCCTTTCGGGGGATGAAGCCATACGCATCCCTGTGGACGAAAGCTGCTCGGCCCTCATTCCCTTTACTGCTACCTGGGCTGACGACGACTACCGCATTTCTTTTGAGCGTATTGCCGGGGCTGCCCATGACGAAGAACTTTACACATCCCTTTTTTCGGAACTGTCCGGAAGCATGATCATGGCGGCAGATACCACCACAGGGAAACGGGATTTCGGCATTACCCCGGGGGAAACTGTGTACCCCCTTTCGGGGATTCATACCGCTGTGCTCTCGGGAATTATGGAGGAATATTTTTATGCCCCGTGGTCGTTCGCGGCAAAGCTTGGGACCCTGGCGGTCTTTTTAATCGCATTGCTGTTTTTAAGTTTCATAAAAAAGGATGCCCGCTATAACATTGCTTTTTTGGCGCTTCTCGGGGGCTTTACCCTTTGGACTGTGCTCGCCTGGTTTCTGCTGCGCCTCTGCCCCTGGTATGGGGCAATTGGGTCGGGGCTTTTTCTCTTTTGGATAAGCGGCTTTGTTCTGCGCCTGTTCCGCCGCTATAAGGAACAGATCCTCTATCAAAATGCCCTTTCCCGCTATTTCCCCCGTTCCCTTGCTGCCCGAATTGCTTCGGAAAAAAAGATAGACCTTGCCCCTGCCTATAAAGAGCTTACCATTCTTTTTTCTGATATCGCGAGCTTTACCGCCTGGTCCCGTGACAAAGAACCGTCACTGGTTCATGCTTTTTTAAGCGAATACCTGGAGGCCATGGGAAGCATCATCTTTGAATATGGAGGGACAGTGGACAAATTCATGGGCGATGGCATTCTCGCTTTCTTTGGCGATCCCTTCGACATGCCCGACCATACCCGCCGCTGCGTTGACGCTGCCATATCCATGCAAAAGAAAATCCGCGAGATGGCTTTGACATGGAAGGATCGCGCCAACATCGATCTAAAAGTCCGTATGGGAATAAATACCGGCCATGTCATTGTGGGCAACCTGGGAATCAAAAACCGCATCGAATACACCGTCATCGGCGCCGATGTCAACCTGGGCCAGCGCATGGAAGGCGCCGCCCCCGCCGGCGGCATCCTCGTTACCTCCGCAGTCCGTGAAAAAACGCAGGATATGTTCAGCTTTGGCGAAAGGCGGGAAGTCCGAGTCAAGGGCTACGAAAAACCTATCGAGGCTTACGAGGTGGTGTTTTTATGAAAACCGGCGATTACTGCCGGAAAATTTTTCCATTGGCCCCTACCTTGAGCACATGGATTTCGGTCTTTGCCGGTTCTGCGTCGCCTTCCCACGGCCGGGAATATTGGAAGTTCAGCACCGTCTCCCCCTGGGCAAGCCCCTCAAACATAAAAACAAATCGTCCCCCCGCGCCGGCTCTACCCGAAGCGTTTTTATCCTTCTTGTATTCTGCGGACACTTCCCTGACAATGCCTTCCGGCACCATGGTATAGGTCCAGTTATAGCCTGTGGTTTGGTTGCCTTCAAACTCAAAGGTGATGCGTTTAGTGCGCTCCCTGGCTGAACCTGCAAACACGGTAGCGCTCAGGAATACAGCCGCAACAATGAGCAGCATTTTTTTCATGATAAACTCCTGACCCTCATTATATCCCAACAGTAGACAAAAAAGAATAGGCATTATAGGATATTGGCATTTGCAGCAATTATGAGTTAGAAACTATAGCAGGAGGAAAATAGTATGTGTCCATGGTATGATGTTTATAACCAGAGGTGCAAACTCCACGGAGCTTATATGGGTGGAACCAGCACCCAAAAAGAAAAATGCGAGAATAGCAAAAACTGGCGTAATTGTGGCGATGCCCAGGCGAAAGCAGAGGGCAGAAATTACCAAAATAAGCCATGAATCAACAACCCCGGGGTATTAAACCCCATCAATACGAATAAAAGGAAGGTGGATATGAAAGTAATCGCATTCAATGGCAGCCCTCATAGTGACGGGGTAGTAGCCAAAGGCATTTCGGTAATGGCCGGGGAACTTGAAAAAGCCGGCATAGAAACCGAAGTAATCCAGGTTGGAAGCCAGAATATACACGGTTGTGTAGACTGCCATAAGTGCAGGGAACTCAAGCACTGTGTCATCACCAACGACCTTGTTAATGACTGTTTCAGGAAGATGCAGGAAGCCGATGGCATTATACTTGGCAGCCCTGTGTATTACGGGGGAGTGGCAGGAACTTTCAAAAGCTTCCTGGACCGTCTTTTCTTCCCAGGCGCTGCCATGAAGTACAAAGTGGGGGCCACGGTGGTTTCGCTCCGCCGTTCAGGGGGCGTCACGACTTTCCATCAGCTTAACAATTACCTTAACTTGGCCCAAATGCTCATCACCCCCGGACAGTACTGGGAAGTGATCCACGGCAACACTGTCGAAGAAACCCTCCAGGACGAAGAAGGGATGCAGCACATGGAAGTCCAGGGCCGCAACATGGGGTGGCTCATCAAATCCCTGGCGGCAGCAAAAAAAGAAGTACCCCTCCCGCAGCCTTATGAAGGGAGAAAGTGGACAAATTTCATCCATTAACACCATTAAAGCGGCGCTAACGGAGGCGAGTCTTTTTATTTCTGATTTATATTGTACACACCGTCCCACTTTTCGGGGGGCGGTTCTTTTTGGTACTGGCTGCAGCGGCGGATGAAGATCTGGGATGGTTCGTCGTCGGGTGTGCGGACAAGGACTTTCTTGAAGGAGCTTTGGGCTTTGGCCCAGTCTTTTGCGTTGAAGAGATTCAGGGCTTCATCGAAGAGGGCAGCCCTTTCGAGCACTTCTTCAGGGGCTTCGGCTTTGATGTCCATTACTTCGCAGAGTTGTACAGGTTTGCCTATGCCTACTACACGTACCTTGTCGAGGCGGCGGTAGAGTATGCCATCGCCGGCTTCGTTGAGGGTGTCCTGGCTTGCGAGTATCCAGGTGCCGTATTGTTTGTTGACTCCTTCGAGGCGGGCTGCGAGGTTTACCGAATTCCCCATGATGGTATAATCCATTTTGCCCTGGGTGCCCATGTTGCCTACGACCATGGTGCCGGTGTTAATGCCTATGCGGGTGAGGAGCGGGTAGGGCGAAAGGCCCTCGGCAAGGAAGCCCGCGTTGAGATCGTTTTCCATGCGCTTCATAATGATCGCGGAGGCGCAGGCCCTTAATGCGTGGTCCTGAAGATCCTTCTGGGGGGCGCCGAAGAAGGCTATGATGGCGTCGCCCTCATATTTGTCTATGGTTCCCCTGTGCCTAAGGACCACATCGCTCATGGAAGAAAGGTAACGGTTGAGGAGCCGGACAAGGGCCTTTGCGCCGTCCTGGGTGCCGTATTTTTGAGAAAGGGCTTCGGAGATGCTGGAAAAGCCTTTGACGTCCGTAAAGACTGCGGTCATATAGCGGGCTTCGCCGCCCAGTTCAGGGGGCTTGCCGCTCTTTACTATTTCTTCTACTACATCCCCCGAAAGATAGGTAGAAAAAGTGTTGCGTATAAATTGTTTTTCTTTTTCTGATGTGATAAATGCTGCGGTTTCCCTTATTACTACTGCTACTAATAATGCGAGGGCAGGGCCAAGAGGTCCGAGCCATATTCCTCTCAGCACAAAAAGGCCGAAAGAAATTCCCAATACAAGCATGACCCCCAAAAACCCGAGGCTGATCCTAATTCCGGGTTTTTTAACGGGCGTCAATGCAAAGATGACAAGGAAGGTCAGGGCAAAGCAGAGCAGCATGCTCCAGACGCGGTTCAGGGGTTTTATGAAAGAGCCTGAAACAACAGTGTCCATCATTACCCCGTGGGTGCCTACATTGACGTATTCGCCATGGAAGGGGTTTACCCCAAGATCGGTGGTTCCTGTATCGACACGCCCTATAATGATGATTTTGCCTTTAAGCTTTTCTTTAAGCTCATGGTGAATTTCTTCATAACGGTCCAGGGTTGTTTCAAGGTATTCAGAAAGGTTCAGGGCATACCGGGTTTCATTTTCAATATAATCTGATTCTTCGGGGTATTCTTGGATGAATGCCCGGCTTTTACCTGCGATATAGTCCTTAAGGCCGGAATCCAGGAGAGCCCTGATGCGGTCAAAGGCTTCGTTTCGCAATGAGGTATACTGATCAAAATCATAATCGCTTTTGTTTTCCAGGGCCCTGTCGCGGTGGGCTTCCGCGGCCTCTATAGTCCCAAGAAGGCTCGATACCTCGGAAATTACGGCCGGAAAGATGTCTTCGTTCACGATTTCCAAATTGGCAAGAAAAGCCTTGATGTCTCTCTGGTATGCTTCCATGTAAGAGAGCTGGGCAAAGGAGAGGTGGGTATAGCTTTTCAGGTAGGATGTTTTGGGCCAGTCGAGGAGCATGGCGCCCCTGGAGTCCAGGGGGATTTCTATGTCCCCTCCCTGTTTCTTGATGACCAGCTTTCCGGGGTAAAGTTCCAATTCGGGGTTCCCCATGCTTGCAACGAGGGGGGCAAAGGCAAGCTGGAGATACCAATAATCGCCTACCTTGCGGACAGGGTAAAGCCGCCGCCTTATGCCGTCCTGATCTATGATGATGTTGGTAAAGCCCGCGCCCTGGGCAGCGTCCATCACCAGGGGTATGGGGGGGAGCACATCGACATAGCTCCCGCTTGAAGCGCCGCCAAAGGCCTTTATGGGGTAGGAGAATTTCTTCTCAGCCGCGGGCCTGCGGGAAGCCTGTTCGCCCTCAAGGGGCATTAAAGCCTGTAGGTTAAGCGTTGCCCAGGCCCTGTCGAAGAGCGCCATGCTCTGGGCAAGGTAGATGTCGTTATCCCGTGTTACCTTCGTGGTCTCGTTAAAAAGGGCATCCTTCTCCTGGGCAATAAGATCGAGGAGTTCGCCCTTAAAAGCTTCAGCATCTGCGCCTTTTATGCTGCCCTGTGCCACAGCGCCTAAAAGCTCGCTTATATTGGATTCGATTTCGGCAAAACGGCGGTCAAAATCGGCTTTAAGGCCGCCCTTAAGGTAGACCTCGTCAACCTGGGTCGGGGCATTGTCAATATATTCAATATCGAAAATGGCTGTTTCTACCCCGTATTCCTTGAGCCTGAGGAGCCCGTCAGCCATGACCGAGCGGGGCCAGGGGAAGATCCCTACATGGGCAATGGCCTGATCGTCCACGTCCAGGAAGATGAAGTTTGCGGGGCGCTCCCTTTCGGGCCTCCCCCTTAGGAAAAGGTCGTATACTTTGTCTTCTGCCAGGGAGAAAAACTGGGTAAAATAGAGGAGGCAGAAGATGAGGGCGGAGCCTGCGGCAGTCAAAATGGAGATTTTTTTAAGGGACATGAGGCCTCCTCAAGTTTTAACCTCCCTGAGTATACCAGATTATTCAGATACCTTCAATTTGCTTAGAATAACTTTGAAATAACCGTATTTTATTTGCTGTTTTTTCTTGAACAAACCTGAATTTTCCTGTATGATAATTTCAAGAGAAAATACTTTCTCCAGATTGTTCAACGAGGGTTTATATAAATGCTGGATATCGGTCCCATCCACCGTAAGGAATACGAGTTAGACGCCGATCGATCCGAACCTGTTGTCATAGCCGAAGCACCCGGCCGCATACATTACCTGGGTGAGCATGGTGAACCAAAGGCTGGATTATTCCTATCATCCGCTATAGACCGGTACGTCCGGGTAGCGGTTAGTCTCCGGAAGGACAATTCCCTCCGGTTCTTTGCTGCGGATCTGGGTGAACGCAAGCGCACCACCCTGGTCAACCTCAAATACAAGCGGGAAGACCGCTGGGCCAACTATATCAAGGTGGCTATCCACATTTTTGCCGAGCTAGGCTATTCGGTAAAGGGCCTTAACTTCACGATTTCCGGGGATATACCCCAGCAGGTGGGGCTTGCCTCTTCCTCAGCCATGGAAATGGCCGCTGCGGTAGCTCTAAAGGGCATTTTTCAAGCGAATATCACGGAGAAAGAGCTTTTGACCAGGCTGACAGCTTCAAAGGCCCTGTTTTTCGGCAAGAATATCAGCCCTGTGGACTATCTTATAGCCTTGACCGCCCGAAAAGACCAGCTTCTCATCGTGGACGAGGTCTCCCTGGAAATAAAAAAGATAAAATCGCCCCTGACCAAGTACAAGCTCCTCATTATGGATTCCCGGGTGCCCCGTATGGGGGTTGAGGATGAGCTTAAACAGAGGCGGGTGGACATTAAAAAAGGGCTCGATCTCCTCTCCCATAAAAAGCAGGAGGCGACCTTCAGGGAATTTGCGGCCCTGGATCTGGTTGAATCCATGGGGAACCTCCCCGAGGAGATACGCAGGCGGAGCATGCACATTGTGCAGGAACTGCGCAGGGTGGAAGACGCCGGGGCTGCCCTTAAAAAGCCGGATCTTCCGGCATTTTCCAAGATCCTGTTCCATTCCCACGAAAGTTTGCGGGATTTGTACGAAGTTTCCTGTCCTGAAATAGACTGGCTTGTGAAGCGGGCCCAGGAAATCGAGGGGGTTCTGGGCTCCCGCATGACGGGCGACGGCTTTGGGGGCTGCACTTTTACCTTTATAAAGGAAGACACCATCGAGGAATATAAAAAGCGGCTCGAGGATTACGAGCGTATTTTCGGCTTCCATCCGGTGATCTACGAGGTGAAGCCGGCCACCGGGGCCAGGATTGTGGCAAATGCAGGCTAAGATGAACATACTGCTGACCAATGACGATGGCATTAGCGCCAATGGCCTCCTGAAATTGGCAGAGGTACTCCGTTCCAGGGGAGAGCACAATGTTTTTGTCCTTGCCCCTGATTCGAACCGTTCAGGGGTTTCCCACGGCTTTACCCTGCTAAGAAATCCCTTAAAGCTTGCCGAAATTGATAGAGATACTTATTCCTGTCCGGGGAAACCTGTTGACTGCGCCATGCTCCCCATACTGGGAGGCAGGCCCTGCAAGCCTGATGTAGTGATTTCGGGCATCAACCATGGGGCAAACCTGGGAACGGACATCATTTATTCGGGTACTGCTGCTGCCGCGAGACAGGCTGCGTTATTGGGAGTGCCGGGCATAGCCCTTTCCCTCGATGGGAGAAAGGATTTTTATTGGGATATGGCAGCAAATTATGCGGCGGATCATCTGGATGAATTTATCGCCCTCTGGAAGGAAGATGTGTTTATCAATGTGAATATTCCCAACAATCCCAAGGGGCCTTCGGGCCAGGTCCAAACATGGCCTGCGGTCAAGGACTACCATGACCGAATTGAGTTCATGAAGGACCCCCATGGGAAGGATTGGGTTTTTTTTCTGTCAGGAAAAGAGACTGTGGCGCCCGAGGCTGGCTCTGATTATGATGCGATTTCCAAAAACCTTGTTTCCATAAGCCCTGTCTGTGTGTATCCTGTGGTGCGCAGGGATCTGTGCCCCGGCGTCCCCGATTATGCCTCGGCAGGGAAGCGGAACTTCCAGCGAAGCTCCCAGTGGAAGGCTTAGCATGGCAGAGGCCGAAGGGAAAGGCGGGCCCCCGCCGAGAAAGGCAGGGCAGGGCGGAGCTATAAAAGAGGGGGTACGGCTTTACCGCCTCAAACGCTGGGATCTGGCCCTTCAGGAACTGCTTCTTGTAAACGCTGAAAAATTCAGCCCCGAAGAAAACACCGAGCTGGCCTATTATCTGGGCCTCTGCTACACCAAGCTTGAACGCTTCGACGATGCCCTGCTATACCTCGAGCAAGTGGTAACTTCCGGCCAGGATCCCTTAAGGGTCTATCAGTGCCGCATGACCCTGGCCTATATCTATGTGCTCACCAAAAGATCAAAAATGGCGGAGTTTGAACTTCACCGGCTTGCCAATAACGGCTTCGAGTCGGCCCAGCTGTACGCTACCCTGGCCTTTGCGGCATGGACCCAGAAGCACTACAAGCAGGCTGTTGACTATTATGAAAAAGCCCTGGACCTCGACGAGAACAACACTACTGCGCTTAATGGCCTTGGCTATGTCCTGGTCGATTCTGACATAGATCCCCTGCGGGGCTTGCGCTGCTGCAAAAAAGCAGTGGACCTGAAACCCCAGAGCGCCGCTTATCTCGATTCCCTTGGCTGGGCCTATTTCAAAAACGGCGAACTCATTGAAGCCCGCACCTGGCTTCGCCGTGCTATTGAGGCTGCCCCCCAGCAAAAGGAGATTAAGGATCACTTACGGGTGGTTACTGGGGAAGTATGAAGAATAAGCCCATTACCCTTGTTTTTGTTTTTCTCCTTTTTTCAGTTTTCCTGTATGCCCAGCAATTCCAGTCAGAGCAAAACCAGGGGCCCGATCTCAATGTGGTCAGGGCCCGTGAGGAATTCCGCATAGGGGTTCAGGCTTATAACCGCTTTGCCTTCAACGAAGCCATACTTTCCTTTGAGCGGGCTCTGGCCTTCCGCCCTGGCGAGTCCTTGATCCTGGATTGGCTGGGCAGGGCTTATTACCGTTCGGGGTTCGAGGATACCGCCTTGAGGCAGTGGCAGGCAGCTGCGGCCGCCTATGGGTATACCTCGGGGCAGGGCATACTTTTAGGCTCCATTATTGAAACCGTGAGAAACCGCCGGAGCCTTCTTCCTGTGCCCCTTGTGCGTTATGTGGAGTCCGGCCGTTATCCCAATACCAACGGCGAAATTTCCCTCTACCGTCAGCCCACTGCTGTCCTTGCCTGCGAGGACGGCTCTGCCTGGGTAGCGGCCTATGGCAGCAACGAGCTTGTCCGTATTGATGTGAACGGCATAATCCGGGACCGCAAGCGGGGCCCTCTCAATGGCTTCGACAGGCCCTACGACATAGCCAGGGGCCCTGACGGCAGGCTCTATGTTTCTGAATTCCGGGGGGGCAGGGTAAGCGTCCTTTCGAATAACGGGGACTGGCAGTATTATATAGGCTCCAAAGGCCTGGCGCCCGGTGAATTTGTGGGCCCTCAAAATCTCACCCTTGATGAAGAGGGTTATCTTTACGTGGTGGACTATGGCAACCGCCGGATCTCGAAATTCGATCCTTCAGGGACCTTCATACTTTCCTTTGGCGTAAGAGGTTCAGGCTTTCAGGGCTTCACCTCCCCTACGGGCATCGCGGCCAAAGACGGACGCGTCTATATTGCGGACGGCCTTGCCAAACAGATCCACATTTTTGACGGCAATGGATCATATCTTGGCCTCCTCACCGGGGATGTCCTCCTTTCCCCAGAAAGCCTCCGCTTCCTCGATGACGGTACCCTCCTGGTATCCGATGCCAATCGCATACTCCTCATCGATCCCAACACCGCCATAGTGAACGAGCTTGGGGTTCTTGGGAATACCGGAAGGGTGCGCATAACCGGGGCCGATATAGATCGCAACGGCAATGTGCTTGCAGCCGACTTCCTTTCAGGGGAAGTAACCATCATGACCCGCATGGAGGATATGGCTTCGGGCCTTTTCGTGCAGATAGACCGCATAGTATCCGACAACTTCCCCCTGGTTCAGGCTGAAATCCAGGTGCAGGACAGGCTTCGCCGCCCCGTAGTGGGCCTTGATGCCCGCAACTTCCTCCTGAGCGAACAGGGCCAGACTGTGGCGGAACAGAATTTCCTGGGCGCCGGCTTCCTTTCGAACCGCAGCGATGTATCCATATTGGTTGAACGTTCCCCTGCGACCCGGGCCTTGCGGGATGACCTCGCCGCTGCCGTGCGGGACATCAATGCGGCTGCCGGCAATGTGGTATCCCTTGTCTCGGCAGGCGAGCAGCCCCAAAGGGAAAGCCTCGTGCCCGCCGCCGGGAGCACCCCGGCCCGCCGCCTCGACGAGGCTGCGAGAAGCGGAAACTACAGCCCCCGCTGGCGGTTCGATCTTGGCCTCCGCCTTGCGGCCACCGATCTCCTCCCTGCGGAAAAGAAGCGTGCCGTGGTCTTCGTGGGTTCAGGCGCTGAAAACGGCGAAACCAACAGCCTCGGCGAGCTTGCCTTCGAGCAGTACGGCCTTTCGGAATTGGCAGCCTATCTTGCCAACAACAATATAATTTTCTACGCGATCCTCGTAGGGGGGAATGCTCCTGGGGCGGATCTGCGATACCTCTGCGAAGAGACCGGCGGCGAGGTGCTTCCCCTCTACCGTAATCAGGGCATAGGGCCTGTCATTCAGGAGCTTGCGCATAAGCCTTCGGGCTATTATATTTTAAGTTATCGTTCCGGACTGTCCACGGATTTCGGTAGGGCCTACCTTCCTCTGGAAGCAGAAGTCTACCTTATGGATCGATCAGGCAGGGACAGTACAGGCTACTTCCCGCCTTTGGAATAATATCAATACTATACCAAGGAGAATGAAATGGCATATCAATGGGATTCAAGCCTTGAAACAGGCTATGCACTGGTGGACAACCAGCACAAACAACTTATCGCTGCGGTGAATAACATGATGGAGGCCAGTCAAAGCGGCAAGGGGGATAAGGCAGTCATGGAGACTGTGGACTTCCTCACCGGGTATACCATCAAACATTTTGCTGACGAAGAAAGACTCCAGAAGCAGTTCAACTACCCCGACTACCTGAACCACAAGCGCATCCACGATGATTTTAAAAGCACCGTAGGCACCTACACCGAGCGCCTCACCAAAGAAGGCCCCAACCAGGCCATTATCGCCGAAGTCAGCGCTGCCGTAGGTTCATGGCTCCTCAACCACATAAAAGGCGACGACTTCCGCATGGCCGCCTTTGTCAAGGCTGCGGATAAATAGCAGAATTGCGGGTCAAGGCTTAGCCGGATACCCGCACCTCTCCAGCTCCTTTGCCCGCAGCGCTTCCTCTATAAGATCCCCACATTCCAGTGCCTCGTAAAGCTTCCAGGCTTCTTCCGGATCTCCCCGGAGTATGGGGTGGGGCGGGCTAAAGAGGACACAGCAATCCTCATACGGCAATATCGAAGTTTCGTAGGTGCCGAGTTTTTTTGCCATGCCTATAATCTGCTCCTTGTTGGTTCCTATGAGGGGGCGCAGGACAGGCAGGGTAACACGGCTTTGGGTGCAAGTGATGTTTTCTATGGTTTGGCTTGCAACCTGGGAAAGGCTCTCGCCTGACACAAGGCATTTATTCCCTCTCCTGATGGCCAGCTTTTCCGCGCAGTCCATCATGGCCATGCGGAGAAGGACGGTGCGCCATTCTTCGGGGGAACGTTCCTTGATCCTCATCTGGAGGGGGGTGAAGTTTATGACAAAGAGGCGCATGCCAAGGGAATAGCGGCCTACTATTTCCGCAAGCTTTACGGTTTTCTGCCGCGCCTCGTTGGAGGTGTAGGGATAGGCGTGGAAATAAACTGCCTCAAGGCTCATGCCCCGGCAGGCCATCATAAAGCCTGCAACCGGGGAATCTATGCCCCCCGAAAGAAGGAGGAGGCCTCGGCCTGCGGTTCCTACCGGCAGGCCCCGGAGGCCCTGGTTTGCAATGCCGTAAATAAAAGCCTTTTCCCGTATTTCCACCGAGACAATGCCTTCGGGTTCATGGACATCAACCTTGAGGTTCGGGAAGGCTTCGCAGATGGCGTCCCCTGCCTGGCATTCTATCTCGTAGGAATTGAGGGGGAAGCTTTTGTCCGTGCGGCGGGCTTCAACCTTAAAGGTCTTTATCCCCTTGGAAACGAGGAGCCGGCCTTCTTCGACGCAGGCAGCCAGCACTGATGGCTTTTCTTTTTCGCAGATCCTGGTTTTGGCCCAGCCTGAAATCCCGACGAGGTGGTTCAGGGCGTCCTCTGCCTGGAGCTCGCTGCCTTCGGGGCAGCGCACAAAAAAGCGGCCGTTGGTTGTCGAGACCTGGGCGCCTGTGCCTTTGAGGAGGGCTGCAAGGTTGCGCCGCAAGACTGCTTCAAAGCTCTGGCGGTTTCCGCCTTTAAGGGTAAGTTCCCCAGGCTTGAGGAGGTAGAGGGTTTTGCTCACAGGAATGCCAGCGCCTTTTCGATGCCCTCAAGGAGGGCGACAATGTCTTCTAGGGTGGTGGACCAGCCCTGGGAGATTCTGATGCCTTCGAGGCGGGCATGCTCGTCCAAGCCCATGGCTTCCAAAACCGGCCTGTCCGGGGAGGATGACGAACAGGCAGAACCAGTGGAGACCGCGAAGCCTTCGCTGTCCAGAGCCCTGACCATCACTTCGCCGGGGACATCCTTGAACCTTGCCTGCAGTATCCAGGGCGAAAAACGGAGATCATCTTCTGTGCGGCTTTCGGGTATCAGCAAAGCCCGGGGGTTTTTCTTTAAACCGCCTATGAGATGGCCCCAGCGCTGGCGGGCCTTTTCCTGCTCAAGCTTGACCGCATCCGGGGAGGCATATTGTTCAAGGCAGGCTGCCAGGGCCAACGCGCCGGAGGTGTTTTCGGTCCCCGGCCGTATGCCCCGTTCCTGGCCGCCCCCTGAATAGAGGACTTCCAAAGGTTTTCTCAGATAGAGGAGTCCTATGCCCCTTGGCCCCCCCAGCTTGTGGGCCGTGAACGAGGCCGAGTCAAGATCCCAGCTTCTTATATCGAGGGGGATTTTTCCCGCCGCCTGAACCAGGTCGCCGTGGAAGTGCACCGGGGCGCCATCTTTTGCCCGCAAGATTTTTGAAAGCCCTTCCATGTCCATGATGGCCCCGGTTTCATTATTCACAGCCATTATGGCGGCAAGGCGGGCATCGGGATTTTTTGCCAGGGCTTTGGAAAGAATTTCAGGGCTTACCCTGCCGTCTTTTTCAACCTCGATAATGGCCGGGGAAAACCCCAGCTTTTCCAGGACCAGGCAGTTTTCCCTGACCGAAGGATGCTCCACTGCGGAATAGAGGAATTTCACCTTCTTTGGCCGCAAAAGCAGGGAATGGAGCACCAGGGCATTGGATTCCGTACCCCCGGAAGTAAAATAAAGACACTCGGCGGGTACCTTCAGGGCTTTTGCGCAGCGTGATCGGGCTTTTTCGAGGGCTTCTTTTGCCTGGCGGCCTTCAGCATAGGGGGATGAAGGGTTTCCGAATGTATTTTTTATATCAATATCCCCCAGGGAAGGAAGGGGGAGGGCAGTGGCAGCCCAGTCGAAGTAGCGTCGCTTATCCATCAATAAATCATAAAAAAGTATTGACTTCCTGACAAGACCATGGGAAACTTGATAATCATGGATATGGGAACATTTTGCTCAGATCCTCTTATTGATGAATACTCAAAAAAGCTCAAAGTTTGCGGCCATCCTGTGCGGCTCAAGCTTCTCTGCGCTATTTCCAAGCAGGATGACACCTGTGTCACTAATCTTTGGAACTGCCTGGGCGAGAGCCAGCCTGTTATCAGCCAGCACCTTGCAGTTTTAAAGGAAAGCGGTATAGTAGATTGCACAGTGCAAAAAAACAAGCGGATCTATTCCATTGCCGATGACTTTATACGAGATCTGGTTGCGAAAATTGTAGACGAGAAACGGAGTCCTTAATGTTGGTCTTGAAATTTGGTGGCACTTCAGTAGGAACCCCTGAAGCTATTGGCAAGATTATTGATATACTCAAAGATGGGGAGCACCGGGACAGAGTCCGGGTCGTGGTAGTTTCGGCATTTTCGAAGGTCACGGACAGCCTCATCAGCATGAGCCTCAAGGCCGCCTCTGGGGATGGCGCCTACCGTGAAGCCGCAGAATCCCTCAAGAAGCGGCACCTTGAAACAGCAGGGGCTTTTTTATCAGGCGAAGCCCTGGAAAAAGCTTCCCTGGCCCTGGACGATGCCATTCTGGAGCTTGTCCGCGTTTTGGATGGTATTGCGGCCCTCAAGGAATTTTCGCCCCGTACCCAGGATCTTGTCATGAGTTTTGGGGAAAGGCTTTCGGCCTCCCTCATAGCGCCTATTTTCAGCTCCCGGGGCATACCCGCGTCCTACCTTGATGCCCGGCCCCTGATAAAAACGGATCGGGTTTTTGGCAAGGCCAATTATTTTATTGAAGAAACTTCGGGCCGCATACGCTCCTATTTTAATTCTCTTTCCCTCAAGCTGCCCATGGATGCAGGGGCAGCCAAAGCCAAAGCGCCTATCCAGGTTGCCACGGGCTTTATTTCTTCCACCATGGACGATACCACTTCTACCCTGGGCAGGGGCGGGTCCGACCTTACCGCAGCCATCATAGGGGCGGCCCTGGATGCCGAAGAAGTGGAGATCTGGACCGATGTGGATGGCATACTCACCGCAGATCCCAGGCAGGTTAAAAATTCTTTCCGCATAGAAAGCATCTCCTATGAAGAGGCCATGGAGCTTTCCCATTTTGGCGCCAAGGTGATCTACCCTCCTACCATCAGGCCGGCCCTGGAAAAAGGCATACCCATCAGGATCAAGAACACCTTTAACCCCGCCTGCCCTGGCACCAGTATTGTCAAAGATGCAAGCCAGGGTCCTTTCCCCATCAGGGGCATAAGTTCCATGAGCGGCATGGCGCTGCTCCGCGTCCAGGGTTCGGGTATGGTAGGGGTCAGGGGCTTTTCCGCCAGGTTGTTCACCGCCATAGCCAGGAAGGGCATCAACATCAACCTTATTACCCAAAGTTCGAGTGAGTACTCCCTCTGTTTTGCGGTGATCCCCGAGGATGCTGAAATCGCCTGCGAAGCGGTCAAAGAAGAATTCAGGACGGAAATTGCCGCTGGCCATATCGAGCCTCCCATTGCGGAAACGGATCTTTCAATTGTCGCAGTGGTTGGGGCAAAGATGAAGCACAGCTCCGGCGTTTCGGGCAAGGTCTTCCATGCGCTTGGCCGCAACGGCATCAATGTGGTAGCCATAGCCCAGGGTTCATCGGAACTCAATATCTCCGCAGTGATTTCAAAGCAGGACGAGGCCAAAGCCCTCAACGCCATACACGAAGTCTTTTTCCTTTCTGGGGTCCGTTCGGTGAATCTCTTTCTCCTGGGTACAGGACTCATAGGCGGAACCCTCCTGGAACAGATTGCGGCGCAGCGCGAAATTCTGGCTGATCAGCACAAGATAAAGATTAACCTGGTTGGCGCAGGGGACTCCAAACACATGATGCTCAGCCAGTCGGGGCTTGATCCAAAATCCATAAAAGCCCAGCTAAGGGAAGGAAAGGAAGCCCTCGATTTGCAGGCTTTCGTTTCAAAAATGAAGGCCATGAACCTGCCCAATACCTGCTTTTGCGATTGCACTGCCAGTGACGAAGTTGCAGGATGGTACGCCGAAATACTCCAGTCGTCCATTCCCATAGTAACCCCCAACAAGCGGGCCAACGCAGGCAGCCTGGGCTATTACAAAACCCTCACCGGTTTTTCCCGCGAAAGGGGCATACCCTATCTCTACGAAACCACAGTCTGCGCCGGGCTTCCGGTCATTTCCACCCTGCGGGATCTCTTCCTTTCGGGGGATAAAGTGCGCCGCATAGAGGCGGTCCTTTCAGGTACCTTGAGCTACATCTTCAACAATTACGACGGCTCCAAACCCTTCTCGGCCCTGGTGCGGGAAGCCAAGGCCAAGGGTTACACCGAGCCCGATCCCCGGGATGATCTTAATGCCATGGATGCCGCCAGAAAGGCCCTCATCCTTGCCCGTGAATGCGGCCTCTCCCTGGAATTCCCTGCTGTGGATATAGAACCGATTTTGCCCCCCTCCTGCTTCAAGGCTGACAATGTGGAAGCCTTCTTCTCGGAGCTTGAAAAATCCGACAGGGATTTTGAAAAACGCCGCGCCGCAGCTGAGGCTGAAGGCAAATCCCTGCGCTATGTCGCCATTATCGAAGAGGGCGCCGCAAAGCTTTCGCTCCGGGCGGAAGCCCCAGGCAGCCCTTTCCTTTCCCTGATAGACTCGGACAACATTGTAGTGATCTCCTCGGATCGTTATTCAAGCCTCCCCATGGTCATAAAAGGCCCCGGCGCCGGCGCCCAGGTTACAGCCGGGGGAGTATTCGCGGATATTGTGAGGATCGCGCGGACCCTGGTTTAGGGTCATATAGATTATAAGAGGAGCAGCGTATGAAGAAATTTATCATTATTTTTGTTTTGATCCTTGGCTCAATCCCTGTTTATTCCCTAACCTTTCTGGAATATTTAGCCCATTGCAATGTTTCCCTCGGGCCGAATTTTATGGCCGGGGGGGATATTTCCGGGGATAATGCAGCGTATTCAATTTGGCTGAGCGATAATCATGGACCTATCTATTATTATGATTACAGCCCTTCAGACATTAAAAAGCCTGTAGGCATAAGTTTTGATACCAGGCTTCCCTTTTATTTTAACGACTTGTTTGCCCTGGGGCTGAACATCGAATTGGGCGGCTTTAATTATATGTCTGGCCTCATTGGAGCTTATTTTGATTATTATTTTTCGCCCCGCTGGTCTTTTGTCGGCAGCATAGGGGGTTCTCTTGCATTGATAAGCTATAAATTAGGCGAGGCCAATGGCAAAGATGTCACTCTTTCCGGTTCGGGCACAAGCGGCCTGGGCCTGAGTCTTGGGGCAAAATTCCATGTTTTTAAATACATGTACCTCGAAGCCGGTTACCGGCTGGGATGGGCTTCAAAAATAAGCGAGTACAGTGTCCGGTATGACGGCGAAAAAGTCGGGAATTTACCGCTTCCGCCTCTTAAGGCAAGCGCCTCGCACAATTTCTCAATAAAAATCGGCGCAGGGATATAATTGAGTTCAGGAGGCCAAAATAATTGTCGCCAACGGCTCGCATACCATGCAGGCAGGGTCTTCAAAAACGGATTCCGGAGATGAAATATCATTCACCGGTACATCCGAAGAGATCCGTTTCTATGCAGAACCTCAAATGGGAATTATAGGCGCCCGGTTTAAGTTGACGGAAACGGAACGCCGGAAACTATAAGCAGCTGCCGCCCCTATCTCAAATAAATTTCCGATTTCTCCATCTTTGCGAGTATGCCCTCGAAGGCGCCCATGTCCCAGGCTATGTCTATGACGCCATAACGGTTGCGTATCATCTGGGCACGGCGGGCTGTGGCAATAGCATAGCCCCGGGCAAGGCCAATTGCCTCGGGCAGCACTGGGCAGCCGGCCTTTGCCAGGAGTTCTTTGAGCTCTTTATAGGGGAGAAGTTTAGCCAGCACTTTGGCCCGAAGATCTTTCCATGAATCCCTGAAAGCTTCATTGATTATCCCGGCTTTTTTGTCGTCCATGAATTTCTCTTTTGATTTTTTGACTATGCCGTCGTGGGCAGGGCTCCCGTCGAAGGCCCTTGAAACTTCGGCTTCCCTCTCCTCCAGGCTGGGCCGCTTAAAGCCCTTGGGTATGGCAGGAGGGCCGGAAGGATCGGCAAAAAATGTTTCCGTGAAGGCGGTTAACGCCAGGGTTCCAATAGTCACCTTGTGCCCGTGGGTGACAGGTACCCCGTTCATGGAAAGGTCTTCCATTTCCCACACATGGCTAAAAAGATGCTCCCCCCCCGAAACCGGGCGGGAGTTTTTCATGTACTGCATGGCAAAGCCTGTTATGGCGAGGGACTTGAAAAGGGTGTTTATGGCGTCTCCGTCGCCCTGGACAGCGTTGACCGAATTTTGAAGGTTGTCCATAAGATTGATCTGAATCATGGACCAGCAAACCGGATCCCTTGCAGGCGCTTCAGGCGCCCCGAAAGCCCCTGCTTTTTCGGCGACGATCCAGTCGGTGCCTGCGGTTATTTTGCTCGCCAGATCCCCAAAGCCCGATGAAGAGAGGAAGGCCGGCGCCCTGGCTATCACTTCGGTATCGGCAGCCAGTGCCAAGGGGGCAGTGCAGGGCAGGGTCTGCTTGAAGCCATCCAGGAGCAGGGCGGCCCCGTTGGGGGTAAAGCCGTCTACCGACGCGGCTGTAGGCACACAGAGATAGGGCAGTCGGAGTTCATAGGCCGCACATTTTACCAGGTCGTTGACTGTGCCTGATCCCACTGCAATGGGAACCAGTTCAGGGTAGCCCCCGAGGGAAGCCATGAAATTTTTAAGGAAACGAACATGGCCGTAGTCTGCATGGAGCCTGGGTTCCCCGGGGAATATATGCATCCCGGCGACCTTGGTTCCACCATCTTCTATTATGTCCTTGACCCGCTTTCCCGCCGCCTTCATGGTGTTTTCGTCCGCTATAACGCAAACCGCCCTGGAGGCAAAGAATTTTGAAAGAAGCCCCGGGATCTCGTCCAGGGCGCCGGGTTTTAAAAGAAGCTCTTTTGTCTCATCGGCCTGATTAATGCAGTCGTCCAGAGACAGGGCGGTTAATGTGTTTTCGTTCATGGTTTACTGTACCACATTTTATGATGTATATTTAAGCTACGGAGGAGACATGCCAATAGCGAATGCGATAAAAGAGGCCCTTGGTTCCCAGTCCATGATCAGGAAGATGTTTGAAGAAGGAACCCAGCTTAAAAAACAACACGGTGCTGACAAGGTCTTTGATTTTTCCCTGGGGAACCCTGACATAGAGCCGCCCCCGGCCTTCCACCGGGTTTTCCTTAAAATGGCCAAGGAAGACAAAAAAGGCTCCCATGGCTATATGCCCAATGCAGGGTATCCTGAAGTGCGCGAAGCCCTGGCCCAAAAGGCTTCAAAAGAGCATGGTGTTGCCATAGACGGCTCCCATATTGTCATGGCAGTAGGCGCAGCAGGCGGCCTCAACGTGGTCTTTAAGTCCATACTCAACCCAGGGGATGAAGTCATAGTGCCCAGGCCCTATTTCATGGAATACCGCTCCTATGTGGGGAACCACGGCGGCAAGCTGGTAGAGGCAGACACCCTGCCCGATTTCAACCTTGACCTCAATGCCATTAAGGCAAAGCTTTCTGCCAAAACCGCCGCAGTGCTGATCAACTCCCCCCACAACCCCACAGGCCGCATCTATTCGGCTCAGACCCTTTCGGAGCTTGCAAAGATTTTGGAAGAGCACGGCAATGCCTCGGGCCGCATGCCCTATCTTATTTCTGACGAGCCCTACCGCGAGATCGCCTACGACGGCATCGAAGTGCCCCCGGTGCTGGCAGTCTACAGCGAATCCCTGGTGGTAAGCTCCTATTCCAAGAGTCTTTCCCTCCCCGGCGAGCGCATAGGCTTTGTGGCTGTAGGGCCCAAGGTAAGCGATAAACTCAATGTGGTTGGCGCTCTTATCTTTGCCACCCGCATCCTGGGTTTTGTGAATGCCCCGGCCCTGATGCAGCGCATAGTGGCGGAACTCATCTTTGCCAAAGTTGACATTGACATATACGCCCGCCGCAGGGCAGCGTTCACCAAAATTCTGGATGACGTTGGCATCCCCTACGCCAGGCCGGAGGGCGCCTTCTACCTGTTCTGTAAAGTCCCCGGCAAAGGCGGCAAGCCCCTCACCCAGGGAGAAGCAGGAGACGACAAAGCCTTTGTGGATCACCTCAAGCAGTACCTCATCCTGGGGGTGCCAGGCACCGGTTTCGGCAAACCCGGCTGGCTCCGGTTTGCCTACTGCGTGGACGAGAAGATTATCAAAGCGTCAGGAGAAGCCTTCAAAAAAGCCATGGAGAATTGGTGAGCTGTCGCGGTCTAACTTTCCTGTGTTTCATGATGCAAGGCCGACATCGCCTTTACCGCTTCTTCCACCGAAAGGCCCTCTTTGTTTTCACGAGATGGCAAATCCCTGAGGATGAGGGGGCTTTTTAAGGGGTCTTCGCCGGGAATGATCAGCCAGCGGAGGCCCTTTTTTTCGGCCAGCATAAACTGCTTGGTGAGCTTTGCTTCGTCGAGGAACACTTCGCAGGGGATCCCCGCCTGCCGGAATTTTTCTGCCAGGGCCTGGTTCAAGCCGCCTTTGTCTTCCTTGATGCAGGCGATGGCCGCGGAAGCATAGCTGGGCCTTGCCTGGAGTTTTCCCAGGTGCTCAAGGCCGGCGATAAGGCGGTCTATGCCAATGGAGGAGCCTACGCCGGGTATGGCCTCTTTGGAATAGAGAGCAGCCAGGTTGTCGTAGCGGCCCCCTGAGCACACTGAGCCTAGTTCGGGCATTTCTTTGAGCAGGGTTTCGTAGACTATGCCGGTGTAGTAATCAAGGCCCCGAGTGATCGAAGGGTCGAGCACAAAATTTTCGGCTATGCCTGAGTCGATCATAAAGCGGCGTATCAACATGAGCCTCTCGGCCTCGGGGCAGGCTTCATTGCCAGAGGCTGCTTCTTTCATCGCATTGAGAATTTCGTCAAAGCTGCCTTTTATCTCAATGAACTTGAGGACTTCTTCTGCCTTTGCAGTGCCGGTGGATTCTGACAAAAGTTTGAGGGTCTCGTCCCTGCCGATTTTTTCAAGCTTGTCCACAGCCCGCAGTATATCCACCGATTTATCGAGTACGCCGATGCGGGAGAGGAAGCGGTTAAAGAGGCCCCGGTGGTTGAGCCTGATACTGACTTCGCCTGCGCCAAGCACACCAAGGGCATTCTTCATCATGAGGAGTATTTCAAAATCGGCGGCTGCGCTGTCGCTGCCCACTATGTCAAAGTCGCACTGGGTAAATTCACGGTAACGGCCCCGTTGGGTGTTTTCGCCCCGCCACACCTTGGCAATGTGGTACCGCTTAAAGGGGAGGGCGATTTCCTGGCGGTGTTCCGCCACAAAGCGGGCAAAGGGGACGGTGAGATCGAAGCGCAGGGCTACGTCGCGATCCCCGTTGTCCTTAAAGCGGTAGACCTGCTTTTCGGTTTCGCCGCCGCCCTTGCCCAGAAGGATTTCTGTATATTCCAGGGCAGGGGTGTCTATGGGCACAAAGCCGAAGGACCGGAAGGAGGCTTCGATCTTTTCGAGGAGATCCCTGCGGGCTATTTCCGCAGGGGGCAAAAAATCCCGAAACCCCTTAAGGATCCTGGGTTCAATAAATGCTGCCATGTTTTTCTCTTTTTTTAGTAGCTTAGTTTTCCTGACGCGTTTGCGGCCGGAGCAACCCTCAGGTTATACCAGTAATCATCTATGATTTCCACAAGTTCGGGGCTAAAGGCAAGGTTCGCTGTGGTACGGACTATGCCCTGGGGGAGGGTCTCTGAAGTAGAGACTATCCCCGCAGCCGAAACCCGGTACTTCTTAAAGTAAAATTGATAGGCTATGGGAGATCCTGAAGGCCTGAGAGGCGCGCCGGGGGCTTCCATGTGTTCCACGGTCTTGCTGGAAAGGGAATAGATCTGTATGCGCCGGGCTTCTTTCTTGGGCTCTATGATAGTGGCGTACATATTGTAGCCCATGGCCTTGGCAACATCAGGGGTAATCCTGATGGATTTTTTGCCATAATCCTCATACTGCATCTTGATTCTGTCCTGGGTATCCATAAAGTTTCCCAGGATATTGATCATCTCGTCCGGCGAAGTCTTAAAGTCCACCACAAAAAGGCCCACATTCTCCCTGCCCTTCATCTGCCCTATGGTGCTCAGGTTGCAGCGAATAAAGAATTTTACCGGTTCCGGCCTGGCCTCAGGGTTCAAGGCTATGGAAAGCCCCACAATGCCATTCACATAGCGCTGAAAAAAGGTAAGCTCCTGGACCGAAAGGGATGCCAAAAAAATGGAGCGCTTGAAACCCAGCTGGAAGGGCACGCAGAGTATCACATATTCTTCGATTTTAAGGGAACAATGGGCGCGATCCACCCCAAGTTTAGCAAGGGCGTACTGATTACACGGTATGCTTGACTCGGAGAACCTTGCCATGTATTGTGCCGGCCCCGCAGGCGCTGTTGCCATCTTCCCTTAACCTCTTTTTCAATTTATATAAGTTTTATAAATTTGGCAAGGGCATGGTGCAGGGCAGGTTTTAGGGGCAAATTATATATCATCGAAACGTATCCCTTCCCCTGCAGGGATGAAGGCCCTGGCTTTGTTCCCTATCACATAGCCCTCCCAGGAGGGCGGAAGCCCCGGCCGGAGTATCTTTTCGGTCCTCAATATCGAAATCATGGACTCTGTGATGATTTCCCCCTCCTCTATGTCCCTCAAGGCATGGATGGAACGATTGGTGCGGGTATAATTGGCATTCTCGGATGGCGCCAGGCGCTTTATTCCATCCCCAAGAATGGCCTGGACTTTTTCACCCCCCCAGGTTTCTGACTTTGCCTCCAGGGTTTTTTGAGGCCCCAGGGCGGAAGCTTCCCGTACCGCCTTGACCATTGCCTTAAAGCCTTCGGGGGGCAGGGCGATGGGATCGTCCAGGCCCGGATCGTCCCGGGAGAGGCAAAAGTGCTTTTCGATGACCGAGGCGCCCATGCTCACTGCGAGAACCGGCACCATTTCGGGGTCCATGCTGTGGTCGCTCACCCCCACAGGGAGGCCAAAAACCGAGCTCAGGCTCTGCAAAACCCTAAGGTTGTAGTCAGTTTCGGGGGCCGGATACGAGGTCACACAATGAAGGAGGCATAAATTCGCCTTGTTTTTCCCGCCCCTCAGTATTTCTACCGCTTCCTCTATGTCCCCCAGCTTCGAAACCCCTGTCGAGAGCAGGACAGGAAGCCCGTAACTGGCTATTTCTTTGAGCAGAGGTGTATGGTTAAGCTCCGGGGATGCTATTTTGATGAAAAAGGGGTCCAGGCGCTTGAGTTCCCTGGCGCTTTGCAGGCCAAAGGGAGTGCAGAGGAAAAGGAGGCCCCGTTTTTCAACTTCTTCCTTCATTTGGGCGTAGAACGAAGGGTCTGTTTCAAGCTCCTTGAAGCGGTCGTAAAGCCTGATATTGCCTCCGGGAAGGGCTACCTCCCCGGTATTGGGGTGGAGTATCTCATTGGCGTAGACTATCTGGAATTTGACGCAATCGGCGCCGGCTTCGGCAGCGGCGGCAATGAGTTCCCGGGCCTTTGTCAGGTCTGTTCCATGGGATGTTCCCAGCTCGGCTATAATAAGCGCTTTTTTAGGGCTATATTCGGTGTTTTTTATGCGAAATTTTTCATTTCCCATGGTTTCCCCCTCGACTTTTTTTTTCACTAGGGATATACTAATTATAGACAATTATACATTAAAGGAGTTTTATATGAAGACCCTTACTTGCGATGTGTGCAGGAATATCATCCAGTCTCCTGTTTCGAACCGTAACTATTTCCATCTGGCCCACCGGGACATTTGCGAACCCTGCCATGACAAACTTGAAGCCCTGATTAAACCCACGGTCAGAACCAAGGCGCCTTTCTCTTACGATTGGTATTCTAAGCTTGTCCAGGAATCCATCGAAAAAGCAATACAAAAAGGTAAATTCGACGCCAGCAAGGCGTAAAATATCCCCGAGGGATAGGCCAGGGCAGTTTCCTGGAAATTTGTCTTGAACTATCCCTCAAGATGCTTCGCTCCCTCTTCCCATTCTTTTTATTTTCTGCTATAAATATATTCCAATTCATTTGGTAAGGAGATTCTATGTCGGGCCACAGCAAATGGGCGACTATTAAACACGCTAAGGGTGCCGCTGATGCAAAGCGGGGCCAGATGTTCACTAAGCTGATCAAGGAAATTACTATTGCCGCCAGAATGGGCGGGGGCGATCCCAATGGGAATCCCCGGCTTAGGACTGCCATCCTCAAGGCCAGGGGCGCCAATATGCCCAAGGACAATATCACCAATGCCATCAAAAAGGGCACCGGCGAACTTGAAGGCGTCAGCTACGAAGAACTGACTTACGAAGCCTTCCTTGGAGGCGGGGTAGGGCTGCTCATCGAGGTGCTTACAGACAACAAAAACCGCGCGGCTGCGGATGTACGCAATCTCTTGACCCGTGGCGGCGGCGAGCTTGCCAAGGCCGGCTCTGTCTCGCGGCTCTTCAAGCGCCAGGGGATCATCACCCTGGACGGGGAAAAATACACCGAAGATCAGGTGATGGAAGCTGCCATCGACGGAGGCGCCGAAGATGTGGCTGCTTCTGATGGCATCGTCGAAGTTACCACCGCCCCTGAAGATTTTGAAGCCGTGGCCAATGCCCTTTCTGAAAAGGGTTTTGAAACCATGAGCGCCGAAATCAGCATGGTTGCCGATACCGAGGTAAGCCTTGAAAACGAAGCGACCGCAAAGGCTGTAAAACTCATCGACAGGCTCGAAGAAAACGACGATGTTCAGAACGTGTACTCGAATATCGCCATCCCCGATGGGTTCGAGTCCGAGTAAAAAAAGCGGCCTCCTCAAGGCCGCCAGCGATCGGGCAGGGCGCAGGATTTTGGGCGTTGACCCCGGCCTTGCCTCCACTGGCTGGGGGGTGATTGATTATACGGGCAATAAGCTCCGCTACATAGCCCACGGCTGCATCGAAACAGAGGCGAACCGCCCCAGGGCGGAGCGCCTTTTTTTTATTTATCGATCTTTTGTTGAGGTGCTCAAAACATATACGCCCGCGGAAGCGGCCATAGAAAATCTCTATTTCGGCAAGAATGTTTCAAGCGCCATGGCAGTGGCCGAAGCCCGGGGAGTGCTCTGCATGGCCCTGGCGCAGGCGGGCCTTCCGGTGCTGGAGCTTACTCCCAATGCCATCAAGAAAGCGGTGGTGGGTGAAAGTTCGGCGGGCAAGGCTCAGGTTCAGGAGATGGTGCGTTTTCTCCTGGGCCTTACGGAGATACCCAGGCCCGACCATGCTGCCGACGCCCTGGGCGCTGCGGTGTGCGCGGCGCATTCGGTTACGTTTGGATGATGAACATTTTTATATTTAATAAATAACCACACATTAATTTTCCAATTGCGGACACGGAAACGCAATAGACGTGCGGGGGTGTCTGTCGGACCTGAACGTATTTGCGTATTTTGTCTGTTCCGAGCCTATCGGTATTTTTACTCTATTGCGGCATAAAATCTCTTTACTCACCCGCTGAACTCAGGATTATTTCTTGCCCCGGTTCGATAATGAGCTTATTTGGCGCATCCCATTTATCTGCACGTTTCCTATTGAACAGTGCGCGAGGTTTCAGATGAATGGGTATGTTGTGTTTTGCCCCGACCATCTTTGCGCATTTCGACCCCATTTTGAGGCTCATGTTGACAACGCCATCGCAAGGAAATAATGCGTAATCAAGTTTACGTTCCGCAAAGCTTTCCATTTGTTTTGTCATTGACGTATCACCGGAAGCATACAAAGATATACCATCAAGTGAGATGATATACCCAACGCATTTTCTTGGGTTATGTATAAGATTTTTCGCTTCAACGGCTTCAATATGAATTCCATTTATATCAAAACTGTTATGTTTACCGCCAGCCAATGCCTCGACATTCGTAATAACCCGGCAGCCGTCTTTTTGCGTGACCAGTTCGATCTTGTTATGGTCGCTATGCTGGTGGGTGATAAGCACAATATCGGCGGGCAAAGTGTATCCGTCACCCGCATAGGGGTCAACATATATCACTCGTCCATCACTGGCGCTTATACGAAAGCTGCCGTGTCCCTGGTAGTATAATTTTGGCATTACGTTCATTGTTTATTCCCCTTTTAGTTTTGTAAAATTAGAATGCGTGACATATCCGTACACTGCTTCCATTCTTCCCTAATTTCTTCCCAAATTCATATATTATTTTCATTACCCTGCAAAAGTTCAAATTTATTTTTATTAAAATTCAACATTCTTTCATCACGCATCCGGCAAAGTTCCTGCGACATTGCGCTCCTATCAATTGAAAGATAATCCGCCAGTTCTTGCCTGTTGAAGGGAATTTCAAATATGCCGCTTTTTGTTTTCCGGGCATGGAATGAAAGATAGGAAAGCAATTTTTCTCTTGTGGTACGGCGGGTAATATGCTCAATTTTCTTCATAAGCATATTGTTTTTCTGCGCCATGTTTTTGATAATATTCATTATTAGTCTCTGATGAAACATACAGGCCGATGAACAAGTGAAAATAATTTTGTTACAGTTAATCAAAAGAATATCCGATTGTTCTGCGGCTAAAATGCTGACAGGTATATAATCTTTTTCTCCGAAAGAAAAGGCTTCGCCAAATGATTCGACCGGCTCAAACCTTGCCACAATACTACGATTCCCCCAGAAATCATCCTCCACAAGGTGAATACAACCGGAAAGGACAACACCAACTGAGGTAAATTTTCCTCCAGCCATAGAAACAAAACTGCCCTTTTTATACTTTTTTGTACCGCCGACAGGCAGCTGAGAAGCGTATCCAATTCGGTTTCGTCAATTCCCTCAAAAAGAGCGCATTGACTTAATAAATAGAGTATTTTTTTTCAAAATTCGTCCTTTTATGTTGTAAATACAACCGATTTTCCGGTTCTATTCTTCTATATTTATTTTACCAAGTCAATATGGAGGAGCAGTATGGTGCGAAAAATTATAACCATAGACCGCGAAAAATGTAACGGCTGCGGGCTATGCGCTGAAGCCTGTCATGAGGGGGCTATCCGCATTATTGATGGCAAGGCAAAACTAATACGGGACGATTATTGTGATGGACTTGGTAATTGTTTGCCCGTTTGTCCTACAGGCGCTATTACTTTTGAGGAACGCGAGGCAAAAGAATATAACGAGAAGGCAATTTCCCGCGAGGCTACGGTAACGCAAAGTCAACTTACCCAGTGGCCGGTACAGATAAAACTTGTATCGGTAAATGCGCCGTATTTTGATAATGCCGCCCTGTTAATATCCGCTGACTGCGGCGCATACGCCTACGGCAATTTCCACAATGAATTTATGAAAAACAAAGTCGTTCTGATAGGCTGTCCGAAACTTGATGAAGGAGACTACGCCGAAAAACTAACTGAAATTATTAAGCGGAATAACATAAAATCAGTTATGGTAATCAGGA
This sequence comes from Leadbettera azotonutricia ZAS-9, assembly GCF_000214355.1. Lineage (GTDB taxonomy): Bacteria > Spirochaetota > Spirochaetia > Treponematales > Breznakiellaceae > Leadbettera > Leadbettera azotonutricia. Next base: position 2,008,528 of record NC_015577.1, on the reverse strand, counting down.
TGGAAGTCCCTTGTTGCGGCGGCATTGAAAATGCCGTAATTACTGCGCTTAAAAATTCCAATAAAATGATTCCCTGGAGGGTGATTACCCTATCCATAAACGGCGAAATCCTGGCAGATTAAAAGTCATTGGAGGAATAGTGCTATGGGCCATCCCCCCACTTAGCGGGAGGACGCCCTTTCGTGCAAATGCGCGAAGCGAACATAATGATAAAACCGATTTCGTATTGTACCAATATCGTCTTATCTGACTACTTTTACAAAAAAACTAGTCAGATAAGACGATTTTTCGTGCTGCAGGGACGCTTCCGGCTTACGCGCGTTTACAACCTCCCTTTTTTAATGCTAGTATCTAGCAATGTTTAACAGTCTCAAGGGCATTATCACAGAAAAGTTATCCGATTCGGTTTATCTCTTAACCGGCGGAGTAGAATGGGAAATTTCCGTTCCATCCACCGACATAGACCGCCTCCCAACCAGGGGAGAGGAGGGCAGGGTCTACACCTGGTTATTGCACCGGGAAGATCAGATGAAGCTTTTCGGTTTTGCAGATGAGGAGAGGCGTGCCACGTTTCTGGAACTCCTCAAAGTTGAAGGCATAGGCCCCAAAGGCGCCCTTAAAATAATGGGCGGCATAGGGCAGGAAGAACTTGAGCGGGCTCTGGAAACAGAAAATCTTAGCAGGCTCGAAGCAGTGCCGGGGCTGGGCAAGAAAACCGCCCAGAAGATGATACTGGCCCTCAAAGGCAAGCTCGCTTCCGCAAGGGCGGCCCCTGAAATTGCTTCTCCCTACGGCGAACTTGCCAACGCTCTTGTGGAAATGGGCTACGATAAAAAGCAGGCAGTTGACGCCCTGGCAAAGGCCGATGCGGATTTGGCATCGAGTTTGACTGGTAAAGACAAAGCCGAAAAAGAGAAGCTTCTCTTTAAGCAGGCCATTGTCTATTTAAGCGGGATGTAACGGAAATATGGCAAAAAAACGCGAAAAAACAAGCGAAAAAGTATCCGAAGATTTTGCCGATTTTGACGGTATAGTCCATCCCGAACAAAAGCCTTTGGATGACGAACACGAACTAAGCCTTCGCCCCCGCAGCATGGGAGAATTCCTCGGCCAAAAGCAGATGAAAGAAAACCTCTCTGTTTTTATCGAGGCCGCCAAAAAACGCAATGAAAGCCTGGATCACCTTTTTTTGATAGGTCCTCCGGGTCTCGGCAAAACTACCCTTGCCCAGGTAGTAGCCCACGAGCTGGGTTCCGAATTCAAAGTTACCTCAGCCCCTGCCCTGGATAAACCCAAAGACCTCGCCGGCATACTTACCACGGTTACTGCGAAGACTGTTTTCTTCATCGACGAGATTCACCGCCTCAAGCCCGCCATCGAAGAGATGCTCTATATCGCAATGGAAGATTACGAACTCGACTGGATCATAGGCCAGGGCCCTTCGGCCCGTACCATACGCATACCCATTCAGCCCTTTACCCTGGTAGGCGCCACTACCAAGGCAGGCAATGTTTCGAGCCCACTCATAAGCCGTTTCGGCATCACCTGCCGTTTTTCTTTTTACGATGAAAAAGATATGGAAGCCATAGTCCGCCGTTCATCAGGAATTCTGAAAGTTCAAATTGATGATGACGCCGCGGCCCTCCTGGCCCGTTCAGCCCGGGGCACTCCCCGCGTGGTAAACCGCCTTCTCCGCCGCATCAGGGATTTTGCCCAAATCAGGAACAGCCCCGTCATCTCAAGCGAAGTAGTAGCCGAGGGCCTTAAGCGCCTCGAGATTGATAGCCTCGGCCTTGAACGCCACGACCGCGAAATACTTCGCATCATCATAGAGCGCTACAACGGCGGCCCTGTCGGCGCAGAAACCCTCGCCATTTCCATAGGCGAATCGGTAGACACCCTGGAAGATTACTACGAGCCTTACCTCATCCAGGCGGGCCTCATCCAGCGCACCCCCCGGGGCAGGGTAGTAACCGCCCTGGCCTACGAACACCTCAACTTGAAGCCGGGGAATGATGCGGGTCTCCTTTTTTAAAATTACCGGTGTATAATGAAAACTTCCGATTTCTTTTTTGATTTGCCTGAAAACCTCATTGCCCAGTACCCGCCGGAGAAGCGGGGCATGAGCCGTCTAGTGGTATTGGACAGGAAGTCCGGCCTTCGTGAACACCGCATGACAGCGGAACTCCCTCAAATACTTTCCGCTTGGGATAAAAGGCCCCTTCTGGTTTTCAACAATTCCAAAGTCCGCAAGGCCCGGCTTTTGGGAACTTCAGCGGAAACAGGCGCGAAAGCAGAATTTCTCCTCCTCAATAAAATCGATGAATATACCTGGAAGGCCATGGCCCAGCGGGCAAAACGCCGCCACCCCGGCAGCCGCTATGTGTTTGGTGATTTTGCCAAAGGGGAGATCCTTGCAGAGGACGAAGAATTCCGCATACTCCGCTTTGATCGCCCCATAGACGACAGTTGGCTGGACATCCACGGACACATACCCCTGCCGCCCTATATCAAGCGTGATGATACTAAAACCGATAGCGACCGGTATCAAACGGTCTATGCCCAAAATACCGGTTCCGCTGCAGCGCCCACCGCCGGCCTTCATTTTACCCGAGAGATTTTGGCGGACCTTGAAAAACACGGCATGGACACCGCCTTTGTCACCCTCCATGTGGGGCTTGGAACTTTCCTCCCTGTCCGCGCTTCCAACATCGAAGACCATACCATGCACGAGGAAAGTTTCAGCATTGATGAAGAGACCGCAGCGAAGATTGAAAAAGCCAAGTCCGAGAAGAGGCCGGTGCTGGCAGTAGGTACTACCAGTGTGCGTACACTGGAATCGGCCTGGATTTGCGATGCCGGTTCTCCTTCGGGGGGCTATCTCAAACGAGGCGATGGGGCTACTTCGATATTCATTTATCCGGGATATCAATTTAAAGTGATAGATGCCATGTTCACCAATTTTCACACCCCCGGCTCAACGCTGCTTATGCTGGTATCGGCTTTCGCGGGCAGGGAGCTTATCCTGGAGACTTACAGGGAAGCGGTAGAGAAGGAGTACAGGTTTTTCAGCTACGGCGATGCTATGCTGATAAAGTGATTATTTGGAATAAAGCCGGGCCGAAGCCCTTGCACCCCCTCAATTTCGCCGTTATTATTGTTTGGGCTATGCAAAACAGCAAAAAAACCGGGGATTCTGCCCCTTTCTATGCCAAAGGACTCAAGTTCTCCTGTACCAAATGCTCGGACTGCTGCAGGCACGAGCCTGGTTTCGTGTTCCTTACCGAGAATGATTTCAATGTTCTATCTAAAGCCTTGCTAATGGGGTATACTCAGTTCATGGAAACCTGTTGCCGCTGGGTTCCCTCTCCTGACGGTACCGAGCGGCTTTCTTTAAGGGAAAGATCCAATCTGGACTGCGTTCTTTGGAGGGAGGGCTGCCTTGTTTACGAAGCCCGGCCCCTGCAATGCAGGTCCTTTCCCTTCTGGCCCTCTGTGCTCCGTTCAAAAACGGCCTGGAAGGCAACAGCTATGGGTTGTCCGGGCATGGGGCATGGGGAGCTTCATTCTGCCGACATTATAGAGGGCTGGCTTGAACAACAGCATAAGGAAAATGTTATTATAAGGAAGACCTCAGACCCTAAGGGGGGGTGTTGATGCAGATCTGTTTTTTCGGCGTCCGAGGCTCCATTGCAGCGCCCCAGCTGCCGTCCCAGATAAAGTCCAAAATCTCGGCCATCCTCGAACGGCTGACCCCTGACGATATAGCCAGTCCCGAAAACCGCGAACACTTCCTGGCTGGTCTCCCGCCCTGGCTTTTTGGCACAGTAGGCGGTAATTCACCCTGTGTTGCGGTGCGCTTTGACAAAAGCAGCGAAGTCATTGTTTTCGATGCAGGCTCGGGCATACGGGAGCTGGGCATTGCCTGTTCCAAAGAATCGCCCAAGCCCCAGCATTACCATATCTTTTTTTCCCATTTCCATTGGGATCATATAGCGGGCCTTCCTTTCTTTAACCCCGCCTACGATCCTTCTGTCTCTGTTGATTTCTATTCCCCCAAGCCCAACCTCGAAACCGCCCTCCATGGCCAGATGGCGTCCCCTTATTTTCCGGTGCACATGGAATCCATGGGGGCAAAAAAGGCTTTCCGCACCCTGGGAGAGCCACTCGATATCAATGGCTGCAAAATTACCTGGAAAAAGATGAACCATCCTGGGGATTCCTACTCCTATAAAGTCGAGGAGCATCAGAAGAAGTTCATTTACGCTACAGACACGGAGCTTTCGGCTGACGATTTCCTCAAAAATGATGAAAACATTGCCTATTTTCAGGGCGCCGACCTTATTGTCATAGATTCCCAATACACCCTGGGCGAGGCCATAGACAAGTACAATTGGGGCCACAGCGCTTTTAGCCTTGCGGTGGATTTTGCGGCCAATTGGGGCATCAAGCATATGGTTCTTTTCCACCATGACCCGACCTACGACGATCACAAGCTTTTCAATATACTCCAGTCTGCCCGCTGGTATACGGAGCGCATGAACATCAAGGGGATTAAAATCTCCCTTGCGATGGAAGGCATGGAGCTGGCCCTTTAAGCATGGACGAGGACGGGGTTTTTCTGGATATGGACGATTGCAAAGCCTTGTTCCTGGCTTTTAAAAAGGATGAAGCCAATCTGTCCGATGCCAAGCGGGACATACTCCGCCGTATCGAGAAACTGCTGTATGCCCGCCTTACTGTTCAGGAGCTTGAAGACCTCTATGAATGAACATCGGTATTTCACTGAACAATGGTGTTTAAGGGGTAATTCATGCTCCGGGTAATACGTAGAATTGCCAAATTCATGAGCATACTCATAGCCCTGGCTTTGGTTCTGTGCGGCCTGGCCGTAGCGGGCTTTATGTATTTCAATGCCCCTCCGGATTCGGCAGCCCATCCCCTTGCAGGGGACAATACTCTAAGAATAGACAGCGATGGCGCCCTTTTCCTTGAAGTGAGGAGCGGCGAGACTTCCCTTTCCGTAGGGAACCGCCTCCAGGAAGCTGGAATCATACGCAATCGTTATTTTTGGCAGGTTCTGTCGCGATACAAAAAGGACTATATAAAAACCGGTTCTTACCGCATTGAACTCCCCGCAAGCCAGATCGCCATTCATTCGCTTCTTGTGGCGGGGGATCAAATCCTCGTCCGTGTTACCATACCCGAGGGCGTTACCCTAAAAAAAACCGCCCGCATCATGGAAGAATCAGGAATCTGTCCGGGGGATGCATTTATCGAAGCCGCCTCGTCCCCAGGCCTTTTAAACTATTACCATATCCCTAACAAAACCCTGGAAGGCTATCTTTACCCCGACACCTACCTTTTCCCCCTTTCCTATCCTGCCGAAAAAGTAGCTGCCCAAATGGCGGATAACTTTTACAGCCGCCTTTCCGAGGCTGCTCCGGAGGCACTGAACATGAGCGCCGGGGAACTCAACGATAGGGTGATACTCGCTTCCATTGTTGAGCGGGAATACCGGGTTAACCAGGAAGCGGCCATTATGGCGGGTGTTTTCCTCAACCGCCTTAAAATCGGCATGGCACTCCAGTCCTGCGCCACTGTCGAATACGTCATCACCGAGATTCAGGGCCGGCCCCACCCGGAAGTGCTTTATAACCGGGACATTGAGATCCGGGACCCTTACAATACCTACATACGGCCGGGCCTTCCTCCAGGGCCGATTTCAGCCCCCGGCAGGGTAGCCCTGGACGCGGCTTTCCACCCCGTGCCTTCGGACTTCCTCTACTTTAGGCTTGTAGACGCCGCAGCAGGCAGCCACTATTTTTCCAGAACCCTGGACGACCATATAAAAGCGGGAGCCCTTTACCTCAAGGGGAGCGCCCGCTAGATGCCCCTTATTTCCAAAACCACCATCGATGAAGTGAACAGCCGCATGGACGCCGTGGCGGTTGTTCAGGATTATGTGCGCCTCGATAAAAGGGGAGGCCGCTGGTGGGGCCTCTGTCCCTTTCATTCTGAAAAGACAGGTTCCTTCACGGTCAACCCGGAAATGAAAGCCTATCACTGTTTTGGCTGCGGAAAAGGCGGCTCGGTCTTGAACTTTGTCATGGAAATGGACAAGCTCAGCTTCCCCGAAACAGTGGAGCTTTTGGCGAAAAAGCTGGGCATAGAGATCGTCTACGACAATTCCGGCAGCGGCCCGGCCCCGGATGACGGGAAAAACCAGCGGAAAGAAGAGCTTTTTGAGCTTTATAGGCGAATGGCTGCCACTTTTCAGCATTTTTTGGAAAAAAAAGCTGAAGGAGGGCCCGCAAAACAGTATATTATAGGCAGAGGCTTGAACAACGAAATGATTGAACGCTTCCATTTAGGCTACGCCCCCGGGGATCGCCAATGGCTTTACAGTTTCCTTTTGAAAAAGGGGTACTCCAGGGATTTCCTCAATGTGTCGGGGCTTTTCTCGTCCCGGTATCCGGGAATGCCCCTTTTTGCGGGCCGCATTATGTTCCCCATTTCCGACCGCCAGGGCCGAATCGTGGCCTTTGGGGGCCGTGTGCTCGAAGGCGCCCAGGGTCCCGTGCGCGCCGACGGCAGGGCGCCTCCTAAATACATCAACTCCCCGGAAATCGAAATTTACAAAAAAGGCGAAACCATTTTTGCCATTGATCTTGCCCTGCCCGAAATACGGCATACCAAGGAGGTGTACCTTGTCGAGGGCTACATGGATGCAATCGCCATGCATCAGGCGGGAATCGCCAATACTGTGGCGCCTTTGGGCACAGCCTTTACGGACGATCAGGCCAAGCTCCTCAGGCGCTGGGCCGAAAAAGCCATCCTGGTTTTTGATTCGGACGGGGCAGGGCAGGCCGCTGTGGTCAAGGGCATACTCACCTGCCGCCGGAACGGCCTTTCCTGCGCTGTAGCGGTCCCTACAGGCGAAGGGGAAGCTGCATTAAAGGACCCTGCCGATATTCTTAAAAATTATGGTCCAGAGGCGTTGCAAAAGAGTGTTAAATGTTATATAAATGATTTTGAATACCTTATTGCCCGGGCAAAGTCTCTCTATGATACCAGCGGCTCTGAAGGGAAGGCAAAGGCAGTGTCCTTTATCTTCCCCTTTATCCAGACCCTGGACTCCGAGGTGGCAAAAGACGCCTTTATAGACGCCGCCGCCGATGCCTTTGGGGCATCCCGTCAGGCGGTGAAGAACGATTTGCGTCGCATAGCAGCAGGTATTCGTCAGGGCGAGGGAAAGCCTCAGCCCCACAAGGAGGATAAACCTGGTCAAGTCCGCATGAACGATGAGCTTTTTCTGCTCATGGTTGTGGCGGTGAATGACATGAAGGAAGGGAACCAAAAGCTATACCCTGAATTCCGGAAGGCCCTCAAAATAAATGAGATCGATGACGCTGCGGCAAAAGAACTTTTTATCGCTTTGGAAGAAAGTTACATAAATGATGAAGCCGGGGTCGATCAGTTTCTGGACAGGATTAAGCTGAAAGAAGTACGGGATTTTTTCCTTGAAAGGGGGAGTTCGGAGGAATTTACGATCAACCCCGAAAGGCTCCTTGCCGATGGCATCAAAAAAACGATCCGAAAAAAGCTGGAGCGCCAGCTGGACGAAATTGTCATAAAATTGCGGAGCCTGAAGAAAAATGCCTCCCCTGGGGATGAAGAAGCCGATGATTTACTTGCCGAGAAAATGCGCATAGACGAAAAATTGCGTCAACTGAAGGAAGATAGCCGATGACCCAAACCAAAAAGCCTGTTGTGCCAGCTCCGGAGACCGCTCTGGACCCTGCTGTAATCAAGCTGATTGAATACGCGAAAGAAAAGAAAACCCTCTCTTATGAGGAATTGCAGGATTATCTGCCTGAACACATCGCCAACTCCGATAAAATCGATGAAGTTCTGGCCCTCCTGGAAGCCAACAATGTGCAGCTCACCGAGGAAGCGGGGGAGGACGAGCCTGAAACCGAGACCCGCAAGGCGGCGGAGACCGAAAAGAAACGCCTTGTCTCAAACGACAAGGAATCGTCGGTGGACGATCCTATCAGGCTTTACCTCCGCGAAATTGGCAAGGAGAACCTCCTCACAGCGGAGCAGGAGATTGAGCTCTCCAAAGCCATGGAAGAAGGCGAGAACATCATCAAAGGGGTGATCAAGAAGTCGGGCATGATCATCCCCGAATTCTACCACATCGCCCAAAAAGCCTTTTCCAAACGGGATCTCAGGGAATTGAACCTCTCCAAAAAAGAGATCACCGAGCATATGACCGAGCGCAGGCGGCTCAACCAGTTCTACAAGGAAACCTTGCGCGTGGTTTTGCCGGATCTCAAGACCTATATCGAGACCAAGAAAAAGCTCATCACCAAGGGCGTGAACATCTTCGAAGATCCCGAGCTCAACGAGCTCAGGGCCAGCGTCATAAAGATTGTCACCAACGCCGAGATTCACCCTGAAGAGATTTTGGGCTTTTCCGAAAAATTCATCCAGGCGTCCAAACGCATCAAGCGCTACAAGAAAGATCAGGAGCGCATCGAGAAGAACCTCCGGGTAGGCTCCCTCAAAGAGCTGCGCGCTCTGGGCAGGGGCCTCACCATCAAGGAAGAGCGGGAAAAGCTTGAAGAATCCCTTGGCCTAAGCTCCGACGAGATCAAGGAAAAGATCCGCCTTATCCAGTTGACCGAGAAAAAGCTCCGCCAGATGGAAGCCGAATTCGAAGAAACCATCGAAAGCATCAACCTCATGGCCAAGGAGATCAGCCGGGGCCGCGTGATGATGAAGAATGCCAAGGACAGGCTCATCAAAGCCAACCTCCGCCTCGTAGTCTCCATCGCCAAGAAGTACACCAACAGGGGCCTCCATTTCTTCGACCTTGTCCAGGAAGGGAATATCGGCCTTATCAAAGCAGTGGAAAAATTCGAATACCAGAAGGGCTTCAAATTTTCGACCTACGCTACCTGGTGGATACGGCAGGCCATTACCCGTTCTATTTCGGATCAGGCCCGGACCATACGCGTGCCTGTGCACATGATCGAGCAGATCAACAAGGTCGTGCGGGAGTCCCGCCAGCTCATGCAGGTGCTTGGCAGGGAGCCTACAGACGAGGAAATTGCCGAGCGCCTGGGCTGGACTGCCCAGCGGGTAAAATCGGTGAAGAACGTGGCCCGGGAGCCCATAAGCCTCGAAACCCCCATAGGCGAGGAAGAAGATTCCCTGCTGGGCGACTTCATCGAGGACAAGGATGTGGAAAACCCCGCGAACCTCACCGCCTTTACCCTGCTCCAGGAACAGCTCACCACGGTCCTTTCCACCCTGCCCGCAAGGGAGCAGGAAGTGCTCAAAATGCGCTTTGGCCTGGATGACGGCTATTCCCTTACCCTGGAAGAAGTGGGGTTGTACTTCAATGTGACAAGGGAACGCATACGCCAGATAGAAGCCAAGGCCCTGCGCCGCCTCCGCCACCCAAAACGGAGCCGCCGTCTTAAAGACTATCTTGACCACTGACATAGGACTTTTCATGGAAAAAGTCCTTCAGGGGAATCTTCGATTCTCCGCAACAAATTTTTGAAGAAAGAGGCATTTTATGGCAATGGACGATGTTTTCGAAAAGCTCAGATCCCTGCAGGACATTCTGTCCGAAAAAATCACCCTTGAGCAGGACATACTGGAAATCCCCAAGCTTCTCAATACCCAGGAAGAAGTCCTCTCCAGGATGAAGAAGACCTATATCGAAAAGAACGAGATTTATGACAAGGCCAAAACTGCGGAAGCTGATTTTCGCAACCAGCTGTTCGAGGCGGAGTCTCACCGGGAAAAAGCGGAAAAAAACATGGACTCCATTTCCACCCAGCGGGAATACGAAGCCCTGGATACGGAAATCAAGAATGCCGCCGAGAAAGAGCAGCAGTTCCGCAAGGATCTGCAGCGCGAAGAACGGAACATTTCCGAGCTTAACGAGGAGATGAAGCAGAGAGCATCCCAAATAGAGCAGCAGGAAGCGGATCTGTCCGAGCGCCGCAAAGGCATCGAAGCCGAAGTGGCCGGAAAAGTCGCGCAGGTCAACGCCCTTGCCAAACAGGAAAAGGAACTCACCAGCGGCATGGATCCGGAAGTCATTTTCAAATTCGAAAGGATCATCCGCAACAAAATGGGCAAAGGCATCGTAGCCATCAAGGGCGGCGTCTGCATGGGCTGCCACATGATACTCCCTGCCCAGTTTGCCAATGACATCCGGGTAGGCAAGGAAATCGTCTTCTGCCCCTACTGTTCCCGTATACTCTTCTACGAAGAAGCCGAACAGGGAGAGGAAGAATTCTTCGACAACGACGATTCCGGCAGCCTCTCGGATCTTGACGATATAGAGGACGAGGAAGAGGAGGAAGAAGAAGAGGAAGAAGAAGAAAAAGTGAACGACTTCGACGAATAAGTGTTTTTTTAGCGATGGACCGGCTGCCGCGCCGCGCGAAGCTTTTGCTTCCGGGTGAGGAAAGTCCGGGCTCCGCAGGGCATGATGCCGGGTAACGCCCGGGCGCTTCGCTCCAAAGGGCGAAGCGACAGAGAGCGCAGCAGAAAATATACCGCGAACCCATTGGGCCGCAAGGGTGAAAAGGCGGGGCAAGAGCCCACCGCCCAGGCAGCAATGCCTGGGGCACTGCAAACCTCATCAGGAGCAAAGCCAAGCAGCAGTTGGAGGGCCCCTTCAAGACTGCGGGTAGGCTGCAAAGAGGGAATCCGCGAGGATCCCCCAAGATAGATGACAGCCAATCATACAGAACCCGGCTTATGGTTCATCGCTTTTTTGCTATACATTGACTATTTCCCAAAAACCGTATTAACTGAATAAGATTATGTCCAAAGATCGCCCTCATTCCGGTTATGGGGCAGGTTTCCGCAGGAAGCAAGCTGTCCATAGAGCCGTGCTGGCAATTGCTGTGCTTATACTCATCTCAATTTCAGCGGCAGGGTTCATGAGGCTGGGAAATCCCCGGGGCAATGAGCGCAGGGAGCTTCAGAGCCTTTGGGAATCTTCCGCTTATGCCGAAGCCTATGCCCAAAGCGCCGGCCTTTTGGCGCAAAAGCCTTTGGATTTTTTTCTCCTCACCATTCATGGGTTTTCGGCTTATCAACTGGCTATAGCCCAGATAAACAATTCCGATACCTTGAGATTCATTGATGACTGCATCTGGTCTTTGCGGAAGGCCTTGCTTTCAAACGAAGCGGAAAAAGACGGCAGGCTGTTTTATGTCCTGGGGAAAGCTTATTATGACAAGGGGCAGGGATACGCGGATCTGGCAGTCGAGTATCTCGAAAAAGCCAGGGCCCGGGGATATGAGGCCAGGGACATACCCCAGTATCTTGGCCTTGCCTATGCGGCTATCAGGGATTACCGGGGCAGCGTAGCGGCTTTTACCCTGGCATTGGGCCGGGACGCTTCGGATGTGCTGCTCTTGTCCATAGCGCGTTCCTATATTGCCCTGGAAGAAAACGATTCTGCCAGGGCCTACCTTCTCCGATGCGTGGATCTGTCGAGGGATTCCAAAACCAAGGTTGCCGCACGGCTTCTTTTGGGGGATATACTCGTCAAGGCGGGGGATACCGCCGGGGCTGAAGATCAGTATTTGAAGGCTCTGGAAGATGGGGGCGAAAATGCCGAAGCCCATTACCAGCTGGGTGTGTTGTATGACGCAGGGGGGGATACCACCCGTGCAAGGGCTGAGTGGCGCAGGGCAGTCAGGATTAATCCTGCCCATGGGCCGTCCAGGTTAAAATTGAATACTTAGGGAGGGATTATGTTTGGACGAGGATCTTCAGATATGGGAATTGATTTAGGCACCTGCAACACCCTTATTTACATCAGGGGCAAGGGCATAGTCATCAATGAACCTTCGGTAGTGGCTGTTGAACGGGGAACCAAAAAAGTCATGGCCGTTGGCGTAGACGCCAAACGTATGCTTTTTAAAACGCCCGGCAATATCATTGCCATAAGGCCCTTGCAGGATGGGGTCATTGCGGATCTTGAATCCACAGAAAAAATGATCCGTTACTTTATTTCCAAGGTCATGCCCCGCTATCGCTTTATAAAGCCCCGCATGGTTATAGGCGTGCCCTCCTGCATCACCGAAGTCGAGCGCAGGGCAGTCGAAGAGAGCGCCTACAAAGCAGGGGCCAGGGAAGTAACCGTTATCGAAGAAAGCCTCGCGGCGGCGATTGGCGCCAATATCCCCATCTTCGAGCCCGCAGGCCACATGGTCTGCGACATAGGCGGGGGCACCACGGAAATTTCGGTTATCTCTCTGGGGGGCATGGTGGTCACCAGCGCCATACGCCTTGGGGGCGACAAGTTTGACGATGCCATTGTGCGCCATGTAAGGAGCATTCATAACCTCATCATCGGCAATGGGGTTTCGGAACGGCTCAAGATAGAAATTGGGAATGCGTTCCCCGAAAAAGAAATTGAAAAGGTTGAGATTAAGGGCACTGATGCCATCACAGGGCTTCCTCGGCGCCTCGAGATCGACAGCGTTGAAGTAAGGGAAGCCTTAAAAGATCCCATCACCAAGATCGTGGACGAGATTAAAGCCACCCTGGGCAAGACCCCTCCCGAACTTGCGGCGGACATTGTGGAGTGGGGCATTGTGATGACAGGGGGCGGATCGCTTCTCAAAGGGCTTCCCAAGCTCATTCAAAAAGAAACAGGCGTGCCTGTCATTCTTGCGGATGAACCCCTCAACTGCGTGGCCCTGGGGGCAGGGAAGTATTTTGAGTACGCTAAGGGTTTTGACAATTCCCGCAGCATCTACGACAGCCTGAACGGATAGGCTTATGCGCTTGGGAGGGGGCAAAAAACAAAAGTCTCCGGTGAATACGGATCTCATTGTCTTTATAGTCCTTATGCTGGGTTCGTTTTCTGTCCTGTTTTTCTCCACCCGCAGTTTTGTCTCGGATTTTAAAGACTTGGGGCTTTCGGTGTTTTCGGGACTTAGGGGCGGAATACACGAGGCCAGCTCCTTTGTGTCCAGGACTGTTCTTTCCATCCGGGAGCTTGCGATACTGCGCCGGGAATACAACGAACTTACGGAACGCATATCCCGGTATGAACAGCTTGAGCGCAGCGCTGCGGAAATCCGCCAGGAGAACAACCGCCTCCGTGAGCAGCTGGGTTTTTCGCAGGCCCTGCGCTACCGTCATATTCCCGCCGAGCTTATCGGGAAAGATCCTGACAATCTGTTTTCGGCTTTTGTGATAAACAAGGGAGTCCACGCCGGGATAAAGGCAAATATGCCTGTCATAGCGTATCAGGGCGGAACCCAGGGCCTGGTAGGAAAAGTGATACAGGCAGGGGCTTTCGAAAGCCTTGTGATGCCCCTCTATGACGCGAGCTCTTTTGTTTCTTCCCGGCTTTCGGAATCCCGCTACGAAGGAATAAGCGAAGGCCAGGGCAAGACCGAGGATCGCCTTGTCATGCGCTTTATACAAAAGCAGGCCCGGGACGAGATAAGCATAGGCGAGATGGTTGTGACTTCGGGCCTGGGCGGTATTTATCCTCCGGGGATAAACATTGGCAGGGTGAATATCATAAATTACCAGGAAAATGAAAACTCCATGGTAGTTGAATTGGACGCTGCCATTGATTTTTCGCGGCTTGAATATGTTTTCGTGATTGACGCCTCAACTGAAACTGCTGTTTCAGAGGCGCCCAATGGCTAAGAAGATTTTTTGGGCTGTTGTCTTTTGCATAGCCGCCGCCCTGCTTCAATCAACCTTGTTCCGCAGGCTTGCGATTTACCACGCAGTCCCCGATCTTGTCCTGGGCATTGTCGTATACACTGCGTATGTGAACGGCACCATGACAGGGCAGCTCACCGGTTTCTTTTCCGGCTTGCTTCTGGATTTTCTTTCGGCGGCTCCTCTGGGGCTCAATGCTTTTGTCCGCACTTTGGCAGGGGCCTTGGCAGGGCTCATGAAGGGCGCCTTCTTTCTCGATCCCTTTTTGCTTCCCATGGCCCTTTGCGCAGGCGCGACAGTGTTAAAAGCATTGGTGTTTTTTCTGCTTCATCTGCTCCTGGTGGGTGCTATTCCATCCTACGATTTTGCGGCGCCCCTTTTCTGGGTGGAGCTGGGAATGAATATCGTTTCAGCGCCTTTCCTCTTCGGGTTTTTGCGCCTCTTTGAATCCCTGCTCGCAGGGAAGAGGGAAACGTAATGGCTTCCGAACGGGAAGAAAGGCCCGAATTGCGCATCGCGGTCCTCAGGGGGCTTTTCATATTTATCTTCGTTGCGTACGCAATAAGGCTTTTCAGCATGCAGATCTTAAGCGGCGATGTGTACCGCTCCCGGGCCCAGAATATTGCCCGCAGGACCACGGTCATACCGGCCCAGAGGGGCGAAATATACGACCGGAATTACACCCAGCCCCTGGTGCTCAACACCGATTCCTTTGCGGTGAGCGTAACTCCTGCAGAAGTCCCCAGGGCCGAAATGGACGATCTCATAGGGCGCCTCGCGGCAATACTCAATGTAGGCCGGGAGCAGATTGAACGGAAGCTTCCTCCTTCAATTTATTATCTTTACCAGCCTGTGGAAGTTGCGGCGAATGTCGCTTTTGGCACCATTGCCGCGTTGGCTGAACAGGTTGATACCCTGCCGGGGGTTTCATGGCAGTCCAAGCCCATGCGCAGCTATGTTGAAATAGGGAGCCTTTCCCACATCATAGGATATGTGGGCGGCATAACCCGGGATGAGCTTACCATGCTTTATAACAAGGGCTACAAGCAGGATGATGTCATCGGCAAGAACGGCATAGAGCGGCAGTACGACGAGATACTGCGGGGAAGGGAAGGCCGGGAAACCCGCACTGTTGATGTGAGAGGCAGGCGCGTGGGGGACAATACCCGGATCGCCCCCACCATGGGCAAGAACCTAGTGCTCACCATAGACCGGAAAATTCAAACCCTGGCTGAAAAAGCCCTGGGCAGGCGCATAGGGGCTGTGGTGGTGACCCGCCCGTCAACAGGGGAAATTTTAGCCATGGTCTCCTATCCCTGGTACGATCCCAATATCTTCAACCATTCGGATCTTGGCTCAGAATACCAGGCTCTGATAAGCGATCCCAACAAGCCCCTCATTAATCGGGCCATACAGTCGAGCTATCCTCCGGCCTCTACCTTTAAAATCATCATGACCACAGGCATTATTGCCGAGAACGCGTTCCCCCCGGATCAAACAATCGACTGCCTCGGTGAACTGAGCTATGGCGACCGTCTCTGGCGCTGCCATATCAGGCGGCCTGGGCATGGGAGGCTCAATCTGCACCAGGCAATGGCGCAATCCTGCGATATTTATTATTGGAACGTGGGCCGCGACTATCTTGGGGTTGAAAACATCGTGAACTATGCCAGGGATTATGGTTACGGGGATGTAACCGGCATAGACATTCCCGGGGAAATCTCCGGCTTTGTCCCCACCCCCCAATGGAAGGATCGCCGCCTCCACGAACGCTGGCAGGGCGGCGATACCATGAATATGTCCATAGGCCAGGGCTATACCCTGGTAACCCCCCTGCAGATGAACAATATGGTTTCCATGGCAGCGAACGGCGGGGTTGTTTATAAGCCCCATCTCCTCAAGGAAGTGCGGGACCCGCGGACAGGGGCAGTGGAACAGAGCATGCAGCCGGAAGTTCTGCACCAGAGCGATTTGCCCCTTTCGGTGTTTGAAGAAGTCCGCAAAGACATGCGGGGCGTAATCAGCGAAGGGACAGCCCGTTTCCCTTTGGACATAAAAGCCGTCGAGATCGCAGGCAAGACAGGGACTGCCGAAGTGGGGCTCCAGGACAAATGGCATTCCTGGTTCACTTCCTATGCGCCCTACCAGACTGATGACCCCGAAGAAAGGGTAGCGGTGACCGTGATCGTGGAAGCGGTGAATGCCTGGGAATGGTGGGCTGTTTACTGCTCCGCGATTATTTATCAGGGCATATTTGCCGACCAGACCTACGAGGAAGCCTCGCGCACTCTGGGCATTCAAAACAATCTGACCATACAGGGACGCAGGGAATAGCATGGCCCTTAAAGACTATCTGGAAATAGATTTTTTCCTCCTTTTCGCAGCAGTAGTGTTGACTGTCTTTGGAGTGCTATTCATCTATTCATCGGGAATTTCGGGAATTTCTTCCGCCGGGCCTTTGGCTTCCTCTGAATATATGCGGCAGATTATCTGGGGCATAAGCGGGTTTTTAATCGCTCTGGTGCTGGTGCTGGTCGATTACAGGCGCATAAGAGATCTTTCACTCTGGTTTTATCTGGGAACCCTGGTTTTGCTTTTTTATACCTGCGTTTTCGGGCGTGTTGTGAACGGCGCCAGGGCATGGATAGGCATAGGCGCTTTCGGCATACAGCCCTCCGAATTCGCCAAGATCACAACCATTATTTTTCTGGCCCGCCATCTTGCGGATTCGGGCAGAGGTGCCGACTCATTTATGCGGTTCGTGATCTCCTGTTTTATTGTTTTTCTGCCCATGGGGCTGATCCTGATACAGCCGGATTTCGGCACTTCCCTTGTCTTTATACCTATACTCCTGGTGATGACTTTTGCGGCCGGCGTGGCATTGCGGTATGTGCTTTTTCTTTTGGCAACCATAGCTCTCACCGGGGGGCTTATGGTATTGCCCCTCTGGCAGAGCCTGATACTAAAAAACCAATCCCTTGATTTGACATTCTTGAGCAATTCAAAATTCATAGGCTTTGCAATACTTGCCCTTGGCGCCATAGGCATTATCGCTGTTTTTGGGTTTGTAAAATACAGGAAGCGTTACTTTTTCTGGATAGTTTATTCCGCAGCAGTAGTGGTACTTTCTTTGGGGGCTTCATTCATGTCCCACAAAGTGCTCAAAGATTACCAGATCATGCGGCTCATCGTGTTCCTGGACCCCGAGGTCGATCCCCAGGGAGCAGGCTGGAACATTATCCAGTCCGTTACCGCCATAGGTTCAGGGGGCCTTGCGGGCAAAGGCTATTTACAGGGCACCCAGAGCCATTACCGCTTTTTGCCCCAGCAGAGCACGGACTTTATCTTTTCGATTTTTACCGAGGAGTGGGGCTTTTTGGGGGGCCTCCTGGTTTTTGCCCTTTTCCTGGTCATCATACTCCGCCTTATGCGCATAGTAAGAACCTCGGCAGATCCCTTTGGGGCTTATATCTGCGCAGGGCTTGCAGGCATGTTCATATTTCACTTTTTCATCAATGTGGGGATGACCATGGGGATCATGCCCATCACAGGCATCCCTCTGCTCTTCATGTCCTACGGTGGTTCATCCATTATCTCCGCCATGGTTGGAATAGGCCTAGCGCTAAGCATACATGTGAGGAGGTTCCTCCATTAGGGACTATATTGATGTTCTGAAGGATATTGGCGGCGCAATTCTTGATGCTGAAAAACCCGTACGTTATGTCGGGGGCGAATATGGCCGCCTTGCAAAAAAGGACGCTTCTTTCCAGGCCCTTATCGCTTTTCCGGATCTCTACGAAATAGGCATGTCCAACCAGGCCTTAAGAATACTCTACAATTATTTAAACTGCATTGATGATGTTTCCTGCGACCGCGCCTTTGCCCCTGCCCCCGATTTCGAAGCCCTGCTGCGAAACAAGGGCATCCCCCTTTACGGACTTGATACAGGGATTAGCATTAAAAGTGTTGACCTCCTCCTTTTTACCCTGGGCTATGAGCTGGGCATTACCGGGGTTCTTACCATGCTGGATTTAGGGGCTATTCCCCTTCATGCGGACGAGAGAGGGGAGGATGACCCAATTGTAATCATGGGCGGCCCCTGCGTTTCAAACCCCCTGCCTTATGCTTCCTTTATTGACGCTTTCTGGATAGGCGAGGCTGAAGGTGGTTTTTTTGATCTTGCCGCGGAAGCACGGGATATAAAAAAGAGAGCGGGAGGGAAGGGCAGGAAAGAAATTCTGGAAAAAATAATTTCCCACCCCTCGGTATGGGCAAGAGGGAAGGGTGAAGCCCGGCGGGCCATAGACTGGAATTTTTCAAAGCGGCCTCCTTCGGCCTCGGTCTATCCCGTGCCCAATTTAAAAGTCATTCAGAACCATGGGGCAGTCGAAATAATGCGAGGCTGCCCTAACGGCTGCCGCTTCTGCCATGCAGGCTTCTGGTACAGGCCCATGAGGCAGAAGAGCGCGGAAATGGTCAGGTCCGAGGCGGCCGATTTTATCAAACTTGGAGGCTACAGGGAGATAAGCCTTTCCTCCCTTTCTACAGGGGATTATACGGGGATAGGGGAGCTTGTAGAGTCCCTCAATAAGCTTTACAGCGAAAGCCATATCAGCTTTCAGCTTCCCTCCCTAAAGGTTTCAACTTTTTCCCTGCCTTTGCTGGAAAAGATATCCGAAGTGCGGAGGAGCGGTCTTACCTTTGCGGTGGAGACCCCTGAAGAATTTTGGCAGCATGCCATCAACAAGGAAGTGTCCCTTCAAAGTGTGGTTTCCATAATCAAGGAAGCCAAAAAGCATGGCTGGCGGGGCGCCAAGTTTTATTTCATGATTGGATTGCCCTTGGAGCCTCTCAACGCATCAGGTGAAAGAATCAATGAAGAAGAAGCTATTGTCGATTTTATATTCAGGGCTGCCAAAGAAACCAATATGAACTTCAATGTGAATGTAGGGACCTTTGTCCCCAAGCCCCACACACCCTACCAATGGGCAGGCCAGCTCGACGAAGAAACTGCCGGCAAAAAGCTTAAGTTCATCAGGGAAAAATTAAAAAGCCGGGGTCACAAAACAGGCGTACAGGACCCCTTTATTTCCGTTATCGAAGGGGTCATTTCCCGTGGCGATGCGCAGGCAGGGGCCCTTATCGAAGAAGCCTGGAAAAAAGGCTGTCGCCTGGATGCCTGGACTGAATACCTGAAAAGGGATGTCTGGAAGGAAATTTTCGAGGCTCATTCAGAGTATGTTTCAGGAATCATGAATCCAGGGGATCGGAATGGCAATTCGGAAAAAAGCCTGCCCTGGGATTTTATCAAGCCAGGTCTGGGCTCAAATTTTCTTGAAAGCGAAGCGGAAAAATCAAAGTCCGGAGAATTTACTTTACCATGTATGGAAAAGTGCACCCATCCCTGTGGAATTTGTCGAGGAGAGAGTAAAATAGTGCAAAATACCATACATGATGAGAATTTACTTTACGTTCCTGTTGTGAATGAAGTCAAAAGCGAAACCGTGTTTGGCGGCAATACTGAGTATCGCAAAGATCCCTCAACCTATAAAATAATTTTTTCTTTTTCCAAGAGCGGCCCGGGTGTCTTTTATTCCCACCTGACTATTGTCGAAATTTTTTCCATGGCCATGGTTAGGGCAGGGTTGCCTGTTTTGTACACCGGGGGTTTCAATCCCTTACCTCACCTTGAAATCGCGTCCCCCCTGGCCATTGGGATAACTGCAATGAGCGAAATGGCAGCCATAGAAACCCAGGGGTTTCTTGAGGGCAATGAGTTCCTGACGCGGATGAATAAGGTTTTGCCCGAGGGCATACTCATTCACAATACCATGAACATTGTTGTTGCATCGGGCTCTAAAAAATATTCCCTCTCGGCCCTGCTCTGGGGAGGAATGTATGAGTCTCATGCAGGCATCGAAGAACGCATTCCCTTTAAGGATGAAAAAACTTACCGCATGGGCCGTTTGGAACAGGAAGGCTCCCTTTATGGCGTTAAGCGCCTGGGGGTGCTGGCAAAAAACCAGGATGATCCCGAACAGCCCGAACTTTATATGGAAGCCTTCAGAAAAATTTATCCTGAAACCGGCGCATAGCCTTGTCAGAAGAAATACTAAAAATAATATTTCATATTACTATAGATAATGTATCTTCTGTCTACTT
Source organism: Leadbettera azotonutricia ZAS-9 (assembly GCF_000214355.1). Classification (GTDB taxonomy): domain Bacteria; phylum Spirochaetota; class Spirochaetia; order Treponematales; family Breznakiellaceae; genus Leadbettera; species Leadbettera azotonutricia. The sequence goes on along the minus strand of NC_015577.1, from coordinate 1,988,632 downwards.
GCATATAAGGAACAAACCCTTGAAATACTTACTAAAGTATAGGATTATTCCTTAAATGTGCTATGGTACAAGCAAATGATAAATTAGGAGTATGTTATGGATGTGGTTTATCTTTTTTACGAACATAATAAAATCCGAATGCCTTTCTATGACTATGATAAAAATTTGTTTACTAAAATGATTGCCAGCCGGCTTGGTTTCTGGGACTCTTTATCCAATCAATTCATAGTACAGCCGGAACATGGCGATATTTTGATAAAGCAGATTCTTGTTAATAAACCCTATGTTGAGGTTGAAAAGGATCCCAACACCCCTATCGCAGTCGGCGGCTTTTTGTATCAAAAACACAATTCCGATCTTTCAAATAAAACTACGGGCGCCGATTCAGCCTATTTAGCAGCATACCCTCCTTTACCGGATTTTTTTTCTTGTATATGGCGTGAAAAACTGGAAGTGGAACTGCGTTCACGAAAATACAGCGCCAATACCATAGACGCCTATGTCCAATACAACCGGGATCTTTGCCGGCGGCTGCAAAAGCTCCCTGAAAATATCACCGGTGAAGATATTAAAGGCTATCTGGCCTATCAAAACCAAAGACTGAACCTTTCAGCTTCCACCATGAATTTGGCGCTAAGCGCTTTCAAATTCTTTTATAATAATGTCCTGAAACATGATATCATTCAGGATCAGCATCGACCCCGGCAGGACAAAAGGCTGCCGGTGGTGCTTTCCAAATCAGAAATCAAAGCGATTTTCGATGCTGAAAAAAACCTGAAGCACCGCCTTCTTTTGATGATGGTCTATTCATCCGGACTTCGTGTAAACGAGGTGGTTGCCCTTAAACGTACAAACACCTGGCTATTCCCCGGCCGAACCGCCTCCCTTCAATTGTCAATACGTTCCGCTCAAAAAATATTCGAAAACGCCCTTCGCAAAGCAAGGATCGAAAAATCAGCCAGTATTCACAGTCTCCGTCACACCTTTGCAACCCATCTTCTTGAATCCGGTACCGATATCCGCTACATCCAGGAACTCCTGGGTCATACATCAATCCGTACCACCGAGCGCTATACCCATGTAGCCCGCTGCAAATCCCTGCAGATTCAAAGTCCCCTTGATAACATGACCCTAGAGGATTAACCCTATACTCCCCTACCCCTCTGTTTTTAAGATATACACACATCCTAGTTCGCATATATCCCTTACTAGTTGATTTATGTGTATTCGCATATATATACGGAATAAAGGATTAAGCGAACGGCGTATAAAATTCGTTATACGCAATTATTTTACCCCGCCTTTGTCGTCGCAGGCGTCATCCATGGCGCCTGAAATATTTTGCATTATATGTATAAAACATTAGTGGTATAATATAACGCCTAACACCATCGAATCTATTAAAATTCATTGCAAAAGAGTTGACATACACGGATGAAAATTTATACTATTTATAGTTAATCGAGTTATACAGAAGTATTATAGAAAGATAGAAGAAAGGTAATTTAATATGCTACGGTGGCCCATTATCAGGTTAATAATCATGTTTTCAGGAATATTCTCTCTGGCAATGCTTTTTCCACTGGTGATAGCAATAATTTTTCAGGAAGAAGTGATGGTTTTTTCATTTGGTATCACTATCATTGTCATTTTTGTTATATCACTGCCAGTTTTTATTTTTTCAAAGAAACAAAAAACTAATTTTATGGCTCATGAAGGAATTTTCCTAGTGTGCATAGCCTGGATAACGGCGAGTCTCCTCGGCGCTGTGCCCTATTATCTTTCAGGGTTTATGCCTCATTATTCCAATGCTGTCTTTGAAAGCGTTTCTGGCTTTACGACGACAGGAGCAACCATTATTCCTGATCTGGAAATTTTGCCTCGTTCTTTTCATCTCTGGCGCGGTATGACCCACTGGCTGGGTGGCATGGGCATTGTCGTCCTTACTGTTGCACTTGTGCCTTTCTTAGGCGCAGGGGGATTTAGTTTGGTAAATGCCGAGACGACTGGCCCAATGAAGGAAAAATTCACGCCCAAAATAACAATGACCGCAAAAATACTCTGGATCATTTATCTGGGACTAACTATCATTATGACTGTGTTACTCATGCTGGGAGGCATGAATTGGTTTGATGCAATCATACATGCTTTTTCCACCCTTGGAACCGGTGGTTTCAGCACAAAAAATGCTGGCATTGCCGCATGGAATTCACCATATATTGAATGGGTCTGTATAATATTTATGTTAATTGCAGGTTTTAATTTTACTCTCATATACCGTTTTCTACAGGGTAAGTTTTCTGAAATAACCAAGAATAGTGAAGCAAAAGCCTATGCAATGATTGTTATTATCGCAACCACCGTTGTTGCAATACAGATCATGCCGCGCATTGGGTCACTGGAAAAATCATTACGTTTTGCATTTTTCGATATAATCTCAATCATGAGTACCACGGGTTTTATGATTGACGATCACAACCAATGGCCGCCTCTGGCACAGTTTGTAGTTTTTATGCTCATGTTTATTGGCGGTTGTTCCGGTTCAACTGCCGGAGGGGTAAAAGTTATCCGTTATGTTATTATATTCAAACAGACAAAGAATGAAATGTTCCGCCATCTATATCCAAAAGGTGTATTTTCTATACACTTGGACGGAAAAATCGGCCGGAAAGATATTGTTTATAGTGTGAGTAGTTTTTTCTATCTTTATGCAATAATGGTTGTTTTAGGAACCCTGCTCGTAAGTAGTGCCGGCGTGAGCTTGTACGATTCTCTCAATGCCGCCCTCATAACCGTGGGGAATATAGGTCTTGGATTTGGGAAGCTTATATCGGGAGCTATTTTTTATGAGGTTCCTGAATATGTGAAATGGGGCTTGTCTGCCCTGATGATAATTGGAAGGTTGGAAATTTATACTTTTATTTTACTTTTTTACCCTGGATTTTGGAAAAAAAGTTTTTAATATTATGGTTCAAAAAATATCTCAAGGCATTAATTATTAAAAGCAAATATACTGCACTTAAAAGGTGTAAAATTTACCACAAAAGCTATACCCTTTACCGTAGAATGAAACCCGTATAGTGTAAAAATAAGAAAATAATTGTATAAAAATATAATAAAAAAGTATTATTGCCCGCCCTCCGCCATCCATGGCTGCGGGCGATTGGGTTGTGGGGGTAAAAAAACAGCGTATAACCAGGCTGTCGATTTAATATATTTTTAAAATAGTAATTTCCCCAAATAATTCAATTCAGAAATAATTTTTATTTAATTTTAAATTCAGACAAATAAATGATCTTTTATACGAATTACAGGCATATTTCTTTTATTATTCCGCTTAATTACCATATCCAAGCTCCAGAGGGTGTATACATTTGGCAATATTATGTACCATACAGAATAGCAGCCATTGAATGTTAACCTTTCCCTTTGAACGCAGGCTAAAGCGGTTCATGCCTTTGCAATACGTAATATCCGCAAAGACCGGCTCTATTATCTGCATCCTCCGGGAATATAGTTCCCGGTAGGCAGGATCGTCTATCTTATTCCGCATCTTGTCACTAAGATTTTCAATATTCTTTGAAGCAGGGAGATATAATGTCCGCATATGGGTTTTGCCTCCGCGGGAAGCGACACACCGTGAAAGAAACTTACAATACTTGCAATCACCGGGGGAAGCCTGATACTTGTCCCCGCTATTCCGGTTTAGTTTTACAAAGCCTTTGTATATAAGTACTTTTTTATTAGGACAAATAAAGGTATTGTTTTCTTTGTTATAGGTAAAATCATGGGCAGTGAACCGATTCACTTTATGACCTTTGCGATTATCAAAATAGGGATCCCGCCTGCGGAATTGCTGGTCCGGGATAAGCACGTTGATATTTCGTTTTTTTGCCTCCTGTAAATTATTCTCGGAAAAAAATCCCGTGTCTCCTGTAACAAGTGATTTTTTGAGGGGTTCTTCTTTCCCCGTCACTGTCCGCATATTCTCTTCAAGGGAATCAAGCATTTGGGGAAAATGCTGGCTCTCACTCCCTGAACCGAATGCTTCTGCCGAAACTATGATTTGATGAGCTGAATCAGCTATGGCGATGCCATTATATCCCTGAATATAGCCGTGGGAACTTTTAATCCGCGCACTCTCGCCGTCAGTGATATTTGACTGCACTTCCCCTGCAGAACTGCCTATGCGTTTTTCCGCTGTTTTAAGGAAGGCATCCAGTTTGGCTATTTTCCTTTCTATACGGTCTATATGCCGCTGTCTCCTTTCCTCGTCATCCCCCATGGTCTTTTTAAAGGGTTTTTGTATCTTCTTTGCCGATTCGCTTTTATCCAGTTCTTTATGCTGTTCTATTATCCTGGAAGCTAATTTTTGAAGATCTGTCCTTTTCTTTTTAAGTTCCCCAATACTGCCGGACCATTCACGGGAAGCATTGGAAGGTAATTTGCAGCCGTCTATGGCGAACATTTCTCCATTTATTAACCCTAATTGGCTACACTGGATAAGTATTTGTGTAAATAAGTCTTTTATTGCATCGCTATTTGAGGAAATAAAATGGGCGATAGTATCATGATCCGGTTCAGCATCAGAGGCAAGGGCTTTAATTACCACATTAGTTTTGGCAGCCTGCTCAATAGGACGGGAGGTGATAATTCCCCTTGAATAACAATAGAAGATTATTTTTAATAAAACAGAGGGATTATAAGCCGGCGCTCCCTTTTCATCATTGTTATATGCAAGACAGAATAATGAAAGGTCTGTTCTATCAATTAAATAATCCAGGGTCCACTCAAAGGAACCGGGAAGCAGCTGGTCTTTGAGATTAACATTGAGAAATAAGCCCTGGGAAGGGTCTTGGTATTTATATCGTGCCATAATAATTGAATTATATCACGAAGATTAAATCTGGTCGATCCTTTTTTAAGTAAAATTATTTTTTTGTTACAATACTTCTTTTTATATTAATCCGACAGTCTCAACAGGTTTGTATGCGTTCCGGGCCTGCGGCCCTCCAGGGTTCCGTTCGGCTAGGTCAGCTTCGCTTCCCACGCCTCACTTCACCCAAATTTTGTCCGCCCTGGAAATGCTGCGCATTTCCTTATTCGGGCGGCCAAAACTTCGCATACAACTGGAACGTTAGATGCCATTAAAACCAGGAATTTAATAAGAGGCAGGGCCGCATCCGTGCGGCCCTCAAAAACAATAATACCAAAGAAATATGCAAAAAAACTCTTGACAGTACATACTGTTTTATGATATTATATGCCCTGGAGGATATTTGTGAGAACTACATTGGAATTACCTGATATATTGGTCGCAGAAGCTATGGAAATAACCAATATCTCCACTAAAACAGAAGTTATTAAAACAGCTCTGGAAAATTTAATCCAACGGGAAAAAGTCAAAGAATTAGCAGACTATTTTGGAAAAATTGACCTGGGAATTAATATTGAGGAAATGAGAAAACGATGAAAAGTATATTAATAGATTCCTCGGCTTGGATAGAATATTTCAGAGGGAATGAAAAATATAGGTACATTAAGAACTTAATATACAGTAATATAACCTGTACCAATGATCTGATATTAACAGAATTATTGCCTTCAATAATTCATAGAAAAGAAAAACATCTGGAAGAATTATTGAATCGTTTAACAAAATACGAAATGAAAATAAATTGGAACGAATTACAAGAAATTCAAGTAATGAATTACACACATGGATACAATAACATAGGCATTACAGATTTAATGATCGCACAAAACTGTTTACAGAATAATTTAAAAATCATTGCGCAAGATAAACATTTTAATGAAATGGCAGAATATATACCAATAAGAATATATGAACAGGACAAAGTATAGAATAATTGTCTAAAGTGAAAATACGCCCGCCGTCCATGGCGGGCTATTCGATGCAGGGTTTTAACAGCAACACACGCTATACGCTTCGTCGCTTCGCTCCTCGGGCTACGAAAAAGTGCAGTAGGCCTACGGCCTTTGTGTATTTTTTTTCCGCCACATTTTTGCAGTTGCTGGAATTGCTTCGCAATTCCTTTATCGCAACCGTAAAAACGTCGTATAGTTCTGAGCGTTAGGCGCAATACCAATTGAATACGCTGGGAATAAAAAATAGGAATACAAAAGGCATCTTGAACATAAATCAATTACGTAATACAATCATCCGAAGGAGAAAAGGATGCATCTTTCGAAAGAGGAAAACAACATATATTTCAAGAATTGGTTGGATATTTTAGCATTTGTCAACGATAAATATCAAATAGTTAAGAAATTTGGACATCCAAAGAAAGGTGAAGATATAAATCTTAATCACGTTGATGAAATTAAAACTAAATTGTGGGAAAATACAAAAATTATAGATGAATACATAAAGATAAACAAAAAATTATCCGACGATGACATATATTTACTAAAATCTTGGAAAAAGAGGATAACTGGAAAATTTATAATACTAAAACAATTAAAAAACTATTGTATATTCCTAGATGAAAAACAAGAAAATGTATATGGCATAATAGGTCTTTCAAATTCAATAGCAGAATATTTACCTTTTATTCCTGTATATATTGAAACAACATTAATGCCATTCAAGGATCGAATAGCATATGACGGTATATTAAAAATAACTGAAGTACAAATTGGTAAGAATATGGCACAATCATTTACAGAAGAATACAAGAGAATAAAAGAAGAAAAGGGTATAATAACGGAACTGTCATAAAGCAATTGGTAAAGCGCCTAACAAAGGGGATTTACGAGTCATCGGACGTGTCCGAATTTTTGTGTAAATGGCAATGAATTATTTAGAACGGAACCCGTTCATTGCCAAAAATAATAGCGAATTGGTTGAGCGCCATCCCCCAATCCCGTACCGGCATTGTCCATTTCTCTGACGCATTCCTAATTGCCAAATACAATATCTTAAATATAGCATCATCGTTCGGAAATGTCGAGCGGTTTTTTGTGACTTTTCGCAGCTGGTAATTTAATGACTCAATTGCATTTGTCGTGTAAATTGCCTTGCGGATTTCAGGCGGGTATTTAAAGAACTCGCTTAAGTCATCCCAGTGGGTATCCCAGGACTGGTATATCATCGGGTACTTGGCATCCCATATCTTGCCGAATTCTTCCAGTGCGTCACGGCCGGCTTCCTCGGTGGCTGCCGAATATATGGCCTTAAGATCGGCACAGATTTTTTTCAGGTCTTTCCAGGAAACAAACTTGGTGGAATTACGCACCATGTGGACAATGCACAATTGGATACGGGTCTTGGGAAATACTGCCCGAACCGCTTCGGGGAAACCGGTAAGGCCGTCCATGCAAGCGATGAGTATGTCTTCCACTCCCCGGTTCTTTATTTCGTTCAGGACGCCCATCCAGAACTTAGCCCCTTCGTTCTCCGCTATCCAAAGGCCCAATACCTCCTTCTGACCCTCGAAATTCACTCCCAGAGCCACATAGACGCTCTTGGTACAGCTTTTCCCGTCCTGTTTGGTCTTGACCCTCAGGGCGTCCAAATACACGATGGCATAAGATTTTTCCAGCTGCCGATTCTGCCACTCCTTCACTTCTTCCATCACCGCTGCAGTGACACGGCTTATCAATTCAGGGGAGACTTCCACGTTATATATTTTTTCCAGGTGTGATTTAATATCCCGGTCGGTCATCCCAAAGGAATACATCGAAATAACCTGGTCGTTAAATATAGGGAGCCGTCTTTGGTGTTTCGCCAGTATCTTGGGTTCGAACGTTCCATTGCGGTCCCGTGGTACCTGTATCACTGCACTCTGATTCTCTGTCAGGACTGTCTTTTCACTGTACCCGTTTCGGCTGTCCCCCGAATTGTCCCCGGCGTTGGAATTCTTTTCATACCCCAAATGCTCGTCCATTTCAGCATTCATGACACGGCTTAGCAGCTTCCCTGTCAGATGCTTTAATAATCCTTCCTGTCCAAGGATTTCTTCCTGGGTCATTCCTTTAAGGTCTATCTGATCGAGTATTTGGTCGATCAGATCCTTCTCTTTCAGTTTTCGTGTACTGGCCATTTTGTCTCCTTGGTATTTCTACCATATTTTGGCCATTTACACAAACTTCAGGACAGGCCCGAGTCATCAGTGGAAATTGCTTTTAATAACTGGTTAATTTCGTCCTGTGAAAGTATTGGCGTATCTTTACTTTTCGATGCATTTTTACTTTTTGTTAAATGCTCTTCAAGAGTCTCAAGTGCCTTATTGTTTATTGGAACGCCGTCAACAATTGCTTTTAATAACTGGTCAACTTCATCCCGTGAAAGTTCTTCATCAGGCATAATTTTTTCCTCCAGAATACCATATTATGCTATTCATAATGTCCTTATGCCGGATCGGGAAGCCTCAATATACCTACAAAAGTCGGGGTGCTGAAAATTTGGGAATAGGTTTGGGTATCAAGCCCGGTTGCCACAATATACAAGCTGACATAGGTATAACGAGGGCCCGCGACCATATTGGCCTTTTCGGTGACGTCAGTATTCACATTGGGATCGGCAAGGTTATCAGTATTGTAAAGTTCAGGATCGTTCAAAAAATAAAGGTTGTTGGGGCGGATGGTAAAATTCCCTCCTCCGGTGGAACGTATCAATGGATACGTGTTGGACCCAATGACCATGGACGGCAATCTTCCCGCTATCTGTATAAAATCGAACGTGATAGTCCGGCCCAGGATCGCGCTGCTTAAAATATTGGTTTCGATGTTTGCATTTTCCAGTGCAATGCTGTAATAATTCATGCTCGAAAAGAGAGAGCCTACGGAAGAGCTGCCTATGGAATCGTTATCAATATAAGGCCGAACCCTGGAATAATGGGAGTAGAGGGTATTATTAATAGCGTTTATATTGTTTATGGGATCGTCGGTAATCATGTCGCTTACATAGATGCGGTAATAAACGGTGAAATTGGTAAAATAGGTATTGCTGGAGTTGTCGGAGGGGACATATACGGTCGCGCTTTCCGCTAGTACCTGAGGCTGCACATTCGCCTGGGGTATGGCATAAATGTAAGGGTAATCCTCGATGCCGCAGGAACAAAGGGATAGGAAAATCAAAAGCCCCAAGACCCCCATAACGGCATGTGCTGTTATGGCAGGCTCAGTTTTGTTCATGGTATCGAAAGGGTTACTATGCGGCTATGGGCTAAATTGGACCATACCTGATCATTGGGCCATTTGCTCAAAAGCGTCCGGTAAGCCTCAAGGGCCGCTGCCTTATTGCCCTGGGCTTCCTGGAGCCTGCCTATGGAAAACTGTGCCCTGGGGGCCGAGGGGAAAACGCTGGCAAAATCAAGGGCCCGGGTGTAAAGGTCTATGGCCCCTGCGTTGTTCCCCTGCTCTTCCGCCGCAGCTGCCGCATTGAACAATGATATAGGAGCATAGTAGGTTTTCGCCGCTGCTTTGGCCGCGGAACTCCAAGCTTTTTCAGAATCTGCCCAGTTTTTCAGGTCGCCGTAAATATTGCCGGCAATAGCCCATGCCCTGGCTGCGGGATAGCCCCTGTTCTTGGCGGTAAAAGCATTCAATTCTTCCTGAAGGGCCGCAATGTCGGCTTGCTTGGAAGCGGCGTCGGCTTCTTCGCTGCCTATAAAAACACGGAGGGCTTCGTAACGCCTCGAGAATTCTTCCACCTTGCTGAGGGCTCCGGATTCGAGCTTGTCCTTGATGGTGAAACCTGCGAGAATGCCTGCGAGAATCACAATGCTTGCCGCAAGGCAGACAATCAAACCTTTGCGGTTTTTTTGGAGGAATTCGCTGAGCTTTTCGGTGAAGCTTAAATCTCCATGTTTAGCGTTTTTTTCGTGGGCCATATTATCAATTACTCCTTGGGATTAATTATATCCAGTTCCTTGACCAGTCTGGATAAATAAGTTCTCTGGATATCCAAAGCCTTTGCTGTTTCTGTCTGATTCCATTTGTTCTCTTCAAGCACCTTCTGAATAAAGCGGCTCTTAAAAACAGTGAGGGCGCTTTTCAGATTGCGCTCCCCTGCTGTCTCCGGCATCCCGGAGGGGTTGGTGAGGAAAAGATCCCCCCCAAGTATGAGCTTGTTCTTCCCCATGACACAGGCGCGCTCAATGCAGTTTTCAAGCTCCCTGATATTTCCGGGCCACGCATAAGAAAGCATGGCTTCCATGGCATCCTCTGAAAAACCTTCAAAAGTTTTTTTTGTCTCTATCGAAAATTTCTTGAGGAAAAAATCGGCCAATTCCGGAATGTCCTCGAGCCTCTGCCGGAGGGGCGGTATATACAGGGGCAGCACATTGAGCCTGTAATAGAGGTCGCTCCTGAATTCGCCCTTCTCCACCTGTTTTTCAATATCCCTGTTGGTGGCGGCCAAAATGCGCACGTCCACAGTAACAGTAGTATCGGAGCCGACTTTTTCAAAGGTCCTTTCCTGTATCACCCTCAAGAGCTTTGCCTGGAGGGCCAGGGGAAGATCCCCTATTTCGTCCAAAAAGATGGTGCCCCCGTCGGCAAGCTCAAAACGCCCCTGCCTTGTGGCAACGGCGTTGGTAAAAGCGCCCTTCACATGGCCGAAGAGCTCGCTTTCCAAAAGCCCTTCCGGAATGGCTGCGCAGTTGATCCGCACAAAGGGCTCTTTATTCCGGAGGCTGCGGAGGTGTATCTGCTCAGCAAAAATTTCCTTCCCTACCCCGCTCTCCCCCAGGATAAGCACCGACGAATCTGTCTTGGCCACCCTGTCGATGATCTCGAGCTTTTCGAGGATCACCGGGCTCTTGGCGATTATCGCATGATAGCCTTGTTCAGAGCCCAGCTGGGTCTGGAGCAGCTTGATCTCAGTCTGGGCCTTTTCCATGCTACGGGCGTTGACAACGGCAATGCCCGCCTGGTTGGCAAAGATTTCGAGCCATTCAAGATCTTCCTGATTAAAATTCTGACCGTTTTTTTTATTGATAAGCTCAATAACCCCAAGGCACTCGTCCTTGATTCTCATAGGAACCGCCAGCATGGTCTTGCTGGTATAGTGAACCGCCTTGGGGATATTTTTAAGGTGCCGCTTGTCATTCTCGGCGTCCCCTACAATGATGGATTTATTGTGGAGGGCAACCCAGCCGGCAATGCCCTCCCCCATCTTCACCGTGAAACGTTTTACATCGGCCCCTGCGGTTCCAAGGGCCACTTCAAAATACAGTTCCTGCTTTTCCTTGTTTACCAGGAGGAGACTCGAAGCGTCGCCCTCGCACAATCTGGTAGCTGATTCCAAAATCTGGGTCAAAAGAGCATTGAGATCCGTGTAGTTGGAATTAATGAGGCTATTAATTTCAACAAGTGTACTAAACTTTTGGACATCAATCTTTGACAGCATATCAACGGGATTTACTCCCCGGCGCCTTCGGCCGTATCTTTGTCCCTGGATTTGAGGAAATCGCCCAGCGTATAGGTATCGCCGTCCGATTCTTCACCCGCCATATAATGGGACAGTTCGTCCTGCTGAACTTTCTTCTGGTAATCCCTGATGGAGAAGGCGACCTTTTGCTTGTCGCTCTGAATCTCCAGCACCACTGCCTTGATCTTGTCGCCCACATGGTATTTCTTGAGGGCATCCTCGGGGGTTTCCTCCCTGTTCTCGGGGAGGTTGGTTTTATGGATGAGCCCTTCTATGCCGCCCGGAACCCGGACAAAGATGCCGAAATCGGTAATGGAGGAAACTTCGCCTTCCATAAGGGTTCCCGGCTTGTAGGTCGCGGCAAAGCTCTGCCAGGGATCTTCCGAAAGCTGCTTGATACCCAGCTTTATGTTCCGGCTGTCTTTTTCGACCCTGATGACCATAATCTCGATTTCCTGGCCCACCTGGATCTCGCTCCCAGGGTGCTTCACTTTCTTGGTCCATGAAATATCGTCGCCATGGAGGAAGCCGTCTATGCCGTCTTCAAGCTCGATGAAGGCGCCGGCATTGGTGAGCTTTACCACCTTGCGGGTAAGCCGGGTACCTACAGGGTATTTGTCGCCAATCTCGTTCCAGGGGTTGGCGGTAACCTGTTTGAGCCCCAGGGAGACCTTGCCCTGCTGGAGATCGTAACCCAGGACCATGCATTCGACTTCGTCGCCGATGCTGACCACTTCTTCGGGTTTCTGGATTTTTTTGATCCAGGAGAATTCAGAAATATGGGCAAGCCCTTCGATGCCTTCCTCTAGCTCGATAAAGGCGCCGAAATCGGTGAGCTTGGTGACCTTGCCTTTGACCACATCGTTGACATGGTACTTGTCTTCAAAGTGCACCCAGGGGTCGTCGGTAAAATGCTTGAGCGAAAGATTGATCCGCTTTTCGGCAGGGTCAATGCGTATGACCTTGAGGCGTATCTCCTGGCCCTTGCGGACAAAATCCTTGGGGCGGGTAACATGGCCCCAGCTCATGTCGTTGATATGGAGGAGTCCGTCGAAGCCGCCGAGGTCGATGAAGGCCCCGAAGGAGGTAAAGCTTTTCACTTCACCAGTAACGTCCGCGCCGATTTGGGTATTGGCAAAGAAGTCGCTGCGCTTCTGCTCGATTTCTTCCTCGATCCACTTGCGGCGGTTCACCACAATGTTGACCTTGCCGTCAGAATAGAGGCGCTCCACATAGAACGGGCTTTTGAGCTCCAGGAGTTTTTCGGGCTTGTCCACCTTCTGGGCGTCCGACTGGCTTATAGGCAGGAAGGCGTGAACCCCTGCCCCCAGGTTGACATCGTAGCCGCCCTTGACGAGCTTCTCGATGGTTCCTTCGATCATGGTATGATCCTGAAAAGCCTGGCGCAGATTTTTCCAGAAAATCTTGACATCCGCTTTCTGCTTGGAGACCACCACTTCACCGTGCCTGTCTTCCATCTTTTCGAGAATGACCTGGACCTTCTCGCCTTCCTTGGGGATCTCGGTGAATTCCGTAATGGGAATTTTGCCTTCTGACTTGTAACCAATGTTAATGAATACCTGATCAGAGGTTACCTGAATAACATACCCTTCGATGAGTTGGCCTTCTTCAAGGTTCTCCAGGTTTTTGAGGTATTCTTCCTGTAATGTTGTCTGGATGTTTTCCTTGGGGCCTTGGGTTTTGGCTCCTCCATCCTTCAGATTTGTGTCCGATCCCACTTCCTTCTGCGCCATGCTGTTTCCTTCTAACTGTATTTTCCCTTCTAATTTGGCATAAACTTGGTCAATGGTCAAGTCCGATGTATCCATATAGTCCACCCCAGGGGCTATTTTAAGACTCCCTTCGGTTTTGTTCCTGTCTATCTCGTCCCTCTTAAGAATGGCCTCTTTTATCTCTTCCAGCCCCAGCTGAGACACACCCTGACTTTTCCGCCGCATTGCCCTGGCATCCGCCGAGGCGTCAAGGTAAAAACGGTACTTTGCATCGGGGAAGACCACGGTGGTCATATCCCTCCCCTCCACCACCGCATCGCAGTCCGCTGCAATTTTCCTGATGATATCATTTACCACATGCCGTATTGGCACAATGGCAGAAAGCGGCGCTGTATGCTGGTCTATTTCGTCGGTATGGAGAAGGGCGGTAACATCTTCGCCGCCCAGGAACACGGACTTGTTCCTGTACTCGATAGAGGCGTTTTTGGCGAATTCCAGGGCCTTTACAGGGTCTACAGGGCTAATGCCCGCCCTGAGGCAGCCAAGGCAGATGGCCCGGTAGAGGTTGCCTGAATTGATATAGGTGAAGCTTTTGCCCTTGGGTAGTTTGAGTCTTTCCGCCAAAAGGCGGGCTATTGTGCTTTTTCCCGACCCGGCGGGGCCGTCAATCGCAATTACCATATAATCTCCTTCTTCACCTCTTTATCCTTGACGGTTGATAATTCTTTGCGCTCTTCTATTGTCAATGTCCGGGCCTGGCCTTCGGGCAAATTGCCCAGCTTAACCGGCCCTATCCTGACGCGCTGGAGCTTTTCGGGGTGGAGGCGGAAGTGGGAAAAGACCCGGCGGATTTCGCGGTTCTTCCCTTCGACAAGCACTACCCGCAAAGATTTGCGGTCCAGCTTTTCTATTTCCAGGGCACGGTACAAAACACCCTCGATAATGAGGCCCCGGCCGAATTCGTCAACTGCCCTGTCGGGTATGGGGACCGAGGACTCCACGACATATTCCTTTTCGATTTCCGAGCCTGGGTGGCTTACCTTGGCCGCGAAATCGCCGTCGTTGGTAAACAGGATAAGGCCCGAGGAGAGGTAGTCCAGGCGGCCTACATTGTAAAGCCGCTCTTCCAGGGGAGGCAGCAGTTCCAAGGCCAGACGCCTTCCCTGGGGGTCTGACGAGGCGCAGATAAACTCCGGGGGCTTGTTCAGGACCAGGTAGTGAAAGCGGCTTTCGGGTTTTAAAGGTTTGCCGTCCAGGGTTACCATGTCGCCGGGGCCTACCTTTTCGCCCATGGCAGTGACCTTTTTGCCGTTGACCTCTACCCTGCCCTCAGTTATGAGCTTTTCGGCGGCCCGCCTTGAAGCTGCCCCTGCGTGGGCCAGGTATACCTGCAAGCGAACAAGGGGAGGCGCGCTCCCTGCAGGAACTTCTGTGGCTCCCTCAGTTTTCTCCGTCGAGTTCAAATCGCTCTGCCTCGCTTTCGTTCAGTTTGGGCAGGTCCGCAATGCTGTTCAGCCTGAAGATTTTGAGGAAATCCTTGGTTGTGCCGTATTGTATGGGCTTGCCGGGTACGTCCTTTTTGCCCACTTCCTTTATCATTTCCCGCTCCAAAAGGAGGCGTATCATATTGTCCGCCTGTACGCCTCTGATGGCCTCTACCTCAGCCCTGGTGACAGGCTGGGAATAGGCGATGATGGAAAGGGTTTCCATGGCAGCCCGTGAAAGCCTGGCCTCGTTTTTTTTGCCGTACCGCTCTTTGAGGTTTTCCCAATATTCTTTTTTTGGGGAGAGCATGATGCCTCCGCCGATGCGGGCAAGCTCCATGCCCGAGTCCTCGGCATTGTACCGGGCAGTGAGGTTTTCCAGGGCTTTGTCCACTGCTTCTTTAGCAAGACCCGAGATGCGGGAAATGCTGGCCTCGTCCAGGGGGTCAGATTCCAAATAGAGTATAGCCTCGATGAGGGCCGTTTCTTTATCCAACTTCAGCTCCATCATAAGTTTCCTTGGTATAGGGGCGTATTATTATATCCCCGAACATGCGGTTTTGAAATATCATGGCCATGCGGAGTTTTACCGCTTCCAGGACAGCCAGGAAGGCGCAGACTATGTCCAGCACCGAGCCGTGGCGCACCACGAGGTCCGTAAAGCTGCACTCTTTTTTATTTTCCAGAAGCTCCGCCAAAAGGGTTATTTTTTCGTTCACCGAGACCTCTTCGTACATGTCGATGATCCGCTCTTTTGAAAGGTTTGACATGAGGCTTGAAAAAGTTTTTAAAAGGGCCCAGACATCCGCCTTTTCCCAGAGATCGTCATCGGCAAAAGGCAGGGGCCTCTGGAGTTTTTTCCGCTCTATGACCCATTCAGCCTCCCGTTCCTTGTCCTCCATGAGCTCCGAAAGCTTCTTGAATTTTTGGTATTCAATGAGGCGCTCCACCAGCTCCTGCCGGGGATCGTCATCGTCGTCCCCCATGTCCAGTTCCACAGGGAGGAGCATGCGGGACTTGATGAGGAGGAGGGTGGCAGCCATGGCATGGAATTCCGAGACTTCGTCCAGGTCGAGCTCCGAAGCATAGATCAAATACTGGAGGTACTGCTCGGTTATCTGGGCAATGGGAATATCGTAAATGTTGATTTCATTCTTTTTTATCAAAAAGAGGAGGAGATCCAGAGGTCCTTCAAACTCGTCAAGCCTGAAACTCCGCCCTGAACTCGTAAGGGTCGCTTCCATCCTTGATAGTATAGCCATTCTTATGGGAGATGGTAAATAGGCCATTCAGGTGTTTTATAGAGAATATAAAAATTGCCATTTTTAAGGAGTTAAATCCGTAAAGATAGTAATATATAGGGTTTACATTCCGCAAAAATAGCAATATACTGTATATATGATCCAAAGAATCCTTGAACAGACAATCACTGAACGGCTTGGCAAGGGGAAAACCATTATTCTCATGGGCGCGCGGCAGGTGGGTAAAACCACATTGCTTAAGGGACTCTGCAAATCCGCAGGGAGCTTCGCCGGAAGTTCCGGAGAGGATCTGCTCTGGCTGAATGGGGATGAGCAGGATGTTCAGGCCCTTTTTGAAAACATTTCCTCAAGCCGACTCAAGCACATCTTCGGCAAAAAACGCTATGTGGTGCTTGACGAGGCCCAGCGTATTAAAGATATAGGCATCAAACTGAAACTCATCACCGATGAAATGCCCGATGTGCAGCTTATTGCCACGGGAAGCTCGTCTTTCGATTTGGCAAACCAGGTAAACGAACCCCTTACCGGGAGAAAGTGGGAATACAGAATGTATCCTCTTTCATTTGCAGAGATGGTAATGCACCATGGCCTCCTGGAAGAAAAACGCCTCATCCCCCATCGCCTGGTCTATGGATATTATCCAGAGGTAGTGAATAATCCCGGAGATGAAAAGGAACTTTTGAAGCAGCTTTCCGACAGCTATCTCTTTAAGGATATTCTTATGTGGGAACAGATAAAAAAACCGGAGAAACTGATCAAGCTCCTGCAAGCCCTGGCTATGCAGATCGGTTCCCAGGTTTCCTATTCCGAGCTGGGGCAGCTATGTGGACTGGATTCGAAGACCATAGCGCGTTATATCGTTCTGCTGGAACAATGTTTTGTGATTTTCCGCCTGGGCTCATTCAGCCGGAATTTGCGGAATGAATTAAAATTCAGCAAGAAAATTTACTTCTACGATACCGGAATCCGCAATGCCCTTATTGCCAATTTTTCCCTTCCCGAGCTGCGGAAGGATATAGGCCAGCTCTGGGAAAATTTTCTTGTCTCCGAGCGAAAGAAAAAACTCGAATATGACCATATTTGGAAAAATACCTGGTTCTGGCGGACCGTGAGCCAGCAGGAAATCGATTATCTGGAAGATGGGGACGAAACCCTGAATGCCTTTGAATTTAAATGGAATGCTACCGCTAAACACAAAGCTCCCAAAACATTTTTGGAACGGTATCCGGGCAGCAGTTTTAAAGTAATAAGCCCAGAAAACGTGGAGGAATTTTTGTGCTAGACTCCGGAAATCCGCCGTATACCCTGCTCAGGCAGGGCTCTGCATATTCCTGAATACTGTATGCCGCTTGCCGGGTCGATGGCATCAGGGCAGAGTTCAAGGAGAGGTTCAAGGGCGAAACGGCGTTCCTTTAAACGGGGATGAGGGACTTCCAGCAGGGGGTGATTGGCTATGATCTGATCGCCAAAGAGGAGTATGTCGATGTCCAGGGTGCGTTCACCCCAGCGGCGTTCTTTGGAACGATCCCTGCCGAAAGAGGCTTCAACTTTGTGAATCTCTGAAAGAAGGGCCCATGGCTCCTTGCTGTATTCTCCGGCCACCGCAGTGTTGAAGAACTTGGGCTGATCTGTTACATGGAGGGGGACGGTCTCGTAAATTGAAGCTTGCCGCAGAGATCCCAGGATGATTCCCAGAACCTCCACGGCTTTTTCCAAAATTCGGAGAGAGTCCCCCTGATTTGAACCAAGCCCCAAAACTACCAGCGGCATTTCAGCTAGTGCTCTGTCCTAAGCAAAGGCAGAACGCTAGAACAGCCCGTCATCGCTTTCCGGTGCGGCCGGCGCTGCTTTGCGCGGCCGGCCCGGACCTGGTTTGGGCTCGGCGGAGGGCGCCGTTGCCGCAGGAGCAGGGGCTTTAGCTTCAGCAGCTGACGGTTTGACCGCATCAGCAGTCTGGACTTTTGGCGCTTCTGTCACCGCAGGGGCCTTGGGCGCATCTCCATCGGCCGGGCCCTCCCCTTTTTTCTTGGCTGGTTTGGCCTGGGGGAATTCCCTGCCCGGGAACATTATTTTCCTCAATTTCTCTTCGATTTCTTTGGCGAAGGCGGTGTTGGTTGCAACGTATTCCCTGGCGCTGTCCCGGCCCTGGCCTACTTTTTCTTCGCCATAGGAGTACCATGCGCCTTTTTTGTCGATGATTTCGTATTTCACTGCCGCGTCAAGCAGGCTTCCCGCTGCGGAAACGCCTTTGCCGAAGAGGATTTCGAGTTCCGCCCTGCGGAAAGGCGGGGCTACTTTGTTCTTGACCACTTTGACCCGGACCCGGTTGCCTAAAGCATCCTCGTCTTTGCCCCCTTCGATGGTTTCGGTCTTGCGCACTTCAAGGCGGACCGAGGAATAGAATTTAAGGGCATTGCCGCCGGTGGTGGTTTCGGGGTTTCCGAACATCACGCCTATCTTCATGCGGATTTGGTTGATGAAGATGAGCAGGGTGTGAGACTTGCCGATGATGGCGGTGAGCTTCCTCATGGCCTGGCTCATAAGCCTGGCCTGGAGACCCATTTGGGCGTCGCCCATGTCGCCGTCGATTTCGGCCTGGGGCGTCAGGGCCGCTACGGAGTCAACAACAATGACATCCATAGCACCGGAACGCACGAGACTTTCGGTGATTTCCAGGGCCTGCTCGCCGGAATCGGGCTGTGACACCCAGAGTTCGTCGATGTTGACTCCCAGGTTCTTGGCGTAGACCGGGTCAAGGGCATGCTCGGCGTCCACGAAAGCGGCTATGCCTCCCAGCTTCTGGGCTTCGGCAACGGCATGCAGGGCCAGGGTGGTCTTGCCCGATGATTCAGGACCGTAGATCTCGATGATCCTGCCCCGGGGATAGCCGCCTATGCCAAGGGCTTCGTCCAAAAGAATGGAGCCCGAGGGGATGGTTTCTATCCCCTGCGCACGGGACGGATCCCCCATCTTGATGATGGAGCCCGCGCCGTACTGTTTTTCAATCTGGAGCCTGGCGGCTTCCAGAGCCTTCTGTTTTTCCTCCGCAGAGGCCGGGGTTCCCCGGGTTTTTTCTTCAGTCATCTTTGCCATGCCTTTCCCTCCCATACCATATATGGCATCCGCATGGATAGCGCTTTGAATTTTGCTTCATTTTTTTTAGAATTCAGGAAAAATTCGCAAAAATTCATTGTTTCTCAAATCCTTTCAACAATATCATGGTTTTCAAGAATTGGGAAGTATCCTTGATGCTGACGCCCCTATGCGGATTGAGGCTTTTGCTATAAACTCCGGCTGTGGGGGTCGAAGATAATGAATGGGTTTATTGTCGCTGCTACCCGGTCAATGCAGGATTATGCTGCCCGGGTAACCGGGTATCTGACCAAGTTTCCAAGTTTCGCCCCCATGGCTGAAACCATAGACGGCGTGGGAATGCTGAATACCGACCGCTTTGCCGACGGCGAAATGGAAGTGTCCCTGGGCCGCTCTGTCAGGGGTCTGGATGTGGTGCTCTTTGCTTGCTGTTCCCGGAACGAATCCAATCTCTCCGTAGAAGAAGCCAAGATTGAACTCTACCATGCTGTGGATGCCTTAAAGCGATCCCAGGCCAGGAATATCACGGTCTTTGAGCCCTTCATTTCCTGTTCCCGTTCAGACCGCACTACCCGCCGCAATTCCGTGGGCCTTTGGATTCATTTTAAGACCCTCTCAAGTTTGGGAACAAAACACATACTCACCTACCAGCTTCATTCCAATAAATCAGAATCCATGCTGGACCCGACCATCTGCGCACTGGATGATATCCCGGCCCTCACGATACTCGAAAAATATCTTTGTGATGCCTACATTCATAACTATGAAACTCTCGAAAATGTAGTACGTCCCGGATGGGCTTTTTGTTCCGTAGACGCAGGGGGCGAAAAATTGGCCCGGAGTTTCGCCAATGCTTTCGGCGCCCCACTGGTAGTTGCCCACAAGCAGCGGGACTATTCCCGGAGCAATGCCATCGAGTCCATCAATATACTCTCGGCGGAACCCGTGGAAGGTAAAGTCCTTTGGGTTGTGGACGACATGATAGACACCGGCGGCTCTGTGGAAAGCCTCATACGCGCCCTTGGCCCCCTTAAGCCCAAGGAGATAAACATCATCGCTGTCCATGCCCCCTTCTCTCTCCCCGCTCCGGCACGGTTGAACCAGCTTATCGATGAAGGTCTGCTTCACCGTATCATGGTTACGGACACGGTCTGTCCCTGTTCCCTGCCTGAAACGATCCCCAATTTGGAAGTAGTGCCCTCGGCCGAGCTTTCTGCCAGGATTATTCGCACCCTTATTTCCAATGAATCCATGAGCAAGCTTATGAGATCCTTTGACGCTGAAAAGTACCTTAAATCGCCGAATTTGTTCAATCAATAGCAAGAATTGTCTATTATTTTATACATGTTAAAGTAAATTCTCACGTTTTTACTTGCCGTGTAGCCTTAGTTATTTAAATTTAAAATCCACGCCCATGGAATAGGTTATTCCCGGCATTATATATCCAGCATAGTATTGGTATTGATGATTGAGTATATTGTTTACCCCGGCAAAAACTTCGGCTTTATCTACCCGCCATTTTGCATAGGCAAACTCACAGGAAAGACGCAGGTTCACCAGATGCTGGTCATCCAGTTTAACCGCATCAGACAGATCCGTGAATACGGCATATTTTGTCCCGCCGTCTCCGTACAGTTCTTTTATAAATTGGTAATCGCCGCTGAGATGGAAACGTTTTAAAAACTGCCATTTAAAGCCGGCCAACATGCTGAATACTGGCGTATAGGGCATACGACTGACCGCCTTGCCGTCTTCGCCCTTTGCTTCAATTTTATACATCCAGGCGCCTCCGGCGAAGACGTTGAATTTTTCCAAAAACAGCAGGTCCCTTTCAATAGTAAAACTGCCGTTGAATTCCAGGCCCTGTATGCGGAAGTAGGAAGTTTCGTTTACATTGCCCGGGGCGCCTGTTGGGTTTGGAATTATCCGGTCATGGCCGTCGTCAAAGAACCAGGTTGCGCCAAGGGATGCATTGGACCAGTCATGGCGGAGGGAGGCTTCGTAGTGATGGACAGTTTCAGGCTTTGACTGTTTAAGATCCGCAACATCAAAGTCTCCGCCTGAAACCATGTTTTGAATATTCCCCGGCGATGGGTAGAGTAGCCCAAAGGCATAGCTGAGATTGAGGTTTGTATTTCCGTATCCCAATTCCAGCCCTGCCTGGGGCGCAATCGCATTGGCCCATACGCTATGAATATAACCCCGAAGCCCTGCCGAGGGGATTATGCGGAATTTGTTCACTATAAAGAAATGGCTTATTGCCGCATAAGGGGTGAACAACACCATGCCGGGAAAATGGTAGTAATCGACTGTACCGGGCCTGTGAGCCTCGTTTGCGGTTTGAGAAAAATCAAGATCCATGCCGGTTATAATTTCACCGCCTTCCCACAAATGCCATGTTTCCTTTGCCCTGCCGCCAAAAGCATGGAGCAGCTGTTTTGACCATCCCCTTGGGGGACGCGCATCTTCGTCAAAGATCCTGAAATTCGTGTATGTGTAATACAGTTTGATAAAGCCTTCCGCATTGTCAAATTCATTGTTAAGAGTAGCAGTGGAAAAAACAGTATCTGTTGTAAAAAAAGGAAGTATATCAGCTTTGCTCTGCCCGATTTGCGGCGGCTTTTCTGTTTTCGCGTCCACAAAATTGCCCAGAAGCCGCAGGTTCCAATATGCGTTAATCCATAGACCGGCATTAAGGTAGTAGCTCTGCTGATGCGCCTGCGAATGAACCACATGGCCATCGCTCGAAACCCAGCTTTGGGCTGCCAGAACATCGAAGCGCCCTTTCCGTATACCGAAGGATGCGTTTTCGCCTATGGTTTGATAGCTGCCGTAGGAAAACCCTGTCCGGGCTTCCCAGCCTTGTTCCGCCATATATTTCGGGGTAACATTTACCAGGCCATACCCTGCGGCGAAACTTGAGGGCTGGGGCGATTTGTACAGCTCTATGCTATCCGCAGCAAACACGGGAAAGCTGTCGGCCATGGATTGACCGTAAATCAGGCCGTACCGGGGAACTCCGTCAAAAGACGTGGTTATGCCGAGGGAAGGATGATCATAGCCCCGCCCCCGGATATAGAGACTGGCGCCGGTGGTGGTTCCTATCACATTCTGCTTGCTGATAACTACACCTGGAACATCCCGCAATGTATCCAGCAAATCAAGAGAACCTTGGTCGTGTATCTGTTCTTCCCTTACTTCGTTATGGGGGCCATAAAAAGTCTGCACCGGGGCTGCGGGGTTTTGCTCCTGCCCCTGCCCTTCTGCGGAAATGGTAAGCCCCTCCTCGCTGGACATGACAAGATCGAAATCATCTTCCCAGCCATCGAGCTCTTCATCGTTTGACTGCGCCTGAACAGGAAATGCAAAAAAGCCCATGCTTAAAACTAAAGCCATGAAAAAGGATGCGGATTTTTTCACCTCTGTTCTCCCCTTTATTCAGCGCCCAGGGATCTTGCAACACGGAACCCTACATAGGGGCTCCCTATCCAGGGCCGGGTATAGTTCCGGCTTGTGACCATGCAATCGGCAGCGTAACTGTTCCAGCCGCCGCCCCGCATGACCCTGTGGGCAAATGCTCCCATGTCAGGGCCTTCGGGGGCTGTATCCGCAGCAATAGCATCAGTATCGCCGTACCAATCCCGGCAATATTCGGAAACATTGCCGCCCATGTCATACAGACTCAGCTGGTTTGCGCCGGTTCCGTCCCCTTTGCTCCCTGCCGGATGAGCGCCGTAATCGGCATGAGCGCTTCCCAAGGCGGAGGAATTATCGAGGTACCATGCCACGCTGTCGATGGTGCCGCTCCCGGGATATTCATAATTCCAGCCCGCAGTATTTTGATCCCCGCCCCTGGCGGCAAATTCCCATTCAGCTTCGGCGGGCAGCCTGTAGCCTTCTGCCCCCGCCTTTGCAAAGGGCAGATCCGCTGTTGTCGCAGGCGGATGGCTCATAATATTGAGGGATTGCCTGAGTACGGGACCGTCTTCGCCTTCGTAATACACTGGTTCAAGGCCGCTCATTTCGCTGTATGCGTTGCACCACACAATGGCATCCCGCCAGGTCATGCTTGTTGCGGGCCGGGCTTTCCGCTGGGCTTCGGTCCAGCCCTTATTTGGGTTACCGGTGCCGGTACTCCCGTGGCCTTCCCTGCCGGGGTTGGCAATACTGTAGCCGTGAGACCGAGCCCATCGGCATACTTCGTCCCAGAGTTCCCAGGTGGTCTCGTACCGCGCTATGCCGTAGGGCGAAAGGACGATCGAACGGTATTCGACAAAGACACCGGCGCTGCCACTTCCGTTGACAAGCACAGTTTTTCCCTGGGGGACAACTACGATAATCTCACGGTACTTGACCGGGGTTTTTATGCCTCTGTCGCCATCATCCCCGGCGGGATTATTGCAGCACAGGAACAGGAGGAGAAACAGGAATATACCTGCTGCAGAAAAATACTTAGCGTACCCGTTTAAAATCAACCGGAACTCCGTGGCCGTAATAATTTACCATCGTTAGTTTTACACCGTTTTCAAGAATCTCAAAGCTGCCGACAGAAACAATGCCTCCTGTTTTGGTATTGCCACTATAGGTATAAACCCGTGAATATTGGGTACTATCCGCAACATGACTTACCTGCACGATCATGCTGCCGTTTGCGCCCCTGAAACTGAGGGTAACCCAGTCGTCTGTTCTGAAGCCCTCGCTTACCCAGATGGTATTTTCCAAGTCTCCGGGCAGCGGATCTATCAAGGCAAAGGTATTCCCGGCATCGGGAAGGAGCTTCTTCAGGGTAAGAGGAGAACCGCTCCCCTGGAAATCCGTAAAACGAAGGGTTTTATCGCCGGCCCCTAGGGCAAAGGCGCCGGGCGCCTCATAATCAACAGACGGAGAACTGCGGATCGGTTTGGGCATGAAACCTTCTCTGGCAGTTTCATCATAGGTGTATTCTTCCGTGTGGGCCGTGTTTCCGGGATTTGTCTCGGAGGCAAATTGAATTGCTGCGTCCTTTTTCTGGTCCCCTCCGGCAGCAGCCCTAAAGGCCAGGGTGACCCAACCGGTGTCGCCCTGGGGGCCTGCCCAGACGGTTCCGTCCAGGGCCGCAAGCTGTGGCTCCGGATCAACCGGGTCCGCAATACAGCCTGAAAGAATAGCCATGACAAAAGCACCGCAAAGGGCCTTTAATAAAACAATTTTTTTTGCCATATCATTTTTCCTTTAAAAAAAAAGCCCGACACTTCCCTCTGTATAGTCCAGAGGAAAAAGTCGGGCTTCATGCCTTCTATGGGCGGAATCCATGCTCCGCGATGCTTAGTTTTTTACCATCAAAAGAATTTTTTGTCAAGCGGAAATTTATTAATGCGAATGTTTTAAAAAATTCATTGACATCGCTTGACAAAAAAATATGTTTGTAGTATTACCATATTGAACGAAGGCAGTTGATTTTGCCGGGGGCATGAAGTCCCTGGTTTTTGATCTTGAATTGCTGCCGCCATAAATTGACTATTAGCGG
The DNA here is from genome assembly GCF_000214355.1 of Leadbettera azotonutricia ZAS-9. Taxonomy (GTDB): domain Bacteria; phylum Spirochaetota; class Spirochaetia; order Treponematales; family Breznakiellaceae; genus Leadbettera; species Leadbettera azotonutricia. The sequence goes on along the minus strand of NC_015577.1, from coordinate 1,964,156 downwards.
AACATGGATTCCGTTTTAAACGGCTGAAGCCCGATACTTCTTTTCTGTGCAATACAGAAAGGGGTCTCGGGCTTTTTTTTGGCTTCTGAAGGAGCTTGTAAAGTTTTTTTAAACAATTTGGAGGTTTTTATGAAAAAGCGATTTTGGTTAAGCGGATCGACCGTAGCAATAGCCCTTCTTGCGGTTTTTTCCATTATGGTTACTTTTGGGTGTTCAACCGATACGCCTGAAGAGCAAGCGGCGGATAGTATTTTGATAGTGGGTACATCCTGGGCCGGTAACGCCCCCAATGGCGCTCCGGTATTGTTCACATTTCAGGTAGAAGGAAAGGTGAAAACCACTTTTGCCGCAGATAACGGTCAGCAGGCAAGGGATTATACTTTTGACGCTTTCGCTAAAACCGGGACGATTGGTGGAGGCATAGGCGCATTCATCGTTAACGATGATGGTAACTTGACTTTTGCGAGCTTCTACGGTCATGCATCTGTCCCGGCTGCACGGCTTCAAAAAACGTATACCGCCAGTGGAACAGCAGATCTGCCCTATTTAACCGGCAGTTGGTGGGCTGGTTTGAATCCCAATGGCCTTCCCTTTTCTTTGGAATTCAATGCTGGGGGAGCGGTAAGGGTTACTTTTACCCACGATAACACCCAGCAAAACTACACTTATACCTATGACGGAACAGCCAAAACAGGGAGCGTATCAAACGGTTTGGGCGCTTTTACGGTCAGCGATGATGGTACGGTGATTACGTTCACCGCCTTTTATAGTCATGCTACGGTTTCTGTAAAAAGAATAAAGGACAGTGCTCCTCTGGAAATTTTTCCAGCCTCTGTAACAGAAACAAACTGGTATTTTCACAACGCTGAACTTCAATTCAAAGATGCCGCCACGGCAAGCATCCATGGAAAGGACTATGCGTATACCTACGATGCAAGCACAGGAACTGGTTCTATAGACGGCGACAGGTCGGGGAGACAGCACACAGGAATAAGTGCCTCGATAGAGGCTGATGGGGTTATTGAAACTGGGGATGCGATAAACGCTGTAGGAGACTTCACCCTGTCCCCGGATAATGGCACTTTAACTTTCAGCAACTACCGGAATTCCTCTTTTGAAGTTGTTTTCTCCGATGCACCGGATGCCGATGCGGCTAATACAATACTCGGAACTGCATGGTATTGGCCCAGTTTGGTCCTCGAATTTGTGAGGGAAGATCAGGCCATACTGTATAGCTTTACCGGGTATTATCCCTATCCTTACATCTATGGATATACTTTTAACGGTACTGCAAATAGCGGCCAAATCCAGACAGCCGAAAGGGTATCGCCTACCTCAAGTAGTGCAGGGGCTTTGGGAAATTTTGAAATCAAAGCAGGTTTTGCCATTGAGGATACCACTGTGGTACCCCTGAATCTTTATTTTTCCAATTACAAGGGTTATGGGCATCGTGCAGATTTTGTAAACTTGCCTCATGGATTGTTTCAGGATGAAGAATAATTTGAAAGGAAAAAGTTTGCTGCCGGCCCGGAGTATATTGTCGGTTCTTATGGCCGCCCTTTTTCTGGCAGTCCTGCCGGGATGCCAGCAGCAGACCGATCCCCGGGATGTTCCGCTGGAATATGTCCACACGCCGGATCATCCTCTGACAGGCACCAAATGGCTTTGGGACAGCCAATGGGGCAGGAGAACCCTCTCTTTTGATACGCCGGATGAGGCAATGTATCATGATCAGAATGAAGGAATATATCTGGTATCCTACATTTATGATAAAAATAAAAAAATGGGCAGAATCGATGTGTACGGTGAATTTGCGGTCATTGATGACTACGAAACCATGGCGTTTTCAAATTGGAAGAATTATGGGCACGGCTCGGAATATATACGGCTGATGGAATAGGATAAATATGAAACGATTTTACCTTGTTGTTTTTCTCTTCGCGGTTTCTTTCCTTCTTTTTGCGGGGGGCAAAAATGACAGCTCTGTCGGAGCATCAGCCGGAGGCAAGGCGGTGCTTGCTTCTACATCCTGGGTTGCGGCTATTGCCAAAGCCGGGGGCGCAGAAAGTGTGCGTATCCTGGCGCCATTGGATCTGCGGCATCCTCCGGAGTACGAGTTGAAGCCTTCGGATCTGGCGGCGGCAAGCAAGGCTGATATTATCATCTATGCCGGGTGGGAACAGTTCGCCAAAAAACTTGCCGAGACTGCGGGCAGCGCGGGGGTGCGGATAGTAACAGTTAATACCTCCAACACGCCGGAGGATCTCCGGGCGGAGGCTGAAAAAATAGCCCGTATCCTGGGCACGGAAGAGCGTTTTGCGGAGTGGTGGAAAAACTTCGAGCCCTTTGCGGAAGATCTGCGGGAAAAAATCATCGCCGCCTATCCTGACCGGCGGGCGGTGGTCCAGCGTATGCAGACCCCCTTTGCCGCATGGCTGGGCTTTGAAATCATCGGGGAATACGGCCCTGCGGAACCCTCCCCTGCGGTGATCCTGCAAATGGTGCAACTCAGGCCCGGTCTGGTAATCGACAATTACCACGGGCCGTCGGGACAGCCCATAGCGGAAGCAGCGCGGGCGTCCTACGCGGAATTGCTGAACTTCCCCGGCAAGGATGGAACCCTGAGCATAGAAGATGTGTTCCGCTACAATGCGGATGTCCTTATTAAGGCAAAGTAAATGATTGGCCCCATCCCCGGTTTCCGGGATTTAAAGACGGAACCGGTTATCGAAGCCCGGAATATCACTGCCGGATACGGAAGGCTGACCGTGCTCAGGGATGTTTCCCTCAGGATTGAAAAAAACAGTGTTACTGCGTTCTGCGGCCCCAATGGCGCAGGCAAATCAAGCTTTCTCAAACTCTGCCTTGGCATGCTCAGGCCCAGGGAGGGCACTATGTCCGTCATGGGGACCAGGCCGGGATCGCTCTTTTTCAGGCGGACCCTGCTGCGCATAGGCTATGTGCCCCAGAATACCGCCGGAGGTAGTCTGCCGACCACGGTTCGGGAAGCAGTCTCCATGGGGCGCTACGGCATGGCGGGATTTTGCCGGCCCCTGTCCCGGCTGGACAAGGATTTGGTGGATGCCGCCATGGAAGCTACCGGAGTGGCGGATTTGGCGAAGCGCCGGGTTCAGGAACTTTCGGGCGGACAGACCCAGCGGGTTGCCATTGCCCGATCCCTGGCCATGGAGCCGGAACTCTTCATGCTGGATGAACCCAGCTCCAATCTGGACGCCGAAGGGCGCACGGATTTGCTGCGTATCATCCGTGAGAGGCAGGAATACAAACATATTACTGTCCTCATTGTTTCCCACGACGAGGATACAATTGCAGGATGCAGGGATATGTACCGCTTCACTGACGGCAGGGCAGAAAAAATTTTCACCGGGCAGGAAGCCATCAATGGGTGAACTCCTTGCCATGCCCTTTTTCTCACGGGGCCTCATCGCCCTCTGCGCCACGGGAATTGCCTTTCCCGTGCTGGGTATTTTTATCCTCAACCTGGAACTTATCCCCGCCCGCTTCGCCGTAATGCACGCGGCCTTGCTGGGGGCTGCCATCGCCCTGATCCTGGGTTTTAGCACAACAACTGCGGCAATGATCACTAGCATACTGGCCGGCATCGCCATTGCCATTGTCAGTTGGCGGGGCCGGGTATCCGCAGGAGGATCGCTGGGGCTCATCATGACGGTCTGCATGGGGGTGGCCTTTATTATTTTCTACAAAGGCAATGTCCACGCCATCGAAGCCTTCAACCTCTTCTGGGGGAATATCCTTACCCTCACCGATGAGGACACCAGGCTTACTGTTATTACCGCTGTTGTTATTCTTGTGTTTCTCTGCGCTGCCTACAAGGAAATACACATAGTACTCTATGATCGAGAACTGGCATGGTCTGTAGGCGTTCCGGCGAAACTGGTGTACGGCGGCATCATGCTTTCGGTGTGTTTAGGCATAGCTGTGGCCATGAGGATCACCGGAGCGCTTTTGGTGGACGCGGTTACCATACTCCCCGCTCTGGCGGCCCGGCGCATCGGCAAAAGTTTCAGGGCCCTTATCATATTTGGCGCCCTCTTCGGAACCGGGATGAACCTTTCGGGCTTTGCAGTTTCTTTCGTTTTTGATTTACCTGTCAGTTCCGCTATAATCATTATCGGGGCTGCGGCTTTGTTCATCATCCAGGGTATTGAATTCTGGAAAACACATTTATTGCAAACAGGGAAAGATCATGGTAAGGCATAATTTTTTTAATGATATGGCGGAAAAATGGGATGCGGCCAATCATTAAAAGCAAAGGCGCTTATTGGCTGCGCTCAAAAAAACGGGCTGAGAGAAGAAATAATCTAATCCTCAGAGACCTGTTCGTTTTTGCCCTCTGGGTGTTCCAGCAGTATCGTCACCGGCCCGTCGTTGGTATACGCAACTTCCATGTGGGCCTGAAACACGCCGCTTTCGCATAAAAGCCCCTGCTCCATTATTTTATCCATAAAATATTCGTAGAGCGCCTTGGCTTCGATGGGATCCGCTGCATCGCCGTAGTAGGGCCGCCTGCCTTTGCGGGCATCTGCCAACAAGGTAAACTGCGACACTGCCAGCACGCCGAAACGCGGCTGAATATCGTGAGAATTTACTTTAACATGTATGATTTCTTTGACAGACAGGTTCATTTTTCCCTGATTGTCTTCAAAGATGCGGAGATTTGCCACTTTGTCCGCCATCCAGTCGGCATCGGCTTTGGCATCGCCCCTGGCAACGCCGAGGTAGACCAGGAGGCCCTCTGTTATTGAGCCGGACACTTTGCCCTCGACAGAGACCGAAGCATTCTTTACCCGTTGCACGACAGCTTTCATGGATTTCCGATTCAGACTTATGGCTGCTGAGCCTGCTCCAAAAGCCCGGCCTGGTTAAGGGCTATGCCCTGGATGCGTATGTCCAAACCGCTTTCCGACAGGATGGGGATAACGCGGCCCAGGATTTCGACAGGACGCTCGGGGTTTACCGGGATGGCAAAATCGAAATCCACCCGGACTATGCCGTCCAGGATATGGCGGGTGTCATAGCCGACGAGAAAATCAAAGGAGGTGTGGGTCTGCTCCTGGCTAAGATTACTGGCCATGCCCCTCCAGATGATGTGGCAGTCCCGGTAAATTGCGGGCTCTTTTATGACCACCGAGTAGGCGAAAAGATCGCTTGGGGGAAGCTTGCGCATGGTGTCAAAGCCGGGGGTTTCCATAAAGGAGATGAGGAGCCGGGCCTTGTTCTTGATAGGCTCGGGGCCGTTGGATTCGAGTATGCGGTTAAGGTTGACCCTGGCGGCTTCATCACGGTAAGTGGTGAAGAGGCGCCGCGCCTCGTTGTAATTATCCAGAACCTGATTGCGGGTCAGCACATAGCGGTAACTGCCGTCCACCTGCATAGGGGCATCCTGGTCCTCTTTGGCAAGCTCTATGCCTTCCAGGGCACGGCGCTGGTTCTGTTTTTCAAAGAAAGGCAACACCCCTGTCTTGGCAAGTATGCCTCCCGAAAGGCCAAGCACCGCGACAATGCCGATGGCAATTGCTATTATTCTTCCGGGATTTTTTTGTAATTTGGGCAGGGGCGGAAACAATGTGTGGAGCTTGCCTGAATCTATCCAGGTGGACATGTTTTCAGGGCCTGGGTTCCTGCGTATTATTTTGAGAGCCTTGCGGGCTATGGGGTTTTTTTCATCCAGTTCCTGGACTTCAAGATAGAGGTCCACTGCCCTGTCGGTATCGCCATGGTTCAGGTAGAGGGCAGCAAGGCCAAGGAGCACAGAGGGCTCCCTCATTTTTATTTCCCTGGCAAGGCGCAAATAAGTCAGGGCCATGCCGTACACCCGGCTATAGAGATAGGAAATCCCAAGAAGGTAATTATAGGTATAAGAACCGTAGTAACGGTAAACCTCGGGTTCCAGGATCCGTATGGCGCCATCGTAATTGCCCCTATGGGCTATTTGATTGGCTTTGAAAAGGGGATCGCTCTTCATATTAAGGCCGGGTATGGGGCTCCATCCCGTACTTTGCCATGAGCTGGCCAAGGGTGTACTCCATGGCGGAAAGCTCTTCCTCGGTGGCAGCCCCCGAAATCATGTACCCATCTATCCGCCCTATGAGCTGCCGTATCAAGGCCAGATCCCTATCCTTCTGATCTTCGGGGCTTAGCACAGGGGCAGGCACAATAACCACCGGCTCGGGGATTGCTGTAGGAACTGCCGCAGGGGTTTCGGGGGTTTCAGAGGTTTCAGGGGCCGGAGGCGGGACTTCGGCTGTTTGAACCGGGAAGCCCCCGGATCTTCCTGCGGCAAGGGTGAAAGAAACCGTGCGGGTTTCGCCCCGGCTTATGGCCTTGGGCTCAAAGTAGTAGCAGACTGCGGAATCCCCCACTGAGTATGGAGGGGAATTGAAATTCCGGCCCTGGGCATAGGGGGTTTTCCAGGGCACATCGTTGAGGCGCTTCCAATTGGCAAAGTGGATGCTGTCGCCGGACAGGCTGCCTGTAAGGGAAAGGGTGTCGTTCTCCGAGACCCAATAGCCTGTGCTTGCCCCTTTTTCAATAAGGGTTTCAGAATTTATGGCTTTGGCATTAATAGCAAAGGGCGGCCCCGAACGGTACTCGCCCAAAGATGTATCCAAAAGATAGCGCAGCCCCACCATGGACTGCTGGTTGACCTTGTTTTCTATGGTGATGGTTATGGAGACGCCGTTTGCCTCTCCGGCATCCGAGGTTTGAATAAAAGAAAATTCCTCGGTTACCAAAAGAAAGGAAGATTCAAAAACCAGTGATGGTTTACGGGAATCCCCCCCCAGCCTTATTTTAAAGCTTGAAGTATCTCCCAGTTTGTAGGAATGGTCATTGACCATCACCGCAAGGAAACTGGTCCTGGGATCCTGATCCGTAAAAAACGGAACGTACTGGGAATGCGCATTTTTTGCATAAAGGGAAAAACGGCCGTTGTCTTCCCAGAGTACCAGCTTGACAGAGCCGTCGGTGTATTCGACAGCCCCGAGGCGGGGAAGAAAAAATGCGAATAAAAACAACGCGGCCATAACCCTGCATCTGATCATCTGCCTGACCTCCCGGCTGAAGAAATTTCGTTTATCAGGCTCGAGGCTTGATCTCTCATGGCTTCAAGGCGGGCCTTTTTATCACGGGAAGCGTCCGGGTCGAACCCCGCAAGGGCCAACTGGAGATCCCGTTCCAGGCCCGAAATGCGCTCCTGGGCAAATGCCAGTTCCTTTCTGAACTGGGCGTTTTCGTTTTCCAAATCCGAAAGCCGCGTGTCCTTGAGCATGTCGGCAATGCGTTTCTGGTAGGCTATAAGAGCCTGATCATAGGCATGCTCGCGGCGCTGGTACTCTTCCATAGTTTTAAGGGATTCTTCGTGGCTCCACTTGAGGAGGCCAAGAAGCTCGGCCTCCACTCTTTTTTGGTTGATCAGGGCAATGCGGTAAGAAGAAGCCTCATATTTGGGGCTCCGGGGAAATTCTTCCGTAATAAGAAGGAAGACTTCGTTGGCCTTGTCCAGAAGGCCCAGGGAATAGAGGCACTCCCCAACCCAATAAAGGGCCGAAGCTCTTTTGGAGGCATTCTGCGGGGCATAGCTGCCGTCAGGCTTTGAAGGGATCCCATCGCTGTAGTTTTTGAGGAGCACGATTGCTTCGTCATAGCGGCCAAGGTAGTAGTAGACCCTTCCCTTATGGTAGGCAAGTTCGCTTATGCGGCGGTTTGCCTGATCCAAAGCTTCCATGGCTTCCATATCCCGCAAGGCAGCCTCATATTCCCCAGCCGAAAGCTCCGAGAGGCTTATCCAATAGAGGGCTTCGGCTTTCTGGGTCCTGGTGGACGCGTTTGCCTGGACTCTGCGCAGTTCCCCGACAGCTTCGCGCCATCTGCCCTGGCTGTAAAGATCTATGCCCCCCTGAAGCCGTTCAATCAGGGAGTTTGCATCCTGGGCCTGGGAAAAGGCGCACAAAGCCAGGGAAGCGGCAAGAATGAAGGCTAGAATAGGGGTTTTATGTATTACCATCCGTTGTTCCTTATATCGGCTCATGGGGTACAGCCCTTGAGAAGGGCGACTAGAGCCTTTTTGTCCTGGGCTTTGAAGAATGCCTCCCCGGCCACCATGACATCAACCCCCGCCTCCCTGGCTTTTTCCGCGGTTTTCGCGTTTATCCCTCCGTCCACGGAGATGAGGAACGAAAGCCCCCTCTCGTCCCTTATGCGGGCAAGGCTTTTCGCTTTTTCAAGGCAGCCTGGGATAAGGGCCTGGCCGCCGAAACCGGGGTTCACTGTCATGACCAGTACAAGATCCAGATCCGGAAGCAGCTCTTCGATAAAGGAAACCGGGGTGGAAGGCACTATGCTGATGCCGGGCTTTTTCCCCAGATCCCGTATGGCGCCGATCAGCCTGTGGGCATGAACCGCTGCTTCAATATGAAAAGTGATGTAATCGGCCCCCGCATTGGCAAAGAGGGCTATGAAATCACCGGGATTGTCCACCATGAGATGGACATCGAATACCGAGCTGCTCAAAGGCCGCAGGTCGGATACCATTTTTGGGCCAAAGGTCAAATTGGGCACAAAATGCCCGTCCATCACATCCAGATGGGTCCATTCTGCGCCCGAAGCATCAATTGCAGCCTCTGCTTCTGCCAGGCGGGAAAAATTTGCGGCCAAAACCGAAGGGGCTATGACGGGTACCTTCATGTTTTTATGATAATCCCCGGCAGGCTTCTTGTAAAGGTCTTGCCAAAAACAGCCAAAATGATATAATAAGAGTGGTATATTATTATCAAGTATGAGCGGGGAAACAACTATCGAAGGGCTCCTTCAAAAAGCCTACAACAGCCTGAAAGACGCAGGGGCGGACACAGCCCTCCGGTTCCTTCAGGAAGCCTTGAAGGAGGACTATGAGCATCAGGAAGTCCTCTTCGCCCTTAAGTGTTTGACTTGGTGGCTTGACAAGCTCAAGAGGCTTGAAGATTTTCGCAGCCCCTATGAAAAAGGCGGGTACATTTTGGCCCAGTGGAAGATCTTTCAGGTGTTTCAGGAACGCATAAGCGAAGCCGCCGGAAGCTCTTTCGATTCCTGCCAGTTCGCTGTGCGGCATTATGTTTTTTCCCTGGCCCTCTCTTCATTTGGAGAGGCTTTGGGCGAGAGTCAGCAGGACCCTGAAGTCATGCTTCAGGTTGGGCGCTGCTACAAGGGGGTTGGGAATTACGAGGAGGCGGTGAAGTACCTGGAGCTGGCAGCCCGCGCAAAGCGGGAAGACTCAGGCGCCCTCGCAGAGATGGCTGACACGAAAGCCCTGCTGGGGGATTCCAGGGCAGCCAAGGTGCTTTTCAGGGAAGCCTTCTTTCTGAACCCCCAGGGCATAGATCTCCAGTCCATGGAATCGGAGATGATACTAAGGCTTAAGGAGAAAACAGCGGAGCTTGGCTATGGCGGCCAGGAACTGGCTGAATGGATACCGGTTTATGGCTGCCTGTGGGGCGTTTTTTCCATTAAACGGGAACTTAAACCCGTGGAGCTTGGAGGGCTTAAACAGTCCATCCTGACCCTGGAGAATGATCTCCGGGGCAGTTCCGATGCAGGCATCCTGAAACCCCGGCTCATAAACCGGTATTTCAGGCTTATCGACCATTATGAGAATGTTCGGGATAATTCGGAAGCGGTTGAAGAGACCATGCTGAAGATAAAGTTTATCGATCCGGCCATTTATGAACAGTACCGAAATTAGGAGCATACGAGATGTCTGAAGTTGAAGCAGTAGAAACAGAAGCGAAAAGCTTACACCCCCTCCTTAAGAATGTGCAGGAAATGCTGACCGAAGAGAAGTTTACCCGTGCTACCCTCAGCAATTACTCTACCACCCAGTTCAAGGAACTCGATTCTATTCTGAATGAAACCAGGGAAGCGGCGATTTTTGACGATTTAAAAAATCTCTGCGAAGATCATCTGGTGCATACCAAGAATAGCATTATCGCTCTCTACTTTGCGGGAATGGTATCCTTGTCGCGCCAGATCATCGACGATTCGGCCATGATAAACCTGGTAACCATTTTTGTGGACAACCACAAGTGGAACATTGTAAAATACCTCTGCGAAGGGATACTCGAAATAGGCGAATCCAAATTCGCCCTCCGTACCCTGGCGGACTGCTATAAAAACGAGAATAACGAAGAAGCCATTTACAGTACATGGGTGCGCCTGGTGAAGGTGGATTATGAAGAAGCCGATCTTGCCAAGGCCCTGGCCGAGCATTACGAAAAGCTTGGGGATATCGAGAATGCGGTTGACTATTACAAAAAAGCCCTGCACCGGTACATTGTAAAGGCGCTTTTCAGCAACATCAAAGAAATTTGGGAAAAGCTTCTGCAGTATTGCCCGGAAGATACGGAATTTTTTCTCCATGTGCAGAAGCGCATAGCCAAAAACATCAGCGATGACAAGGCAGTGCTTCTCCTGAGGGATGTGTACGATTTCTGCGTAAAGCGGGATGATATCAATACGGCAATAACGGTTTTGAAAATCATTCTTGGGTACGACAATGACGATAAACAGGCCCGCAAGGATATTACCGAATGTTTCAGGAAAAAATACGCCGGCCACAGCCAGCTTGAAGCCTATGTACGGGTCTCCAGCCTTGCCCAGGGGCCGAGGAACGTGATAGAGGCAGTGGCGGACTTTGAGAAACACATCGCCTTCGACAAGGGCAACTTTGTGTACCACCGCACCTGGGGCGTGGGCCGCATAGCCAATGTCAAAGGGGACGACATACTCATTGATTTCGCCAAAAAGCGCAAGCATTCCATGTCCTTGAAGATGGCTGTAGATTCCCTCCAGACCCTTTCAAAAGATCATATTTGGGTGCTAAGGGCAACAACAAAAAAAGAAGTGATCAACGGCGAGCTTCATGACGAGCTTCATGACAAAGTAAAAAAAGATTACGCATGGGCTCTTATGACGGTAATAAAAAGTTTTGGCAATTCCTGCGATATAAAGCGCATCAAGGCTGAACTGGTTCCTTCGGTTCTTTCTCCGGGTGAATGGACTACATGGAGCGCCAAAGCCAGGGAAGAATTCAAGTCCAATTCTTCATTCGGCGTCAGCCCCGAAAACATCGACCTTTTTACGGTACGCGACAGGCCCATCAGCATGGATGAAAAACTCCACAACGAATTCAAGGCTGAGCGCAATTTCTTTGACCGCGCCCAGACCATACGCGCCTTCACAGAGCAGAAAGATCCGGAGCTTGATTCGGAATACTTTACCGAGATGTTTGCTTATTTTACGGGCTATCTTAAATCCTATAATCAGGTGAACGAACAGGTCGTGGCGTCCTATTTGCTGGTAAAAGATCTGGTAAGCCAATACCCCCACCTTGGCGCAGGGCTTAAAATGAGCTTTACCGAGATCTTTGAAGGCATAGACGATCCTAACGAACTCTACACCAATCTCAAGGATGTGAAGCTGAAGGAAGATTTTCTCAGGCAGATACAGCTTTTCATCCCCGGCTGGGCGGGTATTTTCATCAAGCTCTTTCCCCATTATCCCCTTCATTCCATCATTGTTAATCTGCAAAAGGAAGGGTACAGCGACAAGCTTACTTCTCTTACCCTTGCCTGTTTTGACAACTACCGGGAATACCGGGAAGCGGTGGTTTGGCTCTATAAAAATTCGAGCCAGGAGGACTGGTACAAAAAGGCGAATATTTCCTTCGAAAAGCAGCTTATCACCCTGATACATATTCTTAATGTTACGTACAGGGAAATTGAAAACCGCAGGGATACTACAGAGAACCGCAAAATCAACAAACAGGTTTACACGATCCTCTTTAAAGAGGGTGTTATCAATCATTATATTGACGAGGCTGATCCCGATACAATTATCCGGTTCTATACATTCATTAACGATGTCAAGGATCTTGATCCCGCAGAGAAGATGAGCCTTAGGAACCGAATCCTGGGCAAGCACCCCGACTTTAAATTTTTCGGCGATGACGAAAAGAAGGTCGTTCCCCTGGGTTTCATTGTTACCCGGGCAATGTATCAGGAGAAGCAAAGAGAGCTTCAGAAGATACTCGAAGAAGAATTGCCGGCTAACTCAAAGGAACTGGAAGAGGCCAAGCTCCACGGCGACTTAAAGGAAAATGCCGAACACGACGAGGCCAAGCGGAGACAGGCCATGCTCAATGCAAGCGTTGCAAAGCTCAGCGAAGATATCGAACGGGCCCAGATTTTCGAGCCTTCCATGGTAAATACCGCAAGGGTGTCTTTCGGCACCAAGGTAGTCCTTCAGAACCACACTGCCGGAAAGGAAGAGGTCTATACGATATTCGGGCAATGGGAATCGGATCCTGACAAGAGGATCATTTCTTATCTCTCGCCATTTGGCGCGGCTATTTGGGATAAGGGTGTGGGTGATAAAATGGATATTGTCCGGGACAATGAGAAAATTTCTTACCAGGTAATTTCCATTAGCTCTGCCTTTTAGCATTAGAATAGAATAAAGAACAGGAGCAATACATGAAAAAAACAGTATTTGCCTTGATACTTGCCTTAGGACTCATTTTTTGCGCTGCAGGTCAAACTGCGGGCCCTATGGATCTTGTGGTGCTCCTGGATACTTCCGCCAGTATGAGTGATTCATACCAGGAAACCAGCGATTACCTTATCGGGCCTTTCCTTAAGGAATTCCTCCGCATTGGGGATACCTTTCATCTTATCTCGTTTTCCGGAACCCCCAAGATAGAAATTTCCCGCAGAGTCGAGGGCGTGGGGGATGTGGAAACCATTATAGGCCGTCTTCTGCTCATGTATCCCCTGGATCCTAATTCTGATGTTTCAGGGGCTCTTTCGTTTGCTGAAAAATATGCCGCTTCCCTGCCCGGAAGCCGGCACCGTAAGGTAGTATTGGTAACTGACGGCGATGGCGGATCTGCGGCAGCGCAGGCTGCAATTAACGATTCATCGGCCCGGCTGAAAAACCAAAACTCGGATCTGCAATATATTAAAGTGCCAATTGCAGGGAAGCCGCCTGTTTCAGGAAGGCCGGCGGCTGTTCCCCAGACGCCTCGTGCCCCTGCTGCGCCTGCAACCCAGCCAGTCACTCAAACCCCGGCACAGCAGCAACCGTCTGCTCAAGCACCGGAGTCAAGCCAACCTGCGGCGCAGCAGCCTTCCGCTTCAAATGCGCCATCAACCCAGGCCGGACAGCAACAGTCTTCTCCGACACCGCAAACCGCGCAGACTGGTCCGGCGCAAACGCCCAGCCAGCCAGCAACTCAGGCGCAGCAGCCCTCAGGCGCAGCGGCAGCCCAGCCTCCACAGCAGCCTCAGCAAACTCCGGCCCAGCAAATTCCCTCGCAGCCCGCCCAGCAAGAAACAGCTCAACAGCCCGACCAACCATCCGCCGGAAGCTCTGCCGTCGGGAATTCCACGGATACTGGCGCACAAACAACCCAGCAGCCCGGCCAGACGCCCCCTGCTCAAACAACCCCGCAACAGCAGACAACTCCTGCCCAGACAGCCCCGCAACAGCAGCCTAGCCAGACGACTCCTGCTCAAACTTCCCGGACTCAGCCCGCGGGGAGTTCGGGCGGCAGCGATCTGCCTCTTCCCCTCATCATTGGATTGATTATTCTCGCACTCCTCATACTTGCCCTCATCATCTTCCTTATTTCGAGGAACCTCCACAGTTCGCCCAACAGGGTTATGGCTCAGGCATCTTCGCCGACTATTTTGACGGCTGCCCCTCCGGAGGACAACCGCGAAATGATGTCGCAGTATGCGGAAAAGCAGAAAAACGCGGGCAGTCCTCCTCTCGCCTATCCGCCGCCCAAGCGCAAGCCCATGCCTAAAGACAAGCTTGTTGATCAGAACCTGGACTTTGAAAACGGCGCGCCCATGCTTTCCCTCTTTGTGGAAGATCAGAATACTGCCATTGGCAGACGCAATATACATGCGCTTAAGTCCGGTTACACGTTCTCGGTTGGGGGCGGAAAATCCGACTTCCTCATCTTCCTGGTGCCCATGCCGGCCCATATTGCGGATGTAAACTTTGACGGAAGGCAATGCACTTTTATTCCCAGAAAAGCACAGTATTTCCCGGATATTGGCTCCCAGCAGGTTTCCAACTGCATAGGCAAAACTATCAGGGTCATATCGGACAAAAACTATGAACTCCATATCAGGATAGAGCGGTACGAAGATCCTCTTAAGGCTCTTAATAATCTGCTCCATTCCATTAATGTCCCGGGGCGGTAAAGGCCGGTCCACGAAGCGGTAAATTGTGGCGCAACGAAAAGATTATTGGCATCTCCGGGAAATTCTCGATCTTGAAGAGTTTAAAAAGCTCTTCAGGAATTTCTCTGTAATTACCGGGCTTGATGTAGGGCTTTTTGACGGCGGCGGTTTTGAAATACTGGTAAACCGCAGGGAAAACTCCATTTGCAATGCCGCGAAAAACTGTTCCCATTGCAGGGAGAGTATATCCTATGGCGGCCTTATGTCTCAGGATCTTGGGGAGCCGTATATATGCTCCTGCGGTTGTGGGCTCATTATGTGCTTCCTTCCCATTATGTTCAAGGAAAGGCTTATAGGAAGCATAGCCTGCGGCCCTGCTCTGCTCTGGGATGCCGACGATGTGGCAATTTCCGAATTTAAAGAAAAGACCCGCCGTATGGAACTTGAAGTGGATGTTGAAAAGATTTTCAGCTCCATAATCTCATTGGATTGCATCAATATGACAAGCGCTGCCCAGATTCTTTATATTATTGTCAACAACCTTTCCTCCGAACATTCAGCTTATCTGGATCAAAGGGCTGTCATCACAGAGCAGCAGGCAAAAATTGCAGAACTCATTATAGAGAGCAAAAGCGTTTCCGCCGCAGAATTGGACAAGGAAAAAGATCCTGCCTATCCTTCTGAAAAAGAAAAAGAGCTTCTTACCTTTGCGCGTTCAGGAAGCCTGGATCAGTCCCGAAAGATTTTGAACAGCCTCCTGGGGGAAATATTCCTTTTTGCGGATGGCAAAATGGATACCATCAGGGTAAGGCTTTTTGAGCTTATTGCGTTTTTCTCAAGGGCCGCAGTGGAAACAGGCGCCCCGCTTTCAGAAATAAACCATATCACCGAAGGGGCTTTTGAAATTTTCAACGAGGCGACGGATTTTGAAAAACTCTGCTTTTTAACCCGCAGGGCAATGGAAGAATTCATAACCAGGGTTTTTAAAAAACACGGCCAAAAACAATTAAGCGATCATCTTACCCGGGCCATAAATTTTATTGAAACTCATTATAAGGATGATCTAACTCTTCAGAGAGTCGCGGATGCCATTTTTGTCAGCGCTTTTTATTTAAGTCATTTATTCAGGAATGAAATGGACACTACATTTTCCGATTATGTCTGCCGCCAGAGGATCAACAAGGCCAAGGATTTTCTTAAAAGCAATAAATTCATGCGCATCCAGGAAATAGCGGAAAAAACAGGTTTTAACGATCCCAATTATTTTGCCAAATCCTTTAAAAAACTGGTCGGCGTTACACCCAAAGAATACCGGGCTTTTTTTTAAAGCGCCTCGGGGCTTTGCCCTGCAGGGGGCTCCTGGGTTTGCGCCTGTGCCTGGGGGTCTGCGTCAAGGCCCAGTTTTTCCAAAGTCGCCCTGGCCTTTCGGGCAATGCTTGCATTGTTTTTCTTTTCGTCAAGAAGAATGCGCATCTCTGGCGCAAGGTCTTTGAATTCGTTGTTCAGTATCATGTCCAGGGCATAGGATTTTTCTATTACCGTGCCTGACGCAAGGAAGCGCTTCGCCAGGGCTTCAAGGGACGGCGCCTGGCCGGGGCCGAGAATTCGCAAAAAACCATTGTAAAGGGCAGTTTGTTTGCGGTTTTTCGAATCATCCAGCTCGACAATTACCTTGCCGGTATAATTCAAAGCGTCATTCTTAAGGAGCATTTCCCCTGCGAGTATGCGCACCCGATCCGAATTTTTCCGCTCCGCAAAAAGCGCATCCAGTATACCCATAGCCTCGCTGTTGCCTATGGATCCCAGGGCCCGTATGGCCTCGTCCTTGGCATTGGGGACATCATCATTTTCCGCGCGGAATTTAAGATACGGTACAGCGGCTTCGAGTTTGCGTTTTCCCGCAGCCTGGGCAGCCCCAATCCTCGTGCGGTAGTAGGAATCCCTGAAGCCCTCGAGTATGGCCTTGTCCGCTTCTTCCCCTTCAAAAGGCCCCAGGGCGGCTATTGCCGATGAACGCACATTCGGGTCCGCGGATGAGACTGCTTCGATTATCGCCGGCAAGCCCCCATGATCGCCTATCTTGGAAAGGGATTCCAGGGCGGCCATGCGAAGCACCGCCCGCTCTTCAGTATCTTTTATAAGATCTGACAGAAACGCTACTACCTCTTTTGAGCCGGTTTCTCCAAGGGCAACGATAATCTCCCTTTGATCTTCGTTGTTTGGATTTCTTTCGCTGTAATAATCCAGAAGGTACTTGGCGGTGTCGTCGGCGCCCTCCCCCCCCTTGCCTGCCCTGCCCAGGGCCCGGATGGCGGCATTAAGGAAACGGCTCTCGCCCGAGTTTATGAGGTTCTCCAAAGGCTCAATAGCCTCGTTGGATTTAACATGCCCCAGGTAATTGACTGCGGCCAAAACGGTCTCATTGGCTTCATCATCCCTTTCATCAATAATCCTGATGGCCCGCTCTTCCAGGCCCGGTTTTTCCATATCCCCAAAGAAAGCAAAAATCCCGGTAAGTATGGTTTTGTTTTTGGAGCTTTTTGTGAGGGTTATAAGCTCCGAATCGAGGGAACTGTCCTTGTTTGTCTTTAAAACCTGGATAAGATTTGCGATTTCTGTTTCTGTGCCATACCGGAGTATGCTGAGCTGTTTTTCGTCTGCCGCTGGCGGCGCCGGAATTGCCGGAGTTTGGAGGGCGGCCTCCTGGTCTGTCGGGGCTTGCTCCGGGGGCACTGCGGCAGCGCCTTCACCAGCCTCCTGCGAGATTGCCAGGGGGCACATGAGGACTATCAACAGCAAAACAAAGGACTTCCAAAATTTCAAATCTTTTCCTCGCTCTGTTCATAACGCCCAAGGAATTCCTTTTTGAATTCCAGGAAACGGTTTTCTCCTATAGCCCTGCGGGCCTTTAGCACAAGGTCGTTCAGGAAATAGAGGTTGTGATAGCTTGCCAGCATGGAGCAGAGTATCTCCTGCGCCTTAAAAAGGTGGCGCAGATAGGCCCTGGAATAGCTGCGGCAAACTTTGCAACCACACTCTTCATCTATCGGCGAAAAATTGAGGGTGTTTTCGGCTTTTTTTAGGGCAAAGCACCCTTTATGGGTAAAAACATGGCCGTTCCTGCCGGTACGGGTAGGAAACACGCAGTCAAACATGTCTATGCCGTTTTCTATAGCTCCCAAAATGTATTCCGGGGTACCTATGCCCATGACATAGCGGGGCTTTTCTTTTGGCAAAAGAGCAGCGGTATAATTCAAAAATTCGAGGAACAGCTCCTCGCTCTCGCCCACTGAAAGCCCTCCAATGGCAATACCGGGGCAATCGGCGTCTATAACCCGCTTGGCGCTTTCTTCCCGGAGCTCCTTGAAAAAATTCCCCTGGACTATGGGGAAAAACAAGCCCTTGTATTCACCTTTGGCCAATTCAGTTTCCCATGCTTGTTTAGCCCTGTTCATCCAGAGGGAAGTGGTCTCCAGGGCGCGTACCGCCTCTTTGCGTTCTACACCCCAAGGGGTGCAGACATCGAGCTGCATCTGTATATCGCTGCCGAAAAGGGCTTGAACTTCCACCACTTTTTCAGGGCTTAAAAAGTGATAAGATCCGTCTATGTGGGAACGGAATTTGACGCCTTCTTCAGTTATTTTGCGGAACGGCGCCAGGGAAAAAACCTGGAAGCCTCCCGAATCGGTGAGTATATTCCTGTCCCAGCCCATAAAATTGTGAAGACCGTTGGCCGCGCTTATCACTTCAGTACCGGGCCGCAGATAAAGATGGTAGGTATTGGAAAGCACAATGTCAAACCCGATTTCCTTAAGGTCTTCCCTCGTCAGAGCCTTGACTGTAGCATTGGTACCGACAGGCATAAACACCGGAGTCGATACTTTTCCATGGGGCAGATCCAAAGTGCCGGTACGGGCACTGCATGAGGAATCCTGCTGATCAATAGCAAAAATACTTCCCAAAAGCGTTTCCTTTATGTCTTTGCGGTTTTTAGCAGCAGCAGCCCTGCCCCAATGAAGATCATCACCGGGAACCATGCGCCTACTATGGGGGGTATATAGCCGAGCTTTGCCATCATCATGCTGATCATTTCCATTACATAGAACACCACTGCGGAAGAAAGGCTCGCCAGCAGAGTCATAAGGAGTATGTTTTTTTTGAACCTTCCCCCCATGGAAATGGACAGTATCATTACTACGAATGAGGCTGTGGGGAATGAAAAGCGGTGGTAATATTCGGACAAGGCTTCCGTGAAGGGGAGGCCTGCCTTTTGCAGATCCTTGACCAGGAGGCCCGCATCAGTGGCATGCAGATCTTCAACCTTCACCATATTGCGGCGGAAGGTGTCGGGGAGTTCACGGTATGTATCCACCTTTTCCAAAGGGCGGGAACGCAGAAGATCATTGCGCCATTCGTAAATAATGGGGCTGACAAGCTCCCAATGATCCTCTGCCCATGCTGCCCTGGGAGAACGAACCAGAGAAAGAAGATGCCCTTCTTCGTCCTGTTCTATAATGGAAATGCCATTGAGGATTATTGCGGTGCTGTCATAATAATCCACTGAATAAATAAGGAGGCCGTTTCTTGCCTTGATAACAATATCGGAATTATTCTCGGCACGCTGCTGGTGCAAAAGGGTGCGGGAAAGATCGTTTTTCATTTTCAGTGTCGGGATAACAACATGATCGTCAAAAAAAAACGAAAAGAAGGAAGCGATAAAACCAATGAGCAGCAAAGACATGGCAAAGCGCCAAAAAGGAATCCCCGAAGAAAAAATCGAGGTTAACTCATTCCTGCCGTAAAGATCGCCAAGCGTATAGGCGGAAGCAAAAAGCAGGGAAATCGGCAATGCATAGGAAAAACTTTTGGGCAGGTAGTAAAGGCTCACGGCAAGAATTTGCTTCGCAGGAACTTCGTAATTAAGATAACGCCAAAGGTTGGCAAAAAGATCTATCAAAGAAAGGAGAAGCACAAACATGGAAATCGCAACAATGAAAATGGGAATGAACTGCTTTATCAGATACCGGTCCAATATCATTTTCTGAGCCTCACTATGCACATGCAAAGCCCGATTCCCCCAGCAAGCATATTGGGCAGCCACATGGACCAGAAAGGCGAATAGCCGAGCCGTACACCCATGGTCTGGCCCCCCAGGAGCAGGGCCCAGTAAATTACCGCAATGATGAGGCCGAAAATGAACCCAACAGTCTGGCCGCTTTTTTTTGCCAATAATCCCAAGGGCACCGCAAGAAACACAAAAGAAAAGGCGCCGAAGGGTATGGAGAATTTCTTGTAATATTCAAGCCGGTAAATGAGAAGGCTCCTGTCGTTTTCAATGGCCCTGGCAGCCTGAAATTCCCTTGTATATGCGGTAAAATAATTTTCCCTTCTGTTCCATGCATCATTGGAAGGGCCTTTCCTGAGGCTGTCTTCAAGGCTCAAACCCTGTATCAGGGCTTTGCCGTAGCGATCATCAAGGCGTTCCCGCAAGTCCGCGTTCTTGACGCCAATCTCCCGCCGCACATCGACGGAGCTCATTTCCCTGGGGCCGATTGAAGATACGGCTTGTATCAAATCTTCCTGGGGTACCCAGTAACGGAGAAACCCCGACGAGGCGTAATCGTAATCATCCCGCATTATTTCTTTTGATGATTGAATAAAGGCTTCGTTCAAGTCGAGGCTCAAGCCTTCCTTGCCCGCGTCTTTCAGTTCAGCATTCTTTGCCATGATCACGCGGCGTTCGCCGTCGCTGGTACGGTCGAGGATCAGCACATTGTCTATGGCGCGCCCCGTAACAGGCCCTGTTACAATCACGGTATCACGAAAACGCTTAACCGAATTGGCTTCCAGTTCCAATGCCGGCGTGGATACCAATATCTGCCGGTAAAGGCGCGAAAACTGCACGGTCCCTGCGGGGAGAAGCACATCGTTGGTAAAAAAAGAAAGCATGGATATGACAATGCCCACTGCCAGAGCCGGAACAAAAATATTCCGGTATGAAAGGCCCGACGACATCATCACCAATACTTCGTTGTCCGAAGAAAGGCGGCCTATGGTCATAAGGGTTCCCACAAGGCAGGCAAAGGGGGCTGACATTGCAATAATCGAAGGGAGGGAATACACCACCAGCAATGCTACCTGAAAAAAAGGCACTTTTTTGGTGAGAATCTCCTGGGCCAGCAGAAGCAGCTGATTCACAAAAAAGATAAAAAAGAAAAAGAGGAAGGCTACGAGAAAGGAAAAAAGCGCATCCGCAACGATGTACCTGAATATAGTCCAGGAAATATTCCGGCCTATTACCGTAGGGGGTTTCGTTGGCATCCTATACTCCGGTAGAACCGAATCCCCCCTCCCCCCTCGAGGTTTCGGAAAGGGAAAAGGTTTCTTCTGTTTCAGCCTGTATAACCGGGGCAATGATAAGCTGGGCTATGCGGTCATTGTTTTTGACTGTAAAGGTTTCAGATCCAAGGTTTATTAAAATTATTTCTAATTCACCCCGGTAGTCGGAATCTATGGTTCCCGGGGAATTAAGCACCGTTATGCCTGCTTTGGCGGCAAGACCCGAGCGGGGCCTCACCTGGGCTTCGAAGCCAGGGGGAATTTCCATAAAAAGGCCTGTAGGGATCTTGGCCCTCCCCAGAGGGGAGAGGAAAATTTCTTTTTCGATAAAGGCCCGCAGATCCATGCCTGCGGCGCCTTGAGTTTCATATCGGGGAAGCGACACCTTGGGATCTTTTTTGCGGATCTTTACAAGCGGCCTTTCCCCTTTATGAAGCTCATCAAAAGGCATTAGCGCCTGGGCCTGTCGTTGTATCGCCCCTGGCTTCCGCCCTGGGGCCTGCTCTCGGTTTGTTCGGAACTGCCCTGGGGGTCTATGGCATCGATGTACGAAAGGTTGAGGCGGCCCATTCTGTCAATCTCAAGAAGCTTGACGGGAATCGAGTCCCCTTCTTTAACCACCTCCGTAACCAGGGCTACCCGCTGGCGTGAAAGTTTGGAAATATGCACCAGCCCTTCCTTGCCCGGGAGTATTTCGACAAAGGCGCCGAAGTCCATGATGCGCTTTACGGTACCGTTGTAGATCCTTCCCACTTCGGGATCCAGGACTATGCCCAGCACTGCGGCTTTTGCGTCCTCCGCATCCTTGGTGTTCTTGCCGAAGATGCTGACGGTGCCGTCGTCCTCGGTGTTGATCCTTACGCCGAACTGCTCGCAGAGGGCTTTGACATTCTTCCCACCCGGCCCGATGAGGGCGCCGATCTTATCGATGTCAATTCTCAGGGTAACGATCTTGGGCGCGTATTCGCTGATAGCTTCCACAGGCTTTGCAAGGGTGGCGTTCATTATCGAAAGGATATGGAGCCTTCCCCGCTTTGCCTGATCCAGGGCCTTCCTCATGATCTCAGGCGATACCCCTGCGATCTTGATGTCCATCTGGAAGCCGGTGATGCCGTCTTCGGTTCCCGCGACTTTGAAGTCCATGTCGCCCAGGTGATCTTCTTCACCAAGGATGTCCGAGAGCACCGCGAAACGGTCGCCGGGTCCGCCCTTCCCCTCTGTGATGAGGCCCATGGCAATGCCTGCCACAGGCTTCTTCATGGGGACGCCGGCGTGGAGCATGGAGAGGGTTCCGCCGCAGACCGAGGCCATGGAGGATGAACCATTGGATTCCATGATTTCCGAAACCACCCGGATAGTGTAAGGGAATACGTCCTTGCCGGGGATCATGGCTTCGAGGGAGCGGCGGGCAAGATTGCCGTGGCCTATTTCCCTGCGGCCCGTACCCATGCGTCCAACTTCGCCCACCGAATAGGGGGGGAAGTTGTAGTGGAGTATGAAATGTTCCCGCTTGTCCCCATCAATGTCGTCAAAGATCTGCTCGTCAAAAACAGTGCCCAGAGTGGTAACTGCCAGAGCCTGAGTTTCGCCCCGGGTAAAGAGAGCCGAACCGTGGGTACGGGCAAGTATGCCCACTTCACAGTTGATGGGCCTTATGTCTTCGGTACCCCTTCCGTCTACACGCTTTCCCTTGTCCAGGATAGTGGAACGGAGGATTTCGTACTGCATATCCTCAAAAAGGGCGTCGAACAGCTTTTTCTGGTTTTCGTCTTCGAGCTGGGCGGCATATTGGGAGGCAATGTCTGTTTTGACCGCCTTGATGCCGTCATGGCGCTCGCCCTTGGTAGGCAGGAAACAGGCTGCTTCAAGCCGTGGATAGGCCGCGGAACGTATGGCGTCTTTGTTGTCCAAGGTGAATGAAACCGTGGTAAGGGGCAGCTTGGGCTTGCCCGCCAGTTCCCTGAGTTTATTCTGGAGATCGCAAAGCTCGATGATCATGGCGTGGGCTTTTTCGAGGGCGGCGATCATGAGATCTTCGCTTACCTCGTTGGCACCGCCTTCTACCATGGTGATACCGTCTTTAGTACCGGCAACCATGATTTCGAGGGTGGATTTTTCAATCTGCTCGTATGTGGGGTTTACCACAAGTTCCCCGTCAACCGAACAGACCCGCACGCCCGCGATGGGCCCGCCAAAGGGAATGTCCGAAATGTGCACAGCCGCCGACGAGGCGATGATGGAAAGTATGTCCGGAGGGTTCACCTGATCCGTTGAAAGCGTGGTAGGCACTACCTGAATCTCACGACCGAAAGCCTTGTCAAAGAGGGGCCTCATGGGCCGGTCGATGAGACGGGAGACCAGAATCTCCTTGTCTTTGGGGCGGCTTTCGCGCTTGATAAACCCGCCGGGGATCTTCCCTGCGGCGTAATACTTTTCGTTGTAATCCACCGTGAGGGGCACATAGTCGAGGCCCTCCACTGCGTCTGATGAGGAGCAGGCCGTGGCAATAACCGCAGACCCTGCGTACTGTGCGAATACAGACCCATTGGCCTGTTTCGCGATTCTGCCGGTTTCGAGGATCAACTCCTGGCCAGCAATTTGGAATGTTACTTTTTGAATCATTTATTTGCGGAGTCCCAGTTCTTTGATCAAGCTGCGGTATTTCTCCAAATTGGTGCGCTGAATGTATTTCAGCATCCGGCGGCGCTGACCGACCAGGATCAATAAGCCCCGTTGGCTGGACTTATCCTTTTTGAACTGCTTGCAATGCTCGGTGAGCTGATTGATACGCTCGGTGAGCAGGGCAATTTGGACCTCTGAGGTGCCGGTGTCTTTTTCATTCTTACCGAACTTTCCGACGATAGAGGTTACTTCTTCTTTGTTTAAAGCCATTTATATTACTCCTAAATTTCATCTATCAGTTTACTGAAATTTTCAAAAAAGTCAATCAGGAATGTTGCAGCCCTTGTCTGCCGCAAATACACGGTTGTATTTCCACTTGCCGTCTTTGCATTCGATTATTGCCGCAAGTTCATCATTATAGGATTCGTCGTTATAAAATACAGCGGAAACATTTGGTATGAATGGCCTGCCCTCAGGGGGTTGGCGATCATCACCGGCAGCGGGAAGGTCCAGATACTTTTTATAAAGCCCGAACACTTGAGAAAATACTTTACCATGTATGATATTTTGCACATCCGAGATGTCCACAAAGAAAAGCTCCATGTTCAAGGCATTAAAAATGGTAGGACTCAAGGGTTTTAAAGCTGAATTGAGGTTTTCAGCGTTCGCCGCGTCCTGAAGTTTGAACCCCCCAATCCTTGTGCGGCAAAGCGAAGCAAGATGCCCCCTGCTCCCCGCAGCCAGGGCAATGTCCCTGGCCAATGAACGTATGTAGGTTCCTGCAGAGCATCGCACCTTCAAACCCGCTAATGGAGGGTCCCAGGAACTAAGCTCAATTTCGTATACTGTCACAGGGCGTTTCTTCATTTCGACCTGCCGGCCGGAGCGGGCAATTTCATGGGCCCTCACGCCATCTACATGGATGGCAGAATACAAAGGCGGCGCCTGCAATATCTCTCCCCGGAAATTCTCGAGAGCCTTTTCCACTGCCTCCCTCGAAGGGAGAGGCCCCTTCCCTACAACTTCCCCTTCGGGATCAAGGGTTGCGGTTTCTACGCCAAACCTGATTACCGCCTCGTATTCTTTATCGCAAAAAGAAAACCAGGGGGCAATCTTGAGGGCTTTCCCGATTAAAACTATGAGGAGACCTGACGCGAATTTATCAAGGGTTCCGGTGTGGCCTACTTTGCGGGTGTTAAAGGCGCGTTTTACTGCGAAAAGGGATTCAAAGGAGGTAAGGCCGGGGTTTTTATTGAGCAGCAGGACGCCTGATCTGTCACTGGCCTTCGGCATGTCCGTGATTGAGATCCTCTATCTTTTTTACGATTTCAAAACCTTCTTTGATGCTCAGGTCATCGTGGAAGCGGAGCCTGGGGGTCTGCCTGAGCTTCATCAAAGATGCGAGCTGGGACTGTATAAAGCCTGCCGCGCTCTGGAGGCCTTCAACCCCTTTGGCAAGGTTGGCCTCGGGTTTAAAGGTTGAAATGTACACTTCCGCCCAAGCCAGGTCCCTGGATACAGAAACCCTGGTTACAGATAAAAAGGGGTTCACCCTGGGGTCTTTGATTCTGCCTTCTACAATGAGGGCGCCGATCTTTTCCTGCATCAGGCGCCCTATGCGTTCAGTCCTGTTTGTCAACTCGACAGCTTCCTTGCGACTTCAATCATCTCGAATATTTCAAACTGATCCCCTGTCTGCACATCATCGAAGCCGTTTACGCCGATGCCGCATTCATAACCGGAGGCAACTTCGCGGACATCGTCCTTGAAGCGGCGGAGGGAACCGATTTTGCCGGTGTGGATCACAATGCCCTCCCGTATGACGTTGAGGGATGCGCTGCGCTTGACCGTGCCGGTAAGGACATAACAGCCTGCGATGGTGCCGAACTTGGGGGTCTTGAAGGTATCCCGCACTTCCACAGTGGCGATGACTTCTTCCTTGGTGTCAGGCTTGAGCATGCCTTCCATGGCCTGCTGAATTTCTTCAACAGCCTTGTAGATGATATTGTACTTCCTGACATCAACCTTTTCCTGCTCTGCAAGCATTTTAGCCTTGGGAACAGGGCGTACATTGAAGCCTATGATGATAGCGTTGGAAGCAATGGCCAAGTCCACATCGCCTTCGTTGATTGCTCCGGGCAGAGCCTGGATAACATGGAGCCGGACTTCCTTGTTGGACAGTTTTTCGAGGCTCTGCTTGAGGGCTTCTGCTGACCCCTGCACATCGGACTTGATGATGACCTTGAGCTCCTGAATAGCCCCGTCGCTGATGGTGTCGTAGAGGTTGTCCAGGGTGATCTTTTTGATGTTTTTGGCATCTTCAAAACGTTTGAGTTCCTGGCGTTTTGCCGAAATACCCCGGGCAGTTTTTTCGTCATCCACCACCTGGAGGGGATCCCCTGCATTGGGTATACCTTCAAAGCCCAGGACTTCTATGGGCATAGAGGGTGTAGCTTCTTCAACCTTGTCCCCTTTATCGGTAAAGAGGGCCCGCACCTTTCCGGGCCAGATGCCCGCGACAAAGGAGTCGCCTATGCGGACAGTGCCCCTTTCAATCATGACAGTGGCAACAATGCCTCGGCCATGGTCAATTCTGGATTCAAGCACTTTGCCTTCCGCGCTGCGGTCATAATTGGCCTTAAGATCCAGAATCTCCGCCTGAAGGATTATGGCATCAATGAGCTTGTCGATGCCCTCTTTTTTAAGCGCCGACACTTCCACGAACATGGTTGTTCCGCCCCAGTCTTCGGGCATGAGGCCAAGGTCTGAAAGCTGGCTCTTTACTCTGTCGGGGTTGGCCTCGGGTTTGTCGATTTTGTTCACCGCCACAATGATGGGAACTTCGGCTTCCTTTGCGTGATTAATGGCTTCGATGGTCTGGGGCATGACGCCGTCGTCTGCCGCCACCACGAGGACGACAATGTCCGTTACCTGGGCGCCTCTTGCCCTCATGCGGGTAAAGGCTTCATGGCCCGGGGTGTCAAGGAAGGTGATCTTCCCGTTGGGGGTCTCTACGGTGTAAGCGCCTATATGCTGGGTGATGCCGCCGAATTCCCCCGAGACAACGTCGGCGCTGCGTATGGCATCCAGCAGCTTGGTCTTGCCGTGGTCAACGTGGCCCATGACCGTTACCACAGGCGGCCTCGGTTTCAGGGCCGCACCTTCGTCAGAGGCCGACTCGATGAGGGTTTCATCGTACAGGGAAACGATTTTAACATCAGCGCCATATTCCGCCGCAAGTATGCTGGCTGTTTCGGCGTCTATCTGCTGGTTTATGGTTACCATCTGGCCCAGGCTCATCAGCTTGTGAATAAGATCCGAAGCCTTGAGGTTCATCTTGCGGGCCAGTTCCGAAACTGAAACCACTTCCATAATTTCTATGGATTTGGGTATGGGGTTGGCAATCTGGGTAATCTTCTTCTTGGTCTGGAGGAGCTTTTCCTCCATCTCATGTTCTTTTTCCTTCCGGGTATAGGCAGGCTTCTTGGCCTTAAAGGTCTTTTTCGCCGGCCCTTTTCCCTCGGGCAAGGGAGGGGCGGATGAAGGACCGCCCGGCCGACCTCCGGGTCTTCCCGGACCGCCAGGCCTGGGGCCGAAACCCGGCCGACCTCCGGGGCCGCCCGGTCCTCCGGGTCTTCCCGGACCGCCCGGCCTGGGACCGAAGCCCGGCCGACCTCCAGGGCCGCCCGGTCCTCCGGGTCTTCCCGGACCGCCAGAACTGCCAGGCCCGTTGAATTGCCTTGGGCCGCTCCCGCCAGGACGCGAATCAGTATGGGGGGGAAAACCGCCTCCCCCGACAGGCCTTCCGCCGACCCTTCCTGCAGAGCTTTGGGGCCTTTGCTGGAACGGGGAAGGCGACGATGATGTGGTATTTGAAGTATGGCGAGGAGGTTCATCCCTGTTCGGCCTGGGGCCGACAAATTTGCCCCCAACCCTGCCTGCAGCAGCAACCGGGCGCTGGGTAATGGGGAATGAGGGGACATCTTCTTTTGCCGGCTTTCCAGCAGGGGCCTTTGCCGGAGCCTCGGCAGAAGGCGCCGCAGGAATTTCCGAATCGGTCTTGCGTTCCGCCGTGGCGGCCTCGGCCTGGGCAGGCACTTCGGCTTTTTTAGTCGCCTCTTCAGCGGCGTTTCCCTCATGGGGCTTCGCCGATGTTTCCGCCGGGGATTTCCCCTGCAGCTCTGAAGGGGGCTTCGCCGGAATTCCCGCAGGGAGCTTTACCGGAATCTCTGCTGGATGGGTAGCCACTACCTTGGGCTGGACTTTTTTGGGAGGAGCAGCCTGGGCAGCAGGGACCGGCTTTTTCTTGATCACAATTACCTTGCGGCCATGTTCCTGAGCCGGTTTTGCTTCTGCAGAAACAGGGGCTTCGTGTTCAGTGGAGGCTTTTTTTATAAGCTCTGCCTTGGGTTTTTGCGTGTTCTCGTTTTCCTCAGCCATATTCTTCCTTATTCATCCTGGTATTCAAAGCTCAGGCCAATTCCGCAGTTCGGACAGCTGGTCATGTCTATTGTTATCTTTGCGCCGCATTCGGGGCATTCATACTCTTCCGCTTCTTCTTCGGCAACCGCTTCTTGTTCTTCCTCGGCAGCTTCAGATCCGGCTTCGCCTGTATCAGCCTCGTATTCTTCATCGCCCTCTTCAACTATCTCGACATATTCCTCGATGAGTTTGCGCAGGGTTTCAAGCTGGCTCGGGGAAACGGCAGTGATGCCGCCAAGATCCTCTTCGGAGAGGGCCAGGAAGTCTTCGATAAAGTCGATATTGTTGTCCAGGAGGGCCTGGGCAACCTGGGTATCCACCCCGGGGAGTTCCGAGATCCTCGAAAATTCCTCATCGTAATTGTCTTCGTCCCCAAAGAGCTTGGAAACCGCCCGCCTTGATTCGGCAGCAATATCCATCTCTTCGAACTGGGCATCGGTCTTGACATCGATGTTCCAGTCCACCAGGCGATTGGCAAGGCGCACATTAAGGCCCTGCTTGCCTATGGCCAGGGAAAGCTGGGAATCGTTCACCACCGCAAGGGCTTGATGCTTGGCTTCGTCAAGAATAATAACATCCCGCACTTCGGCAGGGGAAAGGGCATTTTTTATGAACTTCCTGGGGTCCGGATCGTATTTGAGTATATCGATCTTTTCGCCCTCAAGCTCTTTGATGATGGCAAGGATGCGCACGCCTTTAAGGCCTACGCAGGCGCCTACAGGGTCAACATCGTCGCGGTTGGAATAAACCGCAAGCTTCGTGCGATAGCCAGCCTCGCGGACAATCTTGTGGATTTCCACGGTTTTATCGTAAATTTCAGGCACTTCAAGCTCAAAAATGGCCCGCACGAAATCGGTATGGGTACGGGAAAGCACCACCTGAAGCCCTGTAGGGGTTGAGGCCACTTCGGTAATGAGGGCCTTGATGCGGTCGTTCACATGGTAGGTTTCCCGGGGGGACTGGAACTTTTTAGGCAGTATGCCTTCTATCTTGCCCAAATCCACATAGATAGTCCCGTTCCGTTCCCGCTGGTAATAGCCTATGACAATCTCATTGAGCTTATCCTTGTACTCAGAATAAAGGGTATCCTTTTGGATTTCCCGTATAGACTGATGGGCGGTCTGTTTGGCGCTCTGGACCGAACTGCGGTCAAATTCCTTTGGGTCTACCTCTATGAGCAGTTCGTCCCCGATTTCGGCATCAGGATTAAGCTCCCTGGCCTCCTCAAGGTCAATCTCCGAAACAGGATCGTAGACCCCGTCCACGATCTGCTTCTTGGCGTAGATTGAAACTTCCATGTCATCGCTGAACCGGACCACCGCGTTTTCGGCGTTCCCGTACTTGCGTTTATATGCCGCCAGGAGGGTACTTTCGATAGTCCTGAAGATTAATTCCTCAGACATACCCCGATCCTGAATCAGCTGGCGAATTGCTTCCGACATATCCGTTGCCACCGGCTTGTCCTCCTATGCTTCTACAGAATGGTCCAGTTTTGCCTTGGCGATTATCTCGTATTCAAGGCTCGCTTCCCCATTCAAAGTTTTTAATACTATACCTTTATCATCGGACGATAGAAGTATGCCTCCTGTCCAGTCCGAAATATCAGTCCTGTAACACCTGACGCCCCGTCCCTCAAAGTGGGCAAATTCACTGCCGTCCTTGATGAGCCGGTCAATCCCCGGAGACGATACCTCAAGGTACACATCCAGGCCCGGAAAAGCCAGTTCAAGCCTGGGCATCACGGCCTTGTGCGCTTTGGAACAATCGTCTATCCCAATGGCCCCGGCCCTGTAAACCACAGCCTTTACCTGAATGCTTCCTTTGGAAGCACCACTACCCTTATGCCTTGAAACCGCAAGCTCGATCAATGCCATTCCAAGGCCCTTTACCACAGGTTCCAGGGTATCGTATATCTGGCCTGCGCTATCTTTAGCATCCTTTACCCTTGGGGTAAACTTCATCATCTTCCTCGTCCCTGAACACGGGTGCAACAAAAAAGGGTCTCTCTCGAGGGACCCTTTTATCAAAGAATCATCAATTGTCTATAACTACAATAGACGAAAGCGGAAATGTTGTCAAGTCTGCAAACGGCATTATGCTATTTTAAACCTGGACACTTCCTTGGAAAGAATAGCAATATTGTCCCTGTTTTCACCGCTGATATTGTTGACCTGGTTGACCGCGCTGTTTATCTGATCCGCGCCGGTAGCCATTTCGTTCATGCCGTTGGTTATTTCCTGGGTTGCCATTTCCAGGTTTCTGCCCTCGGTAATGACCTGGCGGCTGCCCTCAAGCATCTCTGCGGAACCATCCTTAACCTGCCGGGTGATCTCGTTCAAACGTGCCACCGCTTCCAGTATCTGCTGGCTACCCTTGCCCTGTTCCTCCATGGAATTGCGGATATTCTCTTCCTGTTGGGACACAGTCCTGACGCCGCCGTCTATGGCCTCGAACTTTAGGAGGACGTTATCGGTGGACTTGGAAATTTTGTCGATAGATTCTTTTATCTTTTTGAGAACGGTGGAAATGGTTTTTGACTGTTCGCTTGAAGATTCCGCAAGCTTGCGGATTTCATCGGCCACAACCGCAAAGCCCTTTCCCGCCTCTCCGGCGTGGGCCGCTTCGATGGCGGCGTTCATGGACAGGAGGTTGGTCTGGCTTGCGATGTTTTCCATTACGCCGTTGATTTCCAGAAGGCCTTCGGATTCCCGGGCAATCTCCTGAATATTCGCAGCCACCTCCTGCAATCCCGAGCGCCCCACTTCGGATGCGCCTGCCAGGTTATTCACATTATCGATGTTCTTTATCAAGGTCTGGGTAACGGATTCGACATTTGCAAGCATCTCCTCGATAGCCGATGAAGACTGGGCCACGCTTTCAGTCTGCCTGTCTATATTGCTGTTGAGTTTGGCGATATTCCCGGTGATCTGTTCCATGGTCGCGTTGGTCTCGGTAACCGAAGCGCTCTGGTTCAGCACCCTGCCCTTGATGCTCTGGATATTCGCGGTAACCTGGTTGATGGCGGCGGCCGTTTCCGTCATGTTGGAAGCAAGCTGGCCCCCTATGTCGGACAGGACGCCGGCCTGGCGATTAATGGACAAGGCCATATTCCTAATCTGGTCCACCGTATTATTCACGTACTCTTCGAGCTTCCCCATTTCATCTTTGGAAGTTATTTCAAGTTTTTTGGTTAAATCCCCCTCGCCCAGGGCTTTAAGGCCGCCCATGACATAGTTCACCGGCTTGCTTATGGATCGGGCAATAAGAATAGCAATAACGATTCCTATAAGCAGGAAACCCGCTACCAGGATAATGGTAATATTCCTGAGCCTGTTGACATCATGCATGAGGATGGAATTATCCACTGCATTGGCAAGAGTTATGGAGAAACCCGGCACCGGAGTATATACGCAGGTATTTTTCTTCCCTTTATAATCGTATTCGACTGTTCCTTGTTTTTGGGATAGCATGATTTGCATGGCGTCGGCCATGGACCTTACGGAGGGGTCTTTTTTTACCGCTTCTATGGGATTGAATTGACTTATCACCAGTTCGTCATCGTCATGGGCAATAAAGGTTCCTGTTTCGTCAAAGAGATAAGCATGCATATTTGAATCATACTTTCCTATGCTTAGCGTAATATTGCTTAGCGTATCGATGCTCTTTCGTACCATGAGCACACCCACAACCTCATTGTGATACTCATTCTTATAAACCGGCGCGACATAGATAACTACCATCTGGTTAATGGTTTTGCTGAGCACCACAGCGGCCTCCTGCTCCCCTTTAAGGGCTTTTTGCATATAAGCCCTTTCACTCAGGTTTGTAGTGGGATCATCGTTAAAATAATGGGCAATCCCGTCCATATCCACAAAGGCCATAGCCATGTAACCCAGGCGTTTGATATCCGGCGTCAGAGAGCTTTTCTGGGTTTCGAAGACCAGGCTTTGAGTCCGTGTACGGTTAGCCAATTCCTGCAGGGTATCAAGTTCGGAATGAATGGTTGTGGAGACCAGATCCGCGCCAAGCTTTGCTTCGGTAGTCAGGGTATTGAGCATATGCTTTTCTACAATCCCTGTAGAAATGGTCAAGGAAATGAACCCCAAACTAGCTGACACTATGAGCACCAAAAGACCCACCAGGAGTGAGATACGTTTAGAAATAGTCATTCGAAATATCCTCCAAGATATCAAAAATATGTACTATTTGGGAGGTTTTGGAAAGAGGGATAAAAGAAGAGTTTAATCACACACAAAGGACACGAAGACAAAAAGGAAGAGCTTGGTTACACCTTGAATATTGGCCTGGTTTACGTGGGTTGCATCAATCATAAAAAAGGCAAATTCCGTAAACCTTCTCAGTTCCCGATTCCTTGAGGGCCGCCGCGCAGGCGTCCATGGTGGACCCTGTGGTGATCACATCGTCAAAGAGCACGGCGGTTTTCGGAACCTTCCCCTTAACCACGATACGACCTTTAAGATTGCTTTTTCGGGTTTCCCTGTCCAGTTTTTTTTGGGTTTCCGAAGGAAGCCGCTTGAGGCAGCGCTCCACTTTGAGGCTGCCTGCTTCCCCTTCCCTTTTTTTCAAAAACCGTGCCAGGTACTCGATCTGATCCCATCCTGTTTTGCGCAGTTTTCCGGGCCGGGGCGGAACAGGAACCAGCTCCGGGTTTTCACTTTCGCTAATGGAAAGCATCGCCAGGGCCTCGTACACCTTATCCGCAAAGAAGCGGCCCAGAGAGAGGCGTTTTCCGAATTTGTAGGAACCCAGGAGTTTTAGGTAACTTCCGGAATTTCCAGCGAAGTCTCCCCCGGAATATGGGTAAAGACTTATAAGTTTGTCATAAGCGGGGAGAGTCTCTGCTGCCGCAAGCTCCCTGCATGCAAGGCAGGTTCCCTGTTCCGAAATGAGGGGCCTCCCGCATAAGGAACACCGCTCCGTTTTTTCAATTTTAAAGCTCCTTCTGCAGTCGCCGCAGAGCCCGTACCAGGCGTCCTCCTTATCCAGCAGCATGGAACCGCATACAGCGCAGCCCGAGGGGAAGAGGTATTCCAGGATTAACGATTTAAATTTCTGTATCAAAGAGTGAAGGCCCTCCGGATTCATCTTTTATTAGGGAACGGCGTTTGACGAAGTTTTCACCCGGGACTGAAACGGATTTTTTCCATTCGTGGATGAGGTTAAGAGCCTCCAGGGGGGTCAGGGAATCGGGATCAAGCTTTGCGAGCTTGGAAAGGAATTTCGCTTCCCTTTCCGAAGGAACCTTGGATTCTTTTTTTTCGTGGGGGGGTATTTGCGCTTTGATCGGATTTGCTGCTTCAAGTGTTTCCAGAATTTCTCCTGCCCTTTCCAGGACTGTTTCGGGGAGGCCCGCAAGACGCGCCGCATGGAGACCGTAGGAATTGGAAGTGGAGCCTTCTTTGAGTTTTCTGAGAAAGACAATCTCCCCGTTGTTGTCAGATACTTCCATGGATCTGTTGGACATGCGGGGATGGGAGATTTGCGAAAGCTCATGGTAATGGGTGGCAAAAAGAGTTCTGCATTTAATTCTGTCCAGCAGATCCTCGCACACTGCCCAGGCTATGGAAAGGCCGTCATTGGTGCCTGTTCCCCTTCCTATTTCGTCCATGATGACAAGGCTTTTTTCTGTGGCAGTATGAAGTATATATGCGGTCTCGTTCATTTCCACAAGGAAGGTGGATTCGCCCCTGGCCAGGCTGTCGGAAGCCCCTACCCTGCAGTAGATGCGGTCGCACATACCGATAATGGCTTCCTCTGCGGGAACAAAACTACCGGCCTGGGCCATAATAACGGTAAGGGCCGCCTGCCTTAAATAGGTGGATTTCCCCGCCATATTGGGGCCTGTGATGAGGGCAAAGGCGATCCCTGCTTCGTCGAGGATCACATCGTTGGGAATAAATTCCCCCCTGGGGAGATGGGCCTCCACCACGGGGTGGCGGCCTTCGATTATGCGGAGGCGGTTTTCGTTATCCACGATGGGCCTTGCCCAGCCATGTATAGTGCTGGCCCGCGCAAGGGATTGGGCAGCATCAAGCTCCGCGATATACCGGCCTGCGCTGCCAAGGCTTTCCAGGCAAGACTTGGCCTGTTCCCGTATTTCCAGGAACAGCTTTTTTTCCAGTTCGATTATTTTGTCAGAGGCGCCGTTTATTTCGGATTCAAGCTCGCCAAGGCGGTTTGTAGTATACCGTTCCCCTGTGGCCATGCCCTGGCGGCGGATAAAATGTCCCGGCACTTTTGATAGATGGTTCTTGTTTACCTCGAAGTAATAGCCAATAAGCCTGTTGTACCGTATTTTAAGGCTTGCAATCCCGGTGAGGCCTTTTTCCTCTTCCAAATATGTTTCAAGTGTTTTTCTGCCGTTGTCCCTCAATTCCCGCAGCCTGTCAAGCTCAGGGTCAAAACCTTCCTGAATTAATTTTCCTTCTGTAAGAAGTATGGAAGGATCTTCAGCCAGCCCCTTTTCAAGGAGCTTTTTCAATTCCCCAAGAAGCACCAGGGCTTGGGAATTTTTTTCCCCTGCCAACAGGGCAGCTTCAGGGCTTTCGAATTGAAAATCAAAGACGCGGCTTTCCTGGTAAATCAACCCAAAAGAATTCAGGGCGTTTTTCACCGCCGCCATATCTTTGCCGTGGGCCTTGTCCATTGCGATGCGTGAGCAAAGGCGTTCGAGATCCGGGGTTTTGGCAAGCATATCCCTAAAGCAGCCTAGCTTTTCCTGGTTATGGTACAGTTTTTCCACCATGCCGAGCCGGGCATTTATCTTCGCCGCGTCCCGAAGGGGGTGAAGAATGCGACCCTTAAGGAGGCGGCGGCCCATAGCGGTGCGGGTATGATCCATTACCTCAAGGAGGGTAAAATGGTTTTCCCCATCCTGCAGGTTCCGGATCAATTCAAGGTTGCGCTGGGTAGCTTCGTCAATGCCGACAAATTCAGAATCGTCATACACAGCAATAGCGCGCACATGGGGGATTAAAGTCTTGGCAGTGTCGTCGAGGTAATCCAGGAGTGCCCCGGCAGAAATTATCTCGGGGGCATTTTCGCCAAGCCCAAAACCTTTGAGGCTTG
The DNA here is from genome assembly GCF_000214355.1 of Leadbettera azotonutricia ZAS-9. Classification (GTDB taxonomy): domain Bacteria; phylum Spirochaetota; class Spirochaetia; order Treponematales; family Breznakiellaceae; genus Leadbettera; species Leadbettera azotonutricia. The sequence goes on along the minus strand of NC_015577.1, from coordinate 1,929,357 downwards.
CGGAGCCGAATTGCTTGTTAAGCCGTTCCCTGCTTCTCTCTTTGTCAAAGAGCCAGTCGGCCCAGCGGTTTAGCACCAATCCTGTGCGTTCGTCAATTGCATCCTTGATTGGCTTGTACTCTTCCAGAAGGGATTCCTGGATGATCATTTCTTTTACATCAAGGCGTTCAAGTTCACCTCTGAGCAATTCTGCCGCGTTTTCAGAGGGAAAAGAAGTAGCGTAAAAATCCCCGATAGAAAGATCTATGTACGCAAAGGATAACGATTCTTTTGAAAGCGCCAGGCAGGCGAGATAATTGGAACTTCCCCTGTCAAGGTAATCCTCGTCAATGGTGGTGCCCGGCGTGATGATCTCCACCACCTGGCGTTCTATAAGGCCATTGCCAGGCTCTGAGATCTGTTCGCAAATAGCGACTTTTTTGCCCAGCCTCATAAGCCGGGCTATGTAGGAACGGGCTGCGTGGTAAGGGACTCCGCACATGGGCTGGCCTGTGCGGCTCGTGAGGGTAAGGTTCAAGAGGGAGGAGACTTCGACTGCGTCTTCCTGGAACATCTCATAAAAATCGCCCAGCCGGAAAAAAAGGACTTCCCCCTGATGATCCCTCTTGATCCGCCTGTACTGATCCAGCATGGGGCTGGTTTCTGAAGAGCTCGTAGCCGCCTCAAAGAAATTAGCGGCGCGCTTTATCCAAAAGGTTCTGGATAAGCTTGTCGGTTATATCAACGGTGGGACTGTACCAAAGTATGCCGGTATTTTCTTTCAGGTTAAGCACCATGCTGTAGCCCTCGCTCTCTGCGATGAAGCGGATTTCGTCATAGACCTGCTCCAAAAAAGAGCTCGACTGGGTGAGCTTTGCCTTCTGGCTCTCTAGTTCCGCAGTCTTGAGCTTGTAATACTCTTTAAGGTAATCGGACTTGCGGTTTATTTCCGATTCGAGCCTGAGGGCCTGTTCCTGGTTTCCCTGGAATTCGGCGTTGATCTGGTTGTTTTTAAGGGCCTGGATCTCCGCATTCATGCGGTCAATCTCGCTTTGCACCCTGGCGCTACGCTCTTCAAATTCACGTACCGCCCTGGATTCCCTGAAGAACGACACATAGACCCTGGGGAGATCCACCACCGCAAAACGGGTAAGCTGCTGTGCGCCCAGCCAGCCCAAGCCTGAAAAAGCCAAAGCGACAAATACAATCAATCTTTTCATACATGCCTTCCTAATAAGTAGACAGGGCAAAGCTTATAACAAAGTCCAACCCTTTTGCAGGGTTGCTGCTGTTGCGGCCTATGGCGCCGCCTTGCCACTTCACCGAGCCGTCCTGAATCAGGAAACGCTTTGCCAGGCTGAACCTGAAGGGGAATTGGGGTATGGTGAAGCGGAAACCCCCTCCAAAGCTGAAGCGCATAAAGAAGGTGCTAAAATCAGGCGAGCTTTGATCGTCGGCCCCGAAGGATGAGAACAAATCCCCCGGCTTTGCCTTGACGCCCGCCGCGTCGAAGAAGAAATCCCATGCCAGTATGCCCGGCACC